>NZ_CP055156.1:0-663123 GCF_014217805.1 Adhaeribacter swui
TGTGCCAGGTATTTATTGCTTCCTGATCCAGATAAACCAACCGGTTTTCCAATGCTACTTTATACGCATAATACTTCATACTTTTCTTTAAAGAAGTTTCCTGTCCGGATATTTCTTTTAAATAAGCTAAATAATCCACTACTTGTTTTTTATCCAGCTTCTGAACATCTAAGTTATCAAAAATCCAATCGATTAATCCCAAGCCCATAATCTTGCATGTAAATTACTGAATATTACAAGTTTAGTGCCTGACAACTAAAAAAAACACGTATTTACAAAGGTATTAATACGGAAAAACCGGATGTTTTATGCAGCTAAATTCTCAGGGATTGCTTATTTTTACAAAAAATGCCTTTTGAGTAGCAACAGCATTAAAACTTTTCTTTGTCTTATATTACTGGCTTTTACAACTGCCGCACCGGCGCAAACTTTACCCATAGATGCCGCCACCCGAAAGATTTACTACGCCGAAGAAGTTCTGGTGAAAGATGGACCGCAGTTAGAGCTGTATCACCGGGCCAAAGCCTGGTTCGCGAAAGGTGGCAAATCAGCCGGCACTATCCAGGTAGATGATTTACGTAACGGCGTACTTATCGGCACCAATAATTTATTACTGCGGGTAAGCCAGAATACCAAAACCCAACCGTATCGGTTAGGGTACACGGTAAAATTTGAAATGGAAGACGACTGCTTTTGGTACAGTTTAACCAATTTTACTTTACAAAAATTAGCTGAACCAGAATTAACCACTAATTTTAAAAAATTGCCCCAGGACCAACCCTTAGAAACTATTTTAAAATCGGATAATAAAAATTCTTTAAATAATAAACGCCTGCAAAATGCGGCACACACAAGTATTCTGGCTTTAATTGAAGAAATTAAAAAAAGCATGAATTAAATTTTGCAGGCCGGCTCTTACCGGAATAATTGCGTTGTACTATTTTAAAAATAACTACTATGGTGCTCATTTATTTATTTTGGAATGTAATAGCAAGCTTGCTGGTTTTCTTCCCTCCTACGCCCCGCTTCGAAGCGCAAACCATCGACCCAGCCATTTCGATTGGTTATGGTTTAGCCATCGGCGACGTAGACGGCGACCGCAAGCCCGATATTTTATTAGCCGACCAAAAACAATTTGTGTGGTACCGCAACGGCGACTGGAAAAGGTTTGTACTGGCCGAAAACTTAACCGAACGCGATAATGTGTGCATTGCGGCCCAGGATTTAGATGGCGATGGTAAAGTAGAAATTGCCGTGGGCGCCCAATGGAACCCCGGCGAAACCCAGGATACTATTCAGTCCGGTGCGGTGTTTTATTTAATCCGTCCTAAAAACCCCACGGAAAAATGGGAAGCTGTACGTTTACCTCACGAGCCTACCGTACACCGCATGCGCTGGGTTAAATCAAAAGATGGCGGCTCTTATCTGGTGGTGGTTCCACTGCACGGCCGGGGCAATAAAGCCGGCGAAGGGGTTGGGGTTAAAATTAAGGCATATCAACTACCCGCTAATCCGCGTGGTTCCTGGCCCATTTTTACTTTAGACCAAGCCATGCACCTCACCCATAACCTGGATGTAATCCCGAATTCAAAAACCAAACAAACCGATATCTACCTGGCGGGCAAAGAAGGCGTTCGTTTCCTTTCTGATTTCAAAGGCAAGTTATCGGCGGATAAAGCGCAGGAAATTGCCGGCGTAAACTTACCCACCGGCGAAGTTCGATTGGGAAATGGCAAAAACAACCAGAAGTTTCTGGCTACTATTGAGCCGATGCACGGCACCGCCGTAGCGGTTTACGCCTTGGGGCAAAACGCCACCCGGCAGGTATTAGACGAAAACATAAAGGAAGGACACGCTTTAGCCACCGCTGATGTATTGGGTTTAGGCCAGGACCAGGTTATTGCGGGCTGGCGCAATCCGAATAACGAAAATAAAGTAGGCATAAAATTATACGTTCCTGCCGGTACTACTAACATGCCTTGGCAATCTTTCTGGATCGACGAAAACACCATGGCTACCGAAGATTTACAGGTTCAGGATTTAAACGCCGATGGCAAACCCGACATTATTGCGGCTGGCCGGGCAACCAAAAATTTAAAAATTTACTGGAACAAGTCGAAGTAGTTGATTTAAACCATTGGAACGCTACGGTTAAACATAAAATCTTTTAGGATTGTTTTTAACCGTAACGTTCTTCCAGACCCAGCCCGAACAAAGCAAAATCGTATTTTACCGGATCTTGCGGGTCAAATTCCTGTAGTTTTAAAGTAAGTTCCACGGCAGTTTGCCAATCGGTTTGCGGACGGATAATCAGGCCTAAGCGGCGGGCCACCCGGTCAACGTGCACATCGCAGGGGCAAATTAAATCGGCGGGTTGCATGAATTGCCACAAGCCAAAATCCACGCCATGGTTATCCTGGCGCACCATCCAGCGCAGATACATGTTAATGCGTTTGCAAGCCGATTTCCGGGCGGGCGTAGAAATATGCTTCCGGGTACGATTGGGAGCTTCGGGCAAGGCAAAAACTAAGTTATGAAAGTATTCCAGCCGGTCTTTCTGGTTTAAGATTTTAATTTTATCCGGACCTACAAAGGCCAGCTCCAGGCTATCGTGCTGCTGGTAAAACTGGTGCAGAAAATAAACCAGGTATAATAAATCGGTATCGTTAAAAGTCCGGTGTTTAAAACCCACTAAGGCTTTCAGGTCGGTATCCTGGTGGTTTTTAATAAAATCATAAGGGGCATTATCGAAACGTTGCAGCAGTTCAGTGCATTTGGCAATAATGGTTTTTCGCTGACCCCAGGCCAAAATCGCCGCAAATAAGCCACTTATTTCTATATCTTGCTTTTGCGTAAACCGGTGCGGAATAGAAATAGGATCGTCGATGATAAACGCCGGCTGGTTAAACTTTTGGTAGTTTTGTTCGAGTAAGGTATATAATTCCGACGATTGCATGTTCGTTCAAAAAAAATAACTCTATTAAAATCCCGAAGTACGGGAGATTTAATAGAGTTATTTTAAAAATTTATTCTAAAAAACTTAAGGCATATAATTTACTTCTACTTGAAAACGGCTAGCCGTAGCCGCTAGTTTTTGGTAAGCTCTTTTGGATAATTTAATAATTACCCGGTCGTTATCGGTGCCCTCGGGCAATTTACCACTAACCCGCACATACACACTTTGGTTATTCAGGGTATTTTTTACTTGCAGAATAGTGCCTACCGGCGCTGTTTTGTGCAAAGCCAGGTATTTGCTGCCTTCGCTTTTATCCATTACTTCGGCCAAACCGCTTTCCGAAATCCGGCTTAAGTTTTCTGAAACCCGGGTTTCGGTACGTTCTACTTTAACCGGTGCGCTTTCGCGGGTAGTTACAGCGGCAGTAGCTGGTTTAGCTGCCGGTCGGGTAGTAGCTACCACCGGAGCAGCAGCGTCGGTTTCATCGGCTGCCGGGCTTGTTGTAGTAACGGAAGCAGTTGCCGCATTAGCTGCCGGAGGCGCTACGAGCAAAGTTTGGCCTTCCTGTAAGTTATCGGAAGTTAAATTATTCCATTTTTTTAAATCGGCGGGGCTTACGTTGTATTGACGGGCAATGGCGTATAAAGTTTGCCGGGCTTCTACCTGGTGCTCGCGCGTTCCGGAGCTGCTAGCAACCCCATTTATTGCGGTGGTAGGGGGCAAAGTGGTTTCTGGGGCCGCCGCTACTGGTCTTGTAGCCGAAGCTGTATTGCTTGAAGTAACCCTTTCCCGGCCCGGCACAAAAACAGTTTGCCCCACCGCCAATGAGGTTAAACCCGGATTAGCTTGCTGCACGGCGGTTACGGGCACGCCGTATTGCCGGGCCAGGCCATACAGCGTTTGTTTGGGCTCCACTTTATGAAGAATAAAAGTTTTACCGTTTTTTACGACGGTACCCACCGAATCAACTACACTGGTACTGGCGGCGCATGCTAGCTGCACCAGAGCAAAAGAGAAAAAAGAAACTAAAAAACATTTACGCATAACACAAAAACTAACGGACACTGACACCTTTTTCTTATTTCAAATTTAAGTTTTCGGTCCGGATAAAAAAACAATCTTTCGGGAGGCACTCTATTTTAAATTCTAGGAAAGGCCGATAAATTTAAAATGAGTGATTTCTTTTAATAAGTTGAAGTCTTGCTAAAAAGCGATTTTTTTTAAAATCAAGCCTAGTTTATTTACACCTTACGCCTCGCGGGTAAAAAGCAAAATTTTTAAAAATTTAAATTTCTATCGGTTAGAAGACAAGATTTTATCGGCTGCTTCGTATTGCACTTCCACCATAAACCTTTTGTCTAGGGCACCCAACCGCTGGTAAGCCCGTTTCGATACTTTTACCACTACTTTGTCGTTGGTGCCAATTTCGGGTAATTTACCGATTACCCGCACTGATACTGCCTGGTTGTTCATCAGATTCCGGACAGTAATAAACGAGCCCACGGGGGCAGTACGGTGCAAAGCCAGATATTTACTCCCGGATTTTCCCTCACTGATTAACTCGGCCAACCCACTTTCGGTTACCAGCGAAAAACTTTGCCGGGGAGCTGCGGCGGCTTCGGTTTCTTCGGGTTGCGCAACCGGGTTATCGGCACGGACCGTTTCGGGGCGGGCAACTACTACGGGGTTAGTGGCAACAGCCGTAGACTCGGGTTTAACCGGCTTAACCGGACTGACCTCCGGATTGGTATTTGTTTTTGCGGTTTGCTCGTGGGGCTTTACAATCAGGGTTTGATTATTTTGCACGGTATTATCCGGCAGGTTATTCCATTTTTTAAGGTCGTTTATGCTTACGCCGTATTGCCGGGCAATCGAAAATAAGGTTTGTTGCTTATCTACCTGGTGCACGCCGTTTCCTTGCGCATCGAACAAAGCCGGGCCAATGGGTTGGCTGGAAACCAACACCCGGTTTCCTTTCGGAACCGCTGTTTTGGTCAAATGGGCATCCGGCTCTTTTTTAGCGAATGAAGCCGCAAAAGGCACCAGAATTACCTGCCCGATTTGCAAAGTTTTTAAATCCGGATTAACCTGTTTGATTTTAGCTACTGCTACACCGTATTTGCGGGCAACCGAATAGATAGTTTCTTTGGCCGTAACCTGGTGCCGGATTAATGGAACTCCGTTTACTTTTACTGTACCGATAGAATCAGCGGGCGCTGCCTGTACTGGCGTATTTTTAAAAAAAATGGTTATGCTCAGCACCAAGCCTGTTACTAAATACTTTATCATAGCAATATCATTAAAAACTATATCCCACCAGGGTATCTTTTTCGGTAATAAAAAGTAAGGTATTTTTCATTACAAAAAAAGAACTTGTTCCCCACCCCGCCAGGCTATCATTAATTACTTGTTCCCAAACGAGCACCCCGGTTTCCGCCGCAAAAAGTCCTAGCCAATTTTTCCATTTATCGTCCGGAGCAGCTTCGTAATAACTTAAAATTAAAAACTTACCTACTTCTAAATAATCAATAATCCCAGCAACCTGCCGGCCCGTGCGCGTTAAAACAAACCGGCTCAGCAAATTAAAATATTCACTTTCTACTGGATAAGGCACCGGATAAAAGCCCCGCTGTGCTCGGGTGCGGGCAAACGCCGCAACGGCTGCTTCCGCTTGCTCCCTAGGAATAGCATTTTCCAGAATTGCTCCCGAGTGCGCATCCAAGGCGATAAATTTTGCTTTCTCCGTTTTATCGGGTTGGGCCAGCACTTTTCCGCCTTCAACTAAACCATAAAAAACAGCTTCGTTATGTTGCCATAAAATTTGCTGCTTATCGGCACTAACGGCCGTAATGCCCACATGCGCCCCTACTTTGCGATCGGCAAAACCATGCAGAAAAAACACGCGCCAGTTGGTATCTTCTAAACCAACCCACCAGTTTTCCGGAGCTTGGTAAGGCGCTCCGGCCTGACCGGTTTTTACATCCAGCAAAATAAATTCCGTTTGCAAACGGTCGCCGTCGCGGAGTTCTATGGCCAGCAGTTCCTGCTCAAAATCAGGGCGGATTTGCCAGATTGGAACTTTAAACGTGAGCGAAAAGCGTTTTTGCGGGATATCCACAAGCAAGGATTTACAAACCAAAACCAACTGTTACCTGGTATTACAAAGGTAAAAAAACAATCCGAAAGGCAGACCTTAATCTCAGTTTATCTATCCACCGCAGAGTGTGCATAACTATACCAGAATTGATAAAATTTAAAAAAAAGCCTAAACAGGCACGTCATTAAATTTGGGGTATATCACCACATTTGCGGTTTCTCGTTTTAACTTGCAGCCCCAAAAGCCTTAAATTTTTAAATTTTTCAATTTCTACAGAATGGATGTAATCGGCATTATTCCGGCGCGTTATGCTTCTACCCGGTTTCCGGGCAAACCGTTAGTAGCCATACAAGGCAAAACCATGATTCAACGGGTTTATGAGCAAGCCAGCAAGGCAAAACTCAGCAAGGTATTGGTGGCTACCGATGATGAACGGATTATGGCGGAAGTGCAGCGTTTTGGCGGCGAAGTGGTATTGACGGCCAGTCACCACCAAAGTGGTACCGACCGGTGTTTCGAGGCGTATACCCGGTTTAATGTGCCGCACGATTTTATCATTAACATTCAGGGCGATGAGCCGTTTATTCAACCGGAACAAATTAATTTGCTCGTGGCTTGCTTCGAGAACCCCGCTACGCAATTGGCTACCCTGGTAAAACCCATAGAAACCGCAGCAGAGCTATTTAATCCTAATTCGCCAAAAGTAGTGATTAACCAGCACCAGGAAGCGATTTATTTCAGCCGGCAACCCATACCATACTTGCGGGGCGCCGAAGAAGCTACCTGGCACCAAAAACACCCCTATTTTAAACACATTGGCATTTACGGCTACCGGGCTGATATTCTGGAACAAATTACCCAGTTGGCGTCCTCTTCCCTGGAAAAAGCCGAATCGTTGGAGCAATTGCGCTGGCTCGAAAACGGGTATAAAATTGCAACTGCCGTAACTTACCTGGAAACCTTCGGGATAGATACGCCGGAAGATTTAGAGAAAGCCTTACAGGTTAAATCTTAGTTGATTAATTATTGACTACAGGTAATTTTTTAAAAATTTAATTTAGCCGCCCACTTTCTTTACTTTGTAATTGGCCTGCATTAAAATTTGCAGAATCTTGTCGCGGAAATCGCCTTGAATTACAATTTCCTGATCTTTAATGGTGCCGCCAACCCCGCATTTATTTTTCAGCATTTTGCCAAGTTCTTTTAAATCTTCTTCCGTACCGATAAAACCCGTTACTAAAGTTACTTGCTTGCCGGCGCGGGCTTTTTTATCGAGCTGTACTTTTAAATTTTGCTGTTGCGGCGGTAAGGTTTGCGCTTGTTCTTCGGACTCGTACGAATAATTAAAATCCGGATCGGTAGAAAAAACCACGCCTTGCCGCCCCTTCTTATTTTTATCTGCCATGTTAGGTTGTATGTTTTAGGTAGTATGTAGTATGTTTTAGGTTTTAGAATATACGTTCCTGCTGATCGTTTACCAGGTAACGAGCAGAATATCGATTTAAATTAACTTATTTTTTGAGCAACATCTTTTTCACAAGTTCAGCGCTTTTTAAATTTTTAAAATTCTCAATTTAAAACAGGCTGTATGTACTTAAAACTTAAAACTTATAACTTTAAACCTACAACTTCCTCCCTATCTACCTTTCGGGTGAATTACTTTTAACGATAAGGGATTTATACTTACTTCAAAACGGCTGGCTTCACCAATATATTCGCCATCAGCGTGAAATTTAAAATTTTGCTCGCTGCGCACGTTTATGGTTGTCGTTGTAAAATACTCCGCCGAACTACCCGCCGCAATGCGCTTGGTAAGCATGCCCAAACTTAAGTTAATGGCTTTCCTAAAATCCAGATCGCGGATTAAACAAACATCCAGTAAACCGTCCCGGATATCGGCCTTGGGCGCAATGTGGGCATTGTTGCCGTACTGCGTGGCATTGGCAAAAGCCACTACAAAAACCTTGGTTTTTATTTGTTGTTCGTTTAGTTGTAATACGGCTTCCTGAGGTTTAAACTTAGTAAATTCCTGCAGCACCAAGCGCACGTAGGTTTGCAAGCCCCGCTTGGTATTACTAGCAAAAATAGAACTAATGTAGGCATCAAAGCCAATACCGGCCGTGCAAAAAAACGGATGCCCGTTAATCTTACAAGTATCAATGGCGGAAGAATGATATTCATTGATAATTCCAATGGCATGCCGCAGGTTCATAGGAATACCCAGGTGCCGGGCCAATCCGTTTCCCGATCCTTTGGGCAGAATAGCTAAAACTGCCGATGTATCCAGCAAGCCCTGGGCTACCTCGTTTACGGTACCATCGCCACCAATGGCTCCTACTATTTGGTAACCATCCTGGGCGCCTTGCCGGGCCAGTTCCGTCGCATGACCTGCGTATTCGGTATGCACCAGTTGGTACTTAAACCGGTCGGCATCCAGGTAACGGGTAAGTAAATCCGGCACGTTTAACTGGCTGGTGCGCCCCGACTTTGGGTTAAGAATAAATAAAATCTTTGTTTTTTCTGCCATGTAACGGATGCCCGTGCCATTAATCCGCCGGAAAATTAACTGCTTTAAAGCAAAATTACTTTTATTTCAGGAATTATATTAAGTAAGAGTTATCGGGGCAAATCTAAGGTTATTCGGAGGCAACCGGCCAATGAAACGTGAGCACCGGAATAGCGGCGTGGTTTACCACACTTTCGGCAACGCTCTTGTTAAATAAATGCGCCAGACCGGTTCGGCCGTGGGTAGGCATTAAAATTAAATCCGGCGGCGAGGTTTTTATAGCCGCCATAATTCCTTCGCTGGCCGAAGCGTTGGATTGCACCAACAACTGCACTTTTTTTAAATTATTTTCGGTTACAAAAGCCTCCATCCGGGTTCTTTCTTCTGCCGCGGCCGAGGCATTGTCGCTGGTTTGCACGTGTAAAATTTGCAGGTTAGCTCCAAAAAATTCCTGAACAAAAGCCACGTACGGCATAATTTGTCTTGTTTCCGGCGAAAAATCGGAGGGGAATAGAATATTATTTATTTGTAAAAAATCGTGTTGCTTTTTAACCGTGAGCACCGGACAAGGGCAATGCCGCACCACCTCTTCGGCATCGGAACCAATTAAAAACTCTTCTAGCCCGCTGGTTTCCTCAGAGCCGATTACTACCAGATCCATTTGTTCTTCGGTAACTACACTTACCAGTTTGGCAATAATCCGGTCAGCGGTTACTTCCTGTTCTATAATAATTCCGGCGGCGGTGCCCACTTGTGCTAGTTTCTCCATTTGCTGCTTTGATTGCTCCAGCAATTCGGGCAACATAAAATCGTAATTTTGATACGCTCCCACGGGGTTCATATCCATGCTGGCGTAGGTTGCGCCGTAACCGGCGGTAAGAGGCATTTCTACTACATGCAATAATTTAATTTGTGCCTGACTTTTTTGGGCTAACTGCAAAGCAACGGCAAAGGCGTGCTGCGATAATTCTGAAAAATCTACGGGAACCAGAATTTTGCGGATACTTAGCGGGATTGTTTTCATAGTAGGTCGTTTTGGCGAAAAGTACTTTTATCAGCAAGGTAATTTTAAAAATTTTGACTTTCCGGTAGAAGAAAGCCGATCTTTATTAAACTGCCATACGGTAATTGAACCACTCTGGGCAACAAATTCCAATAAAAAAGAAAAGCCCATCGTTAGAATGGGCTTTTCTTTAAAAATATTATTGCTGTAAATTATTTTACCTGATCAGCTAATCTTTCGATTAAGTCAGCAGCGCGGGCAGAGTAACCGGCTTCGTTATCGTACCAGCCAACCACTTTTACTAAGTTGCCGCTGATAGCAGTTAATTCGGCGTCGAAAATACAAGAGTGGGTATTTCCTACGATATCAACCGACACGATTGGATCTTCGGCGTATTCCAAGATACCTTTAAATTCGTTTTCAGCGGCTTTCTTGAACACAGCGTTGATTTCTTCTTTGGAAGGTGTACTTTTTAAAACCGCAGTTAAGTCGGTTAAAGAACCAGTTGGAACCGGAACGCGCATCGCAATACCATCTAATTTACCGTTTAAGTGCGGTAATACTAAACCAACGGCTTTAGCAGCACCCGTAGAAGTTGGGATAATAGAAAGAGCGGCAGCGCGCGCTCTTCTTAAATCTTTGTGCGGGGCATCGTGTAAGTTCTGGTCAGAAGTATAAGCGTGGATGGTAGTAATGTAACCGGTTTCAATACCAAAAGCATCGTCCAGCACTTTAGCCATTGGGGCCAAGCAGTTGGTAGTACAAGAAGCGTTAGAAACAATAGTTTCGTCGCCGGTTAAGATGTTTTCGTTTACACCTAATACTACGGTAGCTACTTTACCTTTAGCTGGAGCCGAGATTACTACTTTTTTAGCGCCAGCAGTTAAGTGCGCACCTGCGCTTACATCGTCTACGAAACGGCCAGTAGATTCCAGAACCACATCTACTCCCAATTTACCCCAAGGCAAATTTTTAGGATCGCGCTCCGCGAATACTTCAATGCGCTGGCCGTTTACTGTTAAGCTTTGCTCATCCGCCGATACGGTACCGTTAAATTTTCCGTGTACAGAGTCGTACTTTAATAAATGAGCAAGAGTATTGTTATCAGTAAGGTCGTTGATACCTACAATCTCCACGTTTTCTCTTCCTAATAACGATTTGAATGTAAGACGGCCAATCCGACCAAATCCGTTTATGGCAACTTTTATTTTTGACATGGTAACGTACGTTTAAGGGGTTAATAGTAAGGGGCGAATTTATTAATCTATATTTTTAAAACAAATTATTTTATTCTTTAGTTGAATAGATGCCCGAATTAAGTTTTGTTGAAAATATTTAAATTTTTTCGAAAGTTTTGGAAAACTACAAAGCACCTTCTATATTTGCACCACCAAAATAATTCAGGCAGTAATTATTCAGGTAGCATATACGGCCCGTTCGTCTAGGGGTTAGGACATCAGATTTTCATTCTGGTAACAGGGGTTCGATTCCCCTACGGGCTACTAAAAAGGAAGTGTTTTACACTTCCTTTTTTTATGTCTTTTTCTTTCGCCAAACACTTCGCCGCACCGTTAAATCATAACACTTTTTTTAGTTCCCCAGAATTTTTGGCTTTTCTGCATGTCATTGATTTTAGGCTCTGAAAAACTAAACTCACTTATTTTAATTTTATCTATTGTGGCGGCTGAAGCCCATATTTTAAAAAATTCAAGGTTTAAGATCTGTTTAAAATACCCGTAGGACAATTGGTATATACTTGCTCAGTATTAGCATAAAAAAAGCTCAGCTATCTTTAACAGATGCTGAGCTTTTGTATCAAATTGATGTATTTAAGTTAACCGGCTTTTTATAAGAAAGTACCGGTTTACTTATAAGCGCTTAACCTTGCATAGGGCCGGAAGTAGTTTGTTCCTGCAACCGAATGAGGTTAAGGGCAGAACCCGCTTTAAACCAGGCAATCTGGCCTTCGTTGTAGGTATGGTTCACGTCGAAGGTGTGGGTGGTGCCATCGGCGTGGTGCAATACTACCTGCAACGGTTTGCCCGGAGCAAACTCGGTTAATCCTAAAATATCAAAAGTATCGTCTTCCTGAACCAGGTCGTAATCTTCTTTATTCGCGAAGGTTAAAGCCAGCATACCTTGTTTTTTCAGGTTGGTTTCGTGAATACGGGCAAATGATTTTACCAGTACCGCTAACACGCCTAAATGGCGGGGCTCCATAGCCGCGTGTTCCCGGCTGGAACCTTCGCCATAATTTTCGTCGCCGACTACTACCGAGCCGATACCAGCAGCTTTGTAGGCCCGGGCAACCGCCGGAACTTCGCCGTAGGCGCCGGTAAGTTGGTTTTTCACGTTATTGGCCTCGCTGTTGTAAGCATTAATAGCCCCGATTAACATGTTATTGGAGATATTATCCAGGTGACCGCGGTATTTTAACCAAGGACCCGCCATAGAAATATGGTCGGTGGTACATTTACCCTGGGCTTTAATTAATAACCGCAGACCTGTTAAGTTAGTACCAGACCACGGCGCAAAGCCTTCAAGCAATTGCAAGCGATCCGAATTTGGATCCACGATTACTTCTACGGCACTTGAATCTGCGGCGGGGGCAATATACCCGGCATCTTCCACGGAGAAGCCTTTTTCGGGGAATTGAATACCGGTGGGCTCATCCAGTTTAACTTGCTCGCCGTTTTTATTGGGTAAGGTATCGGTTAATGGGTTAAACGTTAAATCGCCGGCAATAGCAAAAGCGGTTACAATTTCGGGCGAAGCCACAAAAGCGTGGGTGTTGGGGTTACCGTCGTTCCGTTTGGCAAAGTTGCGGTTAAACGAAGTAATAATAGAATTTTTACGTCTTGGGTCGTCGGTATGGCGGGCCCACTGGCCAATACACGGACCGCAAGCGTTTGCCAGAACTACCCCGCCTATTTCGGCAAAAGTATTTAAAATACCATCGCGCTCAGCGGTGTAACGTACTACTTCCGAACCCGGTGTAATGGTATATTCAGCATTAACGGTAAGGCCTTTATCAATGGCTTGTTGTGCCAGAGAAGCGGCCCGGGTAAGATCTTCGTAAGACGAGTTGGTACAAGAACCAATTAAACCTACCTCTAATTTAGAAGGCCAGTTGTGCTCGCGCACGGCAGCGGCAAATTCGGAAATCGGCCAGGCGGCATCCGGCGTAAACGGTCCGTTTACGTGCGGTTCCAAGGTGCTTAAATCAATTTCAATTAACTGATCGTAGAAAGATTCGGGGTTAGCGTAAACTTCATCATCGGCGCGCAGGTGCTCGGCAACCTGGTCGGCTAATTCCGCTACATCGGCCCGATCGGTGTGGATCAGGTACTCGCGCATTTTATCGTCGTAACCAAAAACCGAAGTGGTAGCGCCAATTTCGGCACCCATGTTACAAATGGTAGATTTACCGGAACAAGATATGCTGTTGGCGCCTTCGCCGAAATATTCCACAATAGCTCCGGTACCGCCTTTAACGGTAAGAATACCGGCTACTTTTAAAATTACGTCTTTCGGAGCAGTCCAGCCGCTCATTTTACCGGTAAGTTTTACACCAATTACTTTCGGAAACTTTAACTCCCAGGCCATACCGGCCATTACATCTACCGCATCGGCACCACCAACACCAATGGCAATCATACCAACACCACCCGCATTCGGCGTGTGCGAGTCGGTACCAATCATCATCCCACCCGGAAAGGCATAGTTTTCTTGCACTACCGTGTGAATAATACCGGCACCGGGTTTCCAGAAGCCAATACCGTATTTATTAGAAACAGAAGCCAGGAAATCATAAACTTCTTTGTTTTCGGCGTAAGCTTCAGATAAATCCTGATTTGCCCCTACCCGAGCCTGAATTAAGTGATCGCAGTGTACGGAAGAAGGAACGGCAACTTTAGGTTTGCCTGCTTGCATAAATTGCAGCAATGCCATCTGGGCGGTGGCATCTTGCATAGCTACCCGGTCCGGGGCAAAATCTACGTACGATTTGCCACGCTCGTAGGCTTGGGTAGCCGAGCCATTATATAAGTGTGCGTATAATATTTTTTCTGTTTGGGTCAACGGACGGCCCACTGCCTGGCGGGCAGCAGCTATCTTTTCCCCTAATCCGGCATAAACTGCCTTAATCATATCAATATCAAATGCCATAGTATTGGTTGTTGATGTGAAAATTTAAATAATTAACGTGGCCAAAACTGCTTCTGACCCCTCGTAAGTCCAATTTGCGCAAATATATATAACCCCCAATAAAAGTGCTATTTCCGCGGGAGCTATTTTATAATTTATATTAATAACAAATAAGTGAGCAAATTTACTTCATAAATTTTAGCGCTAATTTAAAATTTACTAACGCTATTCCTCTTTAGACGGTTAAACCTTACCAATCGTTACCCTTCTTTCCTAACAGAAGCTACAATCCGTAGAAATTTTTATAAACAGGCATTAAGTGCGAGTAAAGCAGGCGGTGTTTTGGTTATATTTTTAAAATTTTAAAATTCCGGACGCTCCGGCAACCAACACGCTACTTAGTAACTGGCAGTACTAAAACCAGCTACCACCCTGGATGGTTATTAACCCAGAAACGCACAAAATTTTAAAAATTTTGATTTTTCAGCTATTGAATCAATTAGCTTTTATTTGATTTAAACGTATTTAAACCAGTACTTAATTCTATTAATTTAGTAGACATAACTAAAAACTGTTGGTTTCTTCTGTATTTTTGCGCCCGGCACATAGGAGCCGGTTTTACGTGTTACTCTATTTTTTTTTATGAAACTATTTCCTTTATCCATAACCCTCCGGAATGTTTTACTCGCGGCTATTTTGTTAATGGCCTTGAGTTGCCAACAAGCGCCAAAGGAATTAAAACCTGGCATGTGGCGAGCGGTGCTTACCGTATCTAACCAGGAACTGCCCTTTTTAATGCAGGTTGATAAGCAGGAAAACGGGAAAACGGTAGCGTATCTGATTAACGGCGAAGAAAAAATATTACTCGACGAAATTACCGTTACCGGCGACTCGGTTACCATACCCCTGCATATTTTTGACGCCGACATCCAAGCCCAAATCAACGACCAGCAAGACGGCCTCACAGGCAAATGGGTCCGGTATCGTTTAGACCAACCTTACGAAGTAGCGTTTACCGCCGAATTAGGTAAGGATTACCGGTTCTCCGAAAAACCGAAAGCTGCCAGTTATGATTATACCGGCAAGTGGGACGTAATTTTTAAAAATGAGGATGGCTCCGAAGACAAAGCCATTGGGGTGTTTGAGCAGCAAGGCAACAGATTAAAAGGTACTTTCTTAAGCACTACCGGCGACTACCGTTACCTGGCCGGCGAAGTAAACGCCGATGAGTTACGCCTTTCTACTTTTGATGGCTCGCACGCGTATTTGTTTAAAGCCAAACCCGACGGCACCGATAAAATAAAAGGCGATTTTTGGGCAGGAAAATCAAGTTATATTACCTGGACCGGCGTACGAAACCCCAATGCCGAGCTGCCTTCGGCGGACACCTTAACTTATTTAAAAAAAGGCTATACCAAGCTTAGTTTTTCCTTCCCGGATTTAAACGGCCAGAAAGTATCGCTTAACGACGAGAAATACCGCAACAAGGTAGTAGTGGTGCAATTATTAGGTTCGTGGTGCCCCAACTGCATGGATGAAACCAAATTTCTGGCTCCTTTCTACGAACAAAATAAAAACCGGGGCATCGAAATAATTGGCCTGGCTTACGAGCAAAGTCCGGAATTTGAACAAGCCAAACCTCGTGTAGAACGTATGCGCGACCGCTTGCAGGTAGGTTACGATTTACTGATTGCCGGCTCCCGCGACAAAGAAGAAGCCGCTAAAACCTTGCCCATGCTCAATCATGTATTAGGCTTCCCAACAACGATTTTCATCGATAAAAAAGGCGACGTTCGGAAAATTCATACCGGCTTTTCGGGCCCGGGCACCGGCAAATACTATGACGAATTTGTGCAGGATTTTAACCAAACCATTGATAAACTAGTAAAAGAATAAATTTTAAAAAATTATAATTTTTGGTATAACAATTTAAAAAGCCAGCCATTTGCGGTTGGCTTTTTTAAATTTATTAAGTTCCGGTAGAGCCATTATGGGTTTGGCCGTGGCTCTAATTTCTTATTTGATGATTAAAAAGATAAATTTTAAAAAATGTGATTTGGCCGCATTTACAAGAAGCGCACATAATGCGTAAATCCTCATAAATTTACTTCTATTTTAAACCGTACGCTGTTTGACCTCACCCGCTGCCGACTCTTTAATTAAAAACAAATATTTTCCGGCACTTACCGGTCTGCGGGCTTTGGCGGCTTATCTGGTTTTTTTCCATCATGCGTTTCCGGCCAATACTAGCTCGGTATACTGGAACCAAATGGTTTTTGCCGGCCAATCCGGGGTAACCATTTTTTTTGTTTTGAGTGGCTTTTTAATTTCTTACAAATACAATCCGGTTTCGGGCCGCATCGATTATAAAAATTACCTGCTAAAACGCTTTGCCCGCATTTATCCGCTGTATATGCTATTAACCGTGCTTATTTTGGTATGGCAAAACGATGCCAACTCCCGGCATTGGTTTTTAAACTTAACTTTGTTAAAAGGCTTTTTTGATGCGTACAAATTTACGGGCATTGGGCCGGGTTGGTCTTTAACGGTAGAAGCTTGTTTTTACTTGCTGGCTCCCCTACTTTTTAGCCTGTTCCGCCTGAACGGTTTAGTTACTTTACTTATTCTTATATTAAGTGGCGGCACGCTGGTGGTTTTGGCGAAAGCTTATTACGCTACCATTTTTTTTAACTCTTTAAGTTTCATGCTGGGTTATACCTTTTTTGGCCGTTGTTTCGAGTTTTATTGCGGCTATTTGGTAGCCCAGTATTACCGGCAGGCTAGCGTTTTATCGCAAAATAAATTATTTACAATAATGGGCTTGTTGCTTACGCTAGCGGGCATTGGTTTGGTAGGCTTCACCAGCAACATCGTTTGGTTCACCGAAGAATCGTATGCAGTTAAGTGGAGCACCGCCATCAATAATTTTTGCTTGCCAGTAGCCATTGGTATTTTACTCTATGGTTTAATAACCGAAAATACTCTTTTTGCCAGAATATTAGCTACTAAACCGGCCCAGGTACTTGGTAAAAGCTCCTACGCGTTCTTTCTAATTCACAGCGGTTTAATTTACGAGTTCTTCTATTTTCACCTTTCTACCAGCCGCTTCCTTATTTTTCTGGCGCTTAATGGCTTGGCTATTATTTTATATTACACCCTGGAAAAGCCGCTTTATACCCAGATTACCCGCAGTAAGACCTATAGTGAGCCTGATTTATAAAATTTACTTATTCCGCTCGATCGTAAACCGGATTAATTGCTCGAGCGAAGTACGGGAAGGAGAAGGCTCGAAGGTGTGCAGGATTTCCAGGGCTTCGTTGGCAAATTGGTTCATGCGGGTGATGGCGTAATCTAAGCCGCCAGAGCTTTTCACAAAATCAATTACTTTGGTTACCACCTGGCTTTTGCCGTTGTTGTTTTTAACGTTGTAAATCATTTGCCGTTTCGTAAGCCAGCTAGCTTGCTGTAAAGCGTAAATCAGCGGCAAAGTCATTTTTTTCTCTTTAATGTCAATGCCAACGGGTTTGCCAATTTCGGCGGTGCCATAATCAAACAAGTCGTCTTTAATCTGAAAAGCGATGCCTACTTTTTCGCCAAAAAGCCGGGCTTTCTCGATGCTCGCTTGGTCGGCCCCGGAAGAAGCGGCCCCTACGGCGCAGCAAGAAGCAATAAGTGAAGCGGTTTTTTGCCGGATAATATCAAAATAAATTTCTTCGGTAATGTCCAGGCGGCGGGCCTTTTCGATTTGCAGCAGTTCGCCTTCGCTCATTTCGCGTACCGCATTCGATACAATCTTCAGCAAATCAAAATCGTTGTGTTGCAGCGAGAGCAATAACCCTTTAGATAACAGGTAGTCGCCCACCAGAACGGCAATTTTGTTTTTCCAGAGCGCATTTACCGAAAAAAAGCCGCGTCGGTAATTGGCATCGTCTACCACATCGTCGTGCACCAGGGTGGCCGTATGCAGCAATTCAATAAGAGCAGCGCCGCGGTAAGTAGCATCCGAAATGCCGTTGGAAAACAAATTAGCCGAAAAGAAAACGAACATGGGCCGCATTTGCTTGCCTTTCCGTTTTACAATGTAGCTCATGATTTTATCGAGCAACAACACTTTAGAACGCATCGACTGGCGAAATTTAGTTTCAAACTCGCGCATTTCCTGGGCGATGGGGGCTTGTATCTCGTCTAAAGTTATCTTCATTTCGCGGGCAGCACAATATTACAATGACGGCGGAATGAATCCAAGTAATCGGATGGCAAAATATTAACACACCCGGTACTTGCCCCGGGGTAAGCCGTTTTCTAAAAGGCTTTTGTAATTTTTTAAATTTTTAAATTTTACTTTTAGCCGGGCACCCAGTTGCTTCTCAAAATCACATATTTGCTAAGCAACTTTTACGTGCTTAAGTGAACAGCGCAAACTAATTAAACTTTATCGGGCACATTAGATTCGCTTAATTTTTAAAATTTGCTACGTTTTACAAAGCTTTTAGTATAACCTACAACCGCTGTTGGTAGCATGCCTGGCAAGAAATAACTAATTTGCTGATTAAGTTACTGCCCTGTTAACAATAACAGAAAACTTAAAAAATTGGAGAATCTTACTTTAAATACATTTCACCGATACATTTTATGCAGAAAATAGGTTTTGAATTAACCCCGAAACACGGCCGGGCTTTTGGCGCAGATGCCCGCTTTATAAAAAATCAGCAAGCGAAACCCGTTGTTATTTTTGTGCATGGCTTTAAAGGTTTTAAAGATTGGGGGCATTTTAATTTACTGGCCGATTATTTTGCCAATCAAGGTTTTGTATTTATAAAATTAAACTTATCGCACAACGGCACTACGCTTAACGGCGAAGATTTAACGGACATGGAAGCCTTTGGCCGGAATAACTTTTCGATTGAGCTGGACGATTTAGGTATTTTAATAGATTACTTATTTCATTCGCCGGCTGCGTTGCCGCAAGATGAAATGGACTTGAATAAACTGTACCTGATTGGGCATAGCCGGGGCGGCGGGCTGGTAATTTTAAAAACGGCCGAAGAACCGCGCATTAAGGCGGTAGCGGGTTGGGCACCCGTGAGTGATATGACCATGCGCTGGCCCGAGCAGCTCATAACCGACTGGCAAAAAAACGGGGTACACTACATTTATAATTCCCGCATTAACCAGCAAATGCCGCTTTATTACCAATTAGTTGAAGATTTCCGGGCGAACCAGGCCCGCCTGGATATACCCAGCGTGGTAGCCCGTTTACAGCAACCCTTGTTAATTTTGCACGCCGAAGATGACGAAACTTTGCCGGTAAGCATGGCCTACGAATTAAAAGCCAATCAACCCAAAGCCGAGGTCGTTATTTTACCGGAAGGTGGCCATACTTTCGGGGGCAAACATCCTTACCCGGAGCTAACTTTACCCGCCAGCACGCAATTTGTGGCCGATCAAACCATTGCTTTTTTCCGGAAACACTAAGCTAGCTCCTTGCACCGATTGGTGCTTTACTCGAGATTTAAAGTACTAAAATAGAATGCCCGGGTGCTCGTTATAGAAAGGTTAATCTGGCAGAATTTTTAAATTTTGGTCTGTATTCACCTTTATAAAAAATAAAAATTTTTAAAATTTATGCAATCTGTGGTTTGTTGGCCGTGGAGTTTGAATGTAAAATATGTTTACCGCTTATTTATTATTAGGAAGTAACCTGGGCAACCGCGAAGATTATCTTTTTCAGGCCCGGAATTTAATTGGTGATCGGTTAGGCGAAATCAAGCAACAATCGGGTATTTACGAAACTGCCGCCTGGGGCGTAGAAAATCAGCAAGCCTTTCTGAACCAAGTGCTGGCCATAGAAACCCCGTTAGCCCCCGAAGAATTGTTGCGGGAAATAAATTTTCTGGAAGCCGAATTAGGCCGGGTGCGCCGGGTACGCTGGGGTGCCCGGGTAATTGATATTGATATTTTATTTTACGGCAATGTAGTTTTGCAAACGCAACGCCTCACCATTCCGCACCCGGAGTTGCAGAACCGGCGTTTTACTTTGGTACCCCTCACCGAAATAGCCCCGGATTTTATTCACCCGGTGCTTGGCTTAAGCAGCCAACAACTGCTGGCGCAATGCCCGGACACCTTAGAAGTTAAAAAATTTAAATAAGTGATAGCGGATTAGTTATAAGTGGTTATTGGTTATAAGTTATAGGTTATAAGCTTTTTGTTTTTCCGGGCAGGCACTTACGAGGCACCTTTTAAAACTTAAAACCTATAACCTATAACCACCTATCGCTTAAAGCGCCGAGGCTACTTCCGCCTCTTTGTTTATTTTTTTTACTAATCCTTGTAAAACTTTACCTGGCCCGCACTCAACGAACAAAGTAGCGCCATCGGTAATCATGTTCTGTACCGTTTGGGTCCAGCGTACCGGTGCGGTTAATTGCTTTATTAAGTTTTGCTTAATCTGCTCCGGATCGGTGTAAGGTTTGGCGTCTACGTTTTGGTAAACCGGGCAAATGCCTTCGTTAAACTGCGTATTTTTAATGGCTTCGGCCAATTCGGCTTCGGCGGGTTGCATTAAAGGCGAGTGGAAAGCGCCTCCCACTGGCAAAGGTAAAGCGCGTTTAGCGCCCGCTACTTTTAATTTTTCGCAAGCTATAGCTACCCCCAGGTTACTACCCGAAATTACTAACTGCCCTGGGCAATTGTAATTAGCGGCCACTACTATTTCCTCAATTTGGGCGCACACTTCTTCCACGGTTCTATCGTCGAGGCCCAGAATAGCCGCCATGGCCGATGGGTTAGCCTCACACGCTTTTTGCATGGCCTGTGCGCGTTTGGCCACCAGAAGCAAAGCATCTTCAAAAGCCAGTACTTTATTGGCCACCAACGCCGAAAACTCACCTAATGAATGCCCCGCCACCATTTCGGGTTTAAAATCCGGAGCTACGGTAGCCATCGCAACCGAGTGCAAGAAAATAGCGGGTTGCGTTACGTTGGTTTGCTTTAGTTCATCGTCGGAGCCCGAGAACATGATTTGGGTAATGTTAAATCCTAATAGCTCATTTGCTTTATCAAATAAAGCCTTTGCGGCCGGATATTGCTCGTATAAATCGCGCCCCATGCCCGAGAACTGCGAACCCTGACCCGGAAATATATATGCTTTCATTTAGTAGTTTTTAGAGTTAGAAAGTTGAAAAGTTTGAAAGTTGTAAGGTTGAAAAGTTTAAAGGTTGTAAAAAGTAAAAATTTTAAAAATAATTGAGTAAACACTGGATAAGCCAAAATTGCTTCCTTATTTAACAGGGCAAAATAACGGATAATCTGGTAAACAGAAAAGGCCGGCAAAATTGCCAGCCTTTCCATTTCTTATTCAAATAGCAAAAAACAACTTTCTAACCTTTCAACTATCTAACAATCTCCACCCAGCCTTTGTACGTTTTGCGGGTGTTTTTCGGATCCAGGGTAAAGAATTCTACTTCGGCCTGGTAGTAGTATACGCCATCCGGCACCCGGCTACCGCCGTTATCTACTCCCCGCCAGTTAATCATAGGATCTGAAGTGCTTTCGTAGAGTTTGCCTCCCCACCGGTTAAACACGGTAAACTTAGTTGATTTGATAAAGCTTGGCCGTTTATCGTCGGGTCTAAACACATCGTTTTTGTTATCGCCGTTCGGGGTAAAAATGTTGGGCAAGCTAAAGTAGAAGCAGTTGTCTTTGCACCCTTCGTTGCTTACTTCGCTCTCGTTGCCTGCCGCATCGGTGGCCGTTACCACGTAACAACCCGCAAACGAGGTTAAATTGCCGTGGGTGTAAGTGGTTACGTTGGCAGGCGTAGTGGCAATAGAATCGTACTCACTTTCGGGCGAAGCTTTGTAGTAAATGGTATAGTAAGCAATATCAGAGCCACACGGCGGCGTTACATTCGGTACCCAGGTTAATACATTTTGGATGGGAGTTTGCGCCGTGAGCTGTTCGCAAATAAGCTCATTAATGCTTAATACCGGCGGACAAGGCGCCGTTACATCTTCGAAACTGGTACAAGAAATCTGGCTGTTGTTGAGCAGCAAATACGGAATTCGTGGGTTGGAGTAGCGGCCCTTAGTAGTTACGTAATAACAATATTCCTGATTTTCTACCAGGGGCTGGTTATTATATGTACCCCGGTCTACGTAAGTGCCCCCGTTAATGGTAGCATCTACGCTGTCGATTAAAATAAAGGCATTGCCAATTTGCCGGTAGATCAGGTGCTTGCGCGCGGTATTGTTCCAGGGTACCCGGTAGGTCCAGTTCAAAGTAATGGCCTTATTTTCCGAAGCAGTGGTTAAGCGTACGCTTGATCCCGGCGAAGCCGTATCTACCAAAGCAGCCGTACCGCCCGGCGAATGGAATAACTCGATTTTATAGGTATATGCTTTTTCTTCGGTATTTAGATTAGTATCAGTAAAGGTGGTATCGTTTAAGTTACCGGATTGGTAAATTTGAGCAAAGGCGGCTACCGGACCAACCTGACCCTCTACCCGCGATAAACGATACTGCAAAGGCGGGGTTAAACCGGTTACTCCATCACGCGGACGAGTCCATTTTACCAAATTTTTACCGGTAGTAGTAGAGGTTTCGGTAACACTCACGTTGGTAAGCATGGGCACATTATCCGGCAGAATAACGCAGGCAGGTACGGCCGCTAAGCTTTCGCCATTGCCCGGTGCCAGCCAAGCCGCATAGATGGTATAGCAATAAGTCTGACCCCGTTTTAAACCCCCGGCTATGCCGTTATCGTAAAAGGTAACTTGGTCTTTGTTTACTTCCCCAATCCGCACAAACCCCGTTGAAGCCGGTACGCCCGTTTCACATATTTGCGGCACAAAGTCCGACTCGCCTTCTTTGCGGTAGATGTATAATTTTTCGGCTCCCTGGCACTGGTAGCTGTCCCAGTTTAATCGAATACCTCCCCCTTCAATAGCGGCTGTAAAGCCGGTCGGTGATGGCCCGATTACCCGGATGTTCCAGGGTTTAATGTCCGCCAGGGGAACAGCCGCGTTATCTACCGCCCGGAAAACTACTTGGTACGGCTTTTCTCGCACATCTTCGCACTGGGTTTGCCAGTTAAACTGTCCATTATTATTATTTAACTGTCTGAAAGTAGCCGGAGGTAAAATACCGCTGTAGGCTTGTATAGTAATAATATTACCCGGGTCTGGGTCGGTTACGGTAACCGCTTCCTGAATGGCAGTTCCGGCAATAACGCAAAGCTCCTTCTCCGACAAACGGGGTGGCTGATTATCGGTGGGTAAAACCCGGATTTGCATATCGCGGAGCACCTCCCCTATTTTGCGCCCATCGCGCCATTCTTCCACAAAAAAAGCTACGTTGTAATCGCCTAAGCGCCCCGGTGTGTTCCAGGTAATTTGCCCAGTTACCGCATTGATGCTGAACGTTGGGGGACCACCCGGCGGGTTGGGTAAAGCCGTACCGCCAAAGTTATTCGGCCATTGAAACCCAAATACATCTTGTATTATCGGATTATCCCGGTCGTCGGTTAAGTTTTGCTGCGAAGGATATAGCCGGAAAGCCAAACTATCCCCATCGGCATCAAAAGCACCGGGGTTGTGCACGTAAAGTTGGCCGGAGGTAGCTACATCGATGGGAGGTACCAGTAATTGTGGTGTATGATTAATAGGCTCGAAAACGTCGATGGTAATAAAGGTAGTTAACACAAAATCCTGCTGATCGGATTGGGTCATGTTCACTACGTTTTTACTGCGGTTTACTTCGTAGTAAACCAACCGGAAGGTGCCCGGTCCCGAATAGGTATGTTCAAAGTAATACACGTTCCGCCAAGTATCCGGGGTAATCTTCCGATGGTCGGCCCGTTCCACTTCCTGGGAGGTACCATCACCGAAACTTAATATGGCCGTGGGGTTATCGGCTGCCGAATTTACGTCGGCGTATTGCACCATTTTAAAAAAATACCGGAGCGGGTTGCGGTTAGCTACCGGCAAGGTAGTATCGCTTTGCGCGGTAATTTCGCCGGCCCGGATGTGGGTGGCTTGCACCTGAGTAGAAAAGCCTAAAAACAAAACCAGCACCCAAAAGCAGAAAACTGGTAGTATTGTTTTATGAAAGGGTAAGTTTATTCGCATAGAAAAGCTTTATAGCAATAGAACGTAGCTAAGAATAAAATTGATATTATTTCGCGGAAAAATTTACTCCACTAAACGTATTAATTTATGATTACGCAATAAAATAAAAATACATGAATCTAGCTGACCTGGTTAATTCTTATATCCTGTATAGCGCAGTAATATTTTAAAATTATGCTTTAAAAGGTACCTACCTGTTTTTTACTAACTTTTAAAATTGTTATTTAATTGTTAATTGAGAAAGTATTGCTGTTAAAAACTCCCGGATTATTTAAAATTAAAAAATATTAGGCTAGTAACTCCTCACAGAGAACCAGGACTTTGTTTTAGAACGTAAGTTTAATTACATATTATACCACCTTAATAAAAGCCACAGGCATAAGCGATGTATTAGTTTACCCGGACAAAAATATTTACCCGGTTAAACTTATCATATGCAGGCAACAAAACAATAAACTAATAGTTATTAGAACTAGATATTAAAGATTAAAAAAAGGTAAAGGAAAGAAACTGAAACCAACGGATATTAGCCCTTTAATTTAGATTTATTCAAAATAGGTTTTTGTTTTTGTTTTATATATTACCCGCCATTACCTTTGAAAACATAATAAAACAATTTTTAACCTATCACTTAAACTTTACCCACATAAATGAGTTGGTTCACGAAAACATTCTCCAGTACCATTGGCAGAAAAGTGATTATGTCCATTACCGGGCTTTTTCTCTGCTCTTTCTTGGTGGTACACTTAATCGGCAACTTACAATTATTTAAAAACGACGGCGGTGAGGCGTTTAACATTTACTCCGAGTTTATGGGCCACAATCCGGTTATTCGTACCCTGGAAATTGTGCTCTTGCTCGGCTTTGTGTTTCACATCTACGATGCGTTTGTACTCACCCGGCGTAATCAAAACGCCCGTTCGGTAAAGTACGCCGTTAACCGCCTGGAACAGAATAGCAACTGGTCGTCGCGCAACATGGGTTTATTAGGCACGGTAATCCTAGTTTTTCTGTTGGTGCACTTGTATAACTTTTTCTGGCGCGCCCGCTTCGGCGAAATCCCCGCTGACCCGCAAGGCAACGAAGATTTATACAGCGTGGTAGTAGAGTCGTTTCAGATTTGGTGGTACGTGTTATTGTACGTAGTTGCACAGGCAGCCTTGTGCTTCCACTTAATACACGGCTTTGCGAGTGCTTTCCAGACTTTAGGCTTAAACCACCGGAAATATACGCCGGCCATTAAAGCCGTGAGTTACGGCTTTTCTATTGTGGTTTGCCTGGGATTTGCCATCATGCCGTTGTACTTTTTCTTTCAAGGTTAATTTAATTCATTTGCTTATATGATATTAGATGCTAAAATCCCGCAAGGCCCCTTAGCCGAGAAGTGGGAAAAACATAAATTTAACGTGAAGCTGGTAAACCCGGCTAACAAACGGAAATACGATATAATTGTAGTGGGTACGGGTTTGGCCGGTGCTTCGGCGGCGGCAACGTTGGCCGAGTTGGGCTATAACGTAAAAGCTTTTTGCTACCAGGATAGCGCCCGCCGCGCGCACAGTATTGCGGCGCAAGGCGGTATTAACGCCGCCAAAAATTACCAGAACGACGGCGACAGCGTGTACCGCTTGTTTTACGATACCATTAAAGGTGGCGACTACCGCGCCCGCGAAGCCAACGTATACCGGCTGGCCCAGGTATCGGTTAACATTATTGACCAGTGCGTGGCGCAAGGCGTACCTTTTGCCCGCGAGTACGGTGGTTTATTAGCCAACCGTTCGTTCGGGGGTGCGCAGGTTTCGCGTACGTTCTACGCACGGGGCCAAACCGGACAGCAGTTGTTGTTAGGTGCTTATAGCGCGCTTAACCGGCAAATTGCTTACGGTAAAGTTAAAATGTACCCGCGCACCGAAATGCTGGATTTAGTAATGGTGGATGGTAAAGCCCGCGGCATTATTACCCGCCATTTAATTACCGGTAAAATAGAACGGCATAGTGCCCACGCGGTTATTTTGGCCACAGGTGGTTACGGGAACGTGTTTTATTTGTCTACCAATGCCATGGGTTCTAACACCACAGCTATCTGGCGGGCCCATAAAAAAGGCGCTTATTTTGCCAACCCTTGCTTTACCCAAATCCACCCTACCTGTATTCCGGTTTCCGGCGATTACCAGTCAAAATTAACCTTAATGTCGGAGTCGTTGCGGAACGACGGCCGGGTATGGGTACCTAAAGCAGTGGGCGACAAGCGGGCACCACAGGACATTCCGGAAGAAGAACGCGATTACTTCCTGGAACGCAAATACCCGTCTTTTGGTAACCTGGTGCCGCGCGACGTGGCTTCCCGGAATGCCAAACAAGCCTGCGACGAAGGTCGTGGTGTTGGTTCTACGGGCTTAGCCGTTTACCTCGATTTTGCCGATGCTATTCAGCGCGACGGTTTAGATAAGGTAAGCCAGAAATATGGTAACCTGTTTGATATGTACGCCAAAATCACCGGCGAAAATCCATACGAATCGCCAATGCGTATTTACCCAGCGGTACACTACACCATGGGTGGCTTGTGGGTAGACTATAACTTAATGACGACTATTCCGGGCTTATACGCCACTGGTGAGTGTAACTTCTCCGACCATGGCGCTAACCGCTTAGGAGCTTCGGCGCTTATGCAAGGTTTAGCCGATGGATACTTTGTAATTCCGTATACAATTGGTGATTATCTGGCGCAGATGAAAACCGAAAAAGTACCTACTACGCATGCCGCTTTCGACGAAGCCGAACAACAAGTAATAAGCCGGGTAAACCGTTTCTTATCAACCAAGGGTACTAAGACTGTAGATCATTACCACAAAGAATTAGGATTACTCATGTGGGATTACTGCGGAATGGCCCGGAATGCCGAAGGACTTCGGTTTGCCAAGCAAAAGATTAGTGAACTAAGGGCTGATTTCTGGCAGAATGTGCGGGTATTAGGTTCGAACGAAGAACTGAATATGACGCTGGAAAAAGCAGGGCGCGTAGCCGACTTCCTGGAGTTAGGCGAATTAATGGTAGACGATGCGTTGCACCGGAACGAATCCTGCGGTGGTCACTTCCGGGAAGAATACCAAACGCCGGAAAACGAAGCCCTACGCGATGACGAAAACTTTGCCTACGTAGCAGCCTGGGAATATGCCGGTGATAACCAACCGGAAAACCTGCACAAAGAGGCTTTAAATTTCGAAAACGTGAAGCTAACGCAGCGGAGCTATAAATAACATTTTAAATAAATTAAAAATTAGAAAATTAAAAATTAGAAATGATTTGTCCGAATATATTTTGTTTTTGCTGGCATTCTATTTCTAACCTAATTTCTAATTCATAATTTTTAATTCATAATTGAAAAAAAAATGGCTGGTAACAATCCCAACGCAAAGCCCATGAACCTGACTCTTCGGGTTTGGCGCCAACAAAACGCGAATACCCCAGGTCAACTGGTTACATATAATGCCAATAACATTTCTCCCGATATGTCTTTCCTGGAAATGATCGACGTGGTAAACGAAGATTTAACCCTGAAAGGCGAAGACCCGATTGCATTTGACCACGATTGCCGCGAAGGTATTTGCGGCATGTGCAGTATGTACATCAATGGCCGGGCGCATGGCCCCGAAAAAGGTACTACTACCTGCCAGTTGCACATGCGTAAATTTCACGATGGCGAAACCATTACTATTGAGCCTTGGCGCGCCAATGCCTTCCCGGTGCATAAAGATTTGAGCGTAGACCGTTCCGCTTTAGACCGGATACAGCAAGCGGGCGGTTACATCTCGGTGAACACCGGCGGGGTACCCGATGCCAACGAAATTCCGATTCCGAAGGATATTGCCGATAAAGCTTTTGATGCCGCTACTTGTATTCAGTGCGGGGCTTGCGTGGCCGCTTGTAAAAACGCGTCGGCGATGTTATTTGTGAGCGCGAAAGTATCGCAGTTAGCTTTATTACCGCAAGGCAAAGTAGAACGTAAAACCCGCGTAGAAAATATGCTGGCCCAGCACGATGCCGAAGGTTTTGGCGCCTGCTCGAACATTGGTTCCTGCGCCGCCGAGTGCCCGGTAGGTATTTCCCTGGAAAATATTGCCATGCTTAACCGGGAATACCTGGGAGCGAAACTGACCTCCGAAAACGTAGGTTAAGATTTGCATAAATTTTAAAAAAGCGAGCCGAAAGGTTCGCTTTTTTTATGGCTTGTTATCAACCGGCGTTTTTGCCATTAACGAAAGAATCTGTTATAAAACAAAAATGTACTTTTGATGGTAGCAGATACAAAAGATTCTGTTTTTTAAATTTTTGGTTCATGATTACGATTATATCCGGCACCAATCGACCTCGTTCCAACGCCCGCGTTATTTCTGATATTTATGCCCGCTTGCTGGATAAGCGCCAGGTGCCCAACCAAATTCTGGATTTAATGGATTTGCCAGCCGATTTTATTTTTACAGCCTTGTATCACAATGCCGGTAAAAACGACCAGTACAATGAGCTCAATAAATTAATAGAAGGTACCGATAAGTTTGTGTTTATTGTACCGGAGTACAACGCTTCTTTCCCGGGCGTACTCAAAGCGTTTATTGATGGCTTGAGCTACCCAGGTAGTTTCAAAAATAAAAAAGCCGCTTTAGTCGGGATCTCCACCGGCTCCCAAGGCGGTGCTTTAGCGCTAAGTCACCTGACGGATATTTTGCATTACATGGGCATGCACGTACTAGCCGCTAAACCCCGGTTAAACTACATTTCCAAAAGCTTGGCCAACGGCGAACTAACCAATTCTTTATACGAAAGCTTACTATTGGAGCAGATTGATTCGTTTATCAATTTTTAAATAATTAAGAGCCATTTGGTAAGAAACCATTTGACTGCGTAGCTAAATAGGTTCCTCCTGAATGACAAAATTTTTAAAATTTAATATTTTATACCTCTATTTGCTATGAAACAAACAGCTTTAGCCAGGTGCAAAAATTGACGCTAAACTGTTCTGTCGTTCAGCGAGTTTTTAGCGTCTTGCGTTTTTTTGGTTCTTTTTGTGTCAAGACAAAAAGAACACAACCTGAGCAATGAAACAACTTCACTCTGAAATAACAGCTATAAAGTGGCTATGCGAACGAGAATTTTTCTGATTTAACTAATTTGGTTAAGAAGTCACGGAAGTAAATCCGCGCTAAAGCGAAGTTATAAAACAAGAAGGCCGGAACACTGCTCCGGCCTTCTTGTTTAAGCAAAAATTTAAAAAATTAATCTTTCTCTATCAACTCTACGCTGCGTTTCACGAAGGCCGTTAAAGCCGGACCGGTTAACATGTTTTGTGATAATAAAGCCAGGTCAAAGGCTTGTTTCGCAATCTTTTCTTTGCTGTCGTCCTGGGCGCTTAAAATACGGTTGTTGATGGGGTGGTTCGCGTTTACACTTACGTTATACGTATCTGGCATATTGCCCATAAACATCATTCCTCCGCCACCAGTTTTACTCATATCTTTCATGCGGCGCATAAACTCCGGTAAAGTAATAACTACCGGTTGGTCTTGCGGCGAAAGCGGCTCAATGGAAACGTGCATGTTAGTATTGTTGATGGCTTTCTCGTAAATCTCCTTTAACTGGGTTTTCTCGTCTTCGCTCAACACCGATTCTTTGGTTTCATCTTTCTCGATGAGTTTATCAATAGTATCGGAATCAACACGTTTTAAAGTTACTTTTTCCAACTTTTGCTCCAGCATGCCAATAAAGTGGCTGTCGATCATGGAATCCAGCTTTAACACATCGTAGCTGCGGTCTTTCGCCGATTCTACAAAGGCATGTTGTTTTTCTTCGTCGGAAGTATACAAGATTACCAGGTTATCGCTTTTATCTTTTTGGTTAGCCTGGATATATTCTTTGTACTCGTCGATAGTAAAATACTTGCTGTTGGTATTTTGTAACAAGGCAAAGTCTTTGGCTTTTTCGTAGAACTTATCGTCGCTGAGCATGCCGTATTTCACGAAGATGTTGATGTCGTTCCATTTTTCCTGGAAGTTTTCGCGGTCTTTTTTGAAAATATCAGCTAGTTTATCGGCTACCTTTTTGGTAATGTAGGTATTGATTTTCTTCACGTTCGAATCAGCTTGTAAGAAGCTACGGGAAACGTTCAACGGAATGTCCGGCGAGTCGATTACACCATGCAACAACATTAAGAACTCGGGTACAACGTCTTTTACTTCGTCGGTAATAAATACCTGCCGGCTGTATAGTTGAATTTTATTTTTCTGGAACTCGAACTCATTTTTCAGTTTCGGGAAGTACAAGATACCCGTTAAGTTAAACGGATAATCTACATTTAAATGAATCCAGAACAATGGGTCTTCGGAGAACGGATACAGTTCTTTGTAGAAGGTCTTGTAATCTTCGTCGGTTAAATCCGAAGGCGATTTAGTCCAGATTGGCGTCGGATTGTTGATAATCTCGCCTTTAAACTCCACCGGAATCGGCAAAAATTTGCAATATTTATTCAGGATAGTCTGGATGCGCGCTTCTTCTAAAAATTCATCCGAATCAGCCGCAACATTTAAAATTACGTCGGTTCCACGTTCGGCGCGCTCCGTTTCAGTAATGGTAAATTCCGTAGAGCCATCGCATACCCAATGCGCGGCGGTGGTGCCGTCCTGGTACGATTGCGTGATAATTTCTACGGTATCGGCCACCATAAAGGAAGAGTAAAATCCTAACCCAAAATGACCGATAATTTGGTTGGCATCGGGTTTGTCTTTGTATTTTTCAACGAACTCGGTAGCTCCCGAAAAAGCAATCTGATTAATGTATTTTTTAATTTCTTCAGCCGTCATCCCAATGCCGTTGTCGCTTACGGTAATGGTGCGGGCTTCTTTATCTACGGCTACTTTTACTTTTAAATCGCCGAGTTCGCCTTTGTACTCGCCAATGGCCGATAAGCGTTTTAGCTTTTGCGACGCATCTACAGCGTTAGAAACCAGCTCGCGCAAAAAGATTTCATGGTCGGAGTACAGGAATTTTTTAATAATGGGAAAAATATTTTCGGTATGAATCGAAATATTACCTTTTTCTGCCATAATGATTTTGATAGTTTATATTGAGTCTGTTTTGCCTGTTGCTGTTCTGCTACAGGCAGACTTCAAAAGTTATTCCAGCCGGTAAAATTGGGTTAAAACGTGACAGCTTGACAGCATCCCGGAGCCCCTGATTTGCTGAAAATTTAAAAAATTCACATGGGCACCTACCCTTTTTGTGGATAAATCCTGTGGAAAAAATGTAGAGAAGTAATCCCTTTAAAAATTTACAATGTGCCCGGAAATGGGGTACTTTGTCCCGAGGCGATATTAGGAGTATCTTATATTCGTCTTAATCTTAATCCACCGGCCTACCCTAGCCGCTCGTGTAAATTGTTTTTAAAATTAGTAAACCTGCACAATTAGTACTTTTCGCTGAATACCATGAGGAATACGCTTTTACTGCTTCTGTTCTGTTTGTTTAATCTGGCAGCCCAGGCCCAAACGGTAGTGGTGCCGAATAATGTTTATTTTGCGGATCAACGCTTAATTATTAACGAAGATGCCCGCAAAGCCATTCAGAAACAAGTAGATGCGCTATTAAAATACCCTTTGTATTTTCAGGCAAAAGTAGACCGGGCCGATACCTACTTCCCGATTATATCGCGCATTTTTGCCGAAGAAGGTTTACCCGACGATTTTAAATATTTAGCCTTACAGGAAAGCGGTTTAGTATCCGATGCGGTATCTACTTCGAATGCCGTAGGCTTCTGGCAATTTAAAAAAGAAGCCGCCGCCGACCATGGTTTATTAATTACCCCCGATGTAGACGAACGCAAACACATTGTAAACTCCAGCCGCGGGGCGGCCAAATACTTTGTAAAAAGCAATACACTTTACTATAAAAACTGGTACAACACCTTGCTTTCGTACTATTTAGGTTTTACCGGCGCCAAGGCTTACGCCAAACCAGAACACGTAGATAGCAAAGAGATGGAGGTAAACAGCAAAACCAACTGGTACATCTTAACCTTCCTGGCACACAAAATTGCCTTCGAAAACTTTATCGGGAAAAACCCGGCTCCAACGGTAGTGCTGCAGGAAGTCCCGGTGAGTGTGGGGCAAAGTTTAAGCGATGTGGCGCTAGCTACTCAAACCGATTACGCCGAAATTCAAAAATACAATAAATGGCTGAATGGCAGCGTAGTGCCGGGCAATAAACCTTACGTAGTATTGGTACCGGTAACCAACCCGAACCAACAACAAGCCGTGTTGGCAGCTAATAAAGCGCAGGCTCCGGTGGCTGTTCCGGGCAAAACTAATGTTCCTTCAGCTGGACCGGCGGTGGTTACTACCAGTAACGGTTTAAAAGCCATTATTGCGCGCACCGGCGATTCGGTGGATAAGCTGGCAAAAGCTGGTAAAATTAACGCGAAACGTTTCCGGCAATATAACGATATGACAAACCACGAAGGGGTAAGAGCAGGCGCTACATATTACTTAGAACGGAAACACAGCAAAGCCAATACGGCTTATTACGCTACTGCGTCGGGCGAACAAATCTGGGATGTAGCGCAAAAATTTGGCGTAAAAGTAAAATCTTTGTTATGGTATAACCGCCTGCGGAAAAATGAAAACCTCCTGGCCGGCCGGGTAATATGGCTGCAACAACGTCGCCCAGGCAACGTGCCGGTAGAGTATCAGGAAAATCAACCAGAAACTCCACAGCCGGAAGCACCGGAAAAACCACTGATTATCGCGAACAATGCCCCGGTCGTTGCCTCGCCCAACAAGCCCGCAACCAGCTCGGCTCCAGTTGCTAAAAAAACCGTAGAAGATAAATTAGCAAATATATTTGGCGTTAAACCAAACCCAGAACCCAAGGCGCCCATTAAAACCCAACCCATTGAAGTAGACGAAAACTTAGCGGATGTAAACGAAGAAACTGCAGTTCCGGAAGCTATAGCTACAGCCCCGGTAATCCCGAATGCCCCTTCTAAACCTGAAGTAGAAACCGACCCTACCATGACCACCGCTGATTCGGTAAATGACCCTTTGTTGGTAGCGGAAACTTCGTCGGATAATGATTTGGAGGTAGAAATATCTACCGATACTACTTTAGCCAGTACAAACAACCAGGCGCCGGCTTTAACAGAATCTTCCGCGGCAGCCGCAAAAACCGAAAGTTTATACCCCGCAAAAAAGAATGCCGCTTCTTCGCCGGTGGCCGATGCTACTATTTTTAAAACTGAACCAGCTACCGCAAACAAGTCCCGTAATTTACCTGATTCGGCGAAAGCCCCCGCTCCCGGCCGTAACGAGCATCCTATTTCGGTAATAATTACCGAACACGTGGTATCTAAAGGCGAAACTTTTTATAGCATTTCCCGGCTTTACGACATTCCGGTAGATCAACTGCAAGCCTGGAACAACTTAACAAACCTGAGCTTAGCTATTGGCCAAACCTTACGGCTTACGCCACCCGCTGGAACAAGCACCCCAAAAACTGTAGCTACCGCGCCGGCTCCGGTAATTACCGCCGCCGCCATGCCCCCGGTTACCGAGCGCTCCATGATAACAAATGCCGTGACCACGCACCACATTGTATCATCCGGCGAATCCATGTACCAGATTTCGCGCAAGTACGGCGTGACGATCAAAGAAATAATGGAATGGAATAAAAAAGCCGACTTCAGCGTATCGCCCGGCGAAAAACTAACTATCAAACCCAAATCCAGTAGCCGGAACTAGGTTGTAGGCTGCAGGTTGCAGGTTGAAAAGTTGGAAGGTTGGAAGGTTGGAAGGTTTTAAAATTATGCCGTTCCTACTACTGAGTGTTCAGGCTTGTAATGCCTAATGGCGGTCCTCCGATAGGTAGTAGTTTCCAGTTTTTGGCTTTTAATTTAAGCTTATCCGTATGCCCTGCCAGAGGCTTATCATATAATTAGAAACAAGCTAGGACGCTGACGCTAGCGTGAATAAGTATAGAACAGCATGTCAGAATTTTAAATTTTTAAAAATTTAAAATTCTGACATGCTACTATGGAACAAACAACTTAAGTCAGGTGCACTCATTGACTTTAAACTGTTTTGATGTTCAGCGAATTTTAACGTCTGGCTATAGCATTCCAGAATAGATATTCCAGAATAACCGCATTACCTTCACTGTTTTTAGGGAAGGTGCCGTAGGCGGAAGGGTATTTGTATCAGAAAAAGAGCAAAACCTGAGCAAAGAAACAACTCCACCCAACGATCAAAGCATCAGCCACAACTATACGAACAAAAGCCTTTAATGAATATGAAGGCGCTGCATGAAGCGAAATTTTACTTCCGGAGCTGCTACTTTTTGCGTAATTTTAATGTTAAGAACCGGAGATAACATGAATGGGGCAGCCTTTTTTTCATTGATTCTCCTTTTCTAATTCCTAATTTTTAATTTTTAATTTTCTTTAGCGTGCCCGAATTTTCGCATTTACACTGCCATACGCAATATTCTTTACTCGATGGGGCAGCCAGCATTGGCGGTCTCATGAAAAAAGCCCAGGCTGATGGCATGAAAGCCGTTGCCATGACCGACCACGGTAACATGTTTGGAGCTTTTAACTTTGTGGCCGAAGCCAATAAGTACAATGTAAAACCGATTGTGGGTTGCGAATTTTACCTGGTACAAGACCGCCATCAGAAAGTTTTTACCAAAGAACAACGCGACAACCGGTATCACCAGTTACTACTGGCCAAAGATCAGGACGGCTACAAAAACCTATCGAAGCTTTGCTCCATGAGCTACATCGAAGGGTTATACAGCAAATGGCCGCGCATTGATAAAGAAATTCTGCAGAAATACTCCAAAGGCTTAATTGCCACTAGTTGCTGCATCGGGGCCGAAGTGCCCCAAGCCATTTTATGGAAATCCGAGGAAGAAGCGGAAGAAATACTGCGCTGGTGGCTCGATGTTTTCGGCGAAGATTACTACATCGAAATTCAACGCCACGGTTTGCAAAATATTGATAATACCGGTAAGAGCCAGGAAGATGTAAACCAGGTGTTGCTGAAGTGGGCCAAGAAATACAACGTAAAAGTAATCTGCACCAACGACTCCCACTACATTGAGCAAAACGACTGGAACGCGCACGACATTTTATTGTGCGTAAATACCGGCGAAGACGAAAGCATACCCGTCGGTGATTTTCAAACGAAGTATTTCCGGTTATTAACCAGCAAAGGTGATGTGGCTTACGATCACTTGGATAACTTGCGCCGCAACCTGGGCAACGACGAAGTAGCCCGCCGCATGTTGTACCGCATCGAAGAAGAAATGCAGAAGCCCCGGCCTCAAAGCCGTTTTGGTTTTCCCAACGACGAATTCTACTTCAAAACGCAGGCCCAGATGAACCAACTGTTCCGCGATGTGCCGGAATCAGTAGATAATACCAACGAAATCGTGGACAAAATTACGCCGCCCAAATTGCAGCGGGATATTTTGTTGCCCAACTTCCCAATTCCGGCGGAACATGCTGGCCCCGATGCCTATTTGCGCCATTTAACCTTTGAAGGTGCAAAAAAACGATATAAAGAAATTACCCCTGAAGTTGAAGAACGCCTGAACTACGAGCTGCAGATTATCGAGACCATGGGGTTTGCCGGGTACTTTTTAATTGTGCAGGATTTTATTAATCAAGGCCGCTCCATGGGCGTGGCCGTGGGTCCAGGCCGGGGCTCAGCGGCGGGTTCGGCGGTAGCGTACTGCGTAGGTATTACCAACATCGACCCGATTAAGTACTCCTTGCTGTTCGAGCGTTTTTTAAATCCGGAACGGGTTTCCATGCCCGATATTGATATTGACTTCGACGACGAAAACCGCCAGCGCGTAATCGACTACGTAGTTGACAAATACGGCAAAACCCAGGTAGCCCAGATTATTACTTTTGGTACTATGGCGGCCAAATCGAGTATTAAAGACGTAGCCCGCGCCACCGAGTTACCTTTATCCGAAGCCAACGAACTCGCCAAAATGGTTCCGGATACCCCCGGAACTACCCTGGCTAAAGCTTTCATTGAATCGCCGGAACTTGCCAACATCCGGGCGGGCAGCGACCACCGGGGCAAAGTAATGCAACTCGCCGAAAAACTGGAAGGCTCGGTACGGAATACCGGTATTCACGCGGCCGGGGTTATTATTGCGCCCGATGATATTACCAATTACATACCAGTATCTACTTCCAAAGATTCGGACCTGCTCGTAACGCAGTTCGACGGTAAGGTAATTGAAAGTGCCGGGATGCTCAAAATGGACTTTCTGGGTTTAAAAACCTTGACCATTATCCGCGATGCTTTAACCTTAATTAAGCAAAATCACGGCGTGGACATCAACATTGATGAAATTCCGCTGGACGACGAAAAAACTTTTGCCCTATACCAACGCGGCGATACCATTGGTACTTTCCAGTTTGAATCCGAAGGCATGCGGATGTATTTGAAAGATCTGCAGCCAACGAACATTGAGGATTTAATTGCCATGAACGCCTTGTACCGGCCGGGCCCAATGCAGTTCATCCCGAACTTTATTAACCGGAAACATGGCCGCGAACCGGTAGAATACCCACACGATTTGCTCGAACCTATCCTGAATTACTCCTACGGGATTATGGTGTACCAGGAGCAGATTATGCAAACGGCCCAGATCTTAGCGGGTTACTCCTTAGGTGGTGCCGACTTGCTGCGCCGGGCCATGGGTAAAAAAGACATGGCCAAAATGGCCAAAGAGCGCGAGAAATTTATTAAAGGCGCTAAAGAGCTGCATAAAATACCCGAGAAAAAAGCGTCGGAAGTATTCGACGTAATGGAGAAATTTGCGCAGTACGGCTTTAACCGGTCGCACTCGGCGGCTTACTCTGTGGTGGCTTACCAAACCGGTTATTTAAAAGCCCACTACCCCGCCGAGTACATGGCAGCGGTGCTCACGCACAACATGAACGATATTAAAAAAGTAACTTTCTTTATCGAAGAAGCACGTCGGCAACAAGTACCGGTATTGGGTCCGGATATCAACGAATCCATCTACAAATTTAACGTAAACAAAGAAGGCGCGATCCGTTTTGGTTTGGGTGCGGTAAAAGGTACCGGCGAAGCGGCGGTAGAAGCTATTCTGGAAGAACGCGAGAAAAAAGGACCTTACACCGATATTTTCGACTTTGCAAAGCGGGCTAACTTACGGGCCGTAAACAAAAAAACGTTCGAAAGTTTAGCCCAGGCCGGTGCTTTTGATTCGTTTGAGCGGTACCACCGGGCGCAGTACATTGAAATACCCGACGGCGAAAACCAGAATTTACTCGAAAAAGCCATTCGTTTTGGTAACCAGTACCAGGCCGAGCAAAGCTCCGCGCAGCAATCGTTGTTTGGCGGGGGCAGTGCGGTGCAGATTCCCTTGCCCAAAGTGCCGGACGTAGCTCCCTGGACCCAAACCGAAATGCTGCGGCGCGAGAAAGAAGTAGTTGGTTTCTATATTTCCGGTCACCCGCTCGACCAGTTTAAACTGGAAATTGATTCGTATTGCACCTGCCCCCTCGACCGCATTGCCGAGTACAAAAACCGCGACATTTCCGTAGCGGGTATTGTGAGTAACATTGTTATCCGGACGGGTAAAAACGGCAACCCGTTTGCCTTATTCACTCTGGAAGATTACGACTCGACGTTAGGTTTGGCCTTGTTCGGGGAAGATTACGTGAAGTTCTCGCCATATTTAAAAGATGGCATGTTCTTGTTTGTAAAAGGCAAAGTAACCTTACGTTATAAATCCGAAGACCAATGGGAATTAAAACCGACCAACATGCAATTGCTCGGCGATGTAGCCGATAAACTGGCGCAAGGGGTGCGCCTGGATATTGATATCCGCACCTTAAATGCCCTGCAAATCGACAACATTGAACTAGCTGCGCAGGAATCGCCGGGCCAGAAAAAACTAGAACTCATGCTCTGCGAACCCAACGAACGCTTGGTAGTAGAAATGTTCTCCCGCAAATACCGTATCGATCCGAAAACGTTTATTCAGAAGGTGAAAGAAAAGGAACTCGGGCAGTATAAATTGATCTGATAATAAGATTTATCAAGCCAGATAACAACACCTGATCCAGTACAATTAATATAGCGTTTATCTACTAAATATAGGTAGGTAAACGCTATATTGCATTTTAAGGATATCAAAATCTTCATTACAAACAAGAATGAAAAACATCATTTTAATTCTAATTCTGTTGGTTCTATTTATATCATCTTGTGCGCAAAAAGTAACCAAAGAAAAATCAACCGGATCAACAGAGAAGATCGAGCCACCAACCCGGACGGAAATACTTCAAACCATATCTAATCAGTATAAAACCAATATAGCTTTTGATACAGTCAGATATAATTTCACCTACCAATATCAAGAATTACTAAAACAAAATAATAGAGTAGTAATAGACCGATTCCGGATTATTGATATTCAAAAAACAGACACCCATTTTGTTCTATTACTAGAGAGGTGGGGATATTATAGAAATTTGTTTCTTAATTTAAGTTGTACTGAAAATCAATTAAACCATATTAAATCTAACTATTCTGATTACAGATTAGCAAATTCAAGAATTGTTAGTGTGTATTTGATTGTAGATATAGATAAAGTTAAAAAAATTAATTTTAGCAATGATCTATATGGTAATAATAACAGAGAAGATGAATCAACTACTTTTCTGAAACTAAATACATCGGATACGTTCAGTTTTGAAGGTAAAGTTGAAGATATCTATCCGGATTTGAAAAAATAGCTACTACTCTATTTCTCCCCCTTCTAGCGGAAAGTAAACAATCTTTATCAGTTTACTTCATTGCCATGCTGTGATCCAGAACAACTTTCTTTTCTTCTTCTACTTCCAAAGCGTACAAAGCGGTTTCGAACTCGATGTAAGTACTTACCCCCTGCCCTGGTTCTGAATCTATATCAATTTTACCTTTTAGAGCATGAACCCGCGATTTAATACTGCTCATTCCCGTTCCCGTTTTCGACAGGTTTTTCGCATCGAAACCTACGCCGTTGTCTTCGATGGTGATTGAGAGTACCTGGTCCTGGTAAGTTAATTGCACCATGGTTTCGCTGGCTTGGGCGTGTTTAATAATATTGTTCAGAAGTTCCTGCACAATCCGGTAAACCGATAATTCAAAGTTGGGAGCAAACCTTTCAAAATCGCCAAAAGAGTAATATTGCACTACTAATAACTTATCGTTGCTGATGTTGGAACAAAACCGGCGTAGCGCTTCGTCTAAACCGTGTTGCATGAGTACTTCGGGCATTAGGTTATGGGCCGTTTTCCGCACCGAAACCGTAGCTTCATCGAGTAATTCAACTACCTGGCGGTATCCTTTATGCTGAATAATTTCTTTGGCTTGCAGCACCAGCGCGTTCATGTGCATTTTGGCGGCGGCCAGCATACCGGCCACCTCGTCGTGCAAATCGCGGGCAATACGGGTACGCTCTTTTTCTTCGCCCTGCATGAGCGCCTGCAATACCATAATTTCTTTTTGTTGCTCTACTTCTTTTAACTGGCGCTGGTACACTTTATTTTTATGCCGGAAGTGCAGGTATAACAGCAGAGCCACCAACAAAGCAATTACGGCCGCTCCCACACTATACACAATAAATTGCTGGTTCTTTTGCAGTTGCAATTGTTTTTGCGCCAATTCCTTATCTTTTTGGGCAGTTTGGTATTTTACTTCCAGCTCGTTTAAGAACTTTAACTGCTTTTCGCCCAACATGCTATCCTGGTATTGCTGCGCCAGTTGCTGGTATTTATACGCTTTTTTATAATCCTGCCGAATGGCGTACAGCTCCTGTAAAGCCGAGTAAGCCGCCGCCGAAATCTCCGGCGCTTTTATTTTTTCGGACACATCAATGGCTTGCAGGTAATAATTCTGCGCTTCTTCGGGTTTGTTGTTGGCCAGGTATAAATCGCCAATTATTCTTTTTATATCGGCTACATCGTAAGGCGTATCTAGTTTTAAGGCGTAGGTTAAACTTTTCTGCCCGTATTCAATGGCTTTGGTATACTGCTTTTTCTGTTTGTAATAATCGGCCAGGTTTATATTAGCCAGATAAAGCGCGTAGTAGTCCTGAATTAAATCGGCCATTTGCAAGGCCTTTTTGTACGTGTCGGCGGCGGCTTCTTTTTTTCCGGACTTATACAACGCGGTCCCCTGGTTAATAAGTGCCCGACTAATCAACGAAGAATCACCGGCTTGCTTGGCGTATTGCAACGATTCTATAAAATACCGGTTGGCCTGCTCCGGCTGCTGCATTTGCATAAATATGCCGCCCGCGTTACCGCAGGCCAGCGATAAAGCGTCGTATTGATCGTATTTTTTAAAAAAATCAATGGAAATTTGGTAGTGAACTAAAGCGCTATCGAATTTACTTTGGTAGCGGTACAAATTACCCATGTTGGTATAACAGGCGCCAATGCCCCGCTTGTAATTTAATTTGCGGTAAAGCTGCAATGCTTTTTTATAGTGCACCAGGGCCGCCGGATAGTTACTCCGATCCGAGAATACAATACCGCGATAATGCAGCGCCTTCGCTTGTCCCAACTGATAATTTATTTTCTGGCTTAACTGGTCAATTTCGGCATACAGTTTTAAGGCGGCTTTGGGGTTAGTGGTTTCCAGTACGGCTCCCGAATCTAATAATTGTTTTACGTAATTGCTGTCGGGCTTGGGAGTGGGCAATTTTAAACCCCAGGAGGTGAGCGGTACTTGCAAAAACAGGAATAGAAAAACCAAAAGAATTAAATTTCTCTGATGGTAATGATACTTTAGGCCAGCCAGCTCCATCATGCGTTCTATTATATATCTGTTACCTTAAAGATAACACGTTTTTAAGTATTCTGGTAATCTAAATTTACTACCTCATCTATGTGCCAGAGCGCTAAAAGTTAAATAGATAGATAAATTGAAGATACAGCTTTAAATATAAAAAATTTAATACTCACAAACATACTTAAATACAAAATTTAATAAAATTAATCCTGTATTATTTAATTACTATTTTGAAACAGATCGGCTGATTGCTACATTTCGGGGGTACAGGCAATTATTTTAAATAACTACGATCATGGGCAAATTTTACGATTTTATTCAACCGGCGCATCAGGCATTTATAAAACAACAACATATCTTTTTTGTGAGTACGGCCCCCTTGAGTCCGCACGGCCATATCAATCTCTCGCCGAAAGGCTTGGATTGCTTTAGGGTATTATCGGAGCACCGGGTAGCCTACATGGATTTAATCAGTAGCGGCAACGAAACCTCGGCGCATACTTTAGAAAATGGCCGTATAACGTTTATGTTTTGTTCTTTTGCGGGAGCTCCCCAAATTTTACGTTTATACGGCCAAGGATTTACCGTTCTGCCAAACTCTCCGGATTGGGAAACCTATGCCCCGCATTTTAAAATTTACCCCAGCACCCGCCAGATTATTGTGGCCGATATTACTTTAGTACAAACTTCCTGCGGGTTTGGAGTACCGTTGTATGATTATGTGGGTGAACGCCATATTCATTTTGACTGGGCCGAGAAAAAAGGCGTGGATGGATTAAACGCCTACCAACAAGAAAAAAACATGGTAAGTTTAGATGGCTTGCCCACCAATTTAGCCACGCAAGCTTAAATAGTTCCTGCTGATAGCTATTTTTTAAATTTTTAAAATTTAGACATAATAAGTAACCGCCTTTCTTCAACCTGCTCATCTTACTATTTTAAATTCAACGCTTTACCTGAAGGTGCTCCTGGCTAAAGCAACTTCAGGCACTTTCAAAAATTTACAATTTTACCGTACTTTCTGGAGTACCAGTTGTAAAGAATCGGAGCCCATTAAACCGGCAATGGTGTAAGAATTACTATCCGGAAAATGCTTCAGAATGGCTTGTAATGTATCCGCTTTTTCCCGGGGCCGGTAGTCGCCGGGGCCCACACTTTTTAAATCAAAAATACTCTTGAGCGAATGCTGCGCTGGGTTGTACTCGTAACGCCCGAAAAGCCGCCGTTTATGGTTGTTGTACTGCAAAATACATACGTTTCCATCATCAAAGTACACCCGGTTCAGCACCGAATCTTGTAAAGTACCAGCCAGGTTTACCGGTTTTTGGTTTACCCGCAAACTGGTTACGTTGTATATGCCATGCAACTCCGATTCGGAGTAACCTTTACTCCGCTGGTAAAACAAGAGAATATATCCAAAAGCCAAAACCATTACGAAGGCCCGCGCCAGATTTTTAAATTTTTGACTACCCAGAGAAATAACCGGAAGGGCATTGCGGCTGCGCAGAAAAATTTCGGAAAGATAACCGTAGTCTGCTAATAACAAATAAACTAACCCTGCTGATAGTACCAGCGATTGGTAAAAAGGCCCAATTCCCAGGTTATAGAAGTAATTAATGAATAAAATATTGAGCATTACCGGCAACAGAATTAAAACACCCAACAAGCGGGTTTGCCGGAAAAGTAGCAGAAAAGAACCTATAATTTGTGCCCCGGCCACCAGCATACCAAAAGTGTGCGAGTAACCAAAGAAATGCCACATCAGCCATTCTCCCGGTTGCTCAGACATAGGCATATCCGCAATAGATAAAGGCACCGGCCTGAACTGTAAACCAAACACTTTCTTCCAGCCAAAGCTGCTGATATTAAAAGCCAGGCAATAACTAATTAGGCCCTGCCAGAAAGCTAAAATCCGGGGCGACTCTGCGGGCTGTTGTTTTTCACGGCGCTGCCAGAATAATAAATAACTTAAAGGCAATACCAAAGGCGCTAAAGTTACTACGTACATTATCAATTCGCCGGGCCGGAGCAGGTTAAGCACCACCATCATGATAGCCGCCGAAAGAGCGGCCCCAGCCACCAGCAGCGTTATAAATTTGGACAGAAAGGAGTAAGTTGATTGCATAGAAGCAGGTTTTAGAAGGGTTTTTCTAAAAGATGTGCCCCACCAATAAAATCCATAAAATCAGGCTAGTATAATATTGTAAAAATATAAGATTTTAAAATTCTAAATTTCAAGTGCTTCCTGCCACCTGCGCTTGCCTCCCACATTCAGGAAATCAACCTAAAAAGTAAATTGAATGATTAGATGCGTCTTTACTTAAAGATAAATGGTATAAAAAAACGGAGTAGTTTTAACTACTCCGTTTTGCTCCTGTAAGCACAGTTATATAATTAAAAGCAATTAGTTTATTATGGCTGTCCGCCGCCGCCGGTTGAACCATAAATCTGGCCGGTAGCATAGCTGGCATCGCTGGCGGCTAGTTGCACGTAAATTGAACCCAATTCAACGGGCTGACCCGGGCGGCCCATAGGTGTATCGCCGCCAAAGCTTTTTAGTTTTTCCTGGGTGGCGCCGCCGCTTACCTGCAAGGGCGTCCAGATGGGGCCGGGCGCTACCCCGTTTACCCGAATGCCTTTAGGCGCTAATTGCTTGGCTAGGGATCGCACATAATTGCTAGTAGCGGCTTTGGTTTGCGCATAATCGTACAGTTCGGCCGATGGATCGGTAGCCTGCTCCGAAGTAGTGCCAATAATTACCGAACCAGGTTGCAAATGCGGCAAGGCTGCTTTAATAATCCAGAACGGCGCGTAAATATTGGTTTTCATGGTGGCATCAAAATCCTCGGTGGTAATATCCAGAATAGAAGGTTTGGTTTGTTGCCGGGCTGCATTACTTACTAGTATATCTAATCCGCCCAAAGCTTTTACGGCATCCGCTACCATTTTCTGGCAAAAAGCTTCATCGCGCAAATCGCCCGGAATAGCTACGGCTTTGCGGCCTTCGGCTTTAATCAAGGCAATTACTTCTTTAGCATCTGGTTCTTCGGCAGGCAAGTAATTAATGGCGACATCAGCTCCTTCGCGGGCGTAGGCAATTGCTGCCGCCCGGCCCATGCCCGAGTCGCCGCCGGTAATTAAGGCTTTCCGGCCTTTTAACCTTCCCGATCCTTTATAGCTTTTCTCGCCGTGGTCAGGTACCGGGTCCATTTTGCTGGCCAGACCGGGCCAGGGCTGCGATTGGCCTTTAAACGGGGGCTTCGGGTATTTTCTGCTGGGGTTTTCTAATTTTATAGGTTCGGCTTCTTCGGAGTTGGTGGCACCTTGCGCCGACAAGCCGGTTCCAACGGCTGCCGATGCTAAACCAGCGCCTAATTTACCTATTACGGAGCGCCGGCTCATTTTTTGTTCTTCTTTCATGAGGGTAAAGCAATGCTTTTTTAAAATTTTATTGAATCAATGTAACGGTAGTGTATAAGTAACCTTTGATTTACCAGGCAATTACCCTTGCCAAAATAATAAAGCTTGCTTTTCCAGTATTCCGCTTTTTACACCTAAGTTCTTTTAACAGAACAGGTTTAACTTTGATTACTATACCCACTATGGCCACTAACAGTTACCTATATTTTATTTTTTTAAATTTAAAATCAACTGAAATATTGCATCCAAGAAAAAACAAATAACTTACCCTCTACTAAGTCTTCTTAAATAATAAAACCAGGAACATGCTTATCAGAAAAAGTTGCGGAAGCGCCGTTTGGCTTTGTTAAAAGTTGTAATTCAGCCCCAAGTTTAACAGATCAGCATTTAAACCTTTTTTGCCAGGTGTATAACCACCGGTCAGGTTGCGGTTTAGTACAGAATACTCGCCAAATACGCTAAAGCGGTTGTTTAACTTGTAACGAGCACCTAACCCAACACCCATAAATAAGCCTAATCCGGATAAGTTGGTTTTATCGCTACTGGTAACCACGCCATCCTGGGTAGTGTTACTTTTTAAAGTGGTATGAGTGTAAGCAGTGGTTAAAGTTGCAAAACCATAGGCCTGAAAACGATTAGATACATCTAAGAAATCGTAGCGCAGCGAAACCGGAACGATAAAGCCTTTGGTATTTACCGCAGCGTAATTACCCTCCAGTACGCCATTGTTATCGTGGGTACTAGCCTGTTGGTAATAACGGTTTGTACCATATGCGGCCCCAATCTGGATCCGGGCTTTTTTACTTACCTGATACCCTACATGAATACCGGGATACGGAGTAAAGTAAGTTGATTGCAACAATGTGGAAGTTGATTGCGAATTTAATTTCAGGTAATAAGGTGTGGTGTTAAAATCTACCCCCACGTAAAATTTTTTAGGCTCCGGATTTTTAATTTTTTGTTGTTGCGCCAAAACCGAAACAGAACTAAATAGCAAGCATAAGTAAAAGATGAAAATTTTCATATGCGATAGGTTTGAAGTGTTTAAAAATGATACTACCACCCAGATGGTATCTTTCCGTTTTTAGTTGATTGTCTATTTTTATATATTTTTAAAAACCTGACACGCCGCTCCGCCAAGTTGGCAGATGAAACAAAATTTGCTTTTATCGTGTTTTTACGATAAGTTTACAAAACTTTCTTACTTTTTAAAACTAATTACCCGTTTTAGAGTTATAAGAAAGTAAGCCGATCTGGCAGATAGTTTAGATTGGGCTTATATTTGAGGCAAACACCCTTGTAATACATATTTAAACTTTAATGCTTAATTTTAAAAGTTATGGCACACAAAGCAATTGAAATAACCGATGCAAACTTTGATGAGATTATCAATTCTGATAAACCAGTACTCGTAGACTTTTGGGCTGAATGGTGCGGACCTTGCCGCATGGTTGGTCCGGTAGTAGAACAATTAGCGGGCGAGTACGAAGGCAAAGTAGTAGTGGGCAAAGTAGACGTTGACGCTAACCCACAGACTTCGGCTAAGTTTGGCATTCGCAGCATCCCTACCCTGCTGGTTTTCAAAAACGGTCAGGTAGTAGATAAGCAAGTAGGTGCCGTACCAAAAGCCGCTCTAGCCCAGAAACTCGACGCACAAATCGCTTAAAAATTAATATTTTTAAAAAACTAGCTTCGTGCTAGTAAAACAAAAAGGCAGTAGGAATACCTACTGCCTTTTTGTTTTAAAACTACTTTTATTAAACGTGCGTCCGAGATTAGCCAATCTGCTTCATCTACGTTAAAATACAAGTCACAGAAGTAAATCCGCTCCATAATGCTATTTGGTGAGCCTGTAAATTTTAAAATCAGCCGCAGCAGCTCCGAAGTTTATAACCGGCTATCCGAAGAAGGAACAAATTTAACTTTCAGGTCCGGCGTTTTCATATTTTTATCCAGCGGAAACATGGGGCGTTTGATGCGTTTGTATGTTAATCCTTCCAGGTTCTGATCTACACCGCCCGGTGTAAGGGCCATGATCCAAAAGGCCCGCATGTCGTACAGTTCGGGCACCAAATACCCTTGCTTTACCACCACAATATCCGTTTTTCTGGGATTGAGGTTTAAACTGGTAAATTGTTCTTCCCGGTGGTAGGCACTCCGTTTTTTAGTAACAATCACCTGTACGCTACCCACCTGTATTACCACCGCATTCTGGTCTTTATCGATGCTTTTTACGGTTCCGGTGAGCCGCACCGGTGGGGCAAATCTAAAGTCTACGGTAGCGCCTGCTAAACCATCCACTTTACCGCCTACGCCCGCTTGCACCGCGCTGCTTACTACCTCTGGCCCCGGGATGGAAGCGTAAATTAACAATGGGCCATTTTCTGTTTTAAATTCGGGTCGGGAAAGGATTTCTTTTAAAGTCCAGGTTACGTCGCCCGCGCCGCCTGCCGTAGGATTATCGCCGGAATCGCTGATAAAGAAAGGACGTTTATTACTAGCAACGGCTTTGTTCAAAGCTTCGTGTAAAGAATCGGTGGGGGCTACAAAGGCAAACTGCGAGCGCACATTCCAGAAACTTTGGGCCAGCTTTTCGGCGGTTGTGGTTACTTTGGCTTTATTATCGCCAGTTACCATTACTACGCCGTGGTTACGGGGTTCGTCGGCCCAGGCGTACCCAATCCAGATAGCCGCGTCGATAACACCGGCTTGCGCCGTTGCGGGCACTAGGCTCGCGTATAAACTTTTGCCGGGCTCCACGCGAGTACTGGTTTTTTCTCCAGGCAACAAAATAGGTACCGGAATCCAGGCTTTATAGGTTGGTTTTCCTTGGCCGCTTTCCAGCCTGGTTAATAAATTATCAACGGCCCGTTTCTTGGTTTGGATGCGGTCTTCGTGCGGCGCCATCCGGAAGCAAGTTATTAAATCAGTATTTTGTGCCAACCGCCACGAAACATTACCGTGCAAATCCATGGAAGTGGAGATAAGGGTTTTCTTGCCAATTACTTCCCGGATTCGCACAATAAAATCTCCTTCCGGATCATCCAGGCCCACAACGCTCATAGCGCCATGAATATCTAAATAAAGGCCGTCGTAAGGGGCATTTTTCCGGAGCAAATCCAACGTTTGTTTCACTAAAGATTCGTAGGTTTCGCGGGTTACAGCTCCGCCCGGCGAGGCGTTGGCGACTAAAGTAGGAATCCAGGTGGCTCGGCTCCGATCCACAGAATCAGGCGCTAAAAACGGGTAATAAACATAAGTGTCTTCTCCTTGTCTGGTTCTAAAAGCATCTTCCCGGGTTAGGGCCGGCGAAAACGTGCTCGACTCGGTGCCAATACCCGCAATGGCAATGCGCGGGAGCGGCTTTTTTTGAAAATTCTTTACTTGTTTTTTACTTTTTAATCCGGGCGCCGGATGATTCTTACTATAAGAGGCAAAGCTGAACAAGGCGATTAAAACACAACAAACAGATAAGGAAATTAGGCGTTTTACAAACATAATTTTACTTTAAGGCACATTTTGTTAGTAATTTTTAAATGTAGCTAAATCGTTTAAATAACAAAGCCAATGTCCAAATTTTAGCAACATTATTTAGTAAAATGGCTACCAAATACGTGATGAATAAACTATTCCGAGTCAAAAATTATTCTCCTGGCATTAAAATTAAAGCAGACATAATGCAGATGATTCTGAAAAAACAAGCATAACATTACAGCAGCTAAAGCCATCAGCATGAAATTATATAACCAGAGCTCCTGTTTTTGGCACATCCAGCAGGATGATTAATCTAAAAATTTAAAAATCTTACCAGTTTGCAGTTATCATCTTGCAAACTGTTTAGTATTTGTAAAATCCAGATACAACATTCGCCTTTGGGGGTGTCTCCACCACCATAACGGGATAGCGCAATAAAATACTACTCCTAAAAGCTTCTGGTTCGTGCCTTTATTGATTACATTTTAGAATGCTAAACAGCTTCTGGATTAAAAATAAACCCGGCCAATATTGCGAATAAACCAATCTGACAATTACTTTTATAACCTTTCTGAAAACTCCCAGGTAGTTGCCTTGTTTTGGCTCCACAACTGGACGGCTGTTTAGCGCGTAAACCAAAACAAGTTTATATTTAATAATCGTCCCAAACAATTCAGGAGCCTAGCTTGTTAAAAAACCTTAATGAAAGTAACTGTTTGCCGCAAAGAACATTTTAATGCCGCGCACCGGCTGCACAATCCGGCCTGGAGCCCCGAGATGAACCAAAAAGTATTTGGCAAGTGTAATAATCCCAACTACCACGGGCATAACTATAACCTTACCGTAAAATTAACCGGCACCGTTAACCCCGAAACCGGTTACGTGTACGACATGAAAATTCTCAGCGACCTGATTCAAACGGAAATTATAGCTAAATTCGACCACCAAAATCTAAACCTTGACACGGAAGAATTTAAAAATTTGAATCCAACCGCCGAAAATATTGCCATTGTAATCTGGAACCGCCTGCGCGATAAAATTTCGGCGGCCTACGAACTTTCCGTTATGCTTTCTGAAACGGACCGCAATTTTGTAGAATACCATGGATAAACCCCATACCACTAATATACCTACTGATTTGGAAAACGAAGAAACTGACCCAATCGCTCCTAATATATCCATCGAAACGCCGCTCCGGCCCGATGCTTTTGCCTTAAGTGATGCCGATAAAATTGAACGGATTACGTTTTATTTTCGCGAAATTATGCACACGCTCGGCTTAGATTTAACCGACGATAGTTTGCAAGGCACCCCGCACCGGGTAGCCAAAATGTACGTAAACGAAGTATTCCGGGGCCTGAACCCGGAAAATAAACCCCAAGCCAAACTATTCGAGAACCGCTACGCCTACAATCAAATGCTGGTAGAGCGCGACATTACCATTTACTCGTACTGCGAGCACCATTTTGTACCCATTATTGGCAAAGCCCACGTAGCCTATATTCCCGAAAACAACGTGGTGGGATTATCTAAGTTAAACCGCATTGTGCAGTATTTCGCTAAGCGGCCGCAAGTACAAGAACGCTTAACCATGCAAATCGCCGATGAATTAAAAAATGTGCTGCATACCCAAAACGTAGCCGTTTACATTGAGGCCGATCATTTATGCGTGATGAGCCGGGGCGTAAACGATGTGGGTAGCAGCACCATTACCACGGAGTTCTCCGGATTGTTTCGGGAAGATAAATACCGGCACGAGTTTTTACAGTACATCCGGAAGTAATTAAAATATTTTATTAATAATATATATAAAATTACAAATAATTTCATACTTTTAAAGCCATTGCCCTTTATCGCTCGTATATGCCTCTTATTGCGTTGTTTCTTTTTAAAATATCCAGTTGTTAGCTAATGCAACAGAAACAAATTAAATGGCAGGTAAAATATTAATCACCGGTGGTACGGGGCTGATTGGCACCCGGCTCTCCGAAATGCTCATCGATCTGGGCTACGAAGTAGCGCATTTAAGCCGGAATGGCGTCAAACACTCTCGCTATCAGACTTTTAAATGGGATATCGCTAAAAATTACATCGAAGAAAAAGCCCTTACTTATACCGATTACATTATTAACCTGGCCGGTGCCGGTGTAGCCGACGAAAAATGGACCGAGAAACGCAAGCAGGAAATACGCGATAGCCGGGTAAACGGTACCAATCTTTTAATCAACCAGCTTCAAAAAACGTCGCACCACGTTAAAGGATTTATTTCAGCTTCGGCGGTGGGCATTTATGGCAACAGCGGCGAACGCCTGGTAGCCGAGGAAAGCAGTTACGCCGAAAACGATTTTCTGGCTAACGTGTGCCGCGAATGGGAAGCGGCGGCCAATCAGGCTAATAATTTAGGTATTCGCACGGCTATTTTCCGGATTGGCATTGTGCTGAGTAAAGAAGGCGGCGCTCTACCCCAATTAGCTAAACCGATTAAGCTTTTGGTGGGTGCTCCATTAGGCTCAGGGCAACAATACATTTCCTGGATTCATCTGGACGATATGTGCCGCTTACTTATCGCGGCTCTCGAAGATCATCAGTTTCAGGGGGTATACAACGCCGTAGCCCCACACCCGGTTACCAACGAAGAATTTACCCAAAAACTAGCCGAAGTATTACACAAACCACTTACTGGTTTAAAAGTACCCGCCTTTGGTTTAAAACTGGTACTCGGTGAAATGAGCGAAACTGTACTGGGCGGCACCCGGGTTAGCGCCAACAGAGTGCTCCAAACTGGTTTTACCTACGAGTACAATTACCTCGAAGAAGCCTTGGAATCGTTTTACGCGAAAGAAGTTTAACACAAACCAGGAGGAATCTGGGGCAGCAACTAACACCTAAAACATGTAAAATTTGGCCTAACCTTTTACTTTCTGTTTACACGACTTTTTTATTTTTTAAAATTTTCCGCAAGTTTTGCGGCCAGGAAACGATTATTTTAAAAAACATCGTTAGCCCGTTTATGTACACCCGCGAACAAGCCTCTCAACTCCGGCAAGCTTTCTGGACTACTTTTGGCCAATACATGACGCCCGTGCTGTCGGCCGAAGGATTAAAGGCCAACTGGATTAACTACAATACCGGATTTAAAAACCTTTACTTCCGGATGAAAGCCGATAAAAAAACAGCTTCTATTGGCATAGAAATAACTCATGCGGATCTGGAAATTCAAGAGTTTTTCATGGAACAATTTATGGCTTTGAAAAACTTATTGCACGACACGGTAGGCGAAGAATGGGTTTGGAACTCGCACGTACCCGACGAAAATGACCGGCTTATTTCCCGGATTTACAAAGAAATTAGCCCGGTTAACGTATTTAATCGCGATGACTGGCCCACCCTGATTTCCTTTTTTAAACCCCGTATTATTGCCCTGGATGCTTTTTGGAGCGATGCCCAGTATTCTTTTGAAGAGCTTCGGTAAGACCTGGCCGCAACAATGCTGCCAGCCTTTTAATTGTTAGTGCTAATATTTTTAAATTTTTGATCTATTTGGTACAAACATTAATCATACGCTGTTATAACTGGCGCACCTACACTAGCGCAAGTGTTAATCGTAACGTCACTGGCGTTAAACAGACCAAAGCCAGTCTCCCGACTGGCGAATAGCAATACTTCAACACGTCAGCCGGAAGATTACTATTTGTCTCTTTAACCAAATCTCGCTACGCTAAGAATAGCGCTAGTGCCGAAATGCTGACTGGAACTAAAAGCCTTTAAATAAGGCCATGCTACTTCCGCACCACCACCTAATATTTATTTTTTAAATTTTATCAATCCTACGGGCAATTAATTATCTTGTAACCTGGATAAACTACGGCTGCTAGGTCTTTTGCCGCTTGCCGCAGTTTGCTCTTACTTAAACCAAGCTCTAATTTAAAAATTCATGAAGAAAGTTTATTCTGCTTTTACCTGGCTAACAATTATCTGCGCCGGTTTATTGCTTGGTTTGACTAAACCGGTACAAGCGCAAAAATTGGGAGTTTTTGAAAAAAACACCGATGTGGGCACGGTTAAGCAAGCCGGTACCGCTACTTTTAACGCCAGCACCGGGCAATACCAGCTCAGCGGCTCGGGCACCAACATCTGGGGCGACCACGACGAGTTTCAGTTTATGTGGAAGCGGCTGAAAGGGGATTTTATTTTGTACTCGCGGGGTAACTTATTGGGCAAAGGCGTGGATCCGCACCGTAAAATCGGCTGGATGGTGCGCAGCAGTTTAGATTCTAAATCGGCGAACGTAAACACGTCTATTCACGGCGATGGCCTGACGGCTTTGCAGTTCCGGCGCAGTACCGGGGCCGCTACCGAAGAAGTACGCTCCACGGTTACGGCGCCGGATGTATTTCAACTGGAAAGACGCGGCAATAAGTATATCATGAAAGCGGCCCGTTTTGGGGAGCCGTTTGTTGTTTCCGAAATTACCGACGTAAACTTAGGCGATGAAGTGTACGTGGGTTTATTTATCTGCTCCCACAACCCCGACGTTACCGAAAAAGCTACGTTCCAGGATGTGCGCATTAGTATTCCGGCCCGCGAAAACTTTGTTCCTTATAAAGATTATATTGGCAGCCGCATCGAGTTAATGGATGTGACTACCGGTAGCCGCCAGGTAGTGTATACATCACCTAAATCGTTACAAGCCCCCAACTGGACGCCCGACGGTAAAAAGCTGATTTACAACGCCGAAGGCTTAATGTATACTTTCGACCTCGCCAAAAAAACGCCGCAGGTTTTAAACACGGATTATGTAAAGAAAAATAACAACGACCACGTACTTTCTTTTGACGGTAAAATGCTAGGCTTAAGCAGTTCCAGCGGCGACCCCAAGTATGGTTCGCTGGTGTATACCGTACCCATAACCGGCGGCAAACCGAAGCAAATCACCCCCACGGGCCCCTCCTACCTGCACGGCTGGTCGCCGGATGGTAAATCGCTGTTGTTTACCGGTGAGCGCAACAAAGAATTTGATATTTACAAAGTACCCGCCGCGGGCGGCCCGGAAGTACGTTTAACCACAGCCCAGGGCCTGGATGATGGTTCGGAATATACGCCCGATGGCAAATGGATTTACTTTAACTCCAACCGCACTGGCACCATGCAAATCTGGCGGATGCGCCCGGATGGCAGCCAGCAGGAAGCCGTAACCACCGGCGATTACAACGATTGGTTTCCGCATGTATCGCCAGACGGTAAATGGATTGTAATGCTATCATTTGATAAAAAAGAAGTAAAATCCAATGATCATCCGTTTTACAAGCACGTGTATTTGCGCCTGATGCCGATTGCCGGTGGTCAGCCCAAAGTAATTGCTTACTTGTACGGCGGACAAGGCTCGATTAACACGCCTTCCTGGTCGCCGGACAGCAAACGCATTGCCTTTATCAGCAATACCGATATGAGCGCTGGCGCCGAAGCAAAATAAATTTACCTTTGCATTGTTTGGAATTGCCTCAAAATTTAAATTTTTAAAAATTTTGTTCGCAGCTTCGAGATAAATTTAAAACCTGTTTCTTCCCCCAACATGATTAAAACTTCGCGTCTAACATTCTCTTTTCTATTGCTGTTTAGCTTTATTTTTCATTCGGCTTTGGCGCAAAAAAAGCCGAAGGCCAATGCAGAAAAATGGATTTCGTTGTATAACGGCAAAGATTTAACCGGTTGGGACATCAAAATTGCCGGCCACGCGCTGAATGATAATTACAAAAATACCTTCCGGGCCGAAGGCGATATGATCCGGGTATCGTACGACGAGTACCAGAACTTTGATGGCAAATATGGGCACATGTATTACAAAACGCCTTATTCGCACTATATTTTAAAATTTGAGTACCGCTTTTTAGGCAACCAGGTACCCGGCGGCGAAGAATGGAACGTGCGCAACAGCGGCATTATGTACCACTCGCAATCGGCTAAGAGTTTAACCATGAACCAGGAATTTCCGGTTTCGTTGGAAGTACAATTACTCGGGGGTTTAGGTACCGGCCAACGGCACACGGGCAATTTATGTACGCCAGGCACGCAAATGCACGACATGCAGGGCAAACTGGTGTCGGCTCATTGCATCGATTCTAATTCCAAAACTTACAACGGCGACCAGTGGGTAAAAGCCGAAATTCAGGTGTACGGCGACTCGCTAATCCGGCACATTATTGAAGGCGATACTGTGTTTACTTACCAAAAACCCGAAATTGGCGAAGTGTACTGGAAGCAAGGCAAAGAAGATGCGTACAGCAAAATCTGGAAAGCGCAGGATGGCGCTCCGTTAAAAAGCGGCTACATTGCCCTGCAAGCCGAAAGCCACGCCATTGATTTCCGGAATTTACAATTATTGAACTTAAAAACGCAAATGCCTCCTAAGCCTCGCAAAGCCAAAGCGGCCCCTAAGTCTTAAGCCCTGCAATGCGCATTTTTTAAATTTCTGTAAATCTATTAACCTAAGCGATAAACGTCGTGCTTGGGGGTGATATCATCCCCAGCCACGATGCATTCCCGAATACTTTTGGGCAATCCTGCTTAACTTGCATTTTTCCTTTAACCGCGAAACTCCTAAATTTTGACCCATTCCTTTTAGGAAATCGGTAATAATTAATGCTATTTCGTACTGCAATTTTTATTCTTTATAACTGTATTTATCTCTAATGAAAAAATCTATTTATCTGTTGGTAGTAAGCGGCGTTTTGGTAATGTCGGGATGTCAGCAAAATGCCAAAGTAAAAGAAAACAGCCCCGCTACCACCCCAGCCGTAACAGATAAGCCCGCCGTTAATTTATCTTCTTCGGATTCTTCTACCCTGGAAACGCAAGGCAGTACCGCCACCGCCGCTACTGGTACCGGCCAGAAATTTGGCTACATCAACTCTGCCGATTTGTTAAAACAAATGCCCGAAACTAAAAAAGCCGAAGCAAGTTTGCAGGCTTTTGTAAATGGTTTAGAAAAACAATTTGGCGGTTTACAAACCAGCTACCAAAAACAGATTACCGATTTTCAGGCTCAGGAAAAAACCATGGTGGATGCCGTGAAACAAACCAAAATTAAAGCTATCCAGGACCTGGAACAGCAAATGCAGCAATCGCAGGCGTCGGGACAGCAAAAAGTAGCCGCCAAACGCGAAGAGTTATTTAAGCCTATTCTGGATAAAGCCGAAAAAGCAGTAAAAGACGTGGGTAAAGAAAACGGCTACGATTACGTTTTTGATGCCAGCACCGGCTCGTTTATTTACGCCAAAGACAGCCACGACATTATGCCTTTGGTAAAAGCGAAGTTAGGAATTAAGTAATTTTTTAAAATTAATGCTACCTGGCTTTCTAATCTGCGTAAACAACTAACCGGCCCATTGGATGCCGGGGTGTTTCACTAAATTACCAGACTATGAAAGACGACCAAAATAAAAACAACGACAAGAAAGACGATATTTTAAAAGATATTCGGTCCGTACCTAAAGCCGCTACTGGTGGCAACGGGGGTGGTAACCAAAACGTAGATGATCCCAAGAAACCAGCCAAAGGCGGTCGGCACGATGCGAATAGCGTAGAAGATGGCGGCCAGGATATTGGTTCATCGGCGGGCAGCCACTAACCAACCTACTAATTTCAGGAACTCTGCGGTTAAAGCCGCAGAGTTTTTTTTATGCCCGCAAAATTTTAATTTTTTAAAAATTACCTAAACCGGAAAGCTTGTATTTAATACCGTAGCCGCTCGACCAAGCAATAGGAAGGTGTTAACAGAAAAAAGCAGAACAGACGGCAGCCAGATACATCGCATCAGAATTGCTTGTAAACCCAGTAAAAAAATTCTTAGCCATCGAGTAAGCGGCTGAAAAGTTTCCAGCCTCCAAAAAATATAAACAGCCAGATCAATCCTTTAATCAGAAAGAACAGAAATCCGGCCAGGCCTAATCTTTTAAAATAGCGCTTAAGTTTGTCGCGGTCCATGAGTGTGCAAGTGTAGCCATTTTGCCCCGAATTTACAACGCTTAACGGTAACTGGCTATTATTACAACCGGGCAGCAGCAGTAAAAGTTTTTTTACATTTTCTATTTTGGCTAAAACCTGGCCGCTTGTACGCATAAATAAGTATCTTTGGCGCCCGGAAAATTTACCCGGTGTCAGTTATGCTCGTTACTTCCGAAGTTAAGTTAGAACACATCATCCTGCACAAAGTAGGCAATAAAAGCCGCGACGAAGCCATTCAGTTTTCGAAGAAACCACTCGACCTCGACGATACCGTAAAGGACTTACTGCAGCGTTATTTTTTGTCGCCGTTTAAATCCGAAGCGTATTATAACTTATACCACGAGTCGGATATTAACCTGAACGAAGTGTATACTTTTGTGTCGCGGATTTTCGACAATCCCGACACCTTTCTGGAACAATCGGAGAATCTGGCCCGGCACCTGTACGAGCAAAGCACCCACCCCAACGTAAAACCCGGCGAGTTCTACGTAACCTATCTCCACGATTTAGTGCTCGACGGCGAAGCGCTGCAAGCCGTAGGTTTATTTAAATCGGAAAATCGCGAAACTTACCTGAAAGTGTACCCCAGCGGCGATACTTTTGACATCGACAGCGAAGACGGCGTAAACATTAATAAACTCGACAAAGGCTGTTTGATTTTTAACACCGACCGCGAAGATGGTTTTGTGGTACTCACCGTAGACAACACCAACAAACGCGACGAAGCCATTTACTGGAAAGACGATTTTTTAAAAATTCAGTCGCGCCAGGATGCGTACCACCACACCCAAAACGTAATGAGCTTGTGCAAAGCTTTCGTGGAAAAGCGTTTGCCCGAAGAGTTTGAAGTATCGCGTGGCGAGCAGGCCGACTTGTTAAACAAGTCGGTTAAATTTTTAAAAGAAAAAGAAGTTTTTGATTTACAAGAGTTCCAGAACGAAGTAATTGCGCAGCCCGATTTAATTGAGAGCTTCCAGAGCTACAAAACCGAGTTTGAAACTGACCGGGGATTTGAAATAAAACCGGAGTTTGACATTCACGAAAATGCTTTCAAGAAAAATACTAGGTTCATGAAAAGCGTGATTAAGCTGGATAAAAACTTCCACATTTACGTGCACGGCAATTCCGAGAACATGGAAAAAGGCTATGACGAAGAGCGCGGATTACACTTCTACCAACTATTTTTTAAATCCGAAAGCTAATTTATCGGGTTCCGAAAACTTAAAATTTTAAATTTTCTGATTGCGGATCCGGGTGAATTTCTGGCGGAATTAATTCCGGGTTAGCCGGAGTTTTTGGCGGTAGAATGCTACAATTTTTTAAATTTGTTATTTCCCGGATTTATCTGGTGGCTTTAGTTTACGGGCTGAGCTCTTTTGGAAAACCCTAATTCTACTACTTTATTTAAAATCAAGATATTATACTCCATGATGAAACGACGTACCTTTGTAAAAGCTTCGCTGCTGAGCGGCTGTTTAACCAGCACCGTTCCTTTTTTAAATCCGGCCCTAGCCGGGGCAAAACAAAAAGCTGGCAAACCCGAGTATTACGAATTACGGGTTTATACTTTAAAAAACGACGCGCAACAAAAGTTAGTCGAAGATTATTATCAGAATGCGGCTATTCCGGCGCTTAACCGTTTGGGCAGCAAAAATGTGGGCGTATTTACCCAGCAACAACCTACCACGGCCATCACCAAATTATACGTAGTTATTCCGTTTAAATCCATCGAAGATTTTGGCAAGATGAACGAGCGCTTACAGGCCGATGCCGCCTACCAGCAAGCCGGCGCCGCTTATTTAAACGCTCCCGCTACCGAACCGGCTTATCAGCGCATCGAAAGTTCTTTAATGGAAGCCTTTAGTGGCATGCCCAAAATGGAGTTACCTGCCAAAAAAGCCCGTATTTTTGAACTACGTCGCTACGAAAGCCCCAGCGAAGCTGCCGGCAAAAAGAAAATAGAAATGTTTAACAAAGGCGAAATTACCGTATTTAAGCGTGTAGGTTTAACCCCGGTATTTTTTGGTGAAGTGATAGTGGGCGAAATGCGTCCTAACCTCACGTACATGCTCACCTTCGATGATATGGCCGATCATGACCAAAGCTGGAAAACCTTCGGTAGCGACCCCGAATGGAAGAAAATGAGCAGCATGCCGGAATACGCCGACTCAAAAATATTGTCGAATATTACCCGTACATTTTTAGTACCAACCGCTTACTCGCAAATTTAAAATTCTTTCAACTCCTGCTCAACCAGCCTGGCTAAGCAATAACTAGAAGATATTTTTTAAAAAATCAGGCAAATAGAATTAAAACAAAAGCAGTACCTGGCTTAGGTACTGCTTTTGTTTTAAGGGCAGTTAATACAGGCTATAATTTAATTTCGCGTTTTTTCCCAGTAAAATCGGTTACGTACACTTTCTCTAAACCCGCGCTTACCATGGCCCGACTAGACTGCGATAGGTAACCCGATCCATAGAAAAATTCTTCGCGGCGTTTTTTACCATTGCTAAATTGTAAATCCGCGTAAGCATCCATGGGGCTTAAGCGAATAAACTGCTTTTTACCGGTTGGAACTAAACCCTGTATAACCTGTAAACTATCCGAGTTACAGCTTATAACTTCTATCGGCTGATTATTCCTCGTAAATACCCTAGCAATGGCCTTAGCATCCCCCGAAATTTTCAAGCCGGCTCCTTGCGGTGGAATCGGTCTAAATGTCCCATTCCCGTTACCCATTAAACAAGTACCAATACCGGCATCGTAATACCCCATGGCTACCTCGGTAGCGTAAGAATTACCTACTAAAAGCAAATCCAGGTTACCGTCGTAATTGTAATCGGCTACACTTAGTCCGAATACCGGGGCAAATTGTGCTTGTACCGGCAAAGGCTTTATGGTAAATTTTCCGTTTCCATCATTTTGAATGAAGCTGCTGCTAAACGTATAACTTTGGTAACGGTGCGCGTCTTTTAACTCGTCGTCGGTAAATAATTGCGCCATGGTGCTGGCCCCGTAATCCGCGTAACGCGGAAAGCGGCGACGCATGGCTACCATCTGGTCGGTAAGGCCGTCGCGGGCCGGGGCGGGATAGTTTTGGTTTTGAATGAAATAGCTTATCACCGGGTCTACGCTGCCGTTGTTATCGAAATCTTTGGCTACTACACTTACCGGTTGCTCCGGGCTGGCTTTGTAACGGGAGTTTAAGCCTAAGTTGCCAGCTACATAATCTACGTCGCCGTCGTTATCAAAATCGCCGCCAATAATGCTGTTCCACCAGCCGTGGGTATTTGCCAGGTTTGTATTGGCGGTTACATTAACCAGCTTGCCGTTGGTATTTTTAAAAAAACAGATCGGCATCCACTCGCCCGTTACGATTAAATCAATTTGATTATCATTATCAAAGTCGGTCCAGAGCGCGGCGGTAACCATACCGGCCCGTTCCAGTTCCGGGCAAATTACTTGGGTTACATTGGTAAAACGACCGCCCTGGTTACGCAAAATACAGCTTTGCCCCGGCAATGGATATTTTTGGGGTTCGTTTCTACCACCGATAAACAAGTCCAGATCACCGTCCCGGTCGAAATCGGCGGCGGTTACGCACGAGCCGCTGGCTAAGATCTGGGGTAAAGCCTGATTATTAAGGGTAAAGTTGCCTTGTCCATCGTTTTGAAATAAACGATGCTGGTATTGGGTGGCACCCGTTCTAAACTCGTTACCGCCGCTCACCACGTACAAATCCAAGTCATTATCGTTATCGGCATCAAAAAACAAAGCACCCATGTCGTCTGAGGCGTTAGGTTGGTTGCTTAATGGTTTGCTGGTAAAAGTACCCGAGGCGGTTTGGTAGAAAATCATTCCGGAACGATCACCGGCCGCACCCACGTAAAAATCATCCCGGCCGTCGCCATTAACATCTCCTACGGCTAAGCCCGGCCCATTTTGGGAATATTTATGCGGTAGCAAAGGCTGATTTTTAAAATCTACATAATCGGTTTCTTCGTGTTTATAGGCAATATTGTAAGCTGCGTTTACTTTCTGAAAAAGCGGAGTTGGTTCTGGTTTAACGCTGGGTTTAGTAGTATTAGCGTTTTGCTCTTTTACAGTTAACGTTTGGTTGGCTTTTACTTGTGCTAGTACCTGGTATTTACCGTTCGGCCAGGTTATTTTCAGCGAGTCGATAGTAGGCACTTGGCCCAAGCCAAAATGCACCGTTGGGTCTACGGAAGATTGATACCCCCGGGAAAGATAATGCTCGTAAAACTGTTGTTGGTTATTGTATTTAATTTGAATGGTAGTGCCAATGCCGTTGCGATTGGGAGCTTGTCCCTGCAGCTTAATTTTAAAAAAATTGGTCGGCTGAACGGTTTCGGCGTTGTTACGGTACACAAAAGCCGGATTGTTGAGGTTGTTAATGACTAAATCCAGATCGCCGTCATTATCCAGGTCGGCGTAAACGGCACCGTTTGAAGTGGCGGCTTTATCTAAACCCCAGTCTTTGCTTTTGTTGGCGAAGGTTAAGTCGCGTTTATTCTGGTAGATGTAGTTAGGCACTACCACACTCTCCAGTTTATTAAATTCTTTTTTCAGCTTCGCTTCCATGGCCTCCTGGGTACCAAACATCGATTGCTCCGATTGGTAATGTATGTAATCCAGGTTAATCATGTCTTTTAAGTAGCCATTGGTAATAAATAAATCGCGCCACCCATCATTATCGTAGTCGGCCAGCAGGGCGCTCCAACTCCAGTCGGTGGCGTACACGCCGGCCAATTGCCCAATCTCGCTGAATGTACCGTTGCCGTTGTTTAATTGCAGCGTATTGCGCACGTATTGATGTTCATAACCGAGGCGCTGGGTTAGCTGGAATCGTTCGTAATTGGGCGCTTCCATGGTTAATTTTTGCCGTTTGTTGTCTTCCGGCAGCATGTCCATTTCGATGATATCGGGTAAGCCATCGTTGTTATAATCGGCAATGTCGGTGCCCATGCCGTTGTAGCTGGTATGTTTTAAGTACTGGCTGATTTTATTCGTAAAGGTGCCATCCTGATTATTAATCCAAAGCAAATCGTTACTTAAAAAATCATTGGCCGCGTAAACATCGGGCCAACCATCCTGGTTAATATCGCTTACGGCGATGCCCAAACCCCTACCTTCTATTAATATACCCGCTTCTTTAGAAACATCCGTAAACGTGTTATTGCCGTTATTTCGGAACAGTTTATCCGTACTCCGGGAGGTACCATTGGTAATTTTGGGGCGGGAAATATTTGGATTATCAAAGTTATCGGTGGCATTCCGCAACAGATACATATCTAAATCCTGGTCTTTGTCATAGTCAAAGAAGGCCACCTGGGTACTATTTCCTTCGTCGGCGAGGTTATAGGCTTTGGCTTCTTCTTTAAAAATCGGCTTACCGTTAGGGCCAATACCTTTGTTTATAAATAACAAATTCGGCGTGTACGTGGTATCGGCAAATGGATTAACGGTACAGGCGTAAATATCCAGCAAGCCATCCTGGTTAATATCCACCATAGTTACCCCGTTCACCCATAATTTAGTTGTAGTGCCCGATTGGGCCGTAATATCTTCGAATTTAAAATTTCCTTTATTCAGGTAAAGCTTGCCCGAAACCATATTACCCGAAAAGTACAGGTCCGGTAAACCATCGTTGTTAACGTCACCTACGGCCACCCCACCCCCATTATACATGTACCCGTAGGTGAGTATGTTTAAAGAATCAGTTTCGGTAATTGAATTATTAAAAGTAATTCCGGTATCCTGCGAGTCCAGTAAGGTGAATAAGACTGGTTCTTTTTTAAAAAACTGGCAATTGGTAAGCAGTAAAATACAAGCAAAAACTAATAATACACGTGTGGATTTCATTCGGGAAAGATCAATGTATTTAGAAAAAGTTTATTAGTAATGTAATGATTTCCGCTGGAATATTATACTTCCGGTTAGTTCAGGATAAGCTCTTTGCCTTTTATATGATACCAGCGGGGTGTACCCGATAATATAATTAAGCTGCTGCCTTTCTTTGAATTCAGTAACCAGGCATTCATTATTTAAGCTGCGTTAGACTGGGAAGCTTAGGTTGTTCGAAGCTTAATTTATTTAAAGGTACCATTTCGGGTTTAGTTTCGCCTTCTTTTATCCGGAGTAACTGATTGGGTTGAATGTTCCGGAAAACCTGTTTTTGATTGGTGCCGGCCCACTGAATCACAATTTCATCAATCAGATCGGCCTGACCAATACCGATTTCCCGCCTTAATGGAGAGGCGCCAAAACTTCCGCCGGAATTAACGTCGCGGTAAACGCTGCGGGCAATGCCGTTTTCCCGGAAAGTAACTTTAATGCGCGAGCCAATAGCACTTCGGTTCGCTTTTGCCCCTACTAGTTCCAGGTAAATCCAACGGTTGTTGTTCTGGCCGGGGTTCAGAAAAAAAGAATTCTGGTAAGCATCGCCGATGTAAGCGCCGCCCATATCTACGTAAATATCCTGGTCGCCATCGTTATCCATATCGGCAAAAGATACGCCGTGCCCTTTTTGCAAATGCCCCACCCGAGCGGCGGTAGTTACATCGGCAAATTTTTGGCCGCCCAAATTTTTAAACATTTTGTTCGGCACCAACGACTCGTAATCGGGATTACCCGTAGCCAGGTACATATCTAAAAAGCCATCGTTATCGATATCGCCAAAGTTAGACCCCATGGCAAAAGCAACTCTATTTAAACCTACTTGCTCCGAAATATTAGTAAAAGTACCATTGCGGTTATTTTTATAGAGGTACACCATGCCAGCATTTTTAATTGGTTTTTTCAGGGCTTCGGCGGCGGCGTAATGAGATAGGGCTGATTCAAAATTATAATCGCACACCAAAATATCTAACCAACCGTCGTTATCAAAATCCCAGAACCAGGTCGGGAAGGTGTGCCCTTTATCTTTATCCAGGTTAGCCGAAGCAGTTACATTTTTAAAAATGGGCGTTTTTCCTTTGGTAAGTGTATTTTTAAATAAATACCGGTCACCGTTCATGGTAGATATAAAAATATCCTGGCGTCCGTCGTTGTCGTAATCCCCGGAAGTTACCCCTTTCACAAAGGCCACCAGATCTAAATTAGCTTCTTTGGTTATATTGGTAAAAGTGCCATCCTGATTATTCAGGTACATTTCGCAAGGATTAATGAATTTGCTGTTGCCGGGCCGGGATTCGTTGCCTATAAAAACATCGAGCCAACCATCATTGTTGAAATCGTTCCAGGTAGCGGTTTGGGTCGGGTAAAAAGAAAGTAAACCACTGATGGTAGTGACATCGGTAAAGGTACCGTCGCCGTTATTTTTAATTAATGAGTTAGGTTGTCGGCCAAATTGGTCTTCTACCCAGCCGCCGCGGGTAACAAAAATATCTTTATACCCATCGTTATTATAGTCGGTTTGCATCATATTTAGCCCCCCTACTAAGGATTTTAAACCTGATCTTTCCGAAAGATCGGAGAACGTACCATCGCCATTATTTTTAAAATAATGCATTTCGTCGGCTAGTCCCCAGCCCGAAGTAACCAGGTCTATATAGCCATCATTATCAAAATCTTCGGCAATGCTGCCGCCGGCCATATTGTTTATGTCTAATTTTAAATTTTTAGCAATATCCCGAAATGGTTTTACTAAAGTAGAAGTATCTACATCTAAGTCCGGTAAATAATACGACACGTTTTTAACCTGCTGGTACTCTCCCAAAGTCATGTAAGACAGATTAAGCAACCACCGGTAAGTTAAGTTAGCAGGATAAGCGGCCACTAATTGCCGGTACAATTCAATTGCTTTTTGCGAGCCCACTTGCTGCGTATGGATGCCCGTGCCCCGGATAGGAAAAATACAAGTTTCGGAAGAATGGTGCATTACACAGTTGCTTCTTTCGCCGAGCCGCAGGTAAGCTAAGGCTAATTTAGGCCCAAGAATGCTAAAAGCTTTATTTCCCAACCCCATTGCTTCTAATTTTTGTTGCGCATCGTGTAGTAAATCAACGGCTTCTTGTTCTTTGCCCAGCATTAACAAAGCATGTGCCCGGGCAGCACTTAACATAACTTTATCCTGGGCCGAATTAGCTTGCTGGTATAAAGAATCGTAATACGCCAGAATGGCCTCTGAAGCAAATTTATTCTGATGATGATTGTATTGCTTCGCAGTTTTTTGCAGTATAAGAAGCATTTCCTGGTGCGCTGCCCGTTCCTTGTTTTGGCAAGACCAGAGGGAACCTATAAATAATAACAGTAAAAAGAGGAAAATTCTTGGCATGAGTAAAAACACTTATTCCAAAATACTAAATTTCAATATGATATACTAGGGACTTTGATCAAACTACAGCAACGGCAGCCACTATCATGTAAATTAAATGAATAGTTAAGATTTAAGTAAAAGATTTAAATGGTAGAGGCCATTGGGAAGGTGTAAAGCTACAGCAAAGTATTATGACAGGTAGGCTTTCTTTAAATTCTAAACTACTAAAAAGATAAATTTTAAAAATTGAGAGTAGTAAAAAACCCTTAGCAAAGGCCAAGGGTTTTTTACTTTAAACAACATCAGGAAAATTAATAATTAGGGTTTTGAGCTGGTAAGCCGCCAGCAGACAACTGCGGATTACGGTTTACCTCATCCGATGGAATCGGCAATACATAATCCCGGGCCGGATTAAAGGTAAAAAGCGTGTAAGGCGAAGTTATTACCCCTTTTTTCATCCAGCGCATAATATCGAAGTCGCGGCCTTCTTCACCACCTCTTTCCACGGCACTTTCGTGCACAATGGCCCGATAAACCTGTTCTTTTGAACCGGTTGGGAATTGGGCATTCGGGTAATCCGGCATCATTACATCGGCCCGGTTACGTAACTGGTTTAAGTATGCCACTGCGGCGGCCTGCGTACCCACTTCGTTTTCACATTCGGCTAGTAACAGCAATACTTCGGCATACCGGATAACCCGGGTGTTAATACCACCCGGATGGAAACCAGGATCTAATAAATTGGTTTCGGTTGGCTGGCTTCTTAGCTTCTGGTAAATAACGGTGTACTTCTCCCAGCTGGCTTTTAAAGTTTTACCATGGAAATTAGTAGTCTCCCCGTTTTGCTGGGCATCGGTTAAAGTTTTAGTACCGGCATCGTAAAGATCGCCGGTAAAGTATACCGTGTAATCTAAACGCGGGTCTCTTTTGGGCGAACCGGTTTCCGGCACCTCGTACTCATTTATTAAATACTCTGCCGGAATCAGGTTCCGCCAGGCAATCGGGCTGGTTTCCTGGCTGCGAACCGTAGATTGAGCAGCCGTTTGTCCATTACCTTCCCCATCCCAGTTGTAACCATTATCGCTAGGGCGGGCTACATAATTAATCTCCCAAATAGACTCCGAGTTAAACTCATTTTCTTCTCTGAAGTTATCGTTATAAACCGGAGTTAAGCTGTATCTGCCCACTAGCTTTTCCAGTTCTACCTTTGCTTTGGCATAATCGCCCTGCTGAATATAAGCTTTACCTAACAAAGCGGTAGCCGCATCAGCCGTTGCCCGGCCTTTGCTATCACTGGGTTGGTTAGCCATGGTTTGGCCAGCGGGCAGCGCCGTTTGGGCATCCATTAAATCTTGTACTACTAGTTTATATACCTCCTCAGGGCTTGATCTGGGAGCAAAAGCATCCACACCCGAAACTGGAGCAGTATACACCGGAACGCCCCCAAAGAAGTTAACTAATTCGTAGTATGCCCAAGCGCGCAAAAACTTAGCTTCTCCCAAACTTTGCTTTATGGAAGCGGCATCACCTTCTGCCGTTGCGGCATTAGCAATTACGGTATTAGCCCGATGGATTAACGTGTAAAAGCCATTCCACATTTCTGTTCCTACCCCATTACCCGGGGCTACCGTACCTTCAATTACTGCCCGGCGATGCGTTTCCAACTGGCCTCCGCCTGGTTTATGATCGGGACTGCGAAGTGAATGCGCAAAAAACCACTCCCGGGAAGCTAAACGGTTAGAGTGGGCCACGGCATAAATACTGTTAACCGCTTCGCGTAATTCGCTGGCATTTTTAAAGTAGGTAGCAGAGGTAAGATTGTTGGGGTTAACCGTGTTTAAATCATCGTGGCAGTTTGTTAAGAGTAGTACTCCTACAAAACAGGCCGATAAATATATTTTTCTCATTATAATAATGTTAAAACCTGGTGATAGTTATTTAATAATTAGGCATTAATTAAAATGACACCTGGATACCTCCCAGGAAAGTTCTGGGTTGCGGGTAAGTACCAAAATCAATACCATTGGTTAAAAGTGATCCCCGTGCCTGGCCAACTTCCGGATCTAAACCTGAATATTTAGTAATTGTAAACAGGTTTTGAGAAGTTACATAAACTCTGAAGCTGCTTACTTTACCATTGGTAATAGAAGAAAGAGTAGCGGTAGGAATGGTATAACCAAGCGTGATGTTTCTTAATCTGGTGAAAGCTCCGTTTTCTAAGAACCGGCCGGAAGGACGCGTATTTTGGTTAGGATCGCCGTTCACCATTCTGGGCACATTCGTGTCAGTATGGGTAGGAGTCCAGGCATCTAAAACAGCGGTACCGGCACCAAATAAACGTAAACCACCTTCTAAAGCTGCTCTGGTAGCATTATACACTTTATTGCCGGTTACGCCTTGTACAAATAAACTTAAATCAAAGTTTTTGTAGTTAGCCGTACCGTTAATACCATAAGTAACTTTAGGTAAATAACTACCTAAGAATTGCCGGTCGTCGCTGTTAACTACGCCATCATTGTTTAAGTCTTTAAACCGAATATCACCGGCAGCTGTTTTCTCCGTTTGATAGAAAGCGCCCGCACCTTTCTTAGCTACAGCAGCGGCATTGTCTGCTTTTACTTCTTCTTCATTTTGGTAAATTTTATCAACTACCCAGCCGTAGAAAGATTGGATTGGCTGACCTTGTTGCGTACGGGTAATAGCATAACCAGCGGCAAAGTCCTGGTCAGTACCTTCATCCAGGGTAGCGGTAGGAGAACTGAATTTTACTACTTCATTTTTTAAGGTGGTTACGTTTGCGTTAACGCTCCATTTAAATGCTCCCTCGTTTTGGTTATAGCCTGCCGTAAATTCTAATCCCGAGTTCTTCATTTGGCCCACGTTCGCGTTAACACCACCGCCACCAAATCCGAAGGAGTTAGGGGTTGGTATACTTAAAATTAAACCATGCTTTTCATCGGTTAATCTTTGGTAATATTCCGCAGAGAATACAATTTTGTTGTTGAGTAAACCAAAGTCGAAACCATAGTTTTGCATGGTAGTGATTTCCCATTTCAGATCTGGGTTAGCTAAACCATTGGTATATGTACCTAATCCTCTGGTATTACCAAAAGGGTAAACGGTGGCATTTAAATTAGCATTTACAACGTAGTCGTAGTTACCAATACCATTAAAACCAATTTTACCATAACTGGCTCTTAGTTTTAAATCAGAAAGTTGCGAAATTCCTTTCATGAAAGGTTCTTCGGAAACCCGCCAGCCAATAGAGGCACCTGGGAAGTTACCCCATTTATTGCCTGGTGCAAAACCCGAAAAACCATCGCGCCGGAACGAAGCACTTAATAAATATTTGCCTTTGAATTCATAATTTAAGCGGCCTAAGTAAGAAAGTAAAACATTCTCTCCAATGGTTTGGCTTAAACCAGGGTTAAGGGGCTGATTTAAGGTAACAACTACTGAGTTAGGTTGGTTACCATTCATATTCTCCTGGATGTTTCTACGGTCGGTGCGCTCTTGCACCGCAGTAAAGTTGATATAATGGTTATTAAACGTTTTATCAACTGTTAACTGGTTGGTTAAAACAAAAGTACGGCCGGTAGCCCGGTTATTATTAATGGTAGAAGCCGGTCGGGAACCAGAAGATAAATCGTTGAAAATTGGCAAATAAATAGCCTGCAGGTTATTATAATAATCAAGCCCCCCGGTAGATCTGAATTTTAACCATTTTGTGATATTGGCTTCGGCGAATAAATTACCCAGAATTTTAAAATTGCGGTTTTCGTTCTGATCTAACTCAGCCAACCGGATAGGATTGAAAGGGTCAGAACCATCGATGGAGTTTTGAGCCGCCCGGAAACCACCTAATAAGGTTGGGTCATGCACCGGTAAATAAGGTAAAGAACGAATAGCATGAATAATCCGGGTTCTGTTATCGGCTGGTTCGTATTGTTGCGTAGTATATGAGCCCATTAAGTTCTCGCCTACGGTAAATATGCTATTCAATTTGTGGGTAGAATTCATCCGGTAGCTGTAGCGGTCAAAACCGGTACCCACGGTAATTCCTTCTTGCTTAAAGTAACCACCGCTGGTATAAAACTGCGATTTATCTGTGCCGCCCGAAATGGTGATGTTATTTTGGGAAAGCACCGCAGTCCGGAAAAGCGCATCCTGCCAGTTTGTATTGGTTTGCGCGTAGGTTTGCGTAGCTCCTGGGTATATGGGTTGGTTAAAGTTGTCGGGCTGTAAACGGGGCGGAAGCGCTCCATTTAATAGCGTATTGGCATATTGCAGGTACTGCTGGGTATTTAAAGTTTCTATCTGGTTCCAGGCAGTTTGAGCGCCATAGTTTGCGTCTACTGTAACTCTGATTTTACCGTCTTTACCACCGTTTTTAGTAGTTATTAGAATAACGCCATTTGCCGCTCTGGAACCGTAAACTGCCGTGGCCGCCGCATCTTTTAACACCTCAACTGATTGAATATCTTTGGTATCAATGTTTGCTAAACCACCAGTTGGCACGCCATCTACTACGTACAGCGGATCGGCCGCAAAGTTTATGGAACCAACCCCTCTCACCCGTACAATGGGGTTAGAACCCGGAGTACCTGTATTTACGACGCTAACCCCGGCAGCTCTACCTTGTATGGCTTGCGCTACGCTAGGCACCGGCAACTCCGATATTTGCTTCGCCGAAACCGAACTAATAGCTCCGGTAACCGATTCTTTCTTTTGCGTACCGTAACCCACCACCACTACTTCTTCCAGGGCTTTGGTATCTTCGGTGAGGGTAACGTTTACCGGTCCCGGACCGCTTACCGGTACTTCTTTGGTAGCATAACCAATAAACGAAAACACCAAAGTACCCGCCTGCTCCGGAATATTCAAAGAAAAAGCACCGTTAGGACCTGTAGTTGCTCCGGTTGTGGTACCTTTCAATAATACGGTTACGCCAGGTAAGCCTTCGCCATTGGAGCCGGTGACCGTACCGGTAATTTGCCAATCCGGGGCTTTAGTTGGTTTATAGGTGGGCAATATAGCCGGACGACTACTTGCCAACCACTCCATAGCCGGGCTGTTTCCCGCGTTTTCGCTAGCCGCAGAAAGCGACCCCAAAGCGCTACTTACGCGGATTTCGGCGTTTTTTGTTCCTGGCACAATGGCATAGGTGCGCTCGTTTATTTTAGCGTAACGCAAATTAACGCTCGTTAATAGGTTATCTAAACCTTTCTCTATGGTACCCGAAGGCAGGGAGCCGGCGCTTACTACTTTACCTTCCAGATTTTGCGTTTCGTACAGAAAGGAAACATTGTACTGCTGCTGTAGATTTTGTAGCACATCGGTTAATGGAACCTTCTTGGCCGAGGTGTTGGTGATTTGATTTTTGCTGGGCTGATTGTTCGCTAATAACAGATCTTGCGCGTAAACCTCGGGTAACGAGGCCATACAGGCCAGAATTAAGGCATTGCGGAGCAGCACTTTTTTCTTGTTAGTAATCATTTTTCACGAGCTTAAATTTTATTTTTAGTTTATCTTCATCAACCGCTTACACGGGCGATGTAATGCGTAATGTTCGTTGATCTTTTTTCTCAAATTTTAAATTAAAAGAGGTAGATAAAGCTACCAGTAAAGTATTTACATCGTCGATATAAATTTCACCGGTAATGGTGCGGGTCAGAATACGTTGGTCGCTTACCTGCACCCGGTAACCGTAATTCTCTTCCAGCAAAGTCACGATATCGGCCAGAGGGGTGGCCTGAAAAATTAGTTTTTTGTGGGTCCAGGAAGAGTAAACTTCCGGATTTACTTGTCGTTTAGTAAATTTTTGCGCCGAAGGAATAAGTTCGGCCATTTCGCCGGGTTTCAAGGTTTCGGTTAAATATTCTTCTGTCGGGCCTTGGGCGCACAAATTAACTTTACCTGAATTAAGCACCACCCGCGTTTTCTGGCGACGGTTGGTTACGTTAAATGTAGTACCCAGAACCTGCACGTTTAATTCGGGCGTATGCACCACAAATTGCGCATTGCCTTTGCCGGGCTTTTGCAGCACGCTAAAAAAGGCTTCGCCTTCGAGCCAAACTTCCCTTTTTTTACCTGAATCCCAGTTTAGCGGATAACGCAAAGTGGTGTTCCCATTTAAAACTACCGTAGACGAATCGGGTAAAATAATGGTAGCGGTTTCGCCGTAATTGGTGCGATAGACTTGCTGCTTTTGTTTAAACGCAATGTAATAAACCACAAAACTGCCGATACAAAACAAAACCACAGCCGCCCACTTTTGCCAATGCTGCAACCTGGCCGGAGTTGCGGGTGTTGCTCCCGGCTTAATAGAATTTTCGGAAAATGCCAACCTGTGTTTTAAGCGATGCCAACTAGCCTGCACCTGACTTTCGGGGATAGGCAGGGGTTTTATGGCGATGCCGGTTAGCAGCAATGCGGCTTGTTGCGCCAGCACCTTTTTCTCCGGATACGCTTCGAGCCAGGTATTCCATTTTTGTTCCGCTGCAGCATCGGTTTTATATACCCAATGCTGAAAGGATGAATCCTGTATAAAGTCTTGAAGAGTATAATCCGGCAAGCTCATGGGCGAAGTGAAACCAATCTAGGTGCTCTTTTAAATGATAGAGCAAAATAGTAGGGGTTTCTACTCAGCAAAAGGTTTTATTTTTAAAAATTTCTACTTTTTAAACCTTTAAAGCTTTAGTATTTAAAAATTATTAAACAAATCAAACTTTCATTAAAAATAATCACTAACTCCAGCCTTTATTTTATGAAGCCGTTTTACGCCGTTAGCTATTGCCTGATAGCTTGGTTGCAGTAAAGATATGAGTAGGTAAACCCTAAAAAATCGCCCAAAAAAATAAGTGTATTTTTTACGCTAAATAATTACCAATTCTCAAAAAAAATTATTAGTATTATAACTGCCTTTATAAATTTTTTGCTTTCCTGCTGAGCGTTTAAGAAATACCCCCCGGAGGCATAGACCTAGTACTTGTTTATAGCTTAAAGTGTAAGTAAATTTTAAATTTTTAAAATATTTAATTTACCGGTGTAATTGTTTATGGCGTTAATTTTACCTCTACCTGTCTTACACGACACTTCTTATCAGCAGTTTGATGAGCTGCCGGAACAGGAGCTTTGGAATACGCTGCGGCAGGGGAACGAGGCGGCCTTAGCTTTTATTCACCGGAGTTATTACAAAAGCCTTTACCGGTATGGGCTTAAACTAAGTCAGGATGCCGATTTAAGCGAAGATTGTATTCAGGATTTATTTGTGACCCTCTGGACTGCCCGGAGTAATATAAGTGCGGTACAATCAATTAAACTGTACTTATTTACCTCTTATCGTCGGTTGATTTTACAACATAAAAAAAACCGGCAAAAAGCGTTAAACCGTTTATTTTATCAGCCAGATGTAGTTTTTTCTTCGGAAGAAGTAATGATGAAGTCAGAAGCTGATCAGCAAACCACCCAAAATTTTATTATTCTACTAAACAGCTTGCCCAAACGCCAGAAAGAAGCGCTTTATCTGCGGTACTACGAAGATTTAAGCTTTACGGAAGTGGCGCAATTAATGGATGTAAGTTACCAATCGGTGTTAAACCACATTCAACGGGCTTTAAACAATATCCGGCAACGTCCGGATTTGGCTATTTTGCTGGGGCGCTCTTCCTTTAAACTAAGTTCTTCTTAACAAGGCAGAGTTGCCTCAAAATTTTTACCGGACCAATGCATTTTTTAAATTTTCTTGTTTTTACGCACTTGTCCTATTCACCGCAAAAATCAAATCTTGTTTATACCACTAAAACTCATTTACATAGTTAATTTTTTCTGAATTAGAAGTTACTTGCCCCATCTGCTTTGCCTGTTAACTATTTTATTATATTTAGTCTTTAATCAGGCAATTTGTCCTAACTATTATGAAATTATTTACGCGTATTTTAATTGCTCTTATTCTGGCAAATTTTAGCGCCTGCCAGCCCAAACCCAATCCCGCCGGTCTCGATGCCTTTACCCGTTTTCAGCTTGTTGAATGGAACAAGCACCTGAGCCGCATTATTATTACGGATATTTTTTCGCCGCCGGTAGCCAGCCGCATTTACGCCTACACCAACATTGCCGCCTACGAAGCCTTAGTACCAGGGTTTCCGGCTTGCCAATCTTTAGCCGGTCAGTTAAACGGCCTGGAAAATGTGCCAGCCCCCGAACAAGGCAAAGAATACTATTACCCAGTAGCCAGTGCCGAAGCTTTTGCCACTGTAATGAAAAAATTAACCCTGGTACCAACTAATACCGAGAAGTACGAAACCGAATACCTCGAAAAAATTAAAAAAATCGGGATAAAGAAAGAGGTGCTGGAAAACTCGCTGGCTTACGGTAAAAAAGTAGGCGAACATGTAATTGCCTGGGCCTTAAAAGACAATTACCTGGAGTCGCGGGCCATGCAGCGGCACATGTTATCGCAGAAAATAAGCGAGTGGCAACCTACTCCGCCCGATTACATGCCCGCCGTAGAACCGCACTGGAACACCATTCGCCCTTTTGTGATGGACTCTGCGAGCCAGTGTAAACCCCATGATCCTACTCCATTTGATACTTTACCAAGTTCTAAGTTTTATAAAGAAGCAGAAGAAATTTATTTATTGGGCAAAAACTCCGACGAAGAAAAACAACTCATCGCTAAGTTCTGGGACGATAACCCCAATGTTTCTTATACCAAAGGCCACATTACTTATTTTAAACAAAAATTAACTCCGGGCGGCCATTGGATTACTATTACCAGCAATGTGTGTAAATCTAAAAACATAAACCCCATGGAACAAGCCGAAGCTTTCGTGTTTGTTACCACGTCTTTAGCCGATGGTTTTATTAGCTGCTGGGATGCCAAATATAAGTTCGTGCATATTCGTCCGGAAACTTACATTGAAAAATACATCGACCCCGAGTGGGACCCATTGTTGCAAACACCCCCGTTTCCGGAGTTTCCGAGCGGGCACAGCGTTATTTCTGCGGCGGCCGCCGCGGCTCTTACTAATTTGTTCGGCGATAATTTTGCCTTTACCGATTCTACCCAATTAGCTATTGGTTTACCGGTTCGTAAATTTAGATCGTTCTACGCTGCTGCTGCGGAGGCGGGCTTGAGCCGGATGTACGGCGGCATTCACTTTAGGCCAGCCAATGAACATGGCGCCGAGGAAGGGAAAGAAGTAGGCAACCTGGTTTACCAAAAACTAAAAACCCGCCGCAGCGGGCAATTAGCCAAATTGCAATAAAGCTGTAACAACCGCAGCCAGCAAAATTTTAAATTTTTAAAAATTTAAAATCTGGGTTTTCCCATTCAACTCCAACCTCGGTTACTGCAACTTGGGTTGGAGTTGGTTTTTTAACAGAAGTACACTTGGTCCGTTTTTAAGCCATTGTTCCTGCAATAAGGGGGGCACCGGGGTAGTAGCAAAAATAAAAGAACCCAGCATAATATCTTCGTCGCCATCCTGGTCCAGGTCGCCGGTAGTAAGCGTGAGCCACCGCCCTTGCGTAGCTGCTAAAGTAGTTTGCGCCCGGAAAATATTATTTCCTTTATTTTCGTAGTAAACAAAACCGGTTTCGGGTTGATGCATAAAATCGGCGAAGTAGGCAATGGCGGCAATATCTACATCCCCATCCTGGTCAAAGTCCCGGGCTACGGCTTGCGTAGCGCCGGGTAAGGGCAGAAAAACCGCTTCTTTAAATTTATTTTCTTTGTTGTTTAAAAACAACCGGATACCGTGGTAAGGTTTTAACACAAAAGAATAATCGCCGTTATCGCCATTGGTTAGTAATAAATCTTCGGCGCCGTCGTGATTAAAATCAACTAGCTCCAGGTAACTAGCCCCGTAAACCGGCGGCAATTGTACCAACAATTCTTCGGTAAATCGGCCCTGCCCTTGGTTATAAAATACAATAACACTTTCGGCGGCCTGGGCAAATAAAGCAACAATATCGGGCCGGTTATCGTGGTTTAAATCCCGGATAATAACCTGGCGGCTACCGGGTATTTTTTTTAAAATATGCTCCTGATAGGTACCATGTTCTTTGGCCTCAAACCAGCTTAATTTGCCTATTTGGTTCCCGTATTGGCATATAATTAAATCTAGCAAATTATCCTGATTTAAATCGCTGCTGGCCAAGTGTACGGGTCGCTGTAAATCGGATAGTTGCAATATAGGGTTAGCACCAGCACTGTTATTCAGGTTCCAGGAATACAATCGGCCATAGGGCGCATCGGATGGGTTTAAGGAACCCGCCGTTAATACCTGGTATTGGCCATTTTGTTGCCGGATTGCGGCTACCGGTGGCGTATCTAATTGAATAGAATCTACTACCGATAATTGATGGTTTAAGTGAAATAACTTATTCCGCCGGTCCCCGATCAATAATTCTTGGGTAGTAGGCTCGTATTGCAACAAGGAGGTAAGCGCATTTCTGCTTTTGTTAATGGGTAAAGCGCTTGCCCGAAATAAAGTAAGGGAATCTGGCCGCAGTAGTTCAGGAGCCGCCAATTTTTCGGGAGCCTGCGTTTGGTAATATTCCTGAATTTTAATCCAGTCTTTTTTGGCAATTAATGCTTTACTGGGGTAAATATCCGCTTTTATTAAGGCCATAATCTCCGGCGTTGACAAACGCGTATATAAGCTTAGATCAGCCCCAATTCCTAAACGATGCCCCATTACGGGTAATACATTTTTCTCCCAGATATACTTAGGCAATAAAGCAGGCTCAGGAAATTGGTGGCACGCCGAGCAATACACGTGGGCCAAGCTATTGCCGTCTAATGCCGCTGTTTCGTTTGAATCTGGTAAAATTTGCTGTAATTCTTTCCCACTTACGGCTAAACCAGGGGTATTCTTTTTAGGTGTACAACTAACACTTAATAAAACCCATAAGCTTAACCAGAAAACAAAGCGCATTTTAAAATTTTAAAAATTTAGTTGCCGGGTCCGTCCCGAATAATCTTTGATGGTAACGTTAGTCATATTGGGTTGCCAGGTAAATTTGCGCGCCGATTGTGACAAATAAGTATGGCCGTAGTAAAATTCTACTTTTTGCTTTTTACCGTTCCGGTACGTGATTTCGGCAGAAGCATCTAGCGGTTGTAACGCAATAACTTTACCAGCAGCCTTGTTTAATTTTGGGTTCGTTTTCCAGACTTTTAAACTATCCTGGTTCTGGGTAACTAAAGTTAATTTTTCTCCTTTTTTGGTATACAATTGCGCCAGCCCTTTGGCATCGCCGTTTACAAAAAAGCCACTGCTAGAAACCGGCACGGGGTTAAATTTGCCTTTGCCGTTGCCTTGCAGGTATAATCCAATCAGCGCATCGTAATTGCCGGTAAATACTTCGGTGCCATAGTCGTTACCTACCAAAAGTAAATCTAAGTTGCCATCCTGGTTTACATCGTCGGCAACCATGCCATAAACCGGGGCAAATTGCGCCACTTGGGGCAAGTTACTTAACTTAAATTTTCCCTGGCCCAGATTCTCCAGGTAACTGCTGGCCATGTGGTTGGCCTGCAAAATTAAAGCACCTTCCCGTTCTTTAGCCGGTATTACATCGTCGATGGTAGCCACCGCATAGTTGCTGTAGCGGGGAAATATACTCCGGGTACGTGGTAGTTGGGCATTTAAATCGTCGCGGGTGTGCATGGGGTAAGGCCGCATTTGGCCATCCTCGGATTTTAAATAACACGACAGTACCGCATCCAGGCTACCATTTTTATCAAAATCTTTGGCAATAACTTGTAAAGGCTGGGTGGGTGTAGCGCAATAATTGCTATTTAAACCTAAGTTTCCGGCCACGTAATCGATGTCGCCATCATTATCAAAATCGCTGGCGGCTAAGCTGTTCCACCAGCCGGTTTGGTTTTGCACGCCCGTAGTTGCGGTTACATTTTTAAATTTGCCTTGATTATTTTGCAGAAAGGTAATGGGCATCCATTCGCCGGCAATCACTAAATCAAGCTGCCCGTCGTTATTAAAATCCGACCAAAGGGCATCGGTAATCATGCCTAATTTATTTAGCTCCGGCGCAACCTGATCGGTTACGTTTACAAAACGGCCTTGGTCGTTGCGCAAAATATAACTCGGCGGCGTTAAAGGATATTTACCCGAAACTACCCGGCTCCCCACAAACAAATCCAAATCACCATCCTGGTCAAAATCGGCGGCTTTTACGCAGGATTTACTAGTAAGTAAAGCTGGCATCGCGTGGGCATCTAAAGTAAATTGCCCTTTGCCATTGTTTATATATAGCCGATCCTGAAACTGCGGAGCGTTTTCGGGAAACTCGTAGCTGCCACTCGCCACGTATAAATCCTGATCACCGTCGTTATCAACATCCAAAAACAGCATGCCCATATCTTCTTCGGGTTTAGCTCCGCTAAAGTTTGTGCTGGATATTTTAAAATTACCATTAGGTTGTTGCAGAAAGAAAGTACCGCTTTTGCCCGCAGCACCACCTACGTAAAAATCATCCAGATTATCTTGATTTATATCGCCAACGGCAATGCCTGGACCTGCCTGGGTAAATTTGTGCGGTAAGGTTTTTTGAATGTTAAAATCAATTTTATCATCTTCCTGGTGTTGGTACCGGATGCCGTAATCACGACTAACTTCCTGAAAAATGGCCAAAGCAGCCTGATTCGTATTTTGCTTGGCGCTGCTTGGCTGGGCATCGGTTTGTTTCAGGGTTAATACCTGATCAGTTTTAACATTTTTTAAAATTTGCGTTTTTCCGTCGGCCCAGGTAACTTTTAAAGAATCAATAGTAGTAGCTGCACCTAAACCAAAATGCGCTTTATTTTCTACGGAAGATAAAAATCCCCGGTAAATGGTATTTTCGTAGAATTGCTTTTTGCCATGATTGTAGAATATACTTACCCGGGCATCCACACCTTGCCGATTGGGTTCGGTTCCCGCAAAATTTATCCGCAGAAAATGGTTCGGCGTGGTAGCTTTATCCGGAGAGTACAAATGATTCTGGTAAACAAAGGCACTATCGTTGATATTATTAATGACTAAATCCAAATCACCGTCGTTGTCTAAATCAGAATAAGTGGCGCCGTTTGAAAAAGAAGGCGTATTTAAGCCCCAATCTTTGGCTTTATCGGTAAATGTTAAATTTCCATTATTATGGTAGGCGTAATTGGGTATTTTAACTTCCGGGATAGAATCTACTAAAGCTTGTAGATTGGCCACCTGGCTGGCCGGACCACTCCGGTAAATAGAAAAATCGCGGTCGGTGATGTCTTTAGGGAAACCATTAGTAATAAAAACATCGCGGTAGCCATCGTTGTCAAAATCGGCGACTAAGGGCGTCCAGCTCCAATCGGTTTGGTAAATGCCGGATAACTGGCCGATCTCACTAAAAGAAGGTTGCCCAGCGGGCGTTAGCCCGTTATGCAATTGCAGGGTATTCCGGACGTACTGAAAATCGTAGTTAAACTGTTTATTGTAAAAATAATTAGCGTAGTTATTGTCTTTCATTAATAACTTTTTGCGCCGGTTATTTTCCGGTAACATATCTACTGCCAGAATATCCACTAAACCATCGTTGTTGATATCGGCCACGCTGTTACCCATTGCCGAAAAACTAGTGTGTTTAATGTATTTGTTTTTATAGTTAGTGAAGGTACCATCTTTGTTATTGATATATAATACATCATCGGAGAGATAATCGTTGGTAACATAGATATCCGGCCAACCATCGAGGTTTATATCGCTAACAGCCAAGCCTAAACCATAACCTTCGTACACGATGCCGGCTGCTTTAGTAACATTAGTGAAAGTATTATTTCCGTTGTTACGGTATAAGCGGTCGTTATTCGGTGAAGAGCCATCGTTTACTTTGTTACGGTACACCGTAGGAATGCTGGCATTTTGCACATTGGTGAGCACGTACAAATCTAAATCACCGTCGCGGTCGTAATCAAAAAAAGCGGCGTTGGTACTGTAGCCGGTATCGGCAATGCCGTATTCGCGGGCTAGTTCTTTAAAAATTGGTTCACCTTTAGCGTTGTTGCCTTGGTTTATAAAAAGCATATTAGCCCGGCTTACCGAATCTTTCTTTATGGTAGCACACACGTACATATCCAAACGGCCATCCTGGTTAATATCAACTACTGCCACTCCCGACGACCACTTGCCATTGCCGGAAACACCAGCTACTTGCGTAATATCTTTAAATTTAAAATTTCCCTGGTTCAAGTACAGTTTGTTGGTCACCATGTTACCGGTAAAGTACAAATCATCTAAACCATCGTTGTTAAAATCACCGGTAGCTACACCGCCTCCATTATAAATGTATTCTTCCGTTAAGATATTTAAGGAATCACTTTCAAAAATGCGGTTGGCGAAGGTAATTCCGGTATCGTTGGGGGATAATTGAGTAAATAAAGTCTGGGGCTTTTTTTGACAACTTCCGGCAATAAAACAAAAGATAAACAGTACGGCAATGGATATTCTATTCATTTAAAAAAGATTCTGCTTTGAATTGACTATTATTGGCTCTATATGAAGGATTGGGTATTTTGACCAACCTAATATACAAAAATAAAGGCAAGATTAAAGAATCTTGCCTTTATAAAAGTTACTTAGCAATTACTATTAATAACCAGGATTTTGCTTCAGGTTAAATGTTCCTTCCTTGGTGCGGCTAGTGGCAATTACCCCTTCCGGCACTGGCATATATTCATCCTGGCCTTTCGTAAACTGGGCATTTACAAACTTAGGAATGTAAGTTTTTTCAAAAGCAGCATAGGCATTAAGGGTTTCGGCGGCAATACCCCAGCGCACTAAATCAAACTTGCGGTGACCTTCCATGGCAAGTTCCAATTTACGTTCTTCCATAATTGCCCGCATCGCATCTTCCTTAGAACCAAAGGCAGGGTATTCATTAACTTTATAGTTAGCAATTGGGCCTGATGTGCTTGTACCTACTTTAGTAAGGCCGTCAATGGTAGCCTGGCTGCCTGCTCTGGCACGTACTGTGTTTACAAGAGTTACAGCGTTAGCTAACGAACCAGCTTGCGCTTCTGCTTCGGCTGCTAATAATAAAACATCAGAGTAACGCATTACGGGGAAGCTAAGAGCATTGGCAGGTTGTCCCCAGTCACCAGTACCGGCAGTTCCACCGGCTAATTCGGCACGGGTATGCACGTTTTTCTTAGGGCTGTACGGACCACCGTTAGTTACTTGTCTAATCCAATCCTGTCCGGGATGCGGACCCCAGTCTAAATACTGAATACCCCGGCGACCTACTGTATGATCCAAGCGAGGATCTAAGGTACCCGCATAAGGAGTGAATGGCTGAGAAGAAGTAACCTGATAATCACTGTTAACGCCGTTTGTAGTTAACGGATTAAAGGTTGGCAAACCAGTTGTAGCATCTGTCATGTAAGAGTTTACAAGGGCCTGCGAAGGCTGGAAGAAGCCGCAGCAGCCACCAGGTTTGTCACCAGAACCGTGCGGGAAGTTCAGGTTTTGTTCATAGTTAGCTAAGGAATTATTACCTGCCCCTGTGTTAATGGCGTACTGGATAGCAAATACCGTTTCGGCGCTGTTTTTTGTAGCAATCCGGAAATTATCGCCAAAGTTGGCATTTAAAGCGTATTTTACGCCTTTCGCCGTTGTACCATTAGCGATAACATCGTTCAGCAGAGTTAAAGCTTCTGCGTATTTTGCCTGAAACATCATTGCTTTACCCAAAAAGGCGGCAGCAGCCCATTTATTGGCTCTACCTACTTCCGGTTGGGTGCCAGGTAAATTATCCTGAGCAAACTTAAAGTCAGCTTCAATTTGTGGCCAGATTTCAACTTGGTTGGTAATAGCCCGATAATCTTCAGTCTGAATTGCAGTTTCTGGAATCCAAGGAAAACCTAATCCAAAAACTTTCCGGCCTTCCATGTGAAAGAAAGCCCGCAGAAAACGTGCTTCCCCTTCAATCCGGGCTGCATCAGCGGCCGAAATATCCGTAGCTTCTTTTACACTTCTGAGTACCTGGTTTGCCATGCCGATTCCATCTACCACGCCTCTCCATTTTGAGCCAACCTCGCCACCAGCCGTTTGTTGATAAAGTTCAACCGGGTTAATAGAGTTAAAGTCAGAAGGCTCCGTACCTTTATTGGCATCGTCGGCGGCAACGCTTCCCCAAACCCAGTTGGTTGAGCCAGTAGTTTGCGTTTCCGGGCGGCCATCCAGGGCTGCATAAGCCGCAATTAGCATACCTTCTACGCCTTTTTTATTTGTTAGAGACTGCAGCGTGTACACTCCCACCGGATCTAATTCCAAGAACTCATCTTTACACGCCCCCATAATGCCGGTGAGCAGTAAAGCACTAAGTGATAATTTTAAAAATTTTCTATTCTTAGTCATGTTAAGAAACATTTAAACAATTTAAATTAAAAATCAGATAGCTATTAGAACCCTAAGTTTATCCCAAAAATAAATTGCCGGGAATTAGGATAATTAGCTTGGTCTACTCCCATAAACTGATCATCGTTGTTAGCGGTATTATCGCTAATTAAGCTGATGTCTGGATCGGCACCAGTGTATTTAGTGACAGTGAATAAGTTTTGGCCTTGGATATAAACGCGCAGGTTGTTCAGGCGGAGCTTGCTAGCGGCAGCAGCAGGCAGTTTATATCCAATTTGTAAAGTTCTCATTCTTAAGTAAGAACCTTTTTCGATAAAGTAGTCTGTAGAAATACCAGAAGAATAAGTATCAGCAGAGCTAATGATGGGCAAACTACCACCTGGATTGGTAGGCGACCAAGAGTTTTCTAATACCCGGGTACTAACGCCACCCACGAATCCTCTCATATCAGTAAACCATCTGGTAAAGTTATACAGGTCGTTACCGTAGTTCCAGAATATAAAGGTAGAAATATCAAAATTTTTGTAAGCCAAGGACAAGTTGGTACCTAACTGAAACTTAGGAATTGGATTACCAATAATAGTCCGGTCAGCATCATCAATTTTGTTATCACCATTCTGATCTTTAAGTCTCCAGGATCCAATGGTTTTATATGGCATAGCAGGTCCGGCATCTACTTCGGCTTGGTTTTGGAAAATACCATCTCTTTGATATCCAAAGAAGGAAGATATTGGATAACCTTCTTGCGTAGCAATTACGTTTCCTAAACGGCTTGCTCCAATGTAAATCACTTGTCCTTTTTCAGCCATTTGTGTCAGCTCGTTTGTGTAACGGGTAAAGTTTAAGCTGGCATCATATCTAAAGTCACCGGCAAAATCACCAGTTGTTCCTAAGTTAAGATCGAAGCCTCGGTTACGCATTTGACCAATGTTGATCCGGGGCTGATCGATTTCGGCTTGTAAACCATTGCGAGGCTGACCAATTAATAAATCCTTAGTTAAAACATTATAGCCTTCTAAAGTAATCGTAAACCGGCCGTTTAGTAAAGTTGCATCAATACCTAAGTTGGTAGTTTCGGTTGTTTCCCACTTGGTAGTTAAGTTACCCTGGCGCGACTGACGGTAACCCACCGTAGCAGCGGTATTTTGGCCATTAATAGGATACCAAGATTCTCTAGGACCAGAGGCATAGGTAGAAAACTGGTTATTAGCGTCTACGTTACGTTGGCTACCCATTTGTCCCCAACCACCACGCAGCTTTAACTCTGTTAAGAAGCCCAATCCTTGCATGAAACCTTCGTCCGAGATGCGCCAGGCAGCTCCAACGGCAGGGAAAACCCCTACTCTGGATTCAGGTCCGAATTTAGAAGAAGCATCCCGACGAACCGTAGCATTAAATAAATACTTATCCCGGAAGCCATAATCCACCCGGCCAAATAAGGAATAAAGAGAAGAACGGCCGGTATTGTAAGTAGAGGTATTTCGCGTACCAGTACCAGATTGAATGGTAAGGAAATCTACTGATGTTAAATCATAATTTTGATTAGATCCAGTAATACCGCGACCGGAACCTTTAACCGCTTCTGTACCGGCTAATACTTTTACGTTATGATTTTCACCAAACGTTTTATTATAGTTTAAAGTATTGGTCCAAGTCCAAGTGTTAAAGAAACCAAAGCTTTCTGAAAATGCATTTTGGGTTTGGTTTTCAGAACGTTCATAGGTAGTGGAAGTATACGAATTTGAATACTCATTACTGTAATCTGTACCGAAAGATGTGCGAGCAGTTAAACCTTTTAGAATATCTACTTCGGCGAATACGTTACCAAAAATTTTATAGCCGTACCGCTTGTTGTTTCTATTACGCGTTAAGTTAGCAACGGGGCTACTACCATTACCAGATTCACCAACCCGATTACCGGCAAAACCACCATTGATATCATAGACTGGCAAATACGGCACCATCCGGTAGGCTTGTGCCCAAGCGCCACCTTCACCTGCTTCGCCGCCTCCTTGTCGGGTTTCGTAGGTTAACTGTAAGTTTTCACCTACCCGGATTCTTTTAACCGGATTAAAAGTAGTATTGGCCCGTACCGTAAAACGGTCATAGCCGGTGTTAATAATAGTACCTTCCTGGTTAAAATAATTAGCTCCTAAAGAATATGTACCTTTCTCAGAGCCTCCGGTAGCTGAAAGCTGGTGGCTTTGGATACGAGCCGGCCGGGTAATTTCCTTGAACCAGTTAGTACCAGGGCTCGTTTTGATAATTTGATAGAAAGGAGAGTTGGGACTGATATTGTATTTACTAGGATCGGCTAACGGATCGCCAGCCATAACCCCCCAGAAAAGTTAGGGCTAATCACTAAATAATCAGGAACAACCGGATTAACGCCGTTACCAAATATACGTTGTCCTCTAATAACGCCTTTATCATCCGGAACACCATAAGGGGTGCCGCCATTTCTAGCAGCCGTAAACACATATTCCCCGTATTGCTGGGTATTCAGCATTTTAGGCATGGTGCTTTCGGGTATTACCTGTACACCGGCGTAGGAATCCAGCGAAATATTGGAAGTACCGGCTTTACCCCGCTTAGTGGTAACAATAATTACCCCGTTAGCCGCACGTGAGCCGTAGATAGACGCCGAAGTAGCATCTTTTAGTACCTGCAACGACTCAATATCTTGCGGGTTTAAAGAAGCCGGGCTTTCAGTTGGTACCCCATCAATTACATAAAGAGGGTCGTTGTTACCGAAAGAGGCAAAACCCCGGATACGTACTTTAGCGCCAGCCCCTGGTTGACCGCTACCGCTTACGGTTACCCCAGAAGCGCGGCCTTGTAACTGAGACTGCAGGTTAGCCGCCGGTGTTTGCAATAATTCGGTAGGCTTAACTACCGATACAGAACCAATAATGTCCCGTTTCTTCTCAGTTGTATAACCCGTTACTACTACTTCTTCCAAGGCGGTGGCATCTTCGGCTAGGGTTACGTTAACGGCTCCTGGCCCGGTAAAAGATTTTTCCTGGGTAGTATAACCGATAAACGAGAAAACCAAAGTACCCGGCGTTTCTGGCACCGAAATGGAGTAAGTTCCTTCTGGGCTGGTTGTGGCACCGGTAGATGTTCCTTTTAATAAAACGGTAACGCCAGGCATGCCTTCGCCGGTATCAGATACTACTTTACCGGTAATTTGCCAGGCGGGTGCTGTTTTTGCCCGGTAGTTAATTACATCGGGCCGGGTGTTTTTGTTAAAATCAACAAAGAGAATATTAAAATAATTGAGTTTTTCAGTTTCAGATTTATTGGTTGTATTCTCAACTGTAAGATTTGCGGTATTGTCGCTGCTTACAATAGCGTAGGTTTTGCTGTTAATTTTTTCGTAGGTAAGCTCAGCGGGCAACAGTAGCTTGCCTAAGGCACTTTCCAGTTTATCAGAGTAAGCTATCTTGGATGTTTGAATGTACTTTCCTTCCAGATTTTTCTTCTCGTATAAAAAAGAAACATTGTACTCGGTTTGTAAATCTTGCAGCACTTCGGTTAGCGCGACTGTCTTTTTCAGTTCAGACCGGCTAAGTTGCTGCCCGGCAGCCTGGTTATTGGCCAGCACAATGGTTTGAGCCTGGGATTGCCCCTGCACAAAGGCCATTGCTACTGCACAACACACGCCCCGGAAAATCAACTTTGTTCGTTTTGTAGTCATTTTCGATAGCAAACTTTGGTTAATGGTTTATTTGATAAATGGTGATTGGTATTTATAACTATTTGCCTTTTAAAATTAAGGTATTGCCCTGGTGCGCAATATCTAACTGAAAAGACTTGGAAAGCGCTTTTAACAAAGTTTCTACATCTTCTACATACACTTCGCCGGTTAATCTTCGATCCATGAGCGTAGAATCATTAACTTCTACCTGAAAACCGTAATTATTTTCTAACAGAGTAGCAATATCCCGGATAGAAGTATCATCGAATAAAAGTTTTTTATGAATCCAGGAAGAGTAAATTAAAGGGTTTACTTTTTTCTTCACGAATTCTTTATTATCTGCCCGCAGTTCGGCTAGTTCACCAGGCTGCATCAGCGTTGATTTTCCAGGGGCTAATTCTTGCGCGCTTAAAGCTACTTTGCCAGAGTTTAACACCACCTTTGTCCGCGATTTCCGATTATTTACATTAAACTTAGTACCGAGTACTTTAACCTCCATATCATCGGTATGCACAATAAACCGGGCATTGCCTTGTCCGGGCTTTTTCTGAACGCTAAAAAAAGCTTCTCCTTCCAACCATACTTCCCGGTCTTTACTTATGCTCCAGTTATCTGTTAATGTTAATTTAGAATTACTGTTTAATACCACCGTAGATTTATCAGGCAATACAATAGTGGTTGTTTCGCCGTAGCCGGTTTTATATTGCAGCTTGCCGGTAGTTTTATAATAGATAACCCCAATTATTGTTGCCAGTAATAATCCCGCCCACACAGCCACCATTTGCCTGGTAAAAAAAGGCTGCCTGGTTTCTTCCGGAGTTGAATTACCCATATTTTGATTATAAGCAATCTGCTGGGTTACGCGTAACCAGCCTGCGTCTATCATCTGCCGGGAAACCTGGTTTTTTTTAAAATTTATGCCTCGTATAATAGCTGCTGCCTCGTTGGCTAAGGAGCGTTTATGCGGATTACTGCCTAACCATGCCTCCCATTGCAATATGTCGTCCGGGTTTGTTTTATTAACCCAGTTTTTAAAGGATTCATCTTGTATAAAATCCTTCAGCTTGTATTCAGAAAATTTCATATCTCATAAATCCACTTCTGCTATAATTTACTTTATCAGTTTGGTAAGCGAACCCCAATAACATTTATTTAGCTTAGGCTGTTGGTATGAATAGCAATTATCTTCCAAGTTTCAGCAGACCTTCAATAACCAGATACAGCTATTTCTATTTCATACTCTCTTTTTTGTATTTTTTTAAATTTTTCTACTAAACCTTTTTATTTAAATTAACCCTATGCACTCGGTAATTCTATAAAACTTCGTACTTAACCCTTTGGCATAAGCCTACCCAAGCCTATTATTGCAAAATTTCAGAAATAAGAATTGTTTTAGTTAATAATTGTATTGAACCTACCCACATTTACTGCTATAATAACAAGCAACAAAGCCATTATTTTAAAATTTTTAAATTTTAACCCTTTTATTAAGATATTATTTAAAAATACAAGCTGAGGAAGCAAATAAATATAAATATGTAAAATTTTATATGCTAGAATTTGCTTATTTGTGAAGCAATAATTACTATAGTAGTAGCATTATTCGAACTTAAGGTTAGATTAAACTTTTTGCCTATTCCAAACTTTTACAATCCGTACACTTATTATGCATTTGGTAGTTACCCAATCAAAAGAGGATTACCTAGTAGATTACTCCTTACAAACTGATTCTGAAATTTGGAACGATTTTAAGAAAGGCGAAGAACTTGCATTTTCTTACATTTATCACAAATTTTACAACGACTTGTATTATTATGGAATGAAGATTACCAATGCCGATGAAATTGTACAAGATGCCATTCAAGAACTTTTTGCTTCGCTCTGGAAAAATAAAGCCCAATTAGGCTATGTGCAGGCTATTAAATTTTATTTATTAAAATCTTTACGGCGGGGCATTATCCGCCACTTAGAACGGGATAAAAAGTATTATTTACGAGCAAATATTTTTGGTAGTAACCAGCCCGATATCGCGTTTTCGGAAGAAGAAATTACTATTTTGGAAGAAACCAGCCTGGAAAAACGGCAACATATTTCTAATTTGCTTAATGCTTTATCTAAGCGGCAAAAAGAAGTTATTTATTTAAAATATTACGAAAACCTGGAGTTTGATGAAATAGCAGAGCTGATGGCGCTTAATTACCAGTCCGTGATTAATCATATTCATAAAGCTTTTAAAAAACTGCGTCAAGACAAAGAATTTGCCCGCATTTATTTAGCCGGAAAATAAGGTTTAAGGTTCTACTCCTTCCGTTACTCCGTGCGGCTTTACACTTGAAATTTTAAAAAATTTAAAAGATTACTGCGGCCTCACTTTTTTGGCAAAAGCTTCCTGCGGATTTATTTCAATTAATTGCCTGATTTCGGATGGTTTAAATCCGGCTTTTTTAAGCGCTGGCAAAAAAACAGTAAACAGTGTATCGTACTGCTGAAATTTACCCCCATTCTTTTCGCCTACGTGGTACCACCCGGCATCCTGCGAGATTAAAGTTTGTTTTAAGAAACCAGCAGCTTTCATTTTTTGCAATATGGTTATATACACTGGTACATTATTGCTGTTAATACCGTCAAACTCAATCCAGGCGCCGGCTTTAGCTGCCGCTAGATGCAACTGGTTATCTTTTTCGTTTTGGGCATGCACCCAGATAAATGCTTTTCCGGAAACATTGTTTTGTTGCAAAAGCTTAATTTGAGATAAAGCCGCCTCGCCATTACCCGTGTGAGAAGCTATGGTTAAACCGGTTTTTAAATGCGTAATTGCTGCAGCCTTTACCAGATTTTGGTTTACGGTTGTTAGTGGCCCGGCATCTACACTTATTTTTATAAATCCTGGCTTAATGTTCGTTTTCTCGATTCCTTGTTCTGCTTCCGTTATCCAGCGCGAGGCTAGTTGTTCCGGCGTTTCGGTAAATGCATGCGCGGGCAAATATTTATTTTGCACAGCGCTGTAATAACCCGTGTTGGTAAGAATGGTTAGACCGCTCGCTCTACTTAACCGTTGCAGTAATTTTACGTCGCGGCCTAAGTAGGCGGGCGTACAATCTACCAATGTTTTACAGCCTGTTTGCTTTAGTTTCTGTAAGTAAGGCAGTACGCGCACAAAAACGTCATCTGGATTGTAACAGTTGGCATTTACCTGATCAGCGCCAATAAAATCAACCAGTATATGTTCGTGCGGTAAAGTTATACCTAACTTATTTTTAGGAACCGCGCCGCTTACCGATATTACAAAAGCTTGTTCTTGTGCTATTACTTGATTGCTAAGGCAACTTAAAAATCCACTTATAATCAGGATTTTTGATGCAAGCAAATAGTTATTCCACAATGGCATTGTTTTTTTTAAAATTTTAAATTTTGATTTTCTATAATCAAATACAAAGCCCTAACTAAGGATTAGGAGTATCCGGAAGTATTTCAATATCCTGAATTAATACTTTTTTTTCGATAGCTCGTCCGGCAGGCATATTGGCTAAACCACCTAAAGCAGTTTCCTTATAACGGCTCTCCATACTCTGCCCTACTTCGCCCAGTGCTTGCACACACTGATCTACGGGTATTACCGGATTTACGCCACTAATTGCTATTTGTGCCGAAGAAAAAGCAATAGCAGCTGCACTGGCATTACGCACAATACAAGGAACTTCTACTAAACCAGCTACCGGATCACAGATTAAACCAAGCATGCATTGAATTGTAATAGCTACAGCCGTAAATACCTGATCTATGGTACCATTTAAGCAATAAACAATAGCCCCCGCTGCCATGGCGGCAGCGCTGCCGGTTTCGGCTTGGCAACCGCCCACTGCTCCCGCTAAAGAAGCATTTTTTTCGATAATTAAAGCAATTCCGGCCGCAATCAACAAGGCTTCGTGTATTTTACGGTCAGGCAATTGGTGCAAGTCTTGCAAAGTAGTTAAAACGCCGGGCAATATACCAGATGCACCGGCAGTTGGAGCAGCCACTACCCGCCCCATACAAGAGTTTACTTCTTTAGCCCCCATGGCTCGGGAGATTAAGGTTTTAAACTCGGGAGATAAAACTGTTACTGGGGCTTCTGCTACCTTTTTAGCGCCATTATTTACCATTCCTGACCGGGAAGTCATGTCAGCGGTAAGGCCGGTTTTTACGGCTTCTTGCATCACCTGGTAAGCACGGGCAATATTTTGCCAGATAAACTCTTCGGTGCGGCCTTTTAATTCTATTTCGTAGGCGAGTACCGGTTGATACAAGGCTTCAGCCGTTCTTACACAATGCTTCTCCCAACTTATAAAATCATTAAAGAGTAAAGCCATTTTGATTGATATTTTAAATTTTAAAGCAGTATAATTAATGAACGTAGGTATTAATAAAACAGCCCGGGTTTATTAATATTAAGTTTTTGAAGCTTGTTATATTACCGCAAGTCATATTGTTTTCTGCCAGATCATCGAAGCTATATAGTTGTATTTCTAATAAGTACCCTAACTAGCAAATAGTATTGGTTCCAGTAGCACTAATATAAATTAATGTTTCTGTTTAATGGTTAAATTTAAAATTCTACTTTTTATAACAGTGCATAAAAAAAGGGAACCATTCATTTGGCTCCCTTTTACAATAAAAATTTAAAAATTACTTAATCAACAACTTTGTTTGTGCCTTTCTATCCGTTCCTTGCGCATTTATCAAGTACAGACCCGCAGCTAAACGCTGAGTATCTGAAAATTGCATTTGACCCGTTCCGGTAGCGTTAGTAGTTACCTGGTTATTTAGGATTTGCTTACCCATTACATCTTGTAAAGCAATATCTACTTTTTGATTAGGGGCAAAACCAGATAATTCAATTTGAACTAAGTTACCGGTTTCCGTTGGATTTGGATATACAGTTACCGCTGCTGCAATGTTTTCGGTACCTGTATTTAAGGTTTCGTTGGCGATAGCCGTAACAGTAGCAGCACTTACTTTATAAATTTCTGTAGCGGCCAAAGCAACCCGGTTAGCCGTTGGGTTAAACTTAATGGAAAGGCCCCCATCTTTTACTACTACTTCAAAGTCTTTTACTAAAGCCGCTCTATAGCCAACTTCCCGGAAGATATCAAAACCACTTAGCCGCAACTCGTTCTCTATCGTGGTGCTAAATACACGCGTACCCACCGGACCATTAAAGTAATTTTCTACAAAATGCATCCGTACCCAGTAAGTTCCATTTGCTAAAGGCACTTGGTAACGTGTTTCGGCCAGATTAGACGCCGCAGATAAATAAGTTTGATAAAGAACATCTTCGTCGGTACCAGCAATTGGTCCGGCCACAACTTGTTTATCCAGCATAATGGAGCCTTGGCGGTAAGCTTTATCTGCTTCCCAAGTTGTGCCATTTATAGTTACATTCGCATCAGCGGCGCCTTTTATACGCTTCGCAATATTTAAAGCGAAACTGGCATCATTCGCAATTCCATACAGCGGAATTCGCAGAGGCGTATGCCCAGTACTATAATGCACTATTAAAGCGGCATTTTTTAGACCACGTGTAGATGGGCTAAAATTGACATTTACATTTATTGAAGCATTAGCCGCCAGAGTAGTAGCTGGTAAAACAGCAGTAAATTCATTTAAATTAGGTCCTACAACTTCTACAGCACTAATTTGTGCACTGCTTGATGATTGATTGGTTAATTTTACCGCCACGGTTTTAGTTACTCCCGTTTGTAAGGTTCCAAAAGAAAGGGCGGATGGAGCACTAACCAAAGCAGGCACACTAGCTGGTTCATTTTCTAAACGCACATTACTAATTAGATACACATTATCTTGATAATCATAATTAGTGTACTCTGTTCCAAGATAATCCGTACCCACAATATACGTATTTGGAATTACTTTACCTTCAGAATCAATAGCCTTCCAGAAGCGCATCCCAATCCGTTTTTCAAAATTTTTATTTCTATCGGAATACGAGTCCTGTACTAAGAAGCCAAACGGTTTGGAAGATTTAAATGTGCCAGAAGCAGTCGTGGTTTTATTGGCTATACGTGGTAATAAAGATTGACCATCTAAGGCATCATGATAAAATAATCTTGTCTTGGTACCAGCTTGCTTGTCATACCAAAAAATATCTTCTACCTGCCTGCAACAACCATGATAAGCTGCCAGCTGGCTTACAACCACTGGTTGACTCAGGTCTGCTTGCATAAAGTAATCAGCAGCTACTTCATCTGAATTAGGTACAATCGTTTTTCCATCAATAGCACCATCATGTTGAGTATAACCGGTATTAGTTTTATAACCAAATGCCTGTATTATTTCTCGCGCGTAAGGTTCGTTTTTACCCTCCCCTTTATACTGCCACAAGCCGCGAAGTACAACTTCCTTGTTAGGAGCAATATCATCGTTTGAAGAAATTATTAAACTGCCATTTACAATAGCCACCCGGGTGCCGGCACTTTTAGCAATAAACTGAATGCCAACTTCGGCAGATGCTCCTTTAGCTAATTTAAGAGGCAATACTGTACTAGCATTATAAGCCGAACCATTAAAGGTTTCAATCTTCCATGCCGCGGTATTAGTAAGCGTTAAGTTATTAATTATAAGATCGCCGGTACCTTTATTGCTAATTTTTAATTTTATCCGATCATGATTTTCATTGTAAGGAGTTATAACCGGATCTGTCCGACGCCAAGGAATTTGTATAATTGAGAAAGTCAGTTGATCATTAGCTGGAAGTTTATCAGGGTTTTCCAATACCATGTAAGCATTACTGTTTAAAGGATTGGGTATGTTAAAAGATTTAACATTAAAGTTATCAAAAGTATAAGTAACAGGAGCATTAGCATTACGGTGGGTTGCAAAAATGCCTGCGTAAGCTGTACTATTGGTTAACCCCATGCCAGATATTCCTAGCGTTTTGGTAGTGTAAGTAGCGCCAACATTAGAATAATTAGTACCGTCTAACGAATAAAAACCCTCGGCTGTATTTGTCACTGGGTCTATCACTAACCGCAACCGTACAGTTTGAGTATTTAGATTATTGATTGTTCCAGTTATGCGCTGATCAGATGTTACACTTACATCATTCAGCTCTTTACGCATTTCTATCTTACTTCCATTTACTACTATTTTAATAAAGGTTTTATCGCTAAGACCAAACCATAATCCACCTTGCTCATACTGGGAGCCAACATAAGGATTGATTATATTTACATCTAACTGTAATTTAGAACGGCTATCAACTCGTACCCCTAAGGTATTAAGTTGATTATTACTATTAGTAGAAGCAATACCTTTATTTGTTACAATTTTTAATGTACCAGAACTTACAGAAAGGTTAGCAGGCACGTACCCTGGAACATTTGCGTTGGAAACACTTCCATCTGCAGTTAAGCGGGAACCAGTATAAGTATCTACCATAGTAAAACCGGTACCTATCCCATTTTTATCTGTAATAGAATTAACTACACTGTTATTAAACGTTAAAGAAAATGGCAGAGCAACACTTAGCTGGTTACACGGTAAAGTACTATAAGGATTACACGGAGGGTCTGCTACAACAATTTTAGCTTGAAGATTTATATTACCAATCAGCAGGAATACAATAAAAACTAACAGTGGTTTTAATTTATTAAAATGCGCAAATAATTCAGTTGTATAATTCATTTTCATAAGGGCAGGAAATTATTGAAATTTAAAGAAACGCAAATAATAATATATTAAATAAAAGAATTACAGTGTTTTAAATAGTAAAAAAATACAATTCTAAATACAATCTCTCATGTTTAACGGCATTTTACTGCTTAAAGTTACAACAAAATAACAAAATATCTATATATTTTAAACAGAATAGCTTTAATAAGTATCCTGTAATTTTATTTGTTTATTTTATTGCTAGCTATGATCTAATCTCACTATATAATTCATCTAATAAATTGTATAAATTTTAAATCAAATTTATTAAAATAAGTACTATTTGAATTCTGGTATATCTAAATCATATAAATGAGATAATGATTAAACCAGTTCTCTTAATGAAATTACCTTTTGTGGAAGTATTCTTCTGCCAATTAGAAGTATTTATAAGCTATAGCGTTTTACAAGTACCAAATCGCTATAGCTTATAAATTGGCTTAAAGTTCATAAATTAAATGCGTTCAGATGTTTTGCACAACTCATTTTCCAATAAATACATTACAACAGCTGATTATTGGCTTGATATGAGGAGTTTTCTTTTGGAACAGCTATATGGCTAGCAGAGTTACTACTTTTTAGGGCGGTTTACTGGTTGTAGGGATTGGTAACTGTTGTTTGGGGAGAGGTGTATGTTAGTTGTTTGGTTTGGTGGTGGTAGGTAGGGGTATAAAAGCAGAAAAGCCTCTTTCGGTTGAAGGAAAGAGGCTATTCAGAAGAAAGGGGGTTGGCGGCTACCTACTCTCCCGCATGTGATTGCAGTACCATTGGCGCTACGGGGCTTAACTTCTCTGTTCGGAATGGGAAGAGGTGAACACCCGCGCTATAACCACCATTATTGTGCTCCAGCACCTGGCTGGGAAGCTGCGCTAGGCAGCTTTGCTATTTTTTAGTCTTTTAACATAATACGGTAAGAGAAGTCCTTGGCAGTAAACACCGCGTAAACCAGAAAACGAAGGGCTATTAAGAAAGCTTACGGGTAATTAGTACGGCTCAGCTTTGCAGTTTCTTGCTTTACACCTACCGCCTATCAACGTGATCATCTTTCACGACCCTTAAAAGAAATCTCATCTTGAGGTGAGTTTCGCACTTAGATGCTTTCAGCGCTTATCTCATCCCAGCGTAGCTACCCGGCGCTGCAGCTGGCGCCACAACCGGTGCACTAGCGGCTGGTCCAACCCGGTCCTCTCGTACTAAGGTCAGGTCCTCGCAAATTTCTTACGCCCACAACAGATAGGGACCGAACTGTCTCACGACGTTCTGAACCCAGCTCGCGTGCCACTTTAATCGGCGAACAGCCGAACCCTTGGGACCTTCTCCAGCCCCAGGACGTGACGAGCCGACATCGAGGTGCCAAACCTCCCCGTCGATATGAGCTCTTGGGGGAGATCAGCCTGTTATCCCCGGCGTACCTTTTATCCTTTGAGCGATGGCCCTTCCATGCGGAACCACCGGATCACTATATCCTACTTTCGTACCTGCTCGGCTTGTCGGCCTCACAGTCAAGCACCCTTCTGCTATTGCACTCTACGCACGGTTACCAAGCGTGCTGAGGGTACCTTTGAAAGCCTCCGTTACTCTTTTGGAGGCGACCACCCCAGTCAAACTACCCACCAAACACTGTTTCCCTTTCGAGATTAGGCTCCAAATAACTCAAGGGTGGTATTTCAACGTTGACTCCACGACGCCTAGCGACGCCGCTTCATAGTCTCCCACCTATCCTACACATGAGTTATCCAGAGTCAATGTTAAGCTATAGTAAAGGTGCACGGGGTCTTTCCGTCCCGTTGCGGGTACTCGGCATCTTCACCGAGACTACAATTTCACCGAGCTCACGGCTGAGACAGCGCCCAGATCGTTACACCATTCGTGCAGGTCGGAACTTACCCGACAAGGAATTTCGCTACCTTAGGACCGTTATAGTTACGGCCGCCGTTTACTGGGGCTTCGATTCAGAGCTTCGCCTTGCGGCTAACCCCCCCTCTTAACCTTCCAGCACCGGGCAGGTGTCAGGCCTTATACTTCATCTTTCGATTTCGCAAAGCCATGTGTTTTTGTTAAACAGTCGCCTGGGCCTTTTCACTGCGGCTTCTTGCATCGCTGCAAGGAAGCGCCCCTTCTCCCGAAGTTACAGGGCCATTTTGCCGAGTTCCTTGGCCGTGATTCACTCGAGCGCCTGAGGATGCTCTCCTCGACTACCTGTGTCGGTTTACGGTACGGGTAGCTTATTAGTAATCGCTTAGCGGGTTTTCTTGGAAGTCTGATTAGGGTCATTATCTCCTTGCCCGAAGGCGCAGAGTACTATCGTCTTTCATCAAGTCCGGCGGATTTGCCTACCAAACTTTTAACTACGGACTTCAACGCACTATTCCGTCAGTGCGCAGACCTTTCACTCCTCCGTCACCACATCACTCTAATAAGCTAGTACGGGAATATTAACCCGTTGTCCATCGACTTAACCTGTCGGTATTGCCTTAGGACCCGACTAACCCTGAACCGATTAGCGTTGTTCAGGAAACCTTAGTCTTGCGGCGGGCAGGTTTCTCACCTGCCTTATCGTTACTTATGCCTACATTTGCTTTTCTCAACGCTCCAGCACCCATTACCAGGCACCTTCGACGCTGTTGAGAATGCTCCCCTACCACATGTATTACTACATATCCATCGCTTCGGTATTATACTTGATGCCCGATTATTATCGATGCCCTGTCGCTCGACCAGTGAGCTGTTACGCACTCTTTAAATGAATGGCTGCTTCCAAGCCAACATCCTGGCTGTCAAAGCAACTGGACCTCCTTTGTTCAACTTAGTATAAATTTAGGGACCTTAGCGGATGGTCTGGGTTGTTTCCCTCTCGGCCTGGGACCTTAGCACCCCAAGCCTCACTGCCGTGTATATTTACTAGCATTCGGAGTTCGTCTGGATTCGGTAGGATGTGACTCCCCCTAGTCCAATCGGTAGCTCTACCTCTAGCAAACTCTAACCACGACGCTGTTCCTAAAAACATTTCGGGGAGTACGAGCTATTTCTCAGTTTGATTGGCCTTTCACCCCTACCCTCAACTCATCCAAATCCTTTTCAACGGAAACTGGTTCGGTCCTCCATGTGGTGTTACCCACACTTCAACCTGGTCAAGGGTAGATCACAAAGTTTCGCGTCTACCCCCTCTGACTATGCGCCCTATTCAGACTCGCTTTCGCTGCGGCTCCATGTTTTCAAACATTTAACCTTGCCAGAGAGGAGTAACTCGTAGGCTCATTATGCAAAAGGCACGCCGTCAGTCCACGAAAGACCTCCGACCGCTTGTAAGCGTATGGTTTCAGGTTCTATTTCACTCCTTTATTCAAGGTTCTTTTCACCTTTCCCTCACGGTACTGGTTCACTATCGGTCTCTCAAAAGTATTTAGCCTTACCGGATGGTACCGGCAGATTCAGACGGGATTTCGCTGGTCCCGCCCTACTCAGGATCCCACTAGGGCTGAAAAGCTTACGCTGACAGGGCTATCACCTTCTCTGGCTTACCTTTCCAGGTAATTTAGCTTTAATTTTCAGTCCCACCTCGTGGTCCTACAACCCCAGTATTGCCGTAACAATACTGGTTTGGGCTCTTCCGGGTTCGCTCGCCACTACTAACGGAATCATTCTTATTTTCTCTTCCTCCGGGTACTTAGATGTTTCAGTTCTCCGGGTTTGCTCACCTTGCGGTGTGACTGGTCTTCAACCAGCCGGGTTGCCCCATTCGGAAATCTCGGGATCAATTCGTATGTGCCAATCCCCCGAGCTTATCGCAGCTTATCACGTCCTTCCTCGCCTTTGAGAGCCTAGGCATCCCCCATACGCCCTTAGTAACTTTCTTAATAAAATCGTTTACTCTTTACTCGTATTTTTGTCTACTCTAGTTTCTTCTCTTACCATTATGTCAAAGAACTTTTTAGTTGTAGATCTTAGACCCTCGATGTTAATCATCTGGCTTCTAATAATCTGCCCTAAGTGTAGTAAAGACCTGCTGTCTTTACTTAATTGAATGAAGTGTGGAGAATAACGGAGTCGAACCGTTGACCTCCTGCGTGCAAAGCAGGCGCTCTAGCCAGCTGAGCTAATCCCCCTAGTTCTATAGAGTGGGCCTGCCTGGACTCGAACCAGGGACCTCTACATTATCAGTGTAGCGCTCTAACCACCTGAGCTACAAGCCCTCAGCTTTTAGTTGAGTGGCAAGCTCCGGCTTCTAAACTTTCCTCTTCTCTCTATCCGTTCTGCCCAGCTTTTCGCCCTTTGGCTTACACGCAGCTGTGATGCCACTTCTTTTTTGTTTTACCAACCACCTGCTGTGGTTAGCCTCTTAGGATTTGAATAAGGAAAAGAAAATAACAAACCTGTTAAAGTAAAGCTGTAACAATCAGCTCCAGAAAGGAGGTGATCCAGCCGCACCTTCCGGTACGGCTACCTTGTTACGACTTAGCCCCAGTTACCAGTTTTACCCTAAACGGCTCCTTAACGGTTACCGTCTTCAGGTCTCCCTGACTTCCATGGCTTGACGGGCGGTGTGTACAAGGCCCGGGAACGTATTCACCGCGTCATTGCTGATACGCGATTACTAGCGATTCCAGCTTCATGAGGTCGAGTTGCAGACCTCAATCCGAACTGAGAACGGTTTTTTGAGATTGGCATCTTATTACTAAGTAGCGACCCTCTGTACCGCCCATTGTAGCACGTGTGTAGCCCTAGGCGTAAGGGCCATGATGACTTGACGTCGTCCCCACCTTCCTCACTGCTTGCGCAGGCAGTCTCTCTAGAGTCCCCACCATGACGTGCTGGCAACTAAAGATAGGGGTTGCGCTCGTTGCGGGACTTAACCCAACACCTCACGGCACGAGCTGACGACAGCCATGCAGCACCTTGCTTTGTGCCCCGAAGGGAAGCCTCATCTCTGAGGCGGTCACGCGCATTCTAGCCTAGGTAAGGTTCCTCGCGTATCATCGAATTAAACCACATGCTCCACCGCTTGTGCGGGCCCCCGTCAATTCCTTTGAGTTTCACCCTTGCGGGCGTACTCCCCAGGTGGATAACTTAACGCTTTCGCTAAGACGCTGACTGTGTATCGCCAACATCGAGTTATCATCGTTTACAGCGTGGACTACCAGGGTATCTAATCCTGTTCGCTCCCCACGCTTTCGTGCCTCAGCGTCAGTTACAGCCTAGTAAGCTGCCTTCGCAATCGGAGTTCTGGATCGTATCTATGCATTTCACCGCTACACGATCCATTCCGCCTACCTCGTCTGTACTCAAGCCTCACAGTATCCATGGCAGTTCAACAGTTGAGCTGTTGGCTTTCACCACGGACTTATGAAGCCGCCTACGCACCCTTTAAACCCAATAAATCCGGACAACGCTTGCACCCTCCGTATTACCGCGGCTGCTGGCACGGAGTTAGCCGGTGCTTATTCATCTAGTACCGTCAGTTCCTCTCGCAAGAGTATTTTCTTCCTAGATAAAAGCAGTTTACAACCCAGAAGGCCTTCATCCTGCACGCGGCATGGCTGGGTCAGAGTTGCCTCCATTGCCCAATATTCCCTACTGCTGCCTCCCGTAGGAGTCTGGTCCGTATCTCAGTACCAGTGTGGGGGATCATCCTCTCAGAACCCCTAGTCATCGTCGCCTTGGTGAGCCGTTACCTCAACCAACTAGCTAATGACACGCATGCCCATCTTTTATCGCCTCAGCTTTAATCATCCTCAGATGCCCTCAAATGATATTATGCGGTATTAATCCGGATTTCTCCGGGCTATCCCCCAATAAAAGGTAGGTTGCATACGCGTTACGCACCCGTGCGCCACTAACTGAAGCATTGCTGCTCCAGCCCGTTCGACTTGCATGTATTAGGCCTGCCGCTAGCGTTCATCCTGAGCCAGGATCAAACTCTCCATTGTAGAATATTATTGTGAAGCATTGCTGCTCCTTGTGTCTCGCTGGATCGTTACCTGTGCTCTCTTTTAACATAAGACCCTCTAACCCGTAAGTTAGATATAGCACTTATGCGGTTTGCTATTTTCTCTTTTCACTCATTCAAAGAACTTGCTCCAACCACTTCCTGGTTGAACTTGTACTACTCTTTATTGATTAGTTAGTAGCTGTTTTTTTTACTTTTTCTCTTTCCTCCCTGCCGGAGAAACCCTTCTTTTTATTTGGGAGCACAAAGGTCAGCATCTTTTTTATTTTCTCCAAATCTAAAAGCAAAAATATTTTTTATTTTTTTTTCTGCTCTCTTCTTTGCTTGCCTTCCCGCCAGAACCTAAATCACAACGCTTAAACCGCTCCGCTTAGTTCCCTGCTGGCTCCCGCTTTTTTCCACTCTCCTTACTTCCCTTTCAACCAGCTGCCGAATTGGGAGTGCAAAAGTCTGAATTCTTTTCCTTCCCTCCAAATCTTTTCGTAACTTTTTTTTTAAAACTTTTTGCCAGTCTTAAAACCGCCGCCTCCCGCTTCAACAAGTCAAATTTTCTTCCTTCTGTAAGGCCCCAAACTGAGGTGGTTGTACCCCGGGCCTGCTGCCCTTTTTCCGTTTCGGTGTGCAAAGATAACCACCTCTTTCTCCCTTTTCCAAACCTTTTTGCAACTTTCCCGTAGCCCTGCCCCTAATCCCCTGAGTACAACCACCAAAAATTTTTTAACTCCTCCTCCTGCCCCCGCTTATCCCCTACCGCTGCAGCGTGCTCACCCGGTCCGGGCCTACACTCACTATCCTGATCGGAACTTGTAAATGTTGTTCCAAAAATGCGATATAGGAATTAAACGCTTCTGGCAAATTTTCAAAATTTGTTATTTGGCTGGTGTCTTGTCTCCAACCTGGCAAGGTTACGTAATGAGGCGTCAGTTCACCTTCAATAAATTGATGAGGAACTAAGTCCGTTAGTTCGCCATTTGATAGCTGATAATAGGTACAAACTTTAATTTCATCAAAATTATCCAGCACGTCAGCTTTCATCATATTCAATTGGGTTACCCCATTTAACATGATGGAATATTTGAGTGTAGGCAAATCTATCCAGCCACAACGGCGCGGCCGGCCGGTAGTTGAGCCAAATTCACGACCTGCTTTTCTTATTTCTTCCCCCACATCATCTAATAACTCCGTAGGAAACGGCCCACTACCTACTCTGGTGCAGTATGCTTTAAAAATTCCGTAAACTTCCCCGATATGGCGAGGCGCTACACCTAAACCTGTACAGGCGCCTGCTACCAAGGTGTTAGAAGAAGTTACAAATGGATAAGTTCCAAAATCAATGTCTAAAAGCGACCCTTGAGCTCCTTCTGCTAAAATTCGTTTGCCGTTAGCCAGAGCCTGATTGATCATGTACTCACTATCAACTAATTTGAATGATTTTAAGTACTCTATTGCCTCGAAGAACTCTTTTTCTTGTTCTTCTATATCTAACGTTTTTTGGTAAAAGCTTACTGTTTTTTTATGGCGTTCAATAATCCGGTTATAGCGGTCATCAAAATCAGCTAACAATATATCGCCAACGCGTAATCCAGAACGCCCAATCTTATCCTGATAAGTAGGGCCAATGCCTTTTAAGGTAGAACCAATTTTATTTTCACCTAAGGCTTCTTCTGAAACCCGATCGATAAACTTATGGGAAGGCAGTATAATTGCAGCTTTTTTAGAAATGTAAAGGTTATTAGCAGCATCAATTCCCCGGTCAGCCAATTTCTTCATTTCGGCTTTAAAAATAATCGGATCCAGAACTACCCCGTTACCAATTATATTTATGATATTAGGATGAAAGATTCCGGAGGGTATTTGATGTAAAACATGCTTTGTACCTTCAAACTCCAGGGTGTGGCCTGCATTAGGGCCTCCTTGAAAACGAGCTACAATGTCATAAGTAGGAGCTAGAACGTCTACAATTTTGCCTTTGCCTTCGTCGCCCCACTGAAGACCTATAAGAATATCGACTGCCATTTAAGTAGTGATTGGTGAAAAAAAAATATAAATTTTTAAAAATTTTCTGAAATGAAGAATCAGGATTGGATTAAATAACTGGCCGCAGCCTCATCTGTTTCTTTAACCGTAAAAATATTGTTCAGTTTGGTAATAATAAGAAGTTTACGAATTTGCTCGGAAGGATTTATCAAAACCATTTCGCCTCCGCGGTTACGAAACTTAGTTAACAAAGAAACCAACACTCCAATGCCACTGCTATTAATAAATCTAACCTGAGATAAATCTACCGCACACAGTAATTTTGTTTCGTTAATACTATTATTAACTAACTCAATTAGTTGCTGAGAATCCGGACTACCTATTAAGTCTCCTTGTAATCGAACGTAAACAATATCCTTAGTTACCGTACTTTCCAATTTCATGTATTCTGCGCCATATTTTTAGCCCGGCAATCCGCACAAATGCCGTAAAGGTTTAAAGAGTGGTGCAAGATATGAAAATTTAATAGTTCGCCTACCATGGTCTGAATATTATGAATCCGAGGGTCGCAAAACTCTACTACTTTGTGGCATTCCGTACAAATAACATGATCGTGCTGCCGGTAGCCGTACGATTTTTCGTATTGGGCTAAATTCCGGCCAAATTGGTGCTTACTTACCAAATCATTTTCTACCAATAAATCTAAGGTATTGTAAACGGTAGCCCGGCTTACCTGGTAGTTTTTATTTTTCATGCTGATATAAAGCGACTCCACATCGAAATGGCCGGTCCGGGAGTAAATTTCTTCCAGAATAGCGTACCGTTCCGGGGTTTTCCGTAAACCCTTGCTTTCAAGGTAAGCTGTAAAAATTTTTCTTACCTCGTTAAATTTTACTTGATCTAACACTTTTTTCGTCTTTCGTTAAAAATTTAAAAAACATACTTATCCAACACTTCAGAAATTGTGGTAAACAATCAGAAACTACAAAACCTTATTACTAATTGTTTATCCTACCTTTAAGAATCAAAGCGCTCTACTAAGATAACGCCATTTACCCGATTTAAGCGTTGAATAAGTTTTTCGAGATGGCTGGTATCATTAACAAACACCATTATTTTACCATCAAAAATTCCATCGTGCGAATCTAAGGTGATAGACCGCATATTTACTTTTAAGCTGTTCGAAATAACTTTGGTTAAGTCATTTACCATACCTACCCGGTCGGTACCTTTAATGCGGATACCCGCTAAAAACACCAACTCGTACTGATCGGTCCATTTCGCCTTTACAATGCGGTTCCCGTAATTAGACATTAACTCTACCGCCTTCGGGCAAGAAGTCCGGTGAATAATAATACCTTCCGTTTCTGTTTCAAAGCCAAACACATCATCGCCCGGAATGGGGTTGCAACACGTAGCAATAGAATAGGCAATTTTAGAGGTATTTTCGCCGATTACTAACATATCCGAAGTAACGCCGCGTATTTTTTGCACTTCTTTATCAAAGCTTTTCTGATCAAAATGCTCATTTCTGGGCCGCTCCAGAACTACGTTATAATCAAAAATTTCTTCTTTAATATCTTTTATATCAATTTTATTGATGGCGATGCGGTAGTAAAACTCCTGCGGATGCGGTATATGAAAAAAAGTAAACAAACGATTTAAATTAGAAGGAGTAGGTTCTACTTCTAGTTGCTGTAAGCGTTTTTCCACTAAAGTTCTACCTTCTTCTGCTTTTACCTTGCGGTCTTCGCGCAAAAATTCTTTTATTTTAGATCGAGCCCGCGATGTTGTAGCAAATTTCAGCCACTCTTCGGAAGGACGTTGTTTTTGAGATGTAAGAACTTCTACCTGGTCGCCGTTATGCAAGCGGTAACTTAAAGGCACCAATTTCTGGTTTACTTTAGCCCCGATACACTGCGTGCCTATTTGCGTATGAATTTCAAAAGCAAAATCTAAGGCGGTAGCTTTGTCCGGTAAAATTATCAACTGCCCTTTTGGCGTAAACACAAAAACTTCTTCCACGAATAAGTTTTTCCGGAAGTCGTCCATAAACTCTAAAGCGTTGGAATTGTTCATCTCGAGCATATCCCGCACCTTATTAATCCATTGCTCTAAACCAGATTCGTGGCCATTACTGTTTTCGCTTTTGTATTTCCAGTGGGCAGCGTAACCTTTTTCGGCAATGTCGTCCATGCGTTGGCTCCGGATTTGCACTTCTACCCACTGGCCTGTCCGGCTCATTACTGTGGTATGTAGCGATTCGTAGCCATTTGCCCGCGGCGTACTAACCCAATCGCGCAACCGGTCTGGGTTAGGTTGGTAAAAATCAGTTACAATAGAATAAACCGACCAACAGGCTGCTTTCTCAATTTCTAGGGGTACATTTAAAATAATCCGGACAGCAAATAAATCGTAAACCTCGTCGAAGGTGATATTCTGTTTGCGGATTTTTTTAAGAATAGAATAAATAGACTTTGGACGACCCTTAATTTCAAAATCAAAGCCTTGGCGCTTTAACTCTTCTTCGAGGGGCGCTACAAATTCTTTGATAAATTTATTACGGGCAACTTTAGTCTGCCGGATTTTATTTGTAATCTCCCGGTAGGTATCGGTATCGGTATATTTTAAATATAAATCTTCTAACTCGGATTTGATAGCGTATAAACCAAGACGGTGTGCCAAAGGAGCATACAAATACATGGTTTCGGATGCAATTTTTAGTTGCTTGTCACGAGCCATGCTATCCAAGGTACGCATGTTATGCAGGCGGTCGGCTAATTTTATTAAAATTACCCGAACATCGTCCGAGAGGGTTAACAGCATTTTCCGGAAATTTTCGGCCTGCTGCGACGTGCCATAATCAAAAACCCCCGATATTTTAGTTAATCCCTCAATTATCCGCGCCACACTCGGGCCAAATTCCCGCTCAATATCTTTAATTTCGAGTTCGGTATCTTCTACTACATCGTGCAATAAAGCAGCCACAATAGAGGTAGTACCCAAGCCTATTTCTTCCACGGCAATTTGGGCTACGGCTAAGGGGTGCAAAATATAAGGCTCCCCCGATTTACGACGCATATTCTTATGCGCCTCTAAAGAGGTATTAAATGCCTTTTTAATAATTTTAGCGTCATTGTCCTTTAAAAAAGGTTTAGCATATTTCAGCAACCTCCGGTAATGACGCAATATTTCTTTTCGCTCTTCTTCTGGATCAATCATTATATAAAGATGCGTTTCGCAGTAGTATTTTAAACTATTACTTTTTGAAACACCTGGAATTTTTTAAAATTTATACCAAATGTAATTATCTACTAAACAAAAAAAACTAAGGTAACGTGCCTATTTTAAATTTGGCGGTATAAACTCCTGTGTACCTTACATACGGTTTGTGGTAGTAAGTAAATTTAAGATTTAACAAAATTTTACTTTAGGCTTTTAATTAATTAAAAATAATTTTTAAAAAACTACAATGCTATTTGCTTTTAGCTTCAGGTTTAATACCTTTGCAGCACAATTACAAGCCCTGCGGATGTGGCGAAATTGGTAGACGCACTAGACTTAGGATCTAGCGCTGCGAGGCATGGGGGTTCGAGTCCCTTCATCCGCACTTCAGCACCCTCAACATACCCGTGTTGAGGGTTTATTTTTAATGCATTATCCCATAACCTAAATTTTGTAAGCCTTGAACATTACCTTAAATCAGAACGACACAACCAATGCAAACTTAAAAGTTGTATTGCAGGAAGCTGATTATGCTCCTAAAGTTGACGAAAAAATAAAAGAATATACTAAAAAGGCTCAGATCAAAGGATTTCGCCCGGGCAAAGTTCCGGCTGGCCTTATCCGTAAAATGTACGGCAAAAGTATTTTGGCTGAAGAAATAAACGGTTTACTTTCTAAATCAGTAAACGACTACATTAAAGAAAATAACATTCGTATTTTAGGCGAACCCCTACCGGACGAAACCAAGCAAAATGCCATTGACTGGGACAATCAAAAAGATTTTGAGTTTGATTTTGAATTAGGTATTCTTCCTGATTTTGAATTAAACCCAGCAGCCGGCGAAACCCTGGATGCTTATAAAATTGAACTGGACGAGGAAACCATTAACCAGGTACACGAGCACTTACAGCGACAATACGGCGAAACTGCTAACCCGGAAACTTCTGAAGCCAATGATTATTTATCGGGAGAACTGCGCCAGTTAGAAGGGGAATTTAAAACTACTACCCTGCTGCCTATTAATAAAATCAAGAAAAACCAAGAGCAATTTATTGGGGTAAAAGCCGGCTATGTTATCACTTTTGATTTACAGGAAGTTTTTGATAACGATGCCAGTGCCATTTCGCACGTGACCGGCGTTAGAAAAGCAGAAACTGCCGAATTAAAAGGCAACTTTGAATTTGCGGTAGAAAAAATTAATCGTACGGCTGCTGCCGAATTTAACCAGGAACTATTCGATAAAATTTTCGGGAAAGATGCCGTTACCACCGAAGAAGAATTCAACAACAAGCTTCGGGAAACTTTAGCCGAAAATTACCAACAAGAGGCCGACAAAGTTTTAAAAAATAAACTGGTTGAAAAACTGGTTAAAGAAACTGAAATTACGCTACCAGAAGAATTTTTTAAAAAATGGTTAGCGGTATCTAACCAAGGTAAGTTAACGCCAGAGCAAATCGAGGAAAACTTTGAGCAATACAAAGACGAACTGAAATGGTCAATGATCCGCAATAAAATTGTAGAAGAAAACGACATTAAAGTTTCGAACGAGGAAGTGGTAAATGCTACCAAGGCTAAAATGTTTGCGCAGTTTAACATGCCGGAGATTTCAGATGAATTAGCGGATACCATGAACGGTTACATCGACAATTATCTGAAACAAAATAACGGCCGTAATTACATTAACGAGTACGAAGCCATTTTGGCAGAAAAAGTATTGGATGTATTAAAAGACAAAGTTACAGTAGTCGAAAAGTCAGTAACGGCCGACGAATTCCGTAATTTATCGTTCTAATTACACTTTTTTTAAAACAAAAAGCTTAAAAAGTCCTTATAATAAGGACTTTTTTATTTTTGCATGATTTCTGTTATTTTACCCGGACAAGTTATTAGTACCTAATACTTATAATTCATCATTTAAGAACCTTATTCTATGTACAATAAAGAAGAATTCCGAAAATTTGCCGTTAAAGGTCAAGGATTGAGCGGTTTAGGTGTAGATCAGTATTTAAGCCACGTAGAAAACTCTACGAATATGCACCGTATCGAAAGCATGACTCGTTCGGTAATTGAGGAACGCCCCACCAACTTCCGCGAAATCGACGTGTTTTCGCGTTTAATCATGGACCGTATTATTTTCCTGGGTACCCAGGTAGATGATTTTATTGCCAATATTATTACGGCCCAATTACTTTTCTTAGAATCATCTGACTCTAAAAAAGATATTTTATTATACATCAACAGCCCGGGTGGATCGGTATATGCGGGTTTAGGCATTTACGACACCATGCAATACGTAAAACCCGATGTAGCTACCATTTGTACCGGTTTAGCAGCATCTATGGGGGCCGTATTACTGTGCGGCGGCGCTAAAAACAAGCGTTCAGCTTTACCCCACGCCCGCGTAATGATTCACCAACCCATGGGTGGTACCCAAGGCCAGGCTTCTGATATTGAAATTACGGCTCGCGAAATTTTAAAATTGAAAAAAGAACTGTACGAAATTATTGCTTCGCACAGCGGTAAAAGCTACCAGGAAGTACACGACAACTCTGACCGTGACTACTGGATGCGCGCCGATGAAGCCAAAGAATACGGCTTAATCGATGAAGTTTTAGTTCGCCCGACTGCTTAATTTTTAAAAATTTGCCATTTTTAAGCTTACCTTAACAGCCGTTAGGGTAAGCTTTTTTTGTGTTTAACAAGAAAAATTACGGTAGTAATAAATCGGAATCAGAAAAATTAGCCGTAAACCCTAAAATAGCAATTGCAACAAATCTTGTTTAATGCCGGCCCAAGGTTGGTTTAGATTGATAGTACAAACGCGCACCTTTTTATTGCTTAATGTGTACTCCAGATTTAATGATTGGGTAACTACCGGGTATAACAGCATTCCTTCCAGTGTTTGCTCTTTATTATCAAGTAACGTATTTTGCAAGTAGGCGAACAGTTGGTATAAATGTTTGGAATGCAGTTTATCCTGCTGGTAGTGCGGCAGTAAAGCTTTTTTGTAATACTTCGTATCAATAATAATTTTCCGCGAAGGAGCGTTAAGGGAAATATCAGTAAACATAACCGGCAAAAACTGTTGCGCTTCTTTATTTGTACCCTGCCCCTGCCAGGTAATTTTCTCGGATTTTACCTGAAAAACTTTCTGCTCCCGCCGATAAAAATTACGCACAAAAGCCTCAAATATACTGGCCATCTGCTTTTTATCAGCCAAAAACGATTTACTTGTAAAACCTAGCCCCTCGGTAGTAGGCAATAAGTTTTGCCGGATAAAGGCGCAGCACTGCAATATAAACCGGTAACGTTCGGATTGATGCCGCGGCAAAGCTAGTTGCTCCGTTGTTAGTAAAGCAGGTGCAATTACTTGAACCGGAGTAAATACCGAGAGTAGCCATTCTACCTCTTTTTTAAAATTTACAGCTAATTCTGCGGTTTGTTTTAATTGCAGGAGTGTAGTTTTAATAATTTGATTCGGTAAAATATCGGGGCTAAGCTTTTCTACCGAACAAATGGTTTGCCCCACCATGGCTTTTTGATTTAACCCGAATGTTTCGTTTAGTAATAACTTACCCTTAATACCTTTAAGCTGGCGAGTTTGCGGCAAATACGCCGTAGCTAAACCTAAATTAGCCAACTTGCGAACTTCCGGCAAAAGCATCCGGGCCAATAAGTTACTAATATGCTCTCCGGCTTCGCTCCCTACAAGCTGCAAATCGAGAATTATCTCGGCTTTGTCCCAGGCATAACTAAGCAGGTAGTAAATATTCTGGATGGGAATACTCATGAAGCCGGCAACTGTAATTTTTTAAGTTGCGCCGCTATTTGCTTGGGGTTATCAAACCAATATTCTTCGAGTAAAGGAGTTATTTCGTTTTCCACGATACCGTTAAACCAAGCTATTCCCGCTCCTTTTGGCAGATTACTAAAATAACTATGCCCGATTTGAAAACCGGCTCCTAAAGCAGCATCCGAACTAATAACTTCATTCAGTTTATGAATGCTTATTACAATATGCTTTATAAGATCTGCTGATACGTTCTTAGCGGCTAAGTATTGTTCAAAACGTTCCCCGAACTGGGGCTCCATTTTAAAAAAAGCAAACCGTCGGCGTAAGGCATAATCCAAAAGTACTAAAGATCGGTCAGCCGTATTCATGGTGCCAATTACAAACACATTTGCCGGAATATAAAAACGTTCGCTGCCCAATTGCCCGTAAGTAAGCGAGGTTGCAAACTCCGGTCCACGCTTATCTGCTTCCAGCAGAAATAACATTTCCCCGAAAATACTGCTCACATTACCCCGGTTGATTTCTTCGATTATAAAAAAATAGCTGTGGTTTACATCGGCGGCGGCCCGCTGGCAAAAATTAAAAAATACGCCATTGGTTAATCTGAATTTCCCTTCGCTATCCGGCCGATAACCCTGAATAAAATCATCATAGGCGTAATTACTATGAAATTGCACTATTTCCATTCGAGCCGCATCCAGATCGCCTTGTTCTAAATAAGCCAGTCGTTTTGCCAGAAAAGATTTACCTGTACCCGGCGGCCCTTGCAAAATAATGTTCTTCTTACGTTGCAAAACCGCCAGTAAACTCTGCAGTTGATGTTCCGATAAAAATATTTCTTGTAAAGCCTGTGCTAAGGTATAAACGGGTATTTTTTTAAAATTATAGGCTATTTCGGGCTCGGCAACAAACGCGGCCGGCACCGGATTACTCAGGGCCAATGCAATTTCGGCCGAAGCAACTACTTCAGTTATTTCTTTTTCATCGGCGGGCGGCGGTAAAAATAAAGGCTGCTTGGTAACCACCGAAAATCCTAATTTTTCCAGGTAAGTATTAACGGTTACCCCCGCCGAAATGGCCCATTCGGTGGCGGTTCCGCTGGCTATTTGGTGCGCTAAACGCACTAATTCGCGGGGTGGGTAACGTTTACCTTTATAAACTACATCGTAAACCGTAGAAGCGCGCATGCGCGTTTGCTGGTGATCAATATCACTGATCGCCTGCAAAATATGCTCCCGGGTTATACTTTTTAGTTTAAAAGTAGCCATATCCTTTTGTTACCCTTTCAACGTACAAGTTTAGGGCTTAGGTTCCAGAAAAAAGAATAGTATTTAAACAAGTTTTTTTCCAGCCGAAATATAAACCTATATGTTTAAAAATTAGAAAAATTCAAAAAAAGATTTTAAGCATACTAAAAACAGCTAAATATCTAACATACAATATTTTAAATATTAAGAAGGTGTTAATAAAAATATGTAACCGTAAAATTTCTATTTAGTACCTTTGTAAAACATTACGTTAAAATTACTTTTTACTAATAATAATTATATGGCCGATGTAACGTGCTCTTTCTGCGGCAAAACAAAAAAAGAAGTTTCTATCATGATTTCGGGCATTAATGCCCATATCTGCGAACGGTGTATCGGCCAGGCGCAGCAGATTTTAAACGAAGAAAACAAAATTCGCTCGAGTAGCCGCTCTCCTAAATTTAATTTGGTAAAACCAAAAGAAATGAAGGAGTACCTCGATCAGTTTGTAGTGGGCCAGGATGAAGCCAAAAAAGTAATGTCGGTGGCGGTCTATAATCATTACAAGCGCTTAATGCAAACGGTACAACCCGATGATGTGGTGATTGAGAAATCGAACATTATTATGGTGGGTGAAACCGGTACCGGTAAAACTTTTCTGGCCCGGATGCTGGCGGGTATTTTACAAGTGCCATTTTGCATTGCCGATGCTACCGTTTTAACCGAGGCGGGCTACGTGGGCGAAGACGTGGAAAGCATTTTAACCCGTTTACTGCAAGCTGCCGATTATAACGTAGAAGCCGCCGAACGCGGCATTGTGTATATTGATGAGATTGATAAAATTGCCCGCAAGAGCGATAATCCATCCATAACCCGCGATGTGAGCGGCGAAGGGGTACAACAGGCCTTATTAAAATTATTAGAAGGCACTTCGGTAAATGTGCCCCCGCAAGGCGGACGCAAGCACCCGGAACAAAAAATGATTACGGTGAATACCGAAAATATTCTGTTTATCTGTGGCGGTGCTTTTGTGGGTATTGATCGCTTAATTAAAAACCGCATGAATGCCAAACCAATTGGTTTTTCAAAATCGGCGGCCGAAAGCCTGGATAACAATGAAAATTATTTACGTTACATTTCGGCTCAGGATTTAAAAACATTTGGTTTGATTCCGGAATTAATTGGTCGTTTGCCGGTTCTAACGCACTTGAATCCCCTGGATAAATCTACGTTGCGCTTAATTTTAACCGAGCCTAAAAACTCGATAATTAAACAATATAAGCGCTTATTCGAGATGGAGAATATCAATTTATCTTTTGCCGAAGAAGCTTTAAATTACATTGTAGAGAAAGCGGCCGAATATAAGTTAGGCGCCCGGGGCTTACGGTCTATTTGCGAAGGCATCATGACCGAAGCAATGTTCGAGCTACCTTCGCAGCAAGGTACCCACGACTTAGTGATTGACCTGGAATACGCCCGCCAACAGTTTGAGAAATCGTCGTTAAAGCAATTAAAAGTAGCTTAATTTAGATACTAGATATTAGAAGCTAGACGCTAGATTTTAGATGTAGAGTAAATTTTTTAAAATTTTAATTTCTGATTAAAACAAGAGCGGCTCCTGATTATTCAGAAGCCGCTTTTATTTTAATATATGTTCAAAGCCAAGTAAAATCCAGTGTCTAATATCTAGCGTCTAGTGTCTAGCGTCTAGTTTCAGATATTGTACCATTAATTGCGCGGCTTTATTGGCTGATTTGGCTTCGCCTAATAAATGACGTAACTCCTGATAATCGTTTTTTTGTTGCTGAATGACGGCCTCATCTTCGGTTATTTTTTTAAGTTCCGTTATTATATTCCGGCCCGTTAATTCTCCTTGAATTAATTCTTTTACCACCGCTTTATCGGCAATTAAATTTACCAAAGAAATATACGGCACCTTTATTACGGCCCGGCCAATCCAGTACGAAATAGCGCTGGTGGTGTAGCAAACAACCTGGGGCACGTTGAACAAAGCTGTTTCTAAAGTAGCGGTACCCGACGTGACCAGCGCAGCCTGCGCATTCGCCAGTAAATCGTAAGTTTGGTCGGTTACAACACTTAAGTTTTCTCTTTTAAAATTGCGGTAATAATCGGGGTTAAGGTTAGATACTGCTGCTACCACAAACTGGTACTGCGGAAAGGCGGGCAACACGCTGAGCATAATGTACAAAATCGATTCGATTTCTTGCTTACGACTGCCTGGTAAAACCGCAATAAGAGGCTTATCGGGTAAGTTATTCTTTTCCCGGAAATGCACAGTTGGCTGATGTTCCCGCACCATATCGGCAATGGGGTTACCAATGTAATCTACTTTATAATCAAACCGGCCGTAGAACGCCTCTTCAAAAGGCATAATCACGAACATCCGGTCGACGATTTTTTTTATTTTATGTACCCGCCCTTGGTTCCAGGCCCAGATTTTAGGAGAAATGTAGTAGAAAACTTTTAAGCCTTGTTCTTTCACGAATTTGGCAATCCGTAAGTTAAAGCCCGCGTAATCAACCAGAATGACTACATCCGGATTATAAGCCAGAATATCGGCTTTACACTCCCGCAAAAAACGGGAAATTTTAAAAATATTTCGGGCCGCTTCTATAAAGCCCATAAAAGCCAACTCCCGGTAATGCCGTACTAATTCGCCGCCGGCTGCCTGCATCATGTCGCCGCCCCAACACCGGAACTCTGCTTGCGGATCTTGCTGCCGGAGTTCCTGCATTAACTTAGCCGCATGTAAATCACCCGAACGCTCGCCCGCAATTATGTAATACTTCAAAGTGGTAGATGGTTGATTTTCTGAAATTTTAAATTTTTAAATTTTACGCTGGTTAAGCTTTAAACCATGTTGGATTGCTGAATGACTAACTAAGTAAGCCGATAATTTTAAAGTATACAGACTAAACTATTCTGCCACAGAACCAACTGTAAAATTACTCACCGAAATATTCTACAAAGTTGCGGGGTGTTTCGTACAGCTTCAGGCTATGCAATTGCGCCGAGGCCGAAATTTTAGAAATAAGTGGCTGCAGAATTTTCCAGAACTCAATTACCAAATTCTCCGTGCTGGCCAGTTTGCCTTCCATAAAAGCTACATCTAAATTTAAATTTTTATGATCTACTTTTTGGATGATATTTTCGCGGATAAGAACGCTGAGTTTTTTTAAATCTATCACAAAACCGGTATCCGGATCGGGGTTGCCCTTTACCGTTACTATTAATTCGTAATTATGCCCGTGCCAATTAGCATTAGCACATGGTCCGAACACTTCTTTATTCTTGGCCATTGACCAATTCGGGTTGAACAGCTTATGCGCCGCATTAAAGTGTTCTAATCTGCTTATATAAACCATTAGCTAAAATAATATTGCTTTTTCAGAAGCAAATATACGAAAAAAGGCACCCCAAAGAACGAAGTTATAATCCCAATTGGCAAACCGGCCGGCGGATAAATAAACCGCGATAAAATATCGCAGCCCACCAGAAATATACCGCCCAGCCAAGCACATATTAAGAGGTTATTTTTGTACGTAATTCCTAATAAGGCCCGGGTTACATGCGGAATAATAATGCCTACAAACCCCACTGAACCCGCTAAAGCTACCGAAAAGCCACATAATACCGCAACAGTAACTAAAATAAGCCAGCGTGTTCGAACGACATGCACTCCTAAGGTTTGCGCCCGCTCGGAGCCCAGCAATAAAGCATTTAATTCTTTCATCTGAAACCGGAACAATAATAGCCCCAATATTAGGGCAATCGCTGGATAAGGTAAATACTCCCAATTGGCCCGGCCAAAATCGCCCATCGACCAAAATAAAATAGATTTGATGTTACTCTCGGAGCCGGATAAAAAAGTTAATAAGCTAACCAAAGCCGTTAAAAGTGAACTGACCGCAATGCCGGCTAATAATAACTGCGCCGGTATTATTTGCCCTTTACGGTAACCTAAAGCAATAACCAAAACAGTTACGCCAAAAGCGCCCACTAAGGCAAAAAAAGGCGGCAGGTAAATAGCCCCCCAGGTAGTAGCCAATAAGCCCGAAATACTGAGCGAAGCCCCCAGGCTGGCACCGGACGCGGTACCTAAAATATAAGGGTCGGCTAAAGGGTTATTAACCATGGCCTGCATTAAATACCCGCAAAAGGCTAAAGAGCCGCCCACCAAAAAAGCCAGAACCAAGCGGGGCAAACGCAATTGCACAATGGCAAAATGAGAAGCATTACTGGCATCGTAATTTAAAATAGCGTCTTTTACATCGGTAAGCGAAGTATTAAAACTACCCACCGATAAACCCGCTGCTAACCCAATGAAGAGCAAGGCTAATAACAAAAAATAGATGCTTAGTTTTTTCGTCAAAATTTAAGGAAAGATTGCAGTTCACGAACCGACTCGACCACCCGCGGACTGGGCCGCGACATTAAATCGTCGGTGGCCTCGTAAATCTGGCGGGTTTGGTACGCCGTAACCCGTTTTAGTTCGGGGTATTGTTTAAAAAAAGTACTGTCCATTTTTCCGAAAGAACCGCCAATAATTACATCGGGGTTAATTTTTAAAATATACTCCCGGGTTAAAGCCGGAAAAGGCTGCGCCATTACTTCCGTAACAGCATTCTCGGCCCCGATTAAGTGTAATTTATCAGTAAAAATAGTATTGCGGCCGTACACGTAAATAGGATCGTTCCAGGTTATGGCCAAAACTTTGGGTTTATATGCGGGGCGTTTTTTTTGCCGGACAATAGTTTTAAGCTGTTTTTGCAACGAATCGCTGTAGTACAAAGCATAGGCATCGCGGTGCACCAGGCGGCCAATATCGCGCAACCGGTCAAATATATCAGTTACTTTCTCGAAAGTCTGAAAATAAACGGGAATTCCCAGTTCCTGAATGCGGGCGGCTACTTCCGGGGGGGTAATGCCATGCACCGTAAAAATAATATCCGGCTTTAACTTCACCAGCGTTTCATAATCCATGGGGTAATTGTTTACCACCGGCTTTTCTTTTACCTGCTCCGGATAATCGCAATTTTGCGTGCGGGCAATAATCTGGCTTTCGTCGCACACCGCAAACAACATTTCGGTGGTAGACGGCGCCAAAGCCATAATGCGTTTCGGATAACGCGGAATTTTTAATTTTCGGCCTAAATCATCGGTTACCGAAATGTATTCTACCTGGGGTAATCGCTTGTTCTTCGCATCGGATTGGCAACCCATAACCACCAAACCTAAAAGTAAAAATAAGAATCCGGGCCAGCTTACAACCCGGTTTAATCGGAACAACAATAACGGCATTGATTAAAATTTAAAAATTTTAAATTCTTCTATTGTAATATTTAAAGCATTAAACCAGCGGCTTGTATTTTGGAATCGCCCGAGGTAGTATTTTTTTCGTAAATTTAGCGCATAAGTTCAGAACAGATTGTAAATAAAAATAGAATTATGATAATAGTAACCGGTGCGGCAGGTTTTATAGGTTCTTGTTTGGTGAGCAGGCTTAATGCCGACAACTTCAACGATATTGTGGTGGTAGATAATTTTTCGATCGCTAAAAAAGAAAACAACTTACGCGGCAAAAAAATTAAAAGGTACGTAGACCGTAACGATTTATTTGATTGGCTGGCCGAAAACTACGAAGAAGTAGAATTTATTTTTCATTTGGGTGCCCGCACCGATACCACCGAAATCAACAAAGATGTTTTTGATTTATTAAATTTAAATTATTCTAAAAAAATCTGGGAAGCCTGCTGCGAGTACCAGATTCCGTTGGTGTACGCCTCGTCGGCGGCTACGTACGGCGCCGGTAAATTAGGCTACGACGACGATGAAGCCATTCTGCCTTTGTTAAACCCGTTAAATGCTTACGGTGAATCGAAGCATGATTTTGATAAATGGGTTTTGCAGCAAACGGCTAAACCGTTTTTCTGGGCTGGTTTAAAGTTTTTTAACGTGTATGGCCCCAACGAGTACCACAAAGGCCGCATGGCTTCGGTTATTTTTCACGCTTTTAACCAGATTAACGAGAATGGCCGATTAAAACTTTTCCGGTCGCACCACCCCGATTTTAAAGACGGCGAACAAATGCGCGATTTTGTGTATGTAAAAGACGTGGTGGAGGTTTGTTATTTTCTGATGCATTTGCGCCAGCATTCCGGCATTTATAATTTAGGCAGCGGCAAGGCGCGCACCTTCCTGGATTTAGCTTTTAATACCTTTACCGCCATGAACAAAGGCATTAACATTGACTTTGTAGATACCCCGCTGGTAATCCGAGATAATTATCAATATTTTACGGAAGCCAACATGCAAAAATTAAAAAGCATCGGTTTTACCCGACCATTTTACACCCTCGAAGAAGGCATAACGGATTATGTGCAGCAGTACTTAATCCCGAATAAATATCTCTAGAAAAACAAAACCCCTCTTGCATGCAAGAGGGGTTTTGTTTTAAACTGCTAGCTTATCAGAAAAGCAAATTTTTAAAAATTTTGCTTTTTGGTAACGCTAATGCGCATCTACGGGCAGCTTCACGTTCTTTTTAAATTTCTGTAAATACAACAACGGAATAGAACATAACATAATCATCCCGGAAACCCAGTACGCATCAATGTACGATAAGAGCATGGTTTGTTTAATTACCATACCTTCAATGGCTTTATAAGCTGCTTTTTGCGCCTCTAAAAACGTATAACCTTTGGCAGTAAAATTCTGCATCATCCCCTGAAAACGCTGCAAAAAGGCCGGATTGTATTCGTTTATATTTACCAGCAAATTACTGCGGTGCACTCCGGAGCGCACGTGAATTAACGTAGTAAGTAAAGCAATCCCGAATGAGCCGCCCAATTGCCGCATCATGTTGTTTAAGCCGGTGCCCTGCCCTACTTCTTTGCCTTTTAAATCCTGAATTGCCAGGGTAGTTAAAGGCACAAACAGCAAGGCCATACCAATACCCCGGATAGCCAATGGCCAGAAAAAATCCTGGGTACCCGAAGCCAGCGACGACCCGATAAGCATTTGGGAAAATACAAAGTACAAAAACATACCTACGGTAGCCATAAACTGGGCCGGTACGCCGCGTTGCAGCATTTTACCCACAAAAGGCATCATAAAAATGGTAAATAGCCCGCCGGGTAATAAGAGTTCCCCGGTTTGTTGCGCCGTAAAACCCAATAAGCTTTGGCAAAACACCGGAAACACAAACATCGACCCGTATAAACCTAAGCCCAGCACAAACGAAGTAAACATACCTACGCTGAAACTCCGGTGGCGCATAATTTTAAAATTTACGATGGGGTGCTTGTACGTTTTTTCGCGCCATATAAACAAAATGGTACCAATTACCGAAGCAGCTGTTAAAACAATAATGTATGGTGTCGCAAACCAATCTTCTGATTCGCCTTTTTCCAACACCGTTTGCAGACTACCTACAGCAACCGCTAATAAAGCAATACCCCACCAATCAATGGGGTTTCCTTTTCCTTCGCGGGGCGTTTCGCGCACAAAGGTGTAGGTAGCAAAGGCAGCCACTGCGCCAACGGGTATATTCACGTAAAATATCCAGGGCCAGGCAAAATTATCGGTAATGTAACCGCCAATAGTTGGGCCAATGGTAGGGCCCACTACTGCGCCTAAACCAAATAAAGCGGTGGCGGTACCTACTTGTTCCGGTGGCCAGGTTTCTAATAAAATAGCTTGCGCCGTAGAAATTAATCCGCCGCCGGCTAAACCCTGCAAAATCCGGAAAATAATTAACTCCTCCAGACTTGTAGCATTACCGCACAAAAAAGAGGCAATGGTGAACAAAATAATAGAGCCTAAAAAATAGTTCTTCCGGCCAAAGTAACTGCCTAACCAACCCGACATGGGCAGAATAATTACGTTGGCTACGCCGTAACCGGTAGTAATCCAGGCAATATCTTCGAGAGTGGCTCCCAAGTTACCCTGCATTTGCGGAATAGATACATTTACGATGGTAGTATCTATAAGCTCCAGCAGGGAAGCGGTAATTACCGTAATGGTAATTACCCACTTTTTTAATCCGGTTTCTGGCATATTTAATCCTCTGTTATAACGGAAACCCGTACGCTCATTCCGGGGCGTAACTGGTCCATAATTTCTTTGCTGGTATTAATTTTAATTTTTACGGGTACCCGCTGCACCACTTTCACGAAGTTACCGGTAGCATTATCGGGAGGAAGCAAAGAAAACTTAGCGCCGGTAGCCGGCGAAAAGTTATAAATCTCGCCCATTACTTTTTCTTCCGGAAAAGCATCTACTTCCACGTTCACTTTCTGGCCGGACCGTAATCTTTCCAGTTGCGTTTCTTTAAAATTGGCGGTAATGTACAGGCTGTTCTCGTTTACAATAGAAAATAAGCTTTGTCCGGCTTGCACTAACTGGCCTTTCTGCACATTCTTTTTAGAAGCAATACCTGAGGCAGGGGCTTTAACTTCGGCGTAAGATAATTGCAGTTTCGCAAAATCAATATCAGCCTGGCGCTGGTCTATGCCGGTAGTAGTTGCAACTAGTTGCGAACGCGTAGTACCTACCTGCTGGTTGGCAGCCCGGTATTGGCCTTTGGCGGCTTCCAGGTTAGCGGCGGCGGCATCGCGCTCAGCTTTGGCCTGGTCAAATTGTTGCTGGGTAATAGATCCGTCCTGAATTAAGTTGGCGTAGCGATTATAATCCTGCGTGGCTTTCCAGAGCCGGGCTTCGGCGGCTTGGATATTGGCTTTGGCGCTGGTAAGGTTAGCAGCCGTGGCCGTAATTTGCGCCTGCGACACGTTAATGTTGGCGCTGGTACCCCGGCGGGCGGCTTCGGCTTGCTCTAATCTTATCCGTAAATCCCGGTCGTCTAACTTAACTACTACCTGACCTTCTTTAACGGGTTGGTTTTCTTCAAAATTAATTTCTTGCACGTAACCGCCCACCCGGGCTACTACCGGGCTGATATCGCCGTCAATCTGCGCATCGTCGGTATCTACGTGTTTGCTAAAATAGATGTACTCCCGAATGCCGAAAATGGCACCTCCCAACAGCACTAAGCCCAGGATAATAGGAATTACTTTATTTGATTTTTTCTTTTTCTTTTTTTCGATTACTTCTGTCTCCATGACTTCCATTTATTTTTGCGAGATTTTTCCGGTTGATTTTAATAAGGTATAATAAGCGATTTCGGCGTCGGCACGGGCTAATTCTAAGTTTATTTGCGCCTGGTACAGCTCGGTTTGGGCATCTACCCGTTCAATGGCTGTAGCCACTTTATTCTGATACTGCGAGGCAGTAGTCCGATCGTTTTCCTGCGCCTGGGCAATGGCAGTTTCCAGAATGGTAATGCGTTCCAAAGCTTTCACGTAGTTCTGGTAATTCTGGTTTACTTCGGTTTTCACCTGGTCCGTAGCCAGGTCGCGGTTAATATCTACCTGGGTTTTCTGAATGCGGGCTTCGCTCACTTTATTTTTGTTGAGCCAGAGTTTATCAAAATTCCAGGCAATGGTGGCCCCGGCAGTTACGGGCGCTAAAAAGCCATTGGCTTGCGGCAGAAACGGACCTTTAAAATTTAAATAATAAGCATTGGCCCCTACCAGCACCGATGGCTGCACATCTGCTTTTAAAGATTTAATGTTTAAATCGGCTACCTGGCCGTTTAGTGCCAATGATTTTAATTCCTGCCGGTTTGCTAAAGCCGATTCCATAAAAGTAGCTAAAGCCGGAGTTTGGTTAGTAGCCGGGGCAAGTTGTTCGGTTTGTATATCGGTATTTTCGGGCAAGCCCAATAAAATGTCTAGGTTATAAACCACAATCTTGCGGTTGGTTTCTAAATCAACCCGCGAGAGCTCTACATTGCTGCGTTGCAGTTGAAAGCGCAATACATCGTTTTTGGTAACAATACCTTGCTCAAAAAACCGCTGTGCCTGCTTTATTTGCCGATCAATGGCTTGCAGGTTTTGCTCTACTACTTTTTTGCTTTGTTGCAGCTTATATAAGTTGTAGTACGCATTGGTAATGTTGTATACAATATCTTCCTGGTCTTTTTCGGCATCCAGTCGGGCTATTTCGGTAAGCAACTGGGTACTTTCGCGGGCGTAGCGTAGTTTGTTACCGGCAAAAATAATCTCCTGTAAACCGGCCGTACCAATAGCCGCATTGGCGTGCTTCGGCAGGTAAAACGGCTCCGCTTCGGGCGTTAACTGCACTTTATTGGTTAAAATTTCGGCGTGGTTGTAGGTATAACTTACGCTGCCGGTGGGCAAACGGCTATCCTGGGCCTGGTTATACCGCGAGATAGCCTGATCAATTTTGGATTGGGCTAATTTTAAATTTTTGCTATTCCGGACCCCTAAATCAATGGCTTCGGATAAAGAAAGTACTTTAGCATTTTGATCCTGGGCAGGCGCCACTAAAACGTGGAAATTTAAAAAAATAACCACCCACAAACTGCGATACCAGAAAGCTTGTTTCGGCTCTGGCAAACAGAAAAAGTTTAACTTCATTTTTTTAATAAATAAGCTTGTAAAAAATCCTGTAAAAAATGTTTCATGCGGGGTTTTAAAACTTCCATTACGTTTTCACCGGTAAGGTCTACTTGTAACAGCCGCGACGAAATATGAGAAGAGTTAGAGATGTAGTATTTAGTACCTAATATGCTGGCAATCGTCATTTCTGCATCCACGGGCCGGAACGAGCCATCGTCAATACCTTCCTGAATAATGTCTTTTAAAACCTTGGTATTTTGCAGTACTTGTTCGGTAATGGTTTGCGTAATCTCGGGGCGTTGGTTTAAAGATAACTCCCGTTGTATTAACCGGTGAAAGCCATTATTTTTTAATACGCGTTCCAGGTAAACATCAACGGCTTGCATTAACTTTTCCCAGGCAGAAATAGGCTTTTCTTTAATAGCCAGTAAAGCCTGGCGCAAAACATTAATCCGGCGTTCCAGAACAGCTTTTAGTAAACCATCTTTAGAGCCGAAATAATAATTAAGCATGGCCATATTAACGCCGGCTTCCGTGGCTAAATAGCGGGTAGAAGCCCCTTCGTAGCCCAATTCACTAAAAACCCTTTCTGCCACTTCCAAGATATATTCTTTTTTATCTTGCTTCACAACACTTGCTTGTTAGTAATTACCATGCAAAATTAATCAATCGATTGATTAATAGCAAAAACTTTGTGCTTTTTTATTACTTATTTTCAGGCAAAATGTTAGACAAACCGCAACAGAATTTATCTGGTATTTTTAATTTTTTAAAAAATCGGATTATATACTAACACATTTTAAATACAGAATAAAAGAATTATCCGTATTAATACGGAAGCAGCAATAGGTTTTGCTTGTAGTTAAAATGAAAAGAATAGCTTTGTGGTATCAATCTGCCAGATTGATCGTAATAAATGAGGCAAATGCTTATTCTTAAAAACTATGGCTTTTAAAAACAATAAAGAAAAAATCAGTTACATTATTGGCCGCGACATGGCCGCCAATTTTCAGAAACAAGGCTTAGAGATAGATCCGGAAATATTTTTGCTCGGGTTTAAAGAAGCCACGGCGGGCCAGCAATCGCAAATCAGTCCCAGCGATGCTCAATCGGCCATGATGGAGTTGCAGCAATTAATGGCTAGCCGGCAAAACGCGGTGGCCAGCCGGCAAGGTGAAATAAACTTAAAAGAAGGCGAAGCATTTTTAGCCGAAAATAAAGATAAAGCCGGTGTAGTTGCTTTACCAAGTGGTTTACAGTACGAGGTATTACAGGAAGGTTCCGGAAAATCGCCTTCGAAGAATGATTCGGTTACTACCCACTACCACGGCACTTTACTCGACGGCACCGTTTTCGATTCGTCGTATGAGCGCGGCGAACCGGCTACTTTCCCGGTAAATGGCGTTATTGCCGGCTGGACCGAGGCCCTGCAAAAAATGAAAGAAGGCGACAAATGGCGGTTATACATTCCGTCTAATTTGGCCTACGGCACCCGCGGCGCCGGCGGCGATATCGGACCCAACGCCACGCTTATTTTTGATGTAGAATTATTATCCGTTAACTAAAAACGGTTTACTAAAGTTGTTTTAACCTGAACCGTAGCCGCTACTAATTAGTTAGCTGGCGGCTGCGTTTCAGGGTTTAGTCGTAATCACCGTTGACGCAGTTGATCGAAGAATATTATCCGGAAAAAGGCTACTCTAGCAACTGCCTGACCTTAACTCCGGAAAGTCTGGAAATTAAACACCAGGGGCACCGGTATGTCTTACCTTTTAATACAATCGCAGACATTCAGTTAACCCACATTAAACTTTTGTTTTATTACCTGGCCGGCGGGTTTACTTTTACGCTTTCGTTAATGGCGGTTTTAGGCAATTTATTAGCTCCTTTGCCGGGTATTTTCCTGGTTATTCTGGGCGCTACCCTTTTTTTTATTGGCTGGAGAGGAAAAATCAGTTTACAAATCAGTACCACTTCCAACGACTACGTATTCTGGTTTTCGGGCAGTTACGCTCCTTTTTTAAATTTTATCAATTTAGCCAGGCACCGCATTATCACGTACCAATCCGTAGAATCGGAACCACCAGAATCGAGCAACGCTTCCCCCAATTTTGAATAATACAATATTTAGCTGACAGACTTACCAAAGGCAAATATTTAAGCAAAGCTAAAAATCAGGATTTTAAAAATTACTTGTTTTGGTTATAGCTATTGCCTTATTGCAGGCTGTGTAGAAATAAAAATTTTTAAAAAATTAAAATTAGCAGCGGAGAGGAAGAATAAAAAAAGGCTTCCGATTTCTCAGAAGCCTTTTGGGGTGGGAGACGGGGCTCGAACCCGCGACCCCCAGAATCACAATCTGGTGCTCTAACCGACTGAGCTACAACCACCGTTTTTAATTGGTTTGCAAATGTAAGTTTTTTCTTTAATAATTCAACGTTTCGGCAAAATTTTTCTAACTTTTTTGCCGATCAAATAATAAGCGCTCGCCTAATTTAGTTTCGTTGAACTGCCCGTTCACATACGCTAAATGCCCCGAAACAAAACTGTGCGTTATTTTTGAATGAAATGTTTTGCCTTCGAACGGCGACCATTGGCATTTATAGTAAATATTCTCTTTGCTCACCGTTTCGGTTTGGTTTAAATCAACCAACACTAAATCAGCGTAGTAACCTTCCCGGATAAAACCGCGGTGGCGTACCTGAAAGCAGATAGCCGGTGCGTGGCACATTTTCTCTACCAGGCGCTCTAAAGTTATTTTACCTTCGCGGTAAAACTCCAGCATGGTTTGCAAAGAGTGCTGCACCAACGGCACCCCCGATGGCGATTTTTTGTAAATATTTTGTTTTTCGTCCCAGGTATGCGGCGCGTGGTCGGTGGCAATAATGTCTAAACGGTTATCCAGTAAACCTTCCAGCAACGCTTTTTTGTGGCGGGCTTCTTTTATGGCGGGGTTGCACTTTATCTGCGTACCCAAAGTTTCGTAATCGGTTTTATCAAAATACAAGTGGTGCACGCATAATTCAGCGGTAATTTTTTTTTCGGCCAGCGGAATATCATTTTGAAATAAAGCCAGCTCTTCTTCCGTAGAAATATGAAGGATATGCAAACGGGTGCCGTATTTTTTCGCCAGTTTCGTAGCCAGGTACGATGATTTAAAACAAGCCGCCTCGCTCCGGATTTCCGGATGGCAACTTACCGGAATAGCATCGCCGTATTTTTCTTCGTACAAGGTCATGTTATCGCGAATGGTTTGCTCGTCTTCGCAGTGCACCGCAATTAACAACTGAGCCTTTTCAAAAATTTGCTCTAAAGTAGATTGCTCATCCACGAGCATATTCCCCGTAGATGAGCCCATAAATATTTTTATGCCGCAAACAGTATTGGGGTTAGTAAGTAGCACCTCGGCCAGGTTGTCGTTGGTAGCGCCCATAAAAAACGAGTAATTCGCCAACGATTTTTCGGCGGCCAGCGCATATTTTTCTTCCAGCAGTTCCTGGGTTATGGTATTGGGTACGGTATTGGGCATTTCCATGAAAGAAGTAACCCCTCCGGCTACCGCCGCCCTTGATTCGGTATACAAATCGGCTTTATGCTTTAATCCTGGGTCCCGGAAATGCACCTGGTCATCAATCACGCCGGGTAGTAAATATTTACCGGTAGCATCAATTACTTCATCCGCAGGCTCGTTTAGCTCGGCGGCAATCCGGGCAATCCGGCCATCTTGAACGAACACATCGGCCGTAAAAATCTGACCTTCGTTTACAACCTGAGCATTTTTAATCAGAAAGGTTTTCATGCGGCGAAGTTAAGTAAATAGACACAAGTATCAAGACACTAGTAGCAAGACTAAATAACACTTATTTGCTTATTAAGAAGCGGGGTAAAAGTTTATTATAGAATAAGAAAAATGTATATCTCCATTTGTTCGGATACTCAAACAATTAAATAATAATTTAAAAGCTAGAAAATCACGAAAATTTACCGGGTTTATAGATTATTCAAACAGCACTGCGTAAGAAGAAAAAAATCATTGTACGAGAAAAGCGTACCTTTGCGTTAAAATTAATTTTTACATGGAAGAGCAAGAAAACGAACCCACCATTTCCTTCAGCGATTTTAAATTGAATAAGCAATTGCTGAACGCTGTGGCCGACGCGGGTTACACCACGCCTACTCCGGTGCAACAGCAAACCATTCCGCTTATTACGGCGGGCCACGATGTAATGGGTATTGCCCAAACCGGCACCGGCAAAACGGCCGCTTATTTGTTGCCGCTGCTCATGAAGGTAAAATACGCGCAAGGCCAGCACCCCCGGGCCGTTATTCTCTCGCCTACCCGCGAACTGGCCATGCAAATTGAAGAAAGCATCCGGCAACTGGCCAAATACACCGATTTGCGCTTTCTGGCCATTTACGGCGGCATAGGCCCGAAAACCCAGATTGAACAAATTAAAAAAGGCCTGGATATTCTGGTGGCTACGCCTGGACGGTTCATGGAAATTTACCTGAAAGGTGATTTAGTGGTAAAAGAATTAAAAACCTTAGTGCTCGACGAAGCCGATAAAATGATGGATATGGGCTTTATGCCGCAAATCCGGAGTATTCTGGAAGTAATACCGCGCAAACGCCAGAACTTACTGTTCTCAGCCACCATGCACCCGCGCGTCGAGAAATTATCCGAAGAGTTTCTGGAGTTCCCGATGAAGGTAGAAGTTACGCCGGCAGCCACTCCCGTAGAAACGGTGTCGCAGGTGTTATACCGCCTCCCCAATATGCAGACCAAATTAAACATGCTGCGCTATTTGTTTAAAGACGAAGAAACTTTTACCCGCGTAATTCTTTTTACCCGCAGCAAAACCAACGCCGAAAAAGTAGCCGGGTTTGTAGACGACAGCGCCCGCGGCACCGTACGGGTTATTCACGGCAACAAAGGCCAGAATACCCGCATTAACGCCATGGATGCTTTCAGGAGCGGCGATGTAAGGTTTTTAGTGGCTACCGATGTTGCCTCGCGCGGGATCGATATTTCGGGCGTGAGCCACGTAATTAACGTAGATGTGCCTATTATTTACGAAGATTACGTGCACCGCATTGGGCGTACCGGCCGGGCTGAGCAGGAAGGCGCTTCCATTACGTTTGCCACCGACGCCGAAATTCACCACGTGCGGGAAATTGAAAAAATTATAAAAATGCAAATTCCGGAAGCCCCGCTCCCACCGGAAGTAGAAATAGCTAAAACGAAATTTGCCGAAAGCCAGGAAATAGCCTTAGAAATTGACAAACAAAAACGCCGCGCCGATCCTAACTTTAAAGGCGCTTTCCACGAGAAAAAGCAGCATTTACACGAAGGCGTAATTGATAAACGCACCGGGCGGCCGTTTGCAGAGAAAAAACCCACCAAAATCCGCGGATTCCGGCGAAATAAATCCTAGATCGCGGATTTTCGCGGATGAACCGGATTACACGGATGAAGTAATGTTAGCACTTCCCTTAAGCCAATTTTCTTTCAGGAAGAACAATTCACCTTAAGAGAAGTGCATAATTTAAAAAGGTTATCCCAATTTTATCAAAGCCCAACTCCGTACCTAAGTAAGTTTCTTTCTGACTGGCACCATAGATAGATTAGCAGGAATTTAAATTTTTAAAAATTTAAAATTTTGCCTGCTTACTATGCAATAGATAGCTTCAGCCAGGTGCAAAAAATGACGCTAAACTGTTCGAGCGGTCAGCGAGTTTTTAGCGTCTTGATTTTTTTGGTTCTTTTTGTATCAAGACAAAAAGAACAGAACCTCAGCAATGAAACATCTTCACTCAGCAATTACAACTATAACCGCAGCTATGCGAACGAGAATTTTTTAGCTACGAGCATCAATCTGAAAGGCACGGAAGTAACTTCCGCGCCATAGTGGGGGCGCCATAGTAAGGGTTATAGTAAAGGCATGCATTGCAAATCACGGAAGTAAATCCGTGCTATAATAACATATTAAGCAAAACACAGAAGTAAATTCACGTTATAAAACATACAACAATTTTAAATTTTTTAAATCCGGAAAATCACAAAACCGCAAATAACCATTAAAAATATATACTAAATTACCCCATTCCCGTTAACTTTCCGGTTTACTTACCTAAAAGCAAAGTTTTTCATGAACATCGGACAAGGATATCATCTTACCTATTGCACCAACATCCATCCTGGCGAAACCTGGGACGAAGTTTTCAAAAGCCTGCAAACCTATGTGTTACCCATTAAAGCGCACTTATCGCCAGACAAACCGTTTGGCATTGGTTTACGGCTCTCCGATCAGGCCAGCAAAGATATCCTCACGCAAGATTACCTGGTTCAGTTTAAAACCTGGCTCGAACAAAACGGCTTATATATATTTACAATGAACGGGTTCCCGTTTGGCGGCTTTCACGGGCAGGTAGTAAAAGACGACGTGCACCAACCCGACTGGACCACCACCGCCCGTTTAGAATACACGCAGCGGTTAAGCCAAATTCTGGCAAAATTACTTCCGGCAGGATTAGACGGCGGAATTTCTACGTCGCCGCTTTCATATAAGCCCTGGTTGCAAAACGACCCGGCCAAAACCGAACAGGTATTTGCCCAAGGCACCAAACACATGGCCATGCTGGTAGAAAGTTTATACCTGCTGCAACACGAAACCGGAAAAACCATTCACATAGATATAGAGCCGGAGCCGGACGGTTTACTGGAGAATGCCGCCGAATTTTTAAATTTTTACAATTCCCGGTTAATACCTACCACGGTAGATTATCTGGGCACCCGTTTGGGCTTATCGCCGGAGCAAGCTACGCAAATAGTAAAAACCCACATGCAGCTGTGCTACGACGTTTGCCATTTTGCTTTGGCCTACGAAGAACCCCAGGTGGTTTTTGATCAACTGGCCGAAGCCGGGATTAAAATCGGGAAAATACAGATTAGCGCGGCGCTCAAAGCAAAACTTACTCCGGACGCTTCGCAGCGCGAGGCAATTAAAAATGCTTTCCAGCCGTTCGTAGAATCTACTTACCTGCACCAGGTACTGGTAAAAAACAGCAATGGCTCTATTCAGCAATACCCCGATTTGCCGCCTGCTTTAGAGCATATTCAGGATGCCGCAGCCACCGAATGGCGCACGCATTTTCACGTACCTATTTTTGTAGACCAGTTTAACCAATTGCAATCTACCCAGGACGAAATAATTAAAACTTTAAAATTGCTGCCCGGCAACCCGGTTACCAAGCACCTGGAAGTAGAAACTTATACCTGGGGCGTTTTGCCGCCGGAACTAAAGCAAGAATTAGGCGCTTCCATTGAGCGTGAGCTTTCCTGGGTTTTAAGTCAATTGCCTGCTGTTGCTCCGGTTTAACAGAGCAAGTAATAATTGGCTTTATTTCAATTTTTTAAATATTTGAACATCTTAAAAACATGCGTAAAACGGTAGTTTTAGATATAGTAGGATTAACCCCTGCCGCCATTGGCAAGAATACTCCTTTTTTAAAAAAATGGTCCGATGAAGCTAAGTTAGCCACCGTAGGTCATGTTTTACCGGCCGTAACCTGCTCCGTACAGTCTACCTATATTACCGGTAAATGGCCCAGCGAGCACGGGATTGTGGCGAATGGCTGGTACTTTCGGGATGTATGCGAAATCCGGAACTGGCACCAATCCAATAAGCTGGTAGAAGCCCCTAAAATTTGGGAAAAAGCCCGCGAGTTGGATCCCACGTTTACCTGCGCTAACATTAACTGGTGGTTTGCCATGAACTCCACCGCCGATTATACCGTAACGCCCCGCCCGCAGTATTTAGCCGATGGCCGCAAAATGCCGGATTGCTACACCTACCCCATGGATTTGCGCGGTAAGCTCACGGAGAAATTAGGTACTTTCCCGCTATTCGAGTATTGGGGGCCCAAAACCACCATTAACGCCAGCCGTTGGTTAGCCCAGGCCGCCGTAGAAACTGATAAATTATACGACCCTACGCTTACGCTGGTATATTTACCGCACCTGGATTATAACTCCCAACGCTACGGTCCTGATCATGCCAGCGTAGCCAAAGATTTAAAAGAAATTGACCAGGTAGTAGGCGACGTAATTACTTATTTTGAAGGCCGGGGCGCCCAGGTAATCATTTTATCGGAATATGGCATTGCCAATGTAAGCCGGCCGGTGCACTTAAACCGGGTTTTGCGGCAACACAATTATCTATCAATTCGGGAAGAACGCAGTTTAGAACTCCTGGACCCCGGCACTTGTAAAGCTTTTGCGGTAGCCGATCACCAAGTGGCTCATATTTACGTGAACGATCTATCCAAAATAAACGAAGTCCGGAAGTTAATTGAAAGTGTACCGGGCGTAGAAAAAGTTTTGGGTCCGGAAGAAAAAGCAGCTTATCATATTAATCACGACCGGGCCGGCGAGTTAATAGCCATTGCTGACAAAGATTCCTGGTTTACGTATTATTACTGGCTCGACGATGCCAAAGCGCCCGATTTTGCCCGCATCATTGATATTCACCGCAAACCGGGCTTCGACCCGGTAGAAATGTTTACCAATCCGGAAATTAAAATGCTGATGCCAAAGGTGGGCTTTAAAGTTTTAAAGAAAAAGCTTGGCTTCCGAATGCTGATGGATATTATTCCGCTGGATGCTACTTTAGTAGGCGGCTCACACGGTCGTGAACCGGAATCGCCGGAGAAAGGCCCCTTATTCATCACCAAAAATAAAGATTTGCTACCCTCCGATAGCATAGCGCCCACCGAAGTATTTAATTTGATGCTGGCGCATTTGCAAGCATAAAAAAAGCCCGCAAGTTAGCGGGCTTTTTTTTAATTTTTAAAATAATACGTTTTCAAAAAATAACTAACGAGGTATGCGCCAGGTAATGCCACCACCCGTATAAAAATCAGGGGCGGCTTCCGAAACAGCCGCTCCGGCATAAACATCCAATTGTAAGTTAGGAAGTATCTGAAACATAAACCCGCCATCCAAACTGCTATCCACTGATTCCCGTAAAACCTTTGTGGCTTCGTATTCGGCGAAAATTTTTAAAATATCGTTTACTTTTAAATTTGTTGAAATACTGTACAACATTTCACCCTGGTATTCTTCGTGATCCATTAGCTTGCGGTAACCAACATTATATTGCAACTCTAGCTTTTCGGACAACTTGTTATTTAATAGCAATCTTCCTTCTGGTGCTGCATGAGGAGGGCGTAATTCCTTAATACCTACCGGTAACATTATATTTCCCAGAATGGATATATCCGGCAAAGCCCCTTTTCCTTTAATTAAAGCTATTTTGGCTCCAAGATGTACATTATCAAAACCTTGTACAATTTCATCTTGCCCGAGCAAACCACTTCCAGACTTAAACTTTTGTCTATCTTTCTCAAAATCAAAGTTAATCCGGAACTCCGCATTTTTTAAAATTCCGATCCGGATTAAGGTAGTAGGGTACAAAAATGTTTTTTCCTGTATGCTTAGTGTTTGATCATTTTTAAACTCTACCCCTGTTTCGAGCTGAATGGTTTTATGAGGTACAATGGCAGCTCCTTGCGTAAAGTTAGGACGATCTGAATCTAATTCGGGCTGGTCTGTGGTAGATTGCGAAAAGGCAGAAACTGAAATAAGAATAAAGAAAGAGGTTACGAGTAAATTATATTTCATATGCTACGTTTGATTATTTCGCATATACGTGTAACCCCAAGCAAAGATGTAGTCTGTAACCCGCCTATTTAGTAGCCATAAAAAAAGCCGGATAGAGCCGGCTTTTTTTTCAAATTCAATCTGCTATGTAATAATTCGTTTGGTGCGGTTTAAGGATAAAAAGTAAATAACCAACGTAAAACCCGCTACGGCTAAACCTAACGACTCGCGGCCTTCTTCAATGTTTATGGTTTTCATACCGTGTTGCAACGCTACTCCCTCCCAATGAGCCGGCCACATAAAAAACGTTCCTGCAAAATAAATCACTGCCAGTACTAACAATATTCCTTTTAAACTATTCGTCCATCTACCGAAAAAAATTAACAACGATATAATTGCCGGTAAAATGTAAATGGGCATCCAATAATAAGGATCCGGATCGTTGTATTGCACTACGGTGGCGTATAAAAAAGCAACCGTCATTAGCAAACAAAAAATTCTTAATGGGCTCATATACTTCGTATGTTTATAATGAAAGGCTAAATATAGAAGGTATTAGGTTAATAAAAGCTGACTAAAATCATGCAAATATCGCTATTCTAGCAAAAATTTAAAAAATCAATCGTTTAACTACTTTTACTATTCTCTTTAAACAACGTTGGGGCATTTCGGCGAAAAATCTTTTGCTTGTTTGCCACACTAATCTATTCCGAAGTTGAAATAATTTATAAAACGAGCAGCCGTAAAATTACGGCTACTTGCAAGCAATTAGGGTTATTTCTTAGCCACCTGATTTTTTAAATTTTCCGTTGTTTACAGCCTCACTAGGTTCAGGCAGTGTATATCTTTAATCGGGTTGCAGCTAAGTAAATTTCTTTAATTAGATTCAATCCTAAAGTTCACTGATCATACCCATAATAATTACAAACCACATCATGGCCCCTATTACCAGAACGGCAATTTGCCGGCCGCTAAAGTAGTTTTGCTCCAGAACGGTTAACTCCGGCGAATTTCTTTTGGCAAAGTTTAAAGCTTTAAAAGGTGGGATTAAAAATAAAACGCTGCTCATTCCCAGTAATAACCCAAAACCATTCGGCAATTTGGTAATAAACACCGAAACTAAGTAACCTATAAATAACAAATCTACGGAGTACCGGGTAGTTACCCCTTTTTGATTAGCATAGTTTTTTATCTTTTTTAATAAGGTATACAGGAAAAACAGGTTAAAAAGAGCTCTGCCGGCCGGCATAATATCTAAATCTTCTTTTTGCTGGTAAAAACGCCAGGCTTTATACACCCACCATATCTCATACAAGCCGAACGACAGGATAGATAGAAGAATAAATTTAGGAACACTAATTAAATACTGCGTTTCAACGGTGCTATCTACGCTAAAATCAGCGCCGTTTAAGCTAATGTTTTGACTTTCCACTACTTTTTAAAAAATTTTAATTTGGGTTGATTACCTGAAACCGTAATACTAGTTGCAGATTAAATTACGCACCAAATATATAGTTAAAATCATATATAATATAATATTTCAGCAATATTTATTTTATATTATATAAAGTCATACATCTAGCAGGTCATCCACTTTGTTGCATTTAAAAAAAGCAGGAGAATAAGCATGAGTTTTAAGAAAGGCCGGTATACAAAAAGCCTTATAACTGCTACGTTATAAGGCTTTTTGTTTGTGCGCGCGGGGAGATTCGAACTCCCACACCCGTAAGGCACCACCCCCTCAAGATGGCGTGTCTACCAGTTTCACCACGTGCGCAGGGTAATTTTAGGAGCCGCAAATGTACATATCTTTTGCCATCTGTACAATACTGGTTTCCTAAATTAAACTTCAGAAAAACTAAATTTTAAAAATATTTCTATTTTGGGCACATAATAACTCACAAAAAAACCCGTATTGATACCAAAGTGGTAGCAATGCGGGTTACAATAAGTATAGCGTATTAGAAAATTCTTTTTAGCTGTTTTACTTAATTCTTAATAGTAAAAATTACTGAGCAGAAGCTGAATCAGTAGTGGTAGTAGCAGCTGAATCAGTAGTCATGGCATCAGTAGCAGCGCTATCAGCTGACATAGTTGCATCAGTACCTTCAGTAGTTTCAGTAGTTTCGGTTGAAGTACCTTCAGTTGAAGTTTCTGATTTGCAAGAAGCGAAAGAAACAGCAATAGCGGCGAAAGCTACGAAGGTGAATTTTGTTAGGTTTTTCATTGTTGTTGCTAAATTTATTTGTGTTTCGGGTTAATTTCACCTTCATACCGCAAAACAGAAAAGGTAACCCAATTAAAATAAATATTTTTTTCTGGGTTACATTTGCAGCCCCTAAAGTATTAAAAAAGAATTTAATGCATAAAGCACTTTATTTTTCAGATGAAGCCATTATTCACGGAATAGTTAACGACGATGAGGAAGCGCTGGCTTACTTATATCGGCTGCACTTTCCTATGATTCTGAACTTTATCTTAACCAATAGTGGCACCGAAGACGAAGCAAAAGATATTTATCAGGAAAGCATTATTGTTTTCTACGAGAAAATTAAAGCCGGAAGCCTGGAGTTAAACTGCCAGATTAAAACTTACATTTATTCTGTTAGCCGGCGCTTGTGGTTAAAAAAATTAGCTGAAAAAAGTAAATACAGCAGTGCCTCCATTAACGATTCGGATGCTTATTTAAATTTATTAAGTGATGCGGCGGTAATAGATGAAAACGACCAGAAATTTAGTACCATGGCTCAGGCCTTAAACCAATTAGGAGAACCTTGCCGCACCTTACTGGAAGATTATTATTTTCAGGATTTATCGATGCAACTGATAACCGAAAAATTTGGTTATACCAATGCCGACAATACTAAGAATCAAAAATATAAATGCTTAATGCGGTTAAAAAAGCTGTTTTTTAGTTTATATAAAATGCAGGAATAAATAGGGCTACGCATACCCTAGTAATTTTTTAAAAACATTGGCGATGCATGTATTGGAACGCTAATTAGTACCATGACAGAAAGAGAAACTTTTGTTTTAATTGAAAGGTATCTGGCCGGGGAACTTAACCGGGCAGAAGAAATTGATTTTGACCAGCACCGGCAAAACGATCCGGTTTTTGCCGAACGTTACCGCGATTACCAGGAATTGTTTGGGGCCATGCACGTGTACAAAAACCGCACGGCACTAAAACAAAAACTGCAAACCATCCATACTACCGAATTTGAAACGGTGCCGGAAACCACTGAGGCGGTAGAGCCCGTTACATCGTCGTGGAAAATATTCTGGAACCAGCATTTTGCAACCATGGCGGTAGCTGCTTCGGTGGCGGTAATTACAGTTTTTGGTAGTTTATTAAGTTTAGATGCCTGGCGCTCCGTTAAGAAACAACAAAATGCCCGTTACTCCGAACTGCGCCGCGAAGTAGACCAAATTAAACGGAGCCAGCGCGCGCTTATTCAGGATATCTCGGGCAAACCCAGTATCCCTAACGCTAAATTAGCTTTGCGGCCGGCTTCTTTTATTGGTACCGGCTTTGTGCTCAGCTCGTCGGGTTATTTTGTAACCAGCTACCACGTTATTAAAGATGCCGACTCGGTGTACATTGAAAATAACAAAGGCTTGCGCTACAAAGTAAAAGAAGTGTATAAAGATAAATTACACGATCTGGCAATTTTAAAAATTGCTGATTCTAGCTTTACTTCTTTTGGTCATTTGCCTTATGCTTTTAAATCCAGCACCGCCGATTTAGGCGAAAAAGTTTATACGCTAGGTTTTCCGCGCGAAGACATGGTTTACGGCGAAGGCTCTTTAAGTTCCCGTACCGGCTTTGAAGGCGACAGCACCGCTTACCAGATTTCTATTCCGGTTAACCCCGGCAACAGCGGCGGACCTTTAATTGATAGTCAAGGTAATTTAATTGGTATTATCAGCGGCAAACAGCGCGAACAGGAAGGCGCAGCTTTTGCTATTAAATCGGCCTATCTTAAAACGTTAATTCAGGGTATGGGTCAGGATACGTTAAAGGAACCCATTAATTTATCGCGCCGCAATAACTTAGCTGGCTTAGCCCGCACCCAACAGATAAAGAAATTGCAGGATTACGTGTTTATGGTTAAAATTTACAACTAAACATAGTAACTGCTTCCATAAAAAGGCTTCTCAGAACAAGAGAAGCCTTTTTTATTTCCGGCTGGTGCCTGGCTTGGTAAATTTTAAAAAATTTAAAAACTGATATTTAAGTTCAACACTTCTGCACCCGATTGTAAATAATTAATTGCTTTAATTATAAAAAAATGCGAGTTTAATTTCCGTACTCAATTAAATTTTTGAATAATTAAGTTAATCATTTCGGTAAGAAAAGTGCCGGTATAAGGCCCGAAAAAATTCATATCGCGGGTTTCGTATTTTTTTAATTTATAGTATTTCTGCGGCGTTACATAGCCGATATAGCTGCCATTAAAGCTTGTTACTATAATTTTTTTATCTGCATGCGCCGCTGTAATAGCGGGTAACAATTCGCCGGAGAAATCGCAGGGCGTTCCGATAAACTGTACCGGCCCTACTTGAAGCATCGATAAACCCGCCGGGTATTTTCCGAAAACCGTATAAAACAACCACGGCCTAAATCGCCGGTCGTCTTTGTACCGCCATTGCGGTTTGCTCAAACTTATTGGGAAAAAGGCACTTTGCAGGTTAAAAGCATAGCTTAACGTGGTTTGATTTAATCTGTTTTCTATTTTTGTGGCTAAGCCGGTTGCCAGATTGTTTACTTTTTCATACTCCGCTCCGGCAGCTTGCGGGCCATGACTGCCTACCGCTCCGGCGCCAAAAGCGGCCATATTTAATTGTAATCTTTGTTCGAGTAGTTTTACCAAGGCACCCGGGTACTCCGCTGATAAACGCAAATCGTTGGAGGCAACCGAAGTAGGATGCGCCGCATACGTGCACAGCAGGGCTTTTTCCCCGGTTCTTTTCCGAAAATAAAGCACCCGGATTAAGGAGTCTACGCCGCCTTTCTCCCCTATTAAGCGGTTGTTAACATATTCCGGAGCAGCCATTTGCTGGTAAGCCATGGCGGCCGGTACTGCAGTTTGTTCTGCTTTTAAAATAGCCCTTGCTATTGATTGCGCTAGGTTATCTACAATTTGGTTGCTGTATTTACCTGCCATTATCCGGCCAGCCGGTTTTTTGCCCCACCCACCTATACTGTAATGCGTGTGCGTAGCTGTAAAAAACAAATTTTTTAAAAAATACCCTTTACTACCCAGCAGCTCCTGTACCCGGGCCGTAACACGCATGGGCATAATAAGTAAATCAGCGGTAACCCAGGCAACTTTTTGGGTGCCAGTTTTAAAAACAAAAGCCCGTACCCACACCGAATCGTGTACTTGCTCAAACTTTTTACCACGCCGCTTGCCATAACCCGCCATAGGCACCGGTTTTGCCGGAGTAATATTTACCTTAGCCCAACCAACCCGCACTGTATCGGAACCAGTTAATGCAGTTGGCTGAAACGCCGTAATTTGTTCTTTCGACTTTTGGTAGTAAGCTGTTTGCTGGTAAGGCGTAGTATCTATTTTTTGCGTAATGCAAGCGGGGCAACCCAACCATAAACCGACTAAGATAAAAGTAAGATACCGCAATTTTACTTGATTTTATTGTTCAATATAGTTCCAAATAAATTTACAATTGTACTCCGGAACAAGGACTGTCTGAAAAAAGCAGTTTGGTAATTTTGGCTCTATTCTCCAATACTGGATGGCGTATTTTTTAAAAAATTGCTATTCTATAAAGTAAGAAGCCCTGCTAAGCAGGGCTTCTTACTTTATGAGATAATTAATCAACCTAATTTTTAATCAGCTGTACATTATAACGCAACCCCGGCCCATTAATAATAACCACATACATGCCACTAGCTAAATCCTGAACTTGCAGGAGCAAGCTGTTTTGTCCGGCTTTAATGTCCAGCTTCTGGGTTTTAACTTGCTGGCCACGGGCATTCAGTACCACCAACGTACCCTGTTCATCAGTGGTGGCACTAAATTCAATAGTTACCTTATCTTGCGCCGGATTTGGATACAATTTAATAACTGGGCTAGCCTCTATTCTTGCATTTACCCAAACTACTTTACTGTTTCGGCTAGATAAATTAAAATCAACTTGCTTTAACCGATAATAAGTAACTCCTGGCAATGGCGCTTCATCCATAAAGGCATATTCCTTAACCTGGTTGCTGGTACCTGCGGCATTTACTTGACCTATCGGGCTAAAAGTTTTACCGTCGGCGCTTCGTTCCACTATAAAGTATTGACTATTTTTTTCCGAAGCGGTGGCCCAGCTTAGGGCAACGTGCCGGTTCTGGTATTTAGCTTTAAAGTAAATTAACTCTACTGGCAAAGGCACAATAACTTGCTCACTCCTGAAATCGGCTTCGTCGCCAAGGGCACTTGGCACTACGGTTACTCCAAAACTATCCGGGTCAAACAAATCTACTAAGCCATCCTGGTCGGTATCGTGGTAATAAACGGCATTATTGGCGCTTAAGAAATTAGGTTTATTTGCTACCTGACTTTCCAACCAATCGGGCACATCGTCGTTATCCTGAAACCCGTTGATATCGCGGTTCAGGAAATACCCGTTGTTTGCTGCATTCTGAAAATTCTGCGCTCTTTGTACCAAATTATCGAGGGCAATTTTATTATGATTTACATCAAACGCTTCGTAGTAATCAAAAGCGCCATCGTTATCCGAATCTAAATCCAGATAATCCGGAATATTGTCGCTCACAACATAGTTAGCATCGGTATTTATTGGAATAAGAACTTGCCCATCTTCGTTACCATCGTAAACGCCAACTAAACCATCGTTATCGGCATCTATTTGGTTAGGAGCCCGGTAACCGGCTGTGGTTTGCGCCTCAATGTTATCCAGAATTCCGTCGTTATCCGCATCAATATCTAGGAAGTCTTTAAAAGAGTCTCCATCGGTATCCGGCATAGGCAAGATGGTAATGCCGCTTTCCGGGGAAGTTTCGGCATAATCGGGCATACCGTTGCTACCAACACCCCCGTTGTACTTACTAATTATTAAATTAAAATTAGCCGGAACAAAACCTCCATTTGCTTCAATGGTATTGGCAATGCCGTCGCCATCCATGTCTAAATCAAAATTATTGATGATGCCGTCCAGATCGATATCAAACCAATCGTTTATCTGATCATTGTTTCTATCCCGGAAGGCGCCGTATTTTGGATGAATATAACTCGGATCATAGTAGTTTAATTGGCCATTACTTGCTTTGCCCAGCGGATCAACACCTTCCCCGGAAACTACATCGGTAATGCCATCGTTATTATCATCAATATCTGTAAAATCATCTACGCCATCTCCGTCGCGGTCGGCTGTAATTACCAGCGTAAGGGCCTTTTCTGTGATACCGCCGGTTTGGTCTACCGTTCGCACGGTTAACGGGTACGATCCGGGGCGCAGCGGAAAACGATTGCTCACTACAATGTGGCCGTCTGGCATAGACAACCCGTTTGGCAACGAACCACTGCCACTCACTACGGAAGTTGATACAACGGGCCCGTCATCGTCGGTGAAAGTAGCCAGGATGTCGCCGTTACGGTAGTCGTAGAAATTTTTAGCAGCAAAAACAGTAACTCCCACTTCCGCATCAGGGAGGAAAGTAAGCGTAACCGACAAAGTAGTTTGCCCACCATCGTTATCGGAAGTACGTACCTGCACGGTGGTAGAACCAGGAACCAGTAAATTTCTATCGGCTACGGTAAATTGGCCGGTGGTAGTATTAAAGGCCACGCCGGGTGGTAAAGTGCCACTAATAATTTGAGCAGCTCTTATGGCACCATCCGGATCTGCTACCGTAGCCAAACTTTGGTTGTCCGTGTATGAATCTATGTTTCGGGGCGGCTCTATAGTATATACCGCTGGTTGGTGAACTATAACGTTGTTAAATATAGTATTCACCACATTATTTCCACCATTTACATCGTACTCTATTTCGGATGATTTAGTAGCTCGGGCAGTATAAGTAGTAGCTGCCGTAGGAACAACCGTAAAGGTAATAGTTTTTGAACTGCCAACAGTTAAATCTCCAATCGTCCAGATTCGGGTTGCCGGCTCGTAGGTAGTTCCTGCTGAAGGATCGGTACTAACCAAGGTTAACCCAGCTGGCAAGAATTGGCGCACCGCTACTCCGGTTGCATTATCTGCACCATTGTTTTTGGCGGTAATAGTAAAAGTTGTTTGCTGATTTACAAAATACGGGCTACTGGCCTGGGTACTGCTCAATTCTATATCAGCCGCTTTCTGTACGTTAACAGTTACCGATGCATTATTATTTTCTGCTACCGGATCAGTTTGATCTTGGCCTGTTTTTGTTACTTGTATTTTAATATCTCCTGTTTTAACTGGGATTGCTTCAACAATTAATGTCGCTGTTTTTAAGGGATCGATGGTGCCTACATTCCAATAACCACTTGCAGGGTCATAATCGCCTTGACTTGGAGTAACTTTAGTAATTCTAAAATTGAGCTCCGACGGACGATTATCAAAATACACAACGTTAGTAGCTGCATCTGGGCCATTATTTACCAAGGTTCCGGTAAATGTAATTGCGGTTACCCCATTATAATAAGGCCCCGGTGATACGCTAAAAGAAGCGGCTACATCGGCACTGGACCCTACGTTTATGGTGTTACTTGCTTTATCATTGCCAGGCACCGGATCAGTTTCAGTTTGGGCAGTTTTTTCGGCGGTAGTAATAAAAGTACCAGTTTGGGTGGGCCGGGCAACCAAGGTGAGCGTTTGCGTTATTCCTGCTCCGATGTTATCAATGTTCCAGACTCCGGAACCAGCATCGTAGGTGCCCGCCGTAGTGGCGGCCCGTACAAAACTTAATCCCTCCGGTAATTTATCGGTTATTTTAACCCCACTAGCCGAACTAGGCCCCAGGTTCTTAGCATTAATGGTATAGGTTACCTCGTTTCCGTTGATGTAAGGCTCCGGCGAAACAGTGCTCGTAACTTCAATATCAGCCGATGGATTGACGGTGATAGTAGCAAAATCCTGGTCATTTGCCAGATTTCTATCAGGTTGATCTGCACTATATCTGGAAACCCGGAAGCTTACAGTACCTGAGCGAATAAGACGTCCGGTCAGGGTAATAGTGGCTTCGGCTCCTGATTCTAAACTTGGTATGTCCCAGTAGCCGGTAGTTGGGTCATATTTTGTTCCGAGTGTAGTTACTGTTTTAATAGATGGAATATCAAATGCATTGGGCCGATTATCGTAAAACTTGATATTGGTAGCTCTGTTAGGACCGTTGTTCCTGACTTTGGCCGTAAAAGTTGGCGTACTGCCTACGTAATAAGGTCCATCACCTACGCTAATTACAATTCCTAAATCAGCATTTTCTAAAACGTTAATAGTTGCGTCCTGGAAATCATTTCCATTATTGGGATCATTTTCGGAAATGGATTGAGCAGTTTTAGTGGCGCGTGTGGTTATGTTGCCGGTAGTATTTGGTACAACATGCAGCACCAAGGTTTGCGTAACCCCGCTGCCCAAATTGCCAATATCCCAAACGCCGCCGTTGCTATTGTAAGTACCAATGCTGGGCTCCGCACTTATAAAGTTTAAACCGGGAGGCAATTGGTCGGTTACCTTCACGCCCGAAGTAGCACCCGGACCGTTGTTTTTAGCGGTAATGGTAAAAAAAGTGGGCACATTATTGTAATAATTACCTCCAGCGGCGGTATTGGTTATTGCAATATCCGCTATTGGTTTTGCATCTACATCAATAGAATTAGAAGCCGAGTTGTTGGCATTCTGGTTATCAGGAATATTGGAATTATTTACCGATGCCGTTGTGGTAATGGTGTTATTGTTAAGAGGAGCGGCTATTATTGTTAAAGTTTGGGTGGCTCCACTATTTAAGTTACCCACCGTCCAAATTCCAGTTGATCGATCATAAGTACCTGCTCCGGTAGTAGCGGTATAATTTTTAAAATCTAAATCAACAGGCAATAAATCTTTTACAGATACGCCAGTAGTATTATCCGGGCCATTATTTGTTACCGTTACGGTATAGGTTACGTTGGTACCTACTACGTACGGGCTTGCCGACACTGTATTAGTAATTGCCAGGTCTGCGTTTTGCGACACGATTATTTCTCTGATCTGAGAATCATTAGCTGTATTGTTATCATATTCATTTAAGCTATTCTTTGTAGCCAGGGTAGTAATAGTACCAGAAGTATTAGGCTTTACCACTAATGTTAAGGTAGCTTCTGCGCCATTAACTAAATTGCCAATGTTCCATAATCCATCACTAGGGCTGTAAGTGCCATTGGATGGGGAAGCTGTAACCAAAGTAAGTCCGGCTGGTAATTTATCGATTATGCTCACGTTCGAGGCATTGCTGATGCCGTTGTTTTTAGCAGTAACCGTAAAAGTTGTATTTACGCCGTTATAATAAGGCCCGGCAGCAACGGTGTTAGTAACCGCAATATCGGCGGCCGCATTTGGGTATATCGTATTGGACGAGGTATTATTTATTTCGTTGACGTCGTATTGGTCTTTGGCAACTACGCTAGCCGTGGTGGTAATCGCATTGGTGGTGTTGGGAGTAGCCTTAATGGTTAAAGTTACCGTGGCGTCTTTCGCCAGCGATCCAATTACCCAATTACCTGTAACTCTATCGTAAGTAGTACCTGCTGGGGGTTGGGCGCTATTAAAAGTAAGCCCGCCAGGTAATAAATCCCGAACGGTAACTCCCGAAGCCGCATCTGGTCCGGCATTGGTTACCGTCACGGTATAGGTAGTCTGGATACCCCGGTAATAAGACCCGGCTGCCACGGTATTGGTAACAATTAAGTCAGCGTTGGGCAATACCTCTATACCGGCTTCGGCAGAATTATTACCCGTATTGTTATCGAACTCCGTAGCAGAGGTTTTAGTAGCTACTGTTTTAATTAGGCCAGTTGTTTTTGGTTTCACCACTAACGCAAGCGTAGCACTGGCTGCATTCGCCAGACTATTGATTACCCAAGTTCCATTAGTGGTATTGTACGTACCGGTACTTGGGGTAGCGCTCACCAACTCCAAAGTATTAGGTAGCTGGTCCACAATGTTAATATTAGTAGCATTACTAGGGCCATTGTTCCTGGCAGTTACCGTGAAGGTGGTATTTACGCCGTTATAGTAATTACCGGCTGCAACGGTATTAGTAACCGCAATATCGGCAGGAGAAGCTACCGTAATGGTATTGGAAGAGGTATTATTACCAGTGGTCTCATCTGGTTCAACCTGCGCTGTTTTAGCAGCTGTGGTAGTAATATTACCCGTAATAGTTGGTCTGGCTACTAATGTCAGGATAGTTTCGGATCCGGCAGCCAAAGTACCAACTGTCCAGGTTCCATCAGCGGTATTATAAGTTCCACTACCGGGAGTAGCACTAACCAAGGATAAGCCGGCAGGTAATACATCCGTAATTACTACACCGGTAGCCGCACTGGTGGTATTGTTATTTCGGGCCGTAATTCGATAGGTTACCTCCTGCCCCACGTAATAAGGCGAAGTGCTTACTACGGTATTAGTTACGGCCACATCCACCGTAGATCGCACTGTTACGTCTTCGTTCGTAGTGGAGCTACCGGCATAATTACTACCGGGAACAAAACCACCGGCGTTTGCTCCAGTTTCGTATGTAGAGGTATTATCCAAGGTTACTAACCGGGCTAAACTGGTTCGGGTAGGATCCAGGTAACTCGCTGTTGCCGAATTTTGAATAGGGGTATTTAAAGCCGCTGTATTGCTGATATTCACTCGGAATGTTATTTCTACAGATCCACCGGAAGGAATAGAAAAGGTACCCCAAACCGGAGTGCTTGAACCGGCCGTTGGCGTAATGGTAGCCGTAGTGGTAGTTAAAACAGGCGCTTTGGAGGCGGTTAAACCAACATCGTCGTAGCTACTGCTATTACCTAAATTAATAGAAACAGTAGAATTAAAAGTAACATTAGCTGGCAAAGCATCGGTTACCCGAACCCCTTGGGCGCTTCCACCTGAATTACTAACCGTAATGGTATAAGTAGCTACGGTACCACTTGTTAATCGGTAAACAGTTGGAGTAGAGGTGGATTTTGTTACGGTTAAGCTTGGCAAACAAAGCGCACCAGCCGAACTATTGCCTAATTGGGCTGTTGTTATATTGGTACTAACAATACCGTTAGATCCATCAATTGCCCCATACTCATTAGTTGTGTTGTTAGCGTTTCTGGTTGTACCATTCGCCCCTCCGGTAACATTGGCACTGGCCAACGGGGAAGAAGCATATATAACTCCACCACCGCCACCACCACCCGGTCCGTGCGGGGAAGGAGTCGCCCCTGTTGCCGCTCCAGTGTTATTTCCGCCGGTTCCGCCTACTGCCGTAACAGTTATACCTGTTAATCCCCCACTAGCTACGGTGGTTAGTAATACACTTCCTCCAGCACCGCCACCACCACTCGCATCATTTAAAACAGAATTGTTTGCCGCACTTCCGTTTGCATTGATAGTACCGGTGCCAATTACCCGTCCGGCACGCACCATTACCAAACCGCCACCCGCTGCGCCGCTACTGGCTAAACCATTGGCTAAGTTACCAGAGCCATCATTGGTGGTACCTGCACCGCCACCGCCGCCCAGTACTAAGCGACCAGGAGCAGCTACACTAAAGCTAGCCCCCCCTAAACCACCATTAATGGCTTGGCTGCTCCAAGAATTGCCTCCTCTACCACCAGCACCACCATTGGCGCCACCACCACCTCCTGCATTCTGATCGTTAGCGGTAGGATTGCTATCGCTACCACCACCACCAGCGTTCCCGGGTGCTCCCCGTCCCATACTTCCAGAACTATAACCTTCAAAACCGGTATTGAGCAAGGCACCTCCGTTCAATACATTAGCCGGAGTACCTGCAGTACCTTCCCCTTTTTGGGCATGTGCAGTTTGTGTAGATAAAGAGCGATAATCGCCGGAAGCTAAACCGGTTGTTCCGCGTAAGGCCCGGCCAGCACCACCTCTGAATCCTAAACCCGCTACGTTAATAGTTTGTCCGTTAAAATTTAATTGTCCGGCTACATCCATTACGACCACGCCACCAGTAGCACCGTTCCAGGCCGCCGCGGTAATACCGGCGCTTAATGTAAGGGCACTATATTGCGGCACCCGGATTACCTGATACCGCCGTTGCCCAGTGGTATTAGTGGCGCCAAAATCGGAGGAAGCATAGGCATTTATAGTTCCACTTGCTAAGGTTAAGGTACCCCCTGAAGTAGCTACGTTATTTGCTGCTAGCGCATATTCGTAGTTGCCAGCAATAAATGAGCTACCGGTTAAGTTCCCAGAACCATTACCGGAGCCATATGTAGCATCATTAGCTGTATTGATATTAGCCCCTTGCATTTGTATAATCAGGACCAAGTCGCCTTTGTTAATGGGGGTAGTACTACCTGTGGAAGTCCCTAGGGTTAAAGACGTTGCCCCAATGGCAACTGTACCGGCTCCTGGATAATAAGTATTAATAATAGTACCGGATACTGCAGGACCATCTTTTCCAGGTGAGATACAAACTTGAGCAAAAGCAGAATATCCAAATATGTTTAATACAAATAGAAGAAAGGTTAATTTACGTAAAAGATGCAGCATTTATCAATCACAATTAGTTCATACTACTTTGCCATACCCAATAAATACAAAGCCATTTGCATTTATTATCACTCACTAGAATTTAAAGAGTCTAATATCATTGATAAGTAACGTAAAACTTAAAAACTAGGAAAGCTGCCTATTTAAATTTATTTATAAATGAATATAATTTAAATTAAGTACAAGAAAATATATCCTAAAAATCCAATTGTATTATAAAAATGATCTAATTGGATTTATATGGATCAGAAATAATTTTATTATATATAAATTCATTATATAGTACAGATTCACTTAATTTATTATCCGTACAATTACTTAAACTCACAATTATCACTCTAAGTAGTTAATACTATCTAATCAAATACTTCATAATATAATTAAAAGAGCATAAATAAATATTATTCAATTTTACCTGAAAAAATATGTTTAAATGGATTTACAAATCTTGTTAAGTACTTCTATGGTCATTCAAAAGCCTTTATTTATATCTTTTTTCTACAACCAATTGGCTTGTTTAAGCTTGAAAATATTTAATTTTTAAAATTTAGTATATACATTTAGCTATTTAGAGCCAGTTGTATCAACCATTAAGCCAATGCGTTATTGTTACCTGATCAGTTTATTTATTATAACTTTTTGTTTTGGTTACTTTGCCCAAGGCCAAAACCTACAACCCGGCTTTGATAAACAAGAATACCTGGAATTATTAAAAATTTATTCCCGGTGGGGCGACTCTAGTTTTTACACCGGCATAGAGCAATCCGAAACGTATGCCCGAGCGTACAGGTCGCCGACGGTAGGCCTGGAAAACCGGTGGGAGCTGCACGTGAACAAGCTGCACAATGTAGCCGTGATAAGCATCCGCGGTACTATCGCCGATCCGGTAAGCTGGCTGGCCAACTTTTATGCGGCTATGGTTCCGGCCAAAGGCACCCTGCAGTTAACTAAAAATTTAACTTTTAACTACCACCTGGCTACCAACCCCAAGGCGGCGGTGCACGCCGGTTGGCTTATAAGTTTGGGGTTTCTGGCCAACGATATTTTACCCCGGCTGGATTCTTGTTACCGGTCCGGAATAAAAGAATATATAATACTGGGCCATAGCCAGGGCGGGGCTATCGCTTATTTGCTTACTTCGCATTTATATTATTTGCAAGATACCGGAAAATTACCCGCCGATATTCGCTTTAAAACGTACTGCAGCGCCGGACCCAAACCCGGTAATTTGTATTATGCTTACGAGTACGAAAACCGCACGCAAGGAGGGTGGGCGTTTAACGTAGTTAACTCCGCTGATTGGGTACCGGAAGTTCCGATTTCCATTCAAACGGTAAATGATTTTAATAACACCAATCCTTTTACCAATGCCAAAGCCAGCATTAAAAAACAAAAATTTCCCCGAAGAACTGCTTTAAACTACGTTTACCGGCAGTTAACCAAACACACCTTAAAAGCCCAGAAACGCTACCAGCAATACTTAGGCAACAAAGCATCGAAGTACGTAAAGTCTCAATTAAAAGAAATTGAAATTCCGGCTTTTTATAATTCTAACCATTACGTGCGCACCGGTACCTTTATCGTGTTATTAGCCGATGAGGCTTATTATCAACAATTCCCGGATAGCCAAACTAAGGTATTTACGCATCACATGTTACAACCTTATTACTATTTGGCGCAAAAGTTAAAGTAACTGTTTTAGCAAAAACGGGTAAATCCGGTAAAAGCTAAAATTTTTAAATTTTAAGAATTTATACTGCCGGAAGAATCCCGGATTTACTTTTAGAAATAACTCGTATTAACCAGAGCAGCTAATTAAAGTAAAAGGAAATTTACGCTGGAACGCAGAAAATTTTAAAATTTTGCTTCCTCCAGAGCTGGCTTAGGCTGTATAATTTCGAAAGCGGTACCCGGATTTTTAATTTGTAGCCAGGCAAATAACTCTTTTGCCTGGGCGAGCCGGGCAGGCGGGGGTAATTCTATTTGGTTGCCGTTGGCATACACCTTTAATTTTAAAAATCGGGTAGCATTGGAATAAGTAAGCTTCTCTAGTTGAGCGTAGGGTATTTTTTCAGGCTTGCCAAAATAACCGCGTTTGTAGCACAAATCAGAGTCCCGGAATTCAACTATCGATTGAAAAAACTTGTTGGAAATTATTGCCAGCAGTATGCCAGTTGGAATAACCAATAACATAGCCATGCCAAACCCTAAATTATCCTGCACTAACTGAAACAACATAACTGGAACAATTACCAGTAAAGACGATTTCCAATCGAGCTGAGTAAACTTATATTGCGTCATGAAGCAAGTTTTTCAATTACAATATACAGGAATGTTTTATCCTAATAGGACAACAAACATATATTTTTAAAATTTTTAAAATTTAGCGCCTTAAACAGGAGCTAAAATACCGTTTTTCGCCTATAAAAACCTGATCTGGCAATTCCCTGAATTTTTCCTGAATCAAATTACCTTACGGTAGTATTATGCCATCACCGAAACCATTCCTAAAGCTACTTCGCCTAATGCCTTATCTCCGGAGATTTTAACCTGATCTAGTACCTGCCCTGGCCGGATACTTTTGGAAAACAACTTCCAGGCAATATCCGGGGGAATAATAACCTGGGTTGCAGGTTTGCCCTCCGGGTCACTTTGTAAATGCCACTTTTCGGGTTCTTTTACTAAAAACCAATCGCCGCCAACGTCAGAGGGTATCGTAAGTTGAACGATAGTTCCTGCATCAGCTTGTACTGCCTCGTAAGCTACGGGTAGCCCGTACATAAAAGTAGAGATAAAAGGAAAGTAAAATTCCCGGGTCAGAATACCGGGTTGGTTAACGGCATCGCGAATTTGTTGTTGGTGCAACCATTTTTCGGTGTATTCCCGGGCCAGATGCAACTCATTTACACTTTCCTGCTCGCCAGCCCAGGCTACCGGAAAAATAGCTTTTTCCGGTAAATTAAGACTTTCGTAATAAGCACTAACCAGTGGCCCGGTAACTTGGTGGAGTAATAAGAGCACGCCGGGGCTGATTCTTTTACAGGCTTTTACCCAATCGGCGTTTAACTGATTTAACCAATTTACTAAATCGGGGTAAGCCGAAATGGATGGCGGTTGTTCGCCAAAATAACGATCGCGCTGGATAGATAACACCCGGATATTACCGTCGAGCAAATGAGCCGCAACATCTTTTACCCGCCACAACTTGGCCACGGTTTGCATTTCCCAATCCTCTTGACTTAAGGATTTTAATAATTCAATCAGCTTAGTATCTAATTGCGTAAATAAATGCTTTACCTCCACCATACTATTTTATTAACTTGAGGTAAAATTAAAAAATTGGTTTAACCACCGCTACTGCTTCAGGGGTTTAAGCTATTTAGTTGTGCCCGGCTATTAGGTACAAAGACAGAAAATTTACCTTAGCAATCAGTAATCTCTTTAGTTAAACCAACCTCTACTAATCTCACCCGGCACCCTGAAGTATTTGGACCGGATAATTAATTTTTTAAAATTTATATTTCTGGCAGGGAATCGCAACCTGCTACTTAGCTTTTTTATAAATCTACTTCCTAACTACATAAACCAGAATAGTTTTAACTTACCAAACGTATCTCTGCTTTTCTGGTATATTCAGCTATATTTAGCAAGCTCATTGGTACTAAAAGCTCCCAAACAATCCCTTTTAGCTGTATGCCCGAAATCCAAAATAAAACCTACTCGCTGCAATTCTGGTTACTTTGCATTTGTTCTTTTTTGTTTATGACCGGGCATTACATGATTTTGCCGGAGTTGCCGGGCTATCTTAGTTCTTTAGGCGGCGGCGATTACAAAGGTTATATTATTGGTTTATTTACCGTTACGGCGGCCATTAGCCGTCCCTTTAGCGGAAGGTTGGCCGATAAAATGGGCCGCATTCCGGTTATTATTTTTGGCACTGCGGTTTGCTGTTTGTGCGCTTTAGTTTACCCCTGGGTAGGCTCCGTGGCGGCATTTCTTTTGTTGCGGTTGGTGCACGGCTTTTCCATTGGTTTTCAACCAACGGGCACATCGGCGTACGTGGCCGATATTGCACCGGGCAACCGGCGCGGCGAGGCCATTGGTTTATTTGGTTTAGTTGGAAGCTTGGGCATTGCCGTGGGCCCAGTGGTGGGTAGTGCCGTGGCGCAGCAAATATCCCTGAATACTATGTTTTATATGTCGTCGGTTTGCTCGCTAGTGTCGGTATTGTTGCTGGTGCGGCTGCGCGAAACTGTTACGAATACGGTACCTTTTTCCTTTGGTTTATTAAAAATAAGAGCTGCCGAACTGTTGGAGCCGCGCGTTTGGGTGCCCGCCCTGATTTTGTTTTTAATCATGTTCCCGAATGGAATGGTACTTACCCTGGTGCCCGATTTTAGCGATTATTTAGGTTTAAGCAACAAAGGCATTTACTTTACCTTTTTTACGCTGGCTTCATTGTCCACGCGTTTTTTCGCCGGTAAAACTTCCGACAAATACGGCCGCATTCCGGTGCTTTACGGGTCTTTAACTTTACTGATTATATCGATGGTGGTAACGGCGTTGGCTGCTTCGCCGGCGCTTTTGTTGGTAGCCGCTGTTTTGTACGGCATTACTTCGGGCATTAACTCTCCTACCCTGTACGCCTGGACCATTGATTTAAGCCAGGAACAGCACCGCGGCCGGGCTATGGCTACTGCTTATTTTGCCGTAGAGGGCGGTGTGGGCGGGGGCGCCTTGCTTGCCGGCATGATCTTCGCGAACCAGGCCCAAAATATTGCTCACGTTTTTTGGTTGGCAGCATTATTTGCCCTAACGGCTTTTGTTTTTTTATTTCTGGCCAGCAAGTTTAATTTAAACCGGCAGACAATTTTTTAAATTTTCGCAATTCTACCGGATTAGCTCGCAATGAAAAATTTCTAAAAACAGCGAAACTGATTTACGCTAAAGTAATCAAAGCTTATATACAACATCAAAAATCAGCCTACTTAAACTTTACACTTTCAGGTAAATTTTCCGGCGATCCATCCAGTACCCAATGAGCCACAACACCAGCATGTAAGAAATGGCAAATAACAACGATGCGTTTTTTCCTTCAAGCCACGGCGTGAAACCGTGTTGGTAAATCCAGCCTTGCAAACCAGCATCGCCAATGCGGATTAAGCTCATGGTTTTTACGAGAATACCCGACATGGCATAAATAAACAAAGGATTGCGGCCAAAAACTTCGAAGAAATACGTCCAGTTTCTGATTTTAGCTACTTCTATAAACAACATTAAAGCGCTCAGTATTACTAAATCTAAACCCACGGTGTGTAACACGTAAGAGCTGGTCCAGATGGGTTTGTTAATCGGGAAAACTCCATCCCAAAACGCCCCCACAGTAATCGCCAGAAATCCGGCAATGCATAAATTTTTAACGGTAGCTTGCGTATTGCCTTTTTTCTGAATATAAACACCCGCCAGATAACCCATAATAACGTTAACGATAGCCGGCAAGGTGCTAAGTAAACCTTCCGGATCGAAGGGAATGCCGTAGCCTTTGTACAAGTTTTTTTCCGGAAGCAAGCTTAAATCAAATTTTAAAGCGGCATTGTTGGGCAAGCTGTAAGGTTCTGGGTGGGCGCCCATAAAATACATAATAGCCCAATACCCCAGCAAAGCCAATACGCTAAAAACAATGGCTCCCCGGATTTTTAAAAAATAAATAATTAAAGCGCCTAAACCATAGCACAGCGCAATGCGCTGCAACACGCCCATAATGCGCAACGCCGAAAAATCTTTTAAGGCATACGCTCCATCGGTAAACGTAATAAAAGGGTAAGCATTCAAGAACAATCCAATCAAGAAAATGAGGGCGGTTCGTTTTAAAACCTTACTTAAAAAAACGCTGGTTTCCTGTTGTTCCATTTTCCGGAGGCTAAAGCTCATAGCATTACCCACCACAAACAAAAACGTAGGAAAAACCAAATCCGTAACGGTAAACCCGTGCCACTCGGCATGCCTAAATGGGGCATAAATAGTTTCCCAACTACCCGGGGTATTTACCACAATCATCAGGGCAATGGTTAAACCACGCAGCACATCCAGCGCCAGATACCTTTGCCCGGCTTTAGGTATTTGTATATGGGGCACTGCCGTTACCGAAGAAGAAAAAGTTTTAGCCATAAAAAATCAAATAAACCAAAATTAATAAACTGGGTAATTCTGGTTGCTAAATATAGAAAACTTAAATCAGTTGCAAAATGAGCTGGCTTTTTATTATTGCGTTTTGCCATCAGTCTTACCCGTAAATTCTTATTTTTTTAAAAATTAGCTAATCAGCAGATTTCCGGTATTAAAGAATTCTGTTTCGGGTGTTTTTTTATTTACCCCAGCCAGGTTGTGCCCGGATTTTTAAAAAATTTTAGAGTTGCCGGCAACGGTTTAGGTAATCTTTCCCGGATCGCGTATATTTAAAGTTTAGTTGTTTACCCTACCCGCTGGTATTTAACCCAGGTTAAATCAGCGCTTTAGTTTATGCAGGAATACCCAAGCCGCAAAGAGGCCGAAAAGGCTTTAGCTATTTTATTACAACAAAGTGAACCAAACGTGCTTGCTTTATTGTACGATGCTTATGCCCCCGTTTTGCTGGGATTAATTTCCCGCATTGTCCGGAATTCGCAAACCGCCGAATCTGTTTTGCAGGAAACCTTTGTGGCAATCTGGCAACAGCGGGCTACATACAACCCGGCGCTAACCGGACTTTTAACCTGGATGATTATGTTGGCCAAAGAATCGGCATTAAAGGCCCTGCCCACCAGCAACTTTTCTTCTGGCCTAAGCCAAGAACACTTGCCGGGCAGCGTTGCTTTACCGGAACCGGCCCTAAACCCGCCGCCAACAAAAGCCCCGGAAACTAACGCACCATTAAATACCCAGGAAAAAGCGGTGCTCGACTTAATTTATTTGAAAGGCTGCAGCAGTGCCGAAGCGGCCGCCAGTCTGGGTATTTCGGAGGAAGATTTAAAAATTAAACTGCGCCAGGCAATTAATCATTTACGCGCTAACCAATCATGACTAATATTATTACCGAATATATAGAGTCCGGCATACTGGAGTTATATATTTTGGAACAAGTAACCCCGGCCCAAGCCGCAGAAGTAGAACAAATGGCCGCCAGGCATCCGGCCATCCGCCAGGAATTGGATGCTATCCGGGAAAACCTGGAACAATATGCCATTGCCCACGCCGTACAACCCCGGCCATTAATGAAATCACTTTTTCTGGCTACGGTGGATTATATGGAGCGCCTGCAAAACGGCGAAACTGTAATTACGCCGCCCCTTTTAAGTCAAACTTCGCGGGTAGAACAATATGCCGCATGGTTAAACCGTCCGGATTTTACTTTACCTGATGAAACTACGGATTTACACATAAAAATTATAGAGGCTACCCCGGCAGTTACGTCGGCAGTGGTTTGGTTAATAGATGAAGCCGAAAAGGAAGTACACGAAAAAGAGCACGAGCGGTTCCTGGTGGTAGAAGGTACCTGCACCGTTACTGCCGGCGAAGCTTTATTCTATTTAAAACCCGGCGATTTTTACGAAGTACCTTTGTATACACCCCACACCATTCGGGTAACTTCGCCAGAACCTTGTAAAGTAGTATTGCAACGTGTAGCGGTATAGATCATGGAAATTAACGTGCGTTCGAGTTAAGAAAAGAACTAAATAAAAAGAAAGCTTTCTTATTCAAATTAAGCCATCCCGGAAGAATTCAAAGAATTCCAGAGGGATGACTTAATAAATAGCAAAAACTTTCAAATTTATAGTTTTGGCGTTATTGTATGTACGCCTATTGGCTGCTTGAATAAGTAAATGTTTATTTCGAACTCACCTGAAATTAGAATCATTTTTAAAATTTTTGCATAAAGTAATTAACGGCTAAATAATCAGGGCAAAGTTTTAAAATGATAATAGAAAAATGCTGGCTCGTATTCAACCTTAATTTTGCTTTGAGCGGGAGTAAATAATTTCTCCGGCAATAATGGTGGTGTCTATGGTTATATCCTGATCAAAAACTACGATATCGGCATCTTTCCCAACAGCCAGGGTTCCTTTTTTATCCAGTACGCCCATAATGCGGGCGGGGGTACTGGTTATCATCCGGATGGCATCCAGCAAGGGCACGTCGGCCAGGTTTACCATACTGCGTACCAGGCGGTCGGCGGTGGCCACGCTTCCGGCAAAAGAAGTCCGGTCGGGTAGTTTAGCCACGTTATCTTCCACAATTACTTTTAAGCCGTTGTGCTTACTACCCAAAATACTTTCGCCGGGTGGCATGCCGGCAGCCCGCATGGCATCGGTTATTAAAGCCGTTCGGTCGGGGCCTTTTATTTTGTAAACTAACTTAAGTAAGGGAGCGGGCAGATGAGTACCATCGGCAATAATTTCCACGTCCATTTCGTCGATGATGTAGGCGCTTTCAATTACCCCGGCGTACCGGAAAGCATTGCGCCGGGTAACTCCCGACATAGCCGAGTAAAGATGGGTAGCCAACGTGTAACCGTTTTCAAAAGCCGCCAAAACGTCTTCGTAAATAGCATCAGTATGCGCAACGGCCGCTAATACACCTTTCGAGCGCACGAACTTTCCGAATTCAATGGCGCCGGGCAATTCCGGAGCAGCGCTCCACCGTTTAATAGACGTGGAACGTGCTAAAACTTCCTGGTATTCCGCCGGGTCGGGGTTACGAATGTATCTGGGATCTTGGGCACCCCGCTGGCTCATGGCAAAATAGGGCCCTTCTAAGTGCAAGCCCAGAAACTGCGCCCCTTTTTTATTGTTGCGGTTGGCCTGTTCGTAAATCTCTAAAGTATGAAAAAGTTCTTCGGAAGTGCTGGTGAGCGTAGTAGGCAATAGAGCCGTAGTACCATATTGCGCATGAGTTTCGGCAATTTTTAAAAATGCTTCCTCGCTGCCATCCATAAAATCGTGCCCGCCGCCACCGTGCACATGAATGTCAATAAAACCAGGTGCGATGTATTTCCCCTGCACGTCTATTTCCAGCGCATCGGCTACTTCTAAATTACCTTCGCTTACCGCAGCGATTTTACCATTTTCTACCAGTACGGTGCCCTGGGGTATAATGCGGTAAGGTGAGATGATCTTACCATTAATTAATTTTAGTTTCTGCGTGTTCATGAAAAAGAATTTTTAAAAATCCGGGTTGCTCCAATTAGTTTATTTCCAACTCCGGATGCGATGGCCCTGCACGGCGTAGAAGACCAGGTACAGGTAACACGGGAACAATACCCAATAAGCGGTACGTACGTCGTAGGCATCGGCTAAATACCCGTAAAATAAAGGCATAATGGCGTTGCCGCACAAGCCTATAAGTATCACAGAAGCGCTAATTTGGCTTTCGTAAATTCGAGTAGCTTTAATTTATACTTTGTGTATTTAAAGTTTTTAAAAACAATACCAGTTTATTCAGGTCTCATAATTCAATATTACAAGAGTATAACCTTCTCCTTCCCTGTTTTTAGGTAAGGAGATGCGGGCGGAAGGTAGTTTTAAATCTTCGGTTCCCAGCCCGGTTGATACTCCCGGCTCCAAAGCTTCATGGCTTCGTTATCGTTGATGATATGGCCGTTCTCTGGGTTGATGTTTAAAGTATGACCGGTACGGAGGGCGATATTACCCAACTGCATTAACAAAGTGCTCTGGTGCCCACTCAAAATATCGGAGTTAACTTTGGCTCCTTGGCGAATACCGTCGAAAAAGTTACGTATATGAAATGCGTCCAGTTCCTGGGCCGGGTCAGCTACGTTGCGGGCATCTATTTCCATGTCGTTCTTTACTTCTTTTACTACTTTATTCTGCAAGTCGTAAATAATGTAGGAATTGCCGCTTTCGATCAAAAGTGACCCGTTTTCGCCGTAAAACATAACACCGGCACTGTTACCTTCAATGGTACGACCATTACAACTCCGCCCCTCCCAAACCATGCTGGTTTTATTGTTAAACTCTAAAGTAATAACCTGGGTGTCCGGAGTTTGCCAATCGTCCTGGTACCGGTAGCGGCCACCTGCCGATGTAACCCGCGTCGGATAATCCACGCCTAAGCCCCAGCGGGCTAAATCTACCATGTGGGTGCCGTTATTTAAAGATTCGCCGGTACCCCAGTTCCAGAACCAATGCCAGTTGTAATGAATTAAATTGTCGCGGTAAGGTTGGCGTGGCGCCGGGCCTTGCCACAATTCGTAATTTAACCAGGCGGGCACCGGCACTTCTTTGCCCTTACCAATAGATTCCCGGTTATTGGTATACCAGGTCTTTGCGAAATAAGGCCGACCGATTACTCCGGCTTGCAATTCTTTTAAAGCTGCCACTACGTTGGGCCACGACCGTCGCTGGTTCCCCATCTGAATTACCCGGTTATATTTTTTAGCGGCCGCCACTACCAGCTCGCCTTCGTTGGGGTTGTGGCTGCAGGGTTTTTCGAGGTAAACGTGCTTGCCGGCTTTACAGGCCAGGATGGCCGCGGGCGCGTGCCAGTGGTCCGGGGCCGTTACAATCAAGGCATCCAGGTTTTTGTCATCCAGGGCTTTCCGGAAATCCGGCGCTGCTTTGGGACGCTTTTTCTGGATGGGCTCTACGGTAGCAATGCATTTTTCTGCGGCCCGGGAGTCTACGTCCGAAATATAAAGCACTTCGCAGTTTTCCTGGCGGGCGAAATTACTGGCTACTGCTAATCCCCGGGAATTTACGCCCATGCTGGCTACTTTAATGCGCTCGTTCGCGCCCAGAATGTTGCCGTAACTCTTAGGGCTAAAGCCTGGCAAAATACCGCCAAAAGAAACGGCAGCAGCTCCGGTAGCCACATTTTTAATGAACGATCTGCGTGTATTCTTCATCAATAATCTACTTAAAGTATCCTGATTATAGTAAAATTTTAAAAATTTGCGTTAACCTTTGGCTGCTCGGGCAGTTTGCAATACACTTTCCAGAGTAACCGGCTTGCCCCCTTGGCCCTTGCTTTCATCAGCGGCTTCCATAAAGGCGTAAACCTCCATGGTTTCTTCAGGCGCTACAGGTGGCTGCCCGGTTTCAAAAAATTTAATAATTTGTACCAGTAAGGAATCATAACCAGCGTATGGCCCCAGGGTAACATTGCCTTTTTCGCCAAAAACGGTGCCGCCGTAGTCGTGGGTGCCGGTGCGGGTGCCCCGGAAAGTACCGATGCGGTTATCCTGCCAGGTACCCACTACCAGGTCGGTGCTGTCGGTGGAATGCCGAACCACACTTTTACAACCCGCCCCCATAACGGTAAAAAGTGTTTCTACCCCGTGAATGCCGTACCAGAACAAATCAGGATGCGTTTTTTCTAATGTAGCCGGGCTATAGGTATCGGCGCCTAAAACTTTGCCGATTTTGCCCTGCACCACTTCCTGCGCACTAGCTAAATACCGTAACGACGACGACGAAAAAACCGGCACTTTGTATTGTTTGGAAGCTTCGAAAATAGCCACCGCATCTTTTAAAGATCCGGCAATGGGTTTATCAATAAAAACCCGTTTTCCGGCTTTTAGTACCGGCAGCACTTGCTCCAGGTGGGGCCGGCCGTCGTTGGTTTCCAGCAATACTACATCTACTTCCGAGAGTAGTTTTTTAATGGAATCTACTATTTTAACGTTGTATTTTTTAACTTCTTCGGTGTACTCCGGTACGCGTTTGGTGCTAGATTCAATATCGTTGCTGCCTTTGGGGTAAGCTGCCACCACCCGGTAACCGTTAAACTCCGGTCCGGCATCCGGTTTATTCAGGGATTTAGTAAAAGCGGTACTGTGCGAGGTATCTAAACCAATAATACCGACCCTTTTACCTTTTTGTACGGCTACTTCTTTACTTACGGCCGCCGTGGCCGGCAATCCTAAACCTAAACCCATACCTGCTACTGTTGCGGTTTTTAAAAATTCGCGTCTGTTGTAATTTTTTTTCATAGTAAACTAAAATCAATAATGCAGCATTCTGTCTTCCAATCAACACCTGGCCAGGCTACTAACTCCTTTAAAGTTTTAAACTGGCTGGTTCCGGTAGCCGAAATAATAGTGGCATGTCCTTTTGCGGCAATGGTTTGCCAGATTAATCCAGCCGCAATATTACCGGCAGCTTTACCTAATTCCGGCGGCGTAGAAAAGGTGTTTATTTTCATTTTATAAAGCAAAGTACTGGGGTTTACGCTCAGTTGCAAAAGGTAATTTTTAAAAATTTTACTTTTGCGCAAACTTTTAGGTCTCTTTAAAAAGCTACCTCTAACGGCTTCGTTTTAAAGGTGCCTGCAGTAAATATCAACAACTATTACACTTTGGCGCTTTTAAGATAAGGCGATATTTTTCAAAATTTAAAATTTATTTTCTTTTGAGGTATAATCCGAAGGCATTGAAACTGGTTGCCCGATGCTTCCCGACAATTATTACAGAAGTAACTTTTCGCAAGTGTTGGTTTGATTTAAACTAAAAAAGCCACTTTTAACAAAGTGGCTTTTTATGGCAAAACAAACTGGTCTGATAACTTAACCGCAGATAATAAAAGGGTTAGTCTGTTATTTTAAAAAACTTAAATTTAACTGAATAGGCTCCAGATAGGGCTCCAGCATTTTCGTATCCTGAAAGGTACCAATGTAAGCACTCCGGAATTGCCCGGGCCAAAAATAAACTTCCACAAAAAAGTGATTTAGCCCGTAGAGTTTAATCTCAAAGGAGGGCGTGTGCCGGGTAGCTAAAAACCGGCCTTGGCGTCGCAAATAAGCGAGTTTCTCTTTTTTAAACAAAAAATCAAATTCATCTTGGTGGAGCATAGCCTTTTGCATTTAGCGTCATACACAAATAAAAATTACTTGCCCCCAACCCAAGAAGCTGAGCAAAGCCATTTTAGAATGGTAAAGTACCCGCTTCAATACTTTTCGCCGACTAGCAGAAGTTGTTTTTTCTTCGGTAAGCGCATATTGCAGGTAATTCAGAGAAGATTCCAGACACTCCGATTGCACCGGATCACTGTTCGACGGGATCAGATCCAGTAACCATTTCATAGAATGAAAAGTCAGTTTTTTTACCTGGGCTAATATTTCTTCTATTCTTTCCTCTTTAATGCTGGGCCTTTCTAACTCGTTGCTATACTGCTCTAACAAAGCATAATTTTGCTCCAGCAACGAACGCAACGAATCCTCGGAATTTGATAGCATCAGTATGTATTGTTTTTGTTTTACATAGATTATCTCACTTTAAAAGTTAGTTGGTGTTTTGGCAGTAAGGTATAATCAGCTCGGCGTTTACGTATCTCATTTATAAACTATTAATACGTACAGGAATTTCGTTAATTACTTGTAAAAATTACAATTAGGTAAGTATACGAGAAAAATACGGATAGTATAACACGCGTAGGTACTTTTTTTTATCAGAATTGTTATATATAAAATTTCTTATCTTTTTGCTTAAGATTACCCTGGTACCTTAAACCAGCAAAGCCACTCCGTACAAGGATGGCTTTGCTGGTTAAAACCAAACTAGCTTTAAGATTTAGATTTTAAATTTGTTTAGCTGCCTTGGCATTAAAGCCCGTATTGGTGCCGGTTTAAATTAAACAATAGCAACAGCAACAAGATAATTGAGATTAATAGTAACGAGAGGTTAATAACTCCAGGTAAGCCCCGGCCATAAAGCGGGTATGCGTAGTAGCTAATTGGCTATCCAGGTTAATGTCTTTGTAAATAGAGGATGCTATCCGGGCAATGGGAGTAAGGTATTCGGGTTTAAAAGTACCAATTTGTTGATACGGCCAGGCTTTGGTTTTAGATCCGTAAGGCAACATCCACTGGAACGCTTTTTTTAAACTTTTGCCACTAGTGGAAGTATAATCCCATAAGTTTAGCCCTACGTTTTCGGCCGCGCTTGCCAGGCAAAACCAGCCATCTAAATTTTTATTGCAGTAAGTCCAGGCATTGGTGCGGGCTACTTCCAGCACTTGCTCATTATTGGCACCCAATTGGGTTTCCATTCTTTTAATTGTTTGGTTATCCAGTATCGACTTAGCTAAAGTTTTATTACCTACAAATAAAGCATATGTTACCACCTGTAAATCGTAGTAAGTACCAATATTATTGGGAGCAATGCTTGCTTTTTTCCCCCACTCGCTCGTTAACATCCAGTTTAAATATTGATTAAACCAGCTTTGTAACGCTTCATGGTTAGCTGAAGTCCAGGATTTGGAACCTGCTAAGAGTTGTACGCCATCGATAAGTTCCGGAAAATGCTCGGTATCTACGGTACAGGTACCATAAACCTTTAAATCTCCTCTAATAGTCTGCGCGTATTTCAAATTGGGGTTCATGCGGGTTGCGCTATTCAGAAAAAACACCTGCAATAATTCGGTAGCTTTTTGCGCGTATTTTTCTTCGTTGGTATAATAGTAAGCTAAACCTAATAACCGCACATCCTGGCAAAGTGCCCGCAGGTAAGTATTATCTTTAACCTGATTCACCTGCGGATTTGTTTGTCCGTCTTTTTGAATGTAAGGCAAACCCGTAACAGTTTTGGGGTTGGGCCACCAATAAGGGGCTAAACTCATGTAATCGTGGTTATCGCCGCTGGGTGGAGTAATGGTTTTACTAACTACAGTATACGGCACCCGGTTTAAAACAGGAGCCGATGAAGATACCAGCACCTTTAGAGCAGCTAAATGGCCTTGATTTTTAGCCGTGATTTTTAATTTGTTCTGGAGTAGCAACTCTCCGTTTATTAAAAATGTATTGGGCTTTACTTGCGCCGAAACATTAAAGGTAAGAACAAAGGTTAAAACCAATAAGAATGATAGATTAAGTAATGTTTTTCTCATATCAAGCACTTTATTTAATTAACAATGCAAAAGTACAAATCAAAGTACTAACCAGGCAACACACAATTTTAATTAAAATTGTACTTTTTCTTTTTATTAAGTGCATAAACAGGCTAATTTTTTAAAATTTAGCCTTAATTAATCAAATTACATTATAACCATTCCTACAAACACGCTTACAAACACATTTTAAGAAAACTAAATAATATATAAAACAGGCAAAGTGTAAGCAAACTTTAGAACTAAGTAAACCGGGTAAAAACTTGATTCCGGAAAGAAAATTGCAGCATTCTATTATCGGCTGCACTACCGGGTTCCACGTAGATTTTTCTTAAAAACGGCGCAAACCTGTGATGTTTAAAAAGCGGTTTACCCCTGGGCTGCTCCCCTACCTCCGGCATTGTTCGGGGCAAACCGCTTTTTTAAATTTTTTACTTTGTTTAAACCTTAATAAGTAAATTTTTTTAAAATTACCAGTAATTGCCAGGCTGTTTATCTTAATGTTAAGCATCACCTAACTAACTGGTAGTAAATAAAACACGGCTTGGTTTTATGATTTTTTATATTATTCAGAATACCTGGAGGTTAAAAGCTCTAAATAGGCTCCCGAAATAAAGCGTTGGTGGGTAGAAGCAAGCAGGACATTTAAATCAATGTCTTTATAAATTGCCGAACCAACCCGGGCCATAGGCGTAAGGTACTCGGGTTTAAAAAGTCCGATTTGCTGATAAGGCCAGGGCTGAATGCCGGCACTATAAGGAACCATCCAGGCAAAAGCTTTTTTCAAACTTTTACCACTAGCTGAGTTATAATCCCATAAGTTAATACCCGCACTTTCGGCGCAATTAGCTAAATTAAACCATCCTTCCAGGTTTTTATTGCAATAAGTCCAAGCGTTGGTACGGGTTACTTCAAAAGTTTGCTCTCCATCTACGGTTAACTGGCTTTCGATGCGGTTGTAAGTTTGTTTTTCAATCAGGGTTTTGGCCAATGTTTTATTCCCTACAAACAAAGCATAGGAAACTACTTGCAAATCGTAAATGGTGCCAATATTATTAGGCGCCACTTTGGCCTTTTTACCTTTTTCGTCCGTTAACAACCAGGTTAAATACTGATTAAACCAGTCTTGCAAAGCCTCATGGTTTTCGGGAGTCCAGGAATTGGAACCAATTAACAATTGAACCCCATCCAACAAATCCGGGAAAACCTCGGTATCTACGATGCCTGTGCCATAAACGGTGTTATCGCCTTTAATAAGTTGTCCATATTTTAAATTAGGATTCATGCGGGTGGCACTATCCAGAAAAAACACTTTTAAAAATTCGGTTGCTTTAGCCGCATATTGTTCATTATTAGTAAAATAGTAAGAAAGCCCAAGTAGCCTGATATCGCGGCTTAAATCCCGGATATAAGTATTATCCTTAAATTCATTTACTTCTGGGTTGGTTTGTCCATCTTTTTGCACGTAAGGCAATCCGGTAGAAGTACCAGAATTAGGCCACCAGTACGGCGCGAGGCTCACGTAGTCGTTCTTACTGCCACTAGGGCCGGCATTGGTTTTATTTACTACAGTATAAGGCGCTTTGCTAAGAGCCGGATTAGCTAAAGACTGCAATATTTTAAGCGACGCTAAATACTCGGGAGTGCCAGCATCTATTTTTATTTTATTTTGAATCAAAACGTCTCCGTTCATTACAAAAGTATTAGGCCGCAGTTGAGCCACCGCCGGTAAATTAACAGAAACAACTAATGCAAAAAAATACAAAAAATAAAGTATATTGTTTTTCATTAAAAAAGAGTTAAAATTTTAAAAAGTACAAAACAAACATAGTGCTAACAATGTATATAGTTAACTATATTTATTGTACTTATTTGCTAAACCCCTTGCAGAAAAACAGATTTTTTAAAAACGAGCGTTATACATACAGGCTTTTAAATTCCTGTGGCTGGTTTTTTACATGCTGGAATCCCCTTTTACCTACACTGGTTTACCCCTAGTGTTCTTTTTTAAAGATAAAATCAGTAACTATACCGTATAATTCTGTTACCTGTTTATGAGAATCCTTTTTTTCATGTCGCTTTTGCTTGGTTTTCTTCATTTAGAGAATCAACTAAAGTTAACAAACCCTGATTTGCCCGATAGTTCTATCCAAGGGCGGTGGGCGCCCAAAAGCATGCAAACGCAGTATGTGGTAGATAGCCACTTAGTGCACGAAGAAGAACATGCTCCGGAGAAAAATAAAATTTATGTTTTTGATAACGCTACGGTGCGGGTAGAATATACTGGGGGCCATACGGTGCCAGGCACTTACCGCATTTACAACGAAGACGATAGAAAAAAAATAGTAATTCAACTGCCCGGCACCACTGCAACTTATAACCTAATTGCACTGACTGCTACCAGCATGGTTTGGCAACAAGACCTGGATAATACCAGTTATCAAGCGGGCACCGAACTTAAATCGGCGGAACGGGCCATTTACACCCAGGTGTTCATTAAATTGTAATTTTTTAAAATTTTCAATATTCATTAGATTAAGCTCATTCAGTATAGTTGCTTATTTATAAATAAAGCAAAATTTAACTCAAGCTCTGCCTCTTTAAACTACTGCTGTTGTTTTAATTTTTAAACCAAATAATTTTTCAGGTTTCGATAGCGGTAGTTTTTAACCCCACCCAAATACCCTCGGGAGTTTTACCTAACAGCAAGATGGTGATGGTTCTACTACCAATCCGGAAAACCTGAATGCTTTGCAACTGCTGCGTGCAAATTGATTGCAATGCAGTAATTTGATCTACCGCATTATCCCCGTGAACGGGCAATTTTTCTGATTGTACTAAATGCCCGAAAAAAACAGCGATACTGGTTTCTGCAACCGGGGTTTCCAGGGGATGCCCGGTTAAAGTCAAAATACTTTCCCTGGTAAACCGGTCTGGTTCTGTTGAATGTAATTGCACTACTTCCACCGGAAAATCGGATTCGCTTTGATAAGACACACCAGCCGTTAATTGCTGCAACCGGGTTATAATTTCTTCGGCAGTTAAGGACGAAATATTTTCCATTTTAAAAATACAGCTAACTACAACTACTGCGTTGGTCCATTATCTACCCGGGCTTCTATAACCCGCTGAATATCTTCGGGCACTTCCGATAGTAAGTCATAGCCGGTAGCTTTTTCTATTGCATCTACGGTAGTCCGGTAATTGCTCCAATCCGCATGTACGCCGTTGATGTTAGGAGTATCTACCGCAATTACGCGGGTATTGGTAGTAATCCGGTTTACATCATCTTCCCCGGCGGGCAATATTATTAAAACCTTCCAGATTTGCTTGGGCACTTTAATTCTGCCGCCATCAATGGTACGGGCCGACCCGTTAGCACCAGTTCCGCCCGAGCCGTAGTTTCCCATAATCACGTATACTTCCTGGCCGCTTTCTACTAAAGTCCGGGTATATTCTTCCAGGTTTGCCCAAGTGTTCCGGTTGTTATCGGGCGCTTGCGGAATCATGTTTGTCATGAGAAAAGTAGCCGAATTATCTTCTTCGCTCTTGGTCCGGTCGGCCGAGGGGCAATTGTGTCCCCGGTCGAAGCCGCTGTTGGTATAAGCCCCAGGGCTTACGCGGTACCAGTCAGCAGGCAAAGTTTCATCTGCCCGAAAATTATCTTGCCGCGGTGCTGTACCCAACCAATCTTTACTTACATGCCAACTTACCCAATTCGGGATGCCGTTATCCCGGCTATACGAGAGAACATACTGGGGCTTCTCGATTAAATAATTATTGTAATTAAGCGGATCGGCAACGGCACTACTGGGATTGCCTAACGTAAGGTGCACGTTGGTGGCAACAAACCGGGATCTTTTGGGCGCAACGGCGGTGTCTTTACAACCCGAAAATAATACTACAAAAATAAAAAGGGAAGCAAAGTACCGGCGCATGAACAAAAACATAAACTTAAAACAAAAGCAAAGGTAGGCAATTTATACCAGGTGCCTGAAACGTAGCGGCGTAAAAAATAAACCATTTCAGAGAAAGCAAGTAACTTTAGCCCTCCTTAAATCCTGCTTCTCTAAAATCAGATTTTTTAAAAATTTCATTTTCTATAGCATCCATAGGCACCTCATTTTTTAAAATCTATTCTAAAACCAGAAAATACCGCAACGTTGGCCGGGCAATTAGTTCCTTAGGCAGCCATTCGTAAATACCGGGTTTTTAATGTGTTTTTTTATGGATGTATTTACATCTAAGTTATTTATATTGCGTTATAAGTACTTAGCAGTTAATAATTTAAAACCCGCCTGCTATGATAAAACGTTTTACCCTCTGTCTCACTTTTTGCTTATTGGTGTTATTTCCCGGCTGGGCCACCCAGATACTGGTAGCCATGGACAACACCCAAAAAGATCATCTGAAAGCTTATGGTGTAGCTTACTGGGTACTACAAAACCAGCAAACGGCGGAGTGGCTTTTAAATTACCGCGGCGGTAGTTTTGCTTTTCCGCATACGCCGGCCACAGAAAATGAATTACGGGTGCGGGGAGTTACGTACGAAGTAATTTCGGATGCGCAGTACCAGCAAATATTAGCGCAAATTGCCGCGCCCGACACCAACATGGATGTTATTAAACTAGAAAAAGCACCCCGCATTGCGATTTACTCCCCTAAAATAAAACAACCCTGGGACGATGCTGTTACGCTGGTTTTAACTTACGCCGAAATACCCTACGATTTACTTTTTGATGAAGAGGTACTCGATCAGAAATTATTAAAATACGATTGGCTGCACCTGCACCACGAAGATTTTACCGGGCAATATGGCAAATCGGGCCGGTGGCAACGTACCCAGGAATGGTTTCGGGCGCAGCAGCAAGAGTCGGAGGCTTTAGCTAAAAAATACAACTTTGCTAAAGTAACGCAAATGAAGCTGGCGGTGGTAAAAAACATTAAAGCTTTTGTGGCAGGCGGCGGTTTTATGTTTGCCATGTGCTCGGCCACCGATACCTACGATATTGCCCTGGCCGCCAACGGCGTAGATGTAGTAGATGCTTTATACGATGGCGATGGGGTCGATCCGCAGGCGCAGCAAAAATTAGATTTTAGCAAAACCTTTGCTTTTAAAGATTTTACCGTTTTTTCCAGTCCCTACGAAGGTGAATTTTCTAGTATTGACAACCAGCGCCGGGAACGGGATATTTACCAGGACAACGACTTTTTTTCATTATTTACCTTTTCGGCCAAGTGGGACCCTATCCCAACCATGCTCACCCAAAATCACGAAAAAACCATTAAAGGGTTTATGGGCCAGACTACCGCCTTTAAAAAGCAATACATAAAATCTGACGTGATTATTATGGGAGAAACCAAAGCCGCCAACGAAGTAAGATACATGCACGGCACGGTTGCCAAAGGTACCTGGACTTTTTACGGCGGCCACGATCCCGAAGATTACCAACACAGTCCCGGCGAAGAACCTACCGATCTGGCTTTACATCCCAACTCGCCCGGCTACCGCTTAATTTTAAATAATATTCTTTTTCCGGCGGCCAAAAAGAAAAAGCCTAAAACCTAGTTTCACCAACAATTCTTACCTACCATTTCAAATAAGGCAGCAGTATTTTTTTTTATAGTTCTAATCTGAGGTAATAAAAGTTACCGCCACAGCCATGCGCCAATAAAACTTTGCTCAAATCTGCATTGGGGCAAGTACAAAATTTAATTTTTATAGTTCCGATAGCTTAGTAAACCAAAGTTTTACCCCCAACAGGCTTTACCTAAAAGGCAGTTGTATATACTTTTTTAAATATTATCCCGAAATGTGCCGGAAGTAAATGAAAAAGGCACAAGATATGCTTACTGCCTGTAGGTTTGATTTCCGGAAAATTTAAAAATTTAAAAAACTGTTTACCCCTTTCATCTGCTTACTCAATACTAGCTCTAATTTCTGGTTCAGCTTACAGCTTTATTTGGCTTAAGCCTTTAATCAAGCTCTTTATTTAATTTCTAATAAAAACTAACTCTCAGCTTACATAAATATGCATAAACGTTTACTTTTCCTATTTCTTTTAAGTATTCCGGTTTTAGTTAAGGCCCAGGATCATGGATTTAAATTAGGCAACACGACGCTCGCCGAATTGCAAATGACTTCGTACGCCTTAGACTCCACCGCCCATGCGGTGGTACTGAACGAATTTGGCGATACCTGGATCAGCGAAGAGGGTGATCTAGATTTAAAACACGACTACAAAGTCCGGATAAAGATTTTAGATAAGCAAGGTTTAGATCAGGCCAACTTTGCCATACCGGTACGCAAATCCGGCGGTAAACTAGAAAGCATTAGCCAGGTAGAAGGAATTACTTTTAACATCGAAAACGACAGAATAACCCAAACCAAATTCGACGGCAAAACTTACACCGAAACCAAAAGCAAGTACTACGACCTGATAAAATTTACTTTGCCCAACGTTAAAGTAGGCAGCGTAATCGAAGTAAAATACCAGTTGCAATCGCCATTTAAGTATAATTTCCGGCGATGGGAGTTTCAGAGCGATATTCCTAAGATGTATTCGGAATACTGGGCTAAAATTCCGGGCAACTACACCTATAACATAACTTTAACAAGTTTTTACCCGCTGGTTAAAAAAGAAAGCGAATTAATAAAAGATTGCTTTAGCGTGGGCGGTGGCAAAGCCGATTGTGCCCGGTACAAAAATGCGATGAAAAACGTACCCGCCTTTATCGAAGAAGATTACATGACCGCACGCAGCAATTACCTGGCCGCCTTAAATTTTGAATTAGCCGAAGTACAAAGCTTTAACGGTACCCGCACCCGGTACACCAAAGAATGGAAAGACGCCGACCATGAAATGCGAATCGAACCCAAATTTGGCTTGCAATTAAAACGGGGCAAAGAAGTATTTAAAGAGCATTTAGAAAACCTACTTAACACCACTCCCGACACGTTGCAGCGGGCGCAAGGCGTTTACAATTTTGTAAAAAACTGGTTCCGTTGGAACGAGGTGTATGGTTGCTTCAGCGAAATTGGCATTAAAAAAGCTTCGGATGCCAAAACAGGCAATGTAGCTGATATCAACCTGGCTTTAACTGCTGCTTTGCAATACGCTGGCTTACCCGCTATCCCGGTCATATTATCTACCCGCCAGAATGGTTACCCCATTGAGGTGCACCCGGTAATCAGCGATTTTAATTACGTAGTTGCTCAGGTTAAAATTAAAAATAATGTTTACCAGTTAGATGCCACCGATCCGAATTTGCCGTTTGGCATGTTGCCCATCCATTGCTTAAATGGGAAAGGCCGAGCTATTCCTACCAAAGGCGACTCGTACTGGACCGAGCTTAAACCCATAGATAAACGCCGCCAGGTTTCTTTACTGAACTTAACCTTACAACCCGACGGCCATTTTACCGGCAACCTATCTTTAACCGCATCGGGTTACGAGGCAATGGAAAACCGCAAACACATTAACGCTTATAGTAGCCAGGCAGAATACACCAAAGAATTAGGTAATAAATGGCACGATGCCCAGATAAACCAACACACTATTCAGAATTTAAAAGACTTAGATAAACCCCTTATTCAAGCCATGGATATTGAAATATCAGGGTTCGATAATTTAAATAAAAACCAGTTTTTGCTGGATCCTTTCTTTATTGACCGCTGGGAGAAAAACCCCTTTACTGCTGCCGAACGCCTGTATCCGGTTGATCTGGGTACCGCCATGGAGCAATTGTTTACCCTAACGATTAATTACCCACAAGATTTCGAAACAGTAAACTTACCGCCGGCAGTTGCCATTACCTTACCCAACAATGGCGGCAAATTTCTTTTCCAGGCTTCTAATATTGGCAACCGGTTATCCCTCTCCAGCCTGATGGTATTAAACAAACCATTATACAGTCCTGAAGAATACCATTACCTCAAAGAATTCTTTAACAAAGTGGTTCAAGCCAATCAGCAGCAAGTTTTATTTCAAAAAAAGGGAGCTCCTACTACTTCCTTAAAATAGTACCATTTTAAAATGCAAATTAGAAATTACTGGAAGAGATATTGTAAGCAACAGATCAAACTTGTACTAACTAAAACATTCATCTTTTTTGCATGAGAAAATTTTACCAACATTCTTTAACTATTCTATTAGTTATTAGCTTATTAACTTTTTCGGGTTGCGCCTCTATTGTAGGCAAAAGCAGTTACCGCCTGCCCATTACCAGCAACCCCAATGGAGCCAACATTACCATTACCGACATGAAAGGCCGGACGGTACACACCGGCGTTACACCCACTTCCGCGCGTTTACGCTCCGGAGCCGGATTTTTTAAAAAAGCAAGTTACACGGTTACCTTTGAATTAGACGGATACGACACCCGCACCGTGCCCGTTCACTTCGACTTAAATGCCTGGTACTTTGGCAATGTTGTTTTTGGCGGATTTGTTGGGTTCTTGGTGATTGACCCGCTTACGGGCGCCATGTGGAAACTGGACACCAAATATGTAAATGAAACCCTGCAACCCAAAGTTGCCAATGCTACTGAACCTACGTTGGAGTTACTAAACTACAACACTTTGCCCGATTCGATGAAGCCTTATTTAGTAGAAATCAGATAATTAATTGCTTTACCCGGGCAAACAAGATTTTCGGCAAGGAATTTGAAATAGATAAATTGTTAATTTTACTTCCTGTTTTTTTAACACCTACCAACTAGTGCAAAAGGCGACCCCAAAGGTCGCCTTTTTGTTTATTAGAATTTACTTTATTTAAATTGATGTAAGCCCCAATCCCAATTTACTACAAAAGTAGTCTGGTAGCTTGCGTTAATATCCCTGCGATAAATTTACCTGATCCGGAATAGCTTCCTGGTTCAGGAACAAATTAATATTTTTTAAAAAATGCGCTATTTTACCTTCCTCTTCGGCGAAATAACCTCCGCCGGTGTGTTGGGTTAATAGTACATTTTCCATTTGCCATAACGGGCTGCTTTCAAGCAGCGGTTCTTGTTCGGTAACGTCTAACACCGCGCCGGCCAATTTACCGGCTTGTAAAGCATTTATCAGGGCCTGTTCATCGGTGGTGCTGCCACGGCCTACGCTGGCGTACAAGCTGCCGGGTTTCATGGCCTGCAAAAACTCTCCGGAAACGTATTTATCGGCGGCACCAGGCAAAGTGTTTACTACCACATCCGTATCGGGCAAAATTTTTAAAATATCTTCGAACGAGTGAATATCGGCTTTGGGATTACTGCGGGCGGTAGTTTTTACATCGCAGCCAAAACCAGTTAGCATTTGTTTGCAAGCCATGCCAATGGTGCCGGCTCCCAAAACTACTACCTTTTTATTGCCAAGTAAATCCAGTTTTGGCCGGATTTGATTACCCCGCCATTTTTTTTGTTCCTGGCATTTTACCAGTTCTGGAATGCCGCGGTAAAAAGCCAAAATACCCGCCACCATAGTTTCGGCGCAGGGCCGGGCAAAAAAATCGCCCATGTTGGCTACTAGGGCAGCTACTTTTACTTCTTTGTACTGGTCGAAACCGGCCGAATCTAATTGCCAGAACTTAAGTGTGGGCGGCGCAGCGTTAAACCAATCTACCGGCGGGTTTCCCATAATCACTTCAGCCTCCTTAAATTTTTCTTGTACTTCGTCTTTAGGCAATTCTGTCCGAAATACTAATTCAAGTTCGGTTGGTAATTGTTGTTTTAATTGGTTCTGGTTAGCTTCACTTAAAGCCGTGTAAACAAATACATTCATAGTTTTTATAGTTCTGCTGATGCTATTTTACTTCTTCTTTTAAGGTAAAAAGTACCATAAGCTTAATTTTTAAAATTTTTTATTTTTGGTTTCATACCTAATTAAGAGCTAATAGCTGGTATTTTTATAAGCAATAAAAACGACAGTAGAATCTTAACCATTAATAAATCGGCTCCACCTCCAGTTTATCTAAATAGGGCTCCAGAATAGTTACGGCACTGGTTTCTGCTTTAAAAGAGGCCACAATATCTAACCCGTTTTTTTCCCAACGTTCTACAAAGTTATTATTAATGGCGTATAAAGTAATGTTCCAGCCTTTGTGGCATCGATGGGCTACGGCCGTACCCTGGCGGTTTAAAAGCTCTACCTGGTTCCGGAGGGGCAGTTGGTAAAATAAACTATGCTCAAACATGTTGTATTAAATCTTATCTACAATAAACGGGTAATTACTAAACCCGTATTGTTTACATTCAGTTCTTTTTAAATATTTACTGCTTCAAAGTAAAAGCCCCAGGCTAGTTGCCCTAAGGCAAACCAATATAAAACTAATTTTAGCCGCAATACCGGTATTATGTAATTATCCGATTTTTAAATTTTTAAAAAATTATAGAGCCACATTAAAACAGCGCCCGATAAAACATGAACCCATTAGTAATTAGTAGTTTCGAAGAATTTCAGCAGCACGAAGGCGCCGAGTTAGGCGTTTCAGAGTATCACCAAATAACCCAGGAACAAATTAGCAAATTTGCAGATGCTACCCTGGATCATCAATGGATACACCTGGATGCGGAGCGGGCAAAAACCGAATCGCCGTTCGGCAATACCATTGCGCACGGTTATTTAACGGTTTCGCTTCTGCCTTATTTATGGGGGCAGATTATTTCGATTCGGAACCTGAAAATGCAGGTAAATTACGAAATCGAGAATCTACGGTTTAACCAAGCGGTACTGGTTAACAGCGAAGTTCGGTTGCGGGCCAAATTGCTAACCCTGAAAAATTTGCGGGGGGTGGCTAAAGCCCAAATTGAAGTAACCCTAGAAATTAAAGATAGTCCTAAACCAGCTTACTCCGGCACAATAACCTTTTTATATCATTTTAATAAGTAAGCTTGGCACGGCATTTATCCCTAAAAATTACCTAAAAAGGGTAAAATTAACCAGAATATTTTTAACTGGATGAAAGAAATTTTAAACCCTCTAACCTGTAATTCGTTTTTAGGCTTGTAACACATATTTAAACTATAAAACTATGGACTCACAAGACTTAAAAAACAAAGCCCAAGACTTAAAAAACAAAGCAGATAACGTAAACCCTGAGCATAAAGAAGGTCCGGTTGCCGCAGCTATCGAAAACTATACTTCTAAGCTACCTTCTGATCTATTTTTATGGGCAGCATTAGGCTCAATGGCAGTTTCGGCTACTTTAAAAATCATGAAAAAAGACGAAGAAGCTTTATTCGTGGGTCAGTGGGCCCCATCTTTCCTACTTTTAGGAAACTACAACAAGATGATAAAATTAGCTGGTTACGAAAAAGATAAATAAGCGAGATAACTGAGAAATCGGTTTGATTATAAAAAAGAGGAAGTAAATACTTCCTCTTTTTTATTTTACCGGGAATTATTTTTTATGCAGATGATAGCGTATTATGCTTGAAAAATCAGAAATTTTAAAAATTTTGATTTTCAGCAATTAATCCGGTTTAAAGTTAATTTCCTGCTCCGGATCAAAGAGCACGTAAGCCCTTTTCCAAGGGTCATTGCCCAATATCCGCCACTTGTGCCCCGAGCCGGTAGTATCCATAGCCAGTAAAACTTCGCCGGGTTGTAAAATAAAGCGTTGGCCATCAAAGGTTTCGAACTCCAGCGTACCGGTTAAGGTAAGTACGTACTGATTAGTTGGCGCCGTATGCCAGTCGTAAATAGCTGGTGCCGCCGTTTCTTTAAACCGGATACCAAGGGCTTGATTTAACTGATTATCGGCAACCCGGCCCTGGGTTACGTGCGTATGTCCGTCCGGACCCGTGAAAATTTTATAAGCTTTTATCATACATTTATTTACAGCTGGTTACCGGGGTATTTCTCCTTTCACTCAGCACTTTATAAAAATCAAACGGTATTTTTCTGTTTTGTTTATTACCAGATTACCGATTTTTTAAAAATTGGGTTATCGGGTAAGTTTACCAATTGCGGTAATTTGATTTAATTGCTGTATAAATTTAATTTATCAGGAGTTTACTTGCTGTACCACGTAGGCTAAGTAAACGTATATTTCACCCCCAATTTTTATGCGCCTTGTGCACTGTTTTATTTTACTTGTTTTTATAATCTCGGCTTGCCATAACTTTCCGCGCGACCCGGATAAAACCCTTGAAAAAGTAAAAAATGGTACCTTATTAGTAGGTTATTCCGAAAACCCACCCTGGGTAATAAAAACCAATGCCGCCCCTACGGGCCTGGAAGCCGAATTAATAAAAGAGTTTGCCCAAACCCAGCAGGCAAAAGTTATTTGGGTAAACGATACCGAGCAAGATTTATTCGAAAAACTGGAAAAACAAGAACTGCACCTGGTAATTGGGGGCATTACCGATAAAAATTCCTGGAAGAGCAAAATAAGTTTTACCCGGCCTTATTATCAAATACCAAAAGAAAAACATGTAATGGCGGTTATAAAAGGCGAAAATGCCTTTACCGTTGCCTTAGAAACATTTTTACACCGCCAGGAAGCCAACCTACCCAGCCGCTTACAAACTTATGAAAACCGTTAAGACCTTTGAATTTCCTGCGGAACTGCAACCTTTATATCGGAAAGCTAAACGTTTAGAATGGTTAACCATCGCTTACTTATCGGTTACAGTGGTTGTAATGTACCTAACGATGGGCAACTCGCAAGCCATGAAAACGGCTTGGTACGAAGACTTATTAAGCCTTACACCTTCGGTAGCTTTTCTGGTAATTTCCCGAATTTTTCTAAAGCCCGCCAATAACGAGTTTCCGTATGGCTATCACAAAGTAGTTTCTATTGCTTATTTGTGCAGCTCGCTGGCTTTATTTTCGGTAGGCATCTTTTTAGTTATTGATTCGGGCTTAACCTTAATTAAAGCAGATCGGCCAACCATTGGCACTACTATTATTTTCGGCCATCAAATTTGGTCCGGGTACCTGATGATTGTGGCCTTAATCTGGGGAACAGTACCGTCTATTTTTCTGGGAAAAGCCAAATTACCTTTGGCTCAAAAGCTGCACGAAAAAAACTTACATACCGATGCCGAAATGCAAAAAGCCGACTGGATGACCGGGGTAGCGGCCATCGTGGGAATTTTAGGAATTGGTTGGGGTTTCTGGTGGGCCGATGCAGTAGCGGCTTCCTTAATTGCCCTGGACGTAATTCATGATGGTTTTAAAAATTTAAAACAAGCTTTGTTTGACTTAATCGATCAAATACCCAAAACCGTTGATAATCAAAAACCTGACCCCATAATTAAACACATCGAGGAATTTTTGCGCCAGAAAAGCTGGATTAAAGATTCTGCCATCCGGATCCGGGAAGATGGTCATATTTATTTTGGCGAAGCCTTTGTGGTACCAGCCGTTACCACTAATCTTACGCAGCACCTGGAAGATACCAGCCGCGAAATAGAAAACATGCATTGGCATCTCCACGAATTTATTATTACTTTGGTAAGTCAATTACCTACTTCCGAAAATAAATAAACTTACGTTTATTTGCTTTGGAGTTATTTTTTGGTACAAATTAAAAAAAGCTTTAAGCCGGAAGAAGCTAAATGTAACGTTCTGGGTTAAGAACTTTATTAAAAAAAACCAGGGTATGCTGGCTTAGAGAATAAGGAATGTTAATTTTTTAAAAAATTTAGTTCCTATATCCTTGTACTCACTTTGCTTTACACCAGGCATACTATTTTAAGTTTGTGTTAACTAAACTTTTTACATAAAACACATGAAGAAAACATTAAACCTTTGGGTTTTGGCCCTGTTCCTTTTTGGATGTACTACCAGCGCCAGCAAAGGCCCCAAAGAAAGTAAAGATGGCTGGATCAGCCTTTTTGATGGTACTTCGTTAAACGGCTGGCGGGCCAGCGAAAACCCCGCCACTTTTAGCGTCGAGAATGGCGCTATTGTGGTGCATGGCCCCCGGGCGCACTTGTTTTACGAAGGGCCGGTACAAAACCACGATTTTAAAAATTTTGAATTTAAAGCCCAGGTAATGACTACCCCCGGTTCTAACTCCGGCATGTTTATTCACACAGCCTACCAGGAAACCGGCTGGCCCTCCAAAGGCTACGAAATTCAGGTGAATAACTCCCATACCGATTGGCGCCGCACCGGCAGTTTATATGCCGTGCAAGACGTAAAAGAACAAGTGGTAAAAGACAACGAGTGGTACACCGAATCCATAACGGTACAAGGCAAACGCATCACCATTAAAATAAACGACAAAGTAGTAGTGGATTACACCGAACCCGATAGCATTGCCACTACCAACATGGGCGGCAAAATGCTATCCAGCGGCACCGTAGCGCTGCAAGGCCACGATCCGGATAGCAAAGTTTATTTTAAAGACGTGATGATTAAACCTTTGCCTTAAATTGGACAAAGATTACCACAAAAGAATTACAGCTTATTCTAAGCAACTTATGGTAACCTGATTTAACTTCTAGTTTCAATAAAATTAAAAAAGAGCGGCAAAACTGACGCTCTTTTTTAATTTTACTAATTTTTGAATCTACTGAGCTGAAGCCGGAAAATAAACTTAATTTTTTTCTTTGCAGCTTCTTTAAAAAAGCGCCTTACCTCCTATGTTTCCTAATTTATACACGAAACGCCTGCTCCTGCGCCAGATAAACCAAGACGATATAGAGCAGGTATTTAAAGGTTTATCGCACCCGGATGTAACCCGCCACTACGGTGTTTCTTACCAAACCTTACCCGAAACCCAGGCCCAAATGAACTGGTACTACGCTTTATTTGCGCAACAAACCGGCATTTGGTGGGGACTTTGTTTTCCGGAAAATCAAAAATTATTTGGTGCTTGTGGATTTAACAATCTTTCGCGGCAGCACCGCAAAGCGGAAATAGGTTTTTGGCTGTTACCGGAGTACTGGAATCAAGGTTTAATGTTTGAAGCGGTAGATGCCTGCATTGATTTTATCTTTAACGAAATCCGTTTGCACCGCCTGGAAGCTTACCTGGAAACCCCCAATCTGGCTTCGGCCGCGCTACTGCAAAAATTACGATTTCAGCAAGAAGGTACTTTTCGGGATTACGAATACAAAAACGGGCAATACGTTAATCTGGCCATCTACTCCCGCCTGTGCTCCGATTAGTTAACATCACATTTCTAAGCCAATACTTTTTTTAAAAACAGCCATTGTTTCCGGAATCCGTATTTTAGTATTATGATTAAAAAACTACTTTGGTTGTTTTGGGGCTTGTTCCCCTACTCCGTTTGGGCCCAAACTTACTGGCAACAAGAGGTTAATTATACCATACAAGTTACGCTGAATGACCAGCAACATACTTTAACCGCAACCGAAGAAATTGAGTACATCAACCATTCTCCGGACCAATTAACTTTTCTTTATTTCCACTTATGGCCGAACGCTTACCAAAACAACCACACAGCGCTAGGTAAACAACTCTTAAAGCAGAACGAGCCGGGTTTTTATTTTTCACCGCCCAACCAGAAAGGCTATATCACTGGTTTAGATTTTAAAATAAACGGCAAAACCGCTACGGTAGAAAAAGATCCGGAGCATCCGGATATCTGTAAAATCTTGCTTAATGAGCCGTTATTGCCCCATCAACGCGTTATTATTACTACGCCGTTTCAGGTGCAATTGCCCGGCTCTTTTTCCCGGCTCGGGCACTTAGGGCAATCGTACCAGATAACGCAATGGTTTCCTAAACCGGCCGTCTACGACCAAAAAGGTTGGCACCAAATGCCTTACTTAAACCAAGGTGAGTTTTATAGCGAATTCGGTAAATTTGATGTTTCTATAACATTGCCCGCTAATTATACCATGGGGGCCACCGGGGTACTGCAAAATCCGGAAGAACAGAACCGGATGGATTCTTTAGCCACCATAACCGCCAACAAAACAAGTTTTCCGGCGGATACCGCCTTTCCAGCTTCTTCGGCTCAAACCAAAACCTTGCGCTATGTGCAAGACAATATCCATGATTTTGCCTGGTTCGCCGATAAGCGGTTTAATGTTCTGAAAAGTGCCGTGAACCTGCCCAATTCTGGCCGCACCGTAACTACCTGGCTGCTTTTTTTAAATAAGAATGCGGCTACCTGGGTAAACAGCATAAGAGACATTAACCTGGCAGTAAAATATTATTCCGAGTGGGTGGGCGACTACCCCTACGAACACGCTACGGCCGTGGATGGCGCTTTAAGTGCCGGCTCGGGCATGGAGTACCCGATGGTTACGGTAACCGATCCGGAAGCTATCATCCACGAAGTTGGCCATAATTGGTTTTACGGCATTTTGGGTAACAACGAACGCGAATATGCCTGGATGGACGAAGGTATTAATTCGTATTACGAGTTTCGGTTAAATGAACTAGAAAACCCGGATTACAGCCAGTTAGAACCGCTGGTTAAGAGTAAAAAACTGAGAAAAGCGTTTAATCTGGAAAACATTCACGCCAACAGTTTAAACCTGCTCTTGTACCAAATGCTAGCCAGTCGCGGTTTAAGTCAGCCGGTGCAATTACCCGCTGCTCACTACACTACTACCAATTACGGCGCTATTGTTTACATGAAAACCGGTATGTTGTTCAAGTACCTGGCCGCTTACCTGGGTCAGGCTAAGTTCGACCGGGCCATACAGGCGTATTACCAGAAATTTCAGTTTAAGCATCCCTACCCCGAAGATTTGCAAAACGTGCTGGAACAAGAAACCGGCGAGAAACTCGACTGGTTTTTTAAAAATTTAATTCAAACCAATGCTCCCGTAGATGCCGCATTAAAAAAAGAAAATACGGGCAACCAGGCGCAAGTTACGGTGCAAAATAATACAGCTTTCCCGTTTCCGGTGCCGGTAGCCGCGGTAGATGCCTCGGGCAAAATTCTGGAAACGCAATGGGTTGGCCCGCTGGTGCACGACGAAAAAATAAATTTTAAAAACGCACCGAATGCCGATCGAATACTGCTGGATCCGGAGCATCTTTTACCCGAAGTAAACCGGGGCAATAATCAAGTAAAATTAAACCAGCCTTTTCCGGAAAAAGAAAAGCTAAACCTGCAATTGCTGGCTGGTATTGAACAACCCGACCGCAAACAACTGTACTACTTGCCCGTGATTGGCGCCAACACCTACGACAAATTTATGCTGGGTTTGGCCGTTTATAACAGCTCCCTGATTCAGAAAAAAGTGAATTACGTGCTAATGCCCCTCTACAGTTTTAACCAAAACCGGATAAACGGTACCGGCACCATTAACCTGAATGTACTGCCCCGCCAGAATATGGGGATAACTACCTTGAGTTTTCAGGTAGCCAGATTTGAAAAATTTAAAAAATACGAACCTTCGCTTACGTTTAACCTACCCCGGTTCAGCGTTTACTCTCCCGAGCAGCAATTGCGCATCAGCTCTACGCACGTGAGTACCCCCATCCGGTTGCAAGTAAACGAACAAGATAGTTATTTTGAATACGATTTTGCCTACACCATTCCGTCGGTACAATACCGGATTTCTGCTAAAAATGCGGTAAAACGGATTTCGGCCGAAGCCAGCATGGATGTTTTTATTGTAAATCGTAATCAAACTACCCAAAGCAAACCCGTACTCGGGAAAATAACCTTGGAATACGATCGGCAATACCGGCCGGGCAGGTGGCTGCAAACCCGTTTTTTTGTGGGTAAATTTTTCGGTGATAAGCCTCTGGGCATTGGTTACGATCAGTTTAGGTTAGGTTTAAGCGGCAGTCAGGATTATAAAAAAGAGACCATCTTCCTCGACCGGTCGCAGCGCAGTTCTTCATTTATGGCCTTTGTCCACCAAACTGATAACCGCGAGGGTGCTTTTAAAAACTACCTGCCCGTGTACGCCGACCGCTGGTTAACCTCGCTTAATTTGGTTTTGGATTTACCTATTACCCCCTTAAGTTGGTACGGCGATGCGGGTGTAGCTTCGGTGACATCCGGCAATTTCCAGTCAGGGGTTAATACCGATTTTTATTATGGTAGCGGTTTAACAATTAAGGGCGGTAAACTTTTACAATTTTACTTTCCTGTAACGGGCAGCAATTACGAAAATAAGTTACCGGGTAGCTTCAAAGATTTTACCCGCAATATCCGTTTTACCTTAAACTTATCGGCTTATAATCCTTTCCGCTTATTGACTGATACTTTAAAACAATGATCCGATTCAATTTCTTTGCTGGTTTATTCCTTTTTGTTGCATTCAGTTTATCGGCCTGTAAAACCGACTACCAAAATTTACCCGCTTTTACCGACAAGAAGTACCTACAAGCCATTATTGAAATACCGGCGGGCACCAATCAAATAGTAAAATATAACGCTAAAGAAAAAGAATTTAAGAACGCATCGGATCAAACTGTGCGCTACTTGCCTTTTCCGGGCAACTATGGCTTTATTCCTTCTACCAAAACGGCCGGCGAGAAAGCCGGCGACGAACAAGCAATTGATATATTAGTCCTCTCGGAAAGCCAGCCAAGCGGCACCGTGCTGGAAGTATTGCCCCTGGGTGTTATCTTGCTGGAGCGCGATGGCCTACCAGATCCTACAGTAATTGCCATTCCGGCTAAACCCACCCAGCAAATAATCACCGCCGATGATTATGCCTCTTTTAACCAAGCTTATCCCGAAATTAAAGATATTTTAACGAAATGGTTCCGGCACGCTAACCCCAGTCAGAAGGTGCGCATTCTGGGCTGGAAAAATGAACAGTACGCCGAAGATTTTATTCGCCAGCATCTGCTGTAAAAACTTTCCGGCGACCTGCCATTTTTTAAATTTTTAAATTTTAAAATTTTTCAGTTACCCTGTTTCTCCCAAAGCGGAGCGCCGTAACATTTGATTTTTAAAATTTCTGCTGGTTTTACTAAGCCTTAATTCACAGTTATTTATTTCGTATTCCTCAAGATTATTGGCACGATATTTAGCTAATACTATATTTTAAATAAAAAATATAGTATTAGCTAAATATCCTAAAAAACACTTTTTATCCAATCAATCTTATATGATGAAACGTTTACCTTTTTTAATTTTCTTTCTTACTGGTATTTCCTTCTGGTCGTTTGGCCAGGCCCCGATGGTAATCCCCAAATTTGGAAAAATAGAACCTAAAGATTTTGAAAAAAAATACAGCGCCGATACCAGCGTTAGTGCCGTAGTTTTATTTAATGTAGGCGAATCTAAGTTTGGTGTAGATGCCTCGGGTTTGGTTTTGTATTCGGACCACCATGTGCGCATTAAAATTTTAAAAAAGAACGGCTACGACTGGGCAACTACCACCGTTCCACTTTTTGGTAGCTCTAACAGCGACCGAGAAACCGTTATGAACTTAAAAGGTAATACCTATAACCTAGTAGATGGCAAGGTAGTTACCGACAAAATGCCCAAAGAAGCGGTATTTAACGAAAAAGAAGATGAATTCTGGACCAATCAGAAGTTCTCTTTACCCAACGTAAAAGAAGGCTCGATTATCGAATACAGTTACCGGGTTAAATCGGGTTACATCTTCGACTTTCCTAACTGGACCTTCCAACGCAGTATTCCGGTATTGTACAGTGAGTACACCGCCGAATTCCCGGAATGGTTTGATTACAAGAAAACCACCCAAGGATACGAGCCTTTTTACCTGGTAAAATCAGAACCTATAAATGTTAGCTTATCGGCAAGTTTAACCGGCACTGGCACGCGGTATATCTGGGCCATGAAAGATGTTCCGGCGATGGAAGAAGAGCCTTACATGAGCAGCCTGAAAGATTATGTAGCCCGTATTGAATTTGAGTTAGGCCGTATCAGCCTTCCCGGCGATTTTGTCCGGCCGATGAATAATAGCTGGGATAAAATTACCACGAACTTACTGCAAAGCGAAAACTTTGGCGGACGCTTAAAGAAAAACGGTACTGTTAAAGCCCTGACTGCCCCAATTATAGCACAGCAAACCGAACCAGTTAAACGCCTAGAAGCCATTTTTGATTATGTGCGCTCTAACTTTAAGTGGAACGAATCCTACCGGGTATACGCCACCCAAACTTTTGGCAAACTACTGGAGAAAAAAGTAGGAACCTCCGCCGAAATTAATTTATTATTAACAGCCATGTTAAAAGAAGCTGGTATTGAAGCCGATCCGGTAATTTTGAGCACCCGCGGTCATGGTAGAATCAACCCGTATTATCCCAGCTTAACCAAGTTCAACTATACCATTGCTCACGCTAAAATTGGGGATAAAGTATATCTGCTGGATGCTACTGAACCCATGGGCACGATCAACGTTTTACCTTCCCGTTGCATTAGTGAAGTAGGCCGTTTAATCTCCGCCGAAAACTCAGATTGGGTAGCTTTGCAGTCCGGTTCTAAAGATTCGTTTGTACACCATTCCAAATTAGTAATCGGCGAAGATAACTCCATTAACGGGGTAGTACACGTGGTTCGTAATGGCCATAATGCATTATCTTGCCGCAAATCCATTTCGCAGGACGGAGAAAAGAAATACATTGATAATTTAAAAAAGGCTTCTGACCTTTTCGAAATTAAAAATATAAATCTTAAAAATACCACTCCTTCGGTAGAGCCCCTGATTATTGATTATGAAGTAACTGCCTCTGGTCAGCCGCAAGCGGGTAATATTATCTACCTGCAACCGATGCAGAGCTTAGGAATTAAGGCTAATCCGTTTAAACACGAAACCCGCAAATACCCCATCGACTTTACAACGGCAGTTGAACAAACTTATATGTACTCTTACACCATTCCGACCGGTTTTGCCGTGGAAGAACAACCTAAGAGCACCAAGGTAAATTTACCAGAAGATGGCGGCAGCTTTGTTTATAGTGTAACTACTATTGGCAACACCATTAATGTGTTAAGTAAATTAACCATTAACCGCCCGCAGTTTTTAGCCGAAGAATACCCGTACCTGAAAGAGTTTTACAACCAGATTGTAGCGAAACAAGCGGAGCAAATTGTCCTGAAAAAAACCATTAACTAATCCCCCAAAACTTACCAAACCAGGAACACCATGGTAAAAACAATTATTCGCTTTTTGCTGGGCTTAGTGCTGAGTGTACAGGCCGCTTATGCCGCCGAAATCCGGTACGAAGTAGGTTCTATCCCTAACCCGCTGCGGGAAAACGCGAATGCGGTGATTCGTTTAAATGAAGAAAGTTTTAATATTTCCAGCCCGGGCAAAGCTGTATATAAGACTCACATAGTAGTTACCATCTTTAACGAAAAGGCTAAAGAATATTCTTACTGCCAGGTGGGTTACGATAAATTTATCCGGTTTAATTACCTGAAGGGTATAATGTACGACGCCAATGGCAAAATTTTAAAAAAGTTAAAACCTTCTGAAATTTCCGATGTTTCTGCAAACTCAGGTGGCTCCCTCTACGAAGATAACCGAGCCAAGATTGCAGGCTTTACACCCATACAATATCCCTATACCGTAGAATTTGAATACGAAACTACCTGGAACGGTTTAGTCGTATATCCTACATTTTTCCCGCAAACTGACGAAAACGTAGCAGTTGAAAAAGCCACTTTTCAAGTAGAAACTCCAGCTAAGTTAAACCTGCGTTACAAAGAAGTTAACGTCAGCCAAGCTTTAACTGAAAGTACTGAGGGTGACCGTAAAAAGTATATTTGGACCTTAACCAATATACCTACTTTGGAATTGGAACCTTACGGGCCAAGGTTTAACAAATTAGTTCCTAGTGTTTATTTAGCTCCCGAAGATTTTGAACTGGATAATCGTCCAGGGAAATTGAACACCTGGCAGTCCTACGGAAAATGGTACTACGACTTAAACAAAGACCGTGACGTTTTGCCAGAAGCTACCGCCAGCAAAATTAAAGCGCTGGTACAAGATGAAAAAAGTCCGGAAGCAAAAATTAAGAAAGTCTACGAATACTTGCAAAGCAATACTCGTTATGTAGGTATTCAGTTGGGTATCGGTGGTTTGCAGACCTTTGATGCCGCCACCGTTGACAAAAATGGTTATGGCGACTGCAAAGCTTTAACGAACTACATGAAAGCCATGCTTAATGCTGTTGGTATTCCGTCGTACGCGGCTATCGTAAAAGCCGGACCAAATAGTCCTGATATTCGCACGGATTTTCCGAGCGACCAGTTTAATCACGTAATTTTAAGCGTTCCATTGGCTCAAGATACGATGTGGTTAGAGTGTACCAGTCAAACAGAAGCGGCGGGTTACCTAGGCGACTTTACCGGCGATCGGCATGTACTTTTAATTACTCCGGAAGGTGGTAAATTAGTTAAAACACCGGTTTATACTGCCCAGAATAACACGCAATATCGTACAGTTACAGTGAAATTAGACGAAACCGGCAATGCCGCCGCCGAGGTAAATACCACGTACAAAGGATTGCAACAGAAATACGTAAGCGAAGTTATGCAGGAAACCACTGATAAGCAGAAAAAATGGTTATACGACCATCTTACCTTAGCTAATTTCGACATTAAAAAATTCGAGTTTAAAGCCGAAAAAAGTAAAATTCCGGCGGTAAAAGAAAAAGTTATGCTGCAAGCCAATAAATACGCCACCGCTAGTGGCAAACGGCTTTTCCTGGAAGTAAATATGCTGAACCAATGGCGCAGTGTTCCGCCCAAATTAGAAAACCGCCAATCCGAAGTAATGATCAAAATGGCCTTCATCGATTCGGATACCATTCGTTATGATTTACCCGTTGGTGCTTTCGAAATGGAACATTTACCAGAAAAAATCTCCGTTAAATCGCAGTTTGGAGAATATACGGCATCGGTAACGGCTAAAGATAACACGCTCACTTATATTCGTACGCTGCAAATGCACAAAGGCACATTCCCCAAAACAGCTTACCCGGAACTGGTAGATTTTCACAAAAAAATTGTTGCCGCGGATAAAATGAAGATTGTTTTATTGAATAGTAAACCACAGTAATACATCCAATAAGCAAACAAAAGGCTTCTACCATTCTTTGGTAGAAGCCTTTTGTTTTTAAAAATCAGCTACTTAAATTTTAAAAATTTTTCATTTTCAGCACCTTCTACCCGCGGTTTCAAGCTTATTTTACCTTTTCTGTTACTTACTACATTTAAGGCCAGCAGATTAAATTTTATTTTTCAGCTCATTTTGGTTGGGTAATGTTATTTCTTCCGTATTAGTCTTCAAGTAAATAAGCGCCCGCTCGCGGATAAATGCTGGAGTTGCTGCTTTTTTAAGCTACTAAGAAAAATTACCGACTATTTTTGTGTATGCGAAATAACTTATCGCCTCTTCGTACTGTCCAGATCATTCGTTACGTAACGCCTTTACGCGAAGGTGGCTCGCTGCCCGCCATTGTGGAGGCCGACGACGAATTCTTTTACGTAATTAAATTCCGGGGCGCCGGACAAGGAGTAAAAGCTTTAATTGCCGAATTAATCTGCGGCGAAATTGCGCGGACGCTTGGTTTTCGCGTACCCGAAATCGTGTTTGCCGAACTAGATGTAGCTTTTGGCCGCTCCGAACCCGACGAAGAAATTCAGGATTTGCTCCGGGCCAGCGAAGGGCTTAACCTAGGTCTGCATTATTTATCCGGTGCTATTACTTTTGATGCCCTGGTAACTACGGTAGACCCCAAGTTAGCGTCCCAGATTGTGTGGTTAGATTGTTTGATTACCAACGTAGACCGGACAGCCCGGAATACCAACATGCTTATCTGGCACAAAGAATTGTGGCTCATCGACCACGGAGCGGCCTTGTATTTTCATCACGCGGGCCAGAATTGGGAAGAACAAAGCGTACGCCCTTTTGCTCCGATTAAAGATCACGTATTGTTGCCCCGGGCCAGTGAGTTAGATTCGATAGATGCAGCATTCCGTTCCATCTTAACTCCAGATTTAATTAATCAAATAGTTTCCCTGATTCCGGCAGAATGGTTAACCAACGAAAACAACGAACCAGCCGAAGAAACCCGGCAGATGTACGCCCATTTTTTAAATAATCGCATTTCTCACTCTTCTATTTTTGTTCAAGCCGCCCAACATGCCAGAAAAGCACTTATTTGAGTACGCCACCATTCGGGTAGTGCCCCGCGTGGAACGAGAAGAGTTTTTAAATGTGGGCGTAATCTTGTACTGTCCGGCGCAAGGCTTTTTACGCACTTTGTTTGAGCTGAACGAAACCCGCTTACTGGCCTTCTCGAAAAAGTTAGATGTAATAGAAATACAGGAACGTTTGCGGGTATTCGAAAAAATTTGCGCCGGCGGAAAAATGGGTGGTGTGATTGGGCAATTACCATTGGCCAGCCGGTTTCGCTGGCTCACTGCCGCGCGTAGTACCGTCATTCAAACGTCGGGAGTGCACCCCGGTTTATGTACCAATTCAGAACAAGCACTTTTGCGTTTACACGCGCAATTGGTTTTATAGTAATCTACTCCAGCTTGTTAATAATTCTTGAATCAATTATTTCACTTATAAATCATCTGCTTCTTAGTCTCACCGTAAAGCATAACCTTTAGTTATATTCACCTGTTTTATCTAAAATTTTAAATTTTCCCGGTTTTGCGCACAGGTTAATCAAACCTGATTCGTAGCGTACTGGGTTTGACTTTAAATTTTCTTGAACTAAACCATTCGCGCAAGAATTCTACTAATCAGGGTGGTTTAATAGAATTTTAAATTTTTGTTCAATCTTTCTCGTTAAATAACCTGTAAGTATAAGCCTAAAATGATGGACGATTTGCTGGTGAAAACCAGATCATCCGGAATTAAATTTTTTAAAAATTATGCACAGTCTCCGCACTAAAATATATCAGAACGAATTTGTAAATAATTTCCCGGGGGATAACAGCGGGGATTTAAGGCCTCGGCAAACCCCGGGCATGTTGTATAGTAAAGCCTTGCCTACGCCGGTACAAAACCCGCAATTACTGGCGTGGTCAGAGGATGTAGCCAAGGAATTGGAAATAGCAAACCCTACCGCTGACGATGTAAAAATATTGGGCGGCAACTTAGTTACGGAAACCATGTACCCTTACGCGGCTTGTTACGCAGGGCACCAGTTTGGTAACTGGGCCGGACAATTAGGCGATGGTCGGGCAATAACTTTAGGCGAATGGCAAACTAATACGGGCAAGTCTTGGGAGTTGCAGTTAAAAGGCGCGGGCCCTACCCCCTATTCCCGGCGCGCCGACGGCCGGGCAGTACTACGCTCTTCGGTGCGGGAATATTTAATGAGTGAGGCCATGTTTTACCTGGGAGTACCTACTACCCGGGCTTTAAGTTTAGTAACAACCGGCGACCAGGTAGTGCGGGATATGTTTTACAACGGCAACCCGCAATACGAACCCGGCGCCATTGTGCTGCGGGTAGCACCCAGCTTTTTGCGCTTTGGCAATTTTGAGATGCCCGCCGCCCGCCAGGAAGAAGAAAATTTAAAAAAATTAGTAGATTGGACCATTACTCGCTTCTATCCGCACATTACCGGCGAAGATAAAATTATAAACTGGTTTAAAGAAGTAGTAGAACGCACCGCCCACCTGATGGTAGAATGGCAACGGGTAGGTTTTGTACACGGAGTGATGAACACCGATAACATGTCGATACTGGGGTTAACTATCGATTACGGTCCGTTTTCGTTCGTCGATAACTTTGATTTACGTTTTACGCCCAACACGACCGATTTACCTGGTCGCCGGTATGCATTTGGCAAACAACCCGGTATTGCCTACTGGAACCTAGGCTGTTTGGCAAGCGCACTGGCCATTCTTTTTCCGGACACCGACCAGCTCGTGGCCGCTTTGGATACGTACGAACCCATCTACGTGCAACAATACCAAACCATGATGGCCAATAAATTAGGTTTAGATGCAGTCCGGCCGGAAGATGGCGTTTTAATTTCTGAATTTGAAAATATGCTGGCCCAGGTAAAACCCGATATGACCATTTTTTACCAGTTGTTAATAGACTTACCTCAGCAATTAAATGAATCAGAAATTTTAAATTATTTTAAAGACAGCTTCTATAAAGAACCCGATTCAGATAAAAGTACCGCCTTGTACAACGTAATTCAAAAGTACGAACAACGCCGGCAAACCAATGCCATCCCGGAAGAAGAAGCAAAAGAACGCATGCGCGCCCACAACCCCCGGTTTATTTTACGCAATTATTTACTGCACCAGGCAATTGAGGAGCTGGAACAAGGAAACAGCCAACTTTTTGAAAAGCTGCAAGCAGCCATAAAAGAACCTTATTCCCGGAACCATGATGCATTTTTTGCTAAAAGACCCGCTTGGGCCAGCCAAAAAGCGGGTTGTTCCATGCTGTCGTGCAGTTCTTAGAAAATACGCTTACAACTTCTTTAACCTTGAATTTTGAGTTTTACATTTATTTGGCTGAGGGTAAGTAAATTTGAAACCCAACGTTCAGGTTAATTCCGGTTAAGTTAGCCATCGTTAAAATAGCATCGTTGTTCCCCGAGTTATCGTAGCTTAATAAAAGCTCCAAGCCTACTTGTTCCGAAATAAAATGGACGGCGCCTATACCTATGCCGTAGGTAAAAGCACTGGAATTATCATTGAAATTTGTATTGTCGCTGTTGTAAGCAAAGCGTTGAACCCCAATACGCCCTTCCACTAACAAACGGGTAGTGGTAGCGCCAAAATATCCCCGCACAAACGGACTTAAGCCAACACTGGTAGTAGTGGAGTTAGCGTAAGCATACAACGATAAGGGCACAGTAGCGCCAACCGCCAGATCATCTGCCAAAAAAGTCCCAATCCGGGGCGAAAGCATTAACAACATGCCTTTATTATTGCCGGTGCCAATGTGCAAAGTACCGGTGCCGCCTATTAATGTAGAACCCTGGAAAGTTTGGGCGGAACTTAGTTCGGCCAGGAAAGAAACAAAAACGACAATCAAAAAGAGCTTCTTTATCATTACCATGCTGTTTTAAACGAAATATGAAGAAAAATAAGCAAGATAGTAGCCACTTTTTACTACTAAATTGTTTTTCTTCGGAACAAAATAGTTTCCAGCAGGAAGCATTACAGGTAGACAACTAATTTTAAAGAAAGGGTTACTTTTATATTCGGGTATACCTTTGGCTACCCTGTAAATCCAACCCTATTGCGGGCACTGCCTACAACCTTAAAATAACAATTGCGGGAACCAATAAATCTATTAACGGGCTTTCTGCGTTTCTACGGAAAGCTGTTTTTTAAAATTTATTTATGACTTACGAAAACTCTTTAGCCTTTGCCCGTACTTGCGACCACCAAGATCCGTTACAATCTTTCCGGGATCGGTTTTACATTCCGCAGGTAAACGGAAAAGATGCTATTTATTTATGCGGCAATTCGCTGGGGCTGCAGCCCAAATCGGTACGCGAGGCTTTAGAAAATGAATTACTGGATTGGCAGAACTTAGGGGTAGAAGGCCATTTCGAGGGTAAAAATCCGTGGTTTCGTTACCACGAACTGTTTCTGGAGAAAGAAGCCCGGGTAGTAGGCGCGCTTCCCGAAGAAGTGATCGTGATGAATAATTTAACCACCAATTTACACTTGATGCTGGTTTCGTTTTACCGCCCTACCCCGGAGCGCTATCGCATTATTACCGAAAGCGGCGCCTTCCCCTCGGACCAATACGCCCTGGAAACGCAGGTAAAGTTTCACGGGTACAATCCGGAAGAAGCAATTCTGGAATTAAAACCACGGCCCGGAGAATGTAATTTACGCACCGAAGATATTGTAGCCGCCATTCGGGAAAATGCAGATTCGTTGGCTTTAATTTTAATGGGTGGGCTAAATTATTATACCGGCCAGGTGTTTGATTTGGCCGCAATTACCCAGGCAGGTCACGCCGCCGGCGCCCAGATAGGTTTTGATCTGGCGCACGCCGCCGGTAATGTTTTACTAAACCTGCACGATTGGGAAGTAGACTTTGCCGTTTGGTGCACGTACAAATATTTAAATTCGGGACCGGGCGGTGTAGGTGCGGCCTTTGTACACGAAAAACACGCAAACAACCCAGACCTGCCCCGTTTTGCGGGCTGGTGGGGCCATAACCAGGAAGAACGTTTCCAGATGAAAAAAGGCTTTAAGCCCATGGAGGGAGCCGCCGGCTGGCAATTAAGCAACGGGGCTATTTTAACCATGGCGGCGCATAAAGCCGCTTTAGATATTTTCGACGAAGCAGGAATGCCGGCTTTACGGGCCAAAAGCGAACAATTAACCGGTTATCTGGAATTTTTAATTAAAGAGTTGGGTCTACCCAATAGCAAATTACAAATTATTACGCCTACTGAGCCAGCCGCTCGCGGCTGCCAACTATCGTTGCTGGTGCACCAAAACGGACGGGCTTTGTTTGAGAAACTAACCGCAGCCGGCGTAATTCTGGACTGGCGCGAGCCTAACGTAATAAGAGTAGCCCCGGTGCCCTTGTATAATTCTTTTGAAGACGTGTTTTGCTTTGCCGAGATCCTGCGAAAAAGTTGGGTAGAACTAGAACAAGCGCCTACTAAATGGTAACCCTTAGCCGATATAATAGCTGTTTTGAGCAACCTAATCAGGCACGCCGGAAAGAAAATTTTTAAAAATTTTCTTTCCGGTAGAACCGCTATCCAACCTTTTCGCAAAAGTTCTTTAATTAACGCAAAGTTGTTTAAGGGCTGTTTTAGTACCGTAGAATACATTACAATCTACGCGTCCTTCTATGCCGGGCACGGCGCCTCGGTCGGTGTGTTGCCAAAATTTAACCTGTTTGCGGCTATAATTGGTAAGCTTTAGTTTATCAATCTGGTAGTGTGCTATCCAAAACGGGTAATCTTCAAAAAAACCTTCGAAATAATACTTGTAAAAACTGTAATTGGTGTAGATAATGGGTTTAACGCCATACTGCCATTCTACCCACCGCAGCCAGGTACTTACGCGGTCGCGTAATTCTTCGGCGGTAGCGTGACCGGCTTGCTCTACATCCAATACTGGCGGCAAATCGCCGGTGCTAATTTCTACCTGCGTTAAAAAATTAACTGCCTGCAACCAGGCCGGCTGATTGGGTCGATAAAAATGGTAAGCGCCTCTGATAAAGCCAGCCTGTCCGGTTCGTTGCCAATGTTTATGAAACAAACGATCGCGGCCCCAAAAGCCTTCGGTAGCTTTTACAAACACAAAATCGATTTTTTGTTTTTTTACTTGCGCCCATTTCACGTGCGTTTGGTACCTTGATACATCAATGCCCCGGAGCACCTCTCCGGTGGGCCATTTTACTGGTTCGCCGGGTAAACCATAATAATAACCTTTCTCTTCTTTACTAAATTGCTTTACGCGTTGCTGGCCCCAAATTTTTATTAAAAAACCAGGCGGGTGCCGATACAAGCCATAACCTAATATTGCTAAAACCAGCAAAGCAGCGCTTAAAAAATACTTTTTATAACTGGTTTGCTTAACGACGGGTCGTTTAACTCCGGAAGATTTTCTGGCCACTATAAATGCTTTCTGCTCTTTTTCTTAACGGCAGCAATTTACTTTAAATTTAAGTTAGCTAATAAACAAAGTAGTACGGAGCCACCGAAAACTTAAAATTTTAAAATTTTGCTAAAATAATGCGGTTAATTATTATATTAATGTTTGAATATTTTTTTTATCCTAAAAAATAATAGTATCTTAACACAGCATAATACCAATTTAATATTTGATTAACCCGTTTAAATTATTTTCGCGGTATGGAACACCAACTCAGCAACATCATTCAGACCAATTGCGGCAAAAGATTCGATTTATCACGGGCTTTTCCGTTTGCCCGCAACCTGAGCGCCCCTTACGGTGCCCACAATTTTGCGGTGTACAAAGCCAATCAGTGTTATTACATTAAAGGCTATAATACCGGTACCTCCGAAAAAGTATTGGATACCTTTGTGCTGATATCGGAAAACGAAGCATTACAATACTTAAACAAGAAAGGTTTTAGTTAAACCAAACTACCGGTTTGTTTATTTAAGCATCCGATAAATCTAATAATAATTACATAAATGGTAATCCCGGATGGTCCATTCCGGAGAATACCCGCCTCTTTTTTTGCCGGTATAATCCTGTTTAAGCAGTATGGTACGTTGCGCTTTTCTCTTAACACCAGCTTTAAAATATACTATCTCTAAAACGCTTCTGCTACTTTAAGCGCAGGCATTGAGCTAACTTATAAATTTTTAAAATTTATAATAATCTTTGATTACCAAATCAAAGACTATTTTTTTATACCAATTCGCTTAAAGTGTAATTAACCAGTTATTTACCCGAATATCTTACCAAAGTACGACGACGTAAACGTTACAATATGAAAAAAGGCTTAGCAGCTATTTTTTAATTTAAGCAAGCCAAGCCATTCCGTAAAGGTCAGAAAATCAATATTTTTAAAATTTCTACCAGTAGTTAAAGCCTTCAATTATTCTCCTGCATTTTAGCAAAATCAGGGCTACTTCATTATCAAACTACCCCTAAGCCTAAGCTTGTTGGCTTAACTTTCTTGATTTTTAATAGCTCGTAAAATACAATTATCCGGGAACAGCCTTATTTGCACTTAATACGGATTTGCTTGCTGAAAATACGTAAAATCAAGCTTTTGCATTAACTCTCCCGAAAATCAATCCGTTGTTACAAACAATGCGTAATTACAGAAGTACTATTCTGTTTTATACCCGGAAACCCCAACAAAAACAAACATATTATTTAACGAAGATGAATACAATTCAGGTAAAGTTATGGCTGCTGACACTGCTGTTTATTGGTATGACGGTGAGCAGTTGTGAGAAGGACGATGCTGGCCAGGTTAACCGTTTAACCGAAACCGATTTTATGTTGCGGGCCGCGGACAGCGATCTTTTTGAAATTCAGACCGGGCAAATTGCCTCGGGGAAAGGCACCCTGGCGGAGGTGCGGGAATTTGCCCAAAATCTGGTAATAGACCACATGGCATCCAGTAAAGATCTTAAAAACCTGGCCGCTCAAAAAAAGATAACTCTACCCGACTCGCTTAGCGCTGAAAAACGGGCCATCCGGCTGCGCTTGTCCAGTGAAAGCGGTACTGCATTCGATAAAGATTTTGTAGATGTTCAAATAAAAGCCCACGACGAAGCTATTAAATTATACGAACAAGGCGCGCGGGAACTTCAAGACCCGGATATCCGGAATTTTGCCACCAACACCTTACCTAATTTACAGGCTCACCGCGAGCATGCCTTAATGGTAAAATCAAAAACCGATGCGTTATAATAAGTAAAGCAGTAAAATAAAAACCTGGCTTTATAATTTAAAAAATAAGCTGCAGATTACAGAAGCTGTTTCGTATAAAAAAGCACCACCCTTAGTGGATTATTCACCGCCAATACCGGTTAGGAAAAACCCAATTAGTAATTAAACTGTAAAATGCGTAATCGTTTTCTGTTTTAAAGAAATAACAGGCGTTGTACTTTTTACTTTTTTTTCGTATTTTTTAGTTATAAAACTCTCTTCTGCCGGCGGGTAGATTTTTTAAATTTTTAAAAATCTGCTGGCCTGGCAAACTGCATTAACGTTTTTTTTTGGAATACTGAATTATGAAAAAGCTGCATGTAAACTGGCTCAGTGATGGCTTAATTGATTTTGAATACAAAAAATACTTATTGCTCGACTATCTGCAGGGCGTAAAAACTGAATTTGGCGCGCAACGCTTATATCCTATCTTCTCCGATTTAATCAGGCATTACCAGAATTTATTGCAGATTAAAGAACACAAAAAACTGGTTTACGAGCAATTTCCGGAACGGATCAGCCGGGCCGATTTTGAAAAACTGGAACTGGTATACCAGAAAATTGTGGAAGACGATGATACCATGAAAGAACTGGAGGAGATTATTCAGTTTGCCACGCCTTTGTTTAGCCAGGCCGTAGATACCGGTAAAGAAATTTACAACACCGTGGAGCGTCACCTGGAAATAACCCCTGTGGGCATCACTCCTATTTATTTTAACGAAGGATATTTGTTTCTGGAAGAATACTGGAACCAGGAAACTAAAATTTACTTTTACAAAATAACCATTTTTAATAATACCTACGAAAAATACCGGGGCATCCATACGCAACACCTGGATACGGTACGCCGCGGCATGGCGCTTACCCACGAAAGCCTGAAACTACAATTAGCCCGCGAAAACCGTGATTTTCCAAACCCGGCTACGTTTGCGGTGGTGGCGCGCGCCCGTTTTCCGTTCGAGCATTCTATCTTGCCCATTGCTAAACGCTCGCTGGTAAAATATCTGTCTACTTTAGGTAATTACCCGACCCGGGATTGATTTTTTAAAAATCTTATTTGTAAACTGCGCCCCTTATGGATCCTTTTGTGCTACCAGATACCACCAGTATTGCCCAGGTAACGTTGCGCACCCACCGGTTGCCGGCGCTTACCCAATTTTACGAACAGGTAATCGGGTTAAAAGTCATCCGTCAGCATGCAAACGCCGCTTATTTATCGGCTACCGGCCAGGAACCGGCTTTGTTAATCCTGGAACAAGATGTAACCGCACCCCGGCAAAGTGCCCAGCAGCCGGGTTTGTTTCATGTAGCCTACTTGTTGCCCAATCGTTTAGAGTTAGCGCGCTGGTGGCAGCATTTCAGGGCTAGCAACTGGCCCTTGCAAGGCCTCGGCGACCACCGGGTGAGCGAGGCGATTTACCTCGCCGATCCGGACCAGAACGGGATTGAAATTTATGCGGACCGCCCCCGGTCTACCTGGCCCATCCAAAATGGCCAGGTACAAATGACCACCGACCCCGTAGATGTGGAAAGTTTGCAGCAAGAAGTACCGGTTCCGGATAAACCCTGGACCGGCTTACCTGTGGGTACCTGTATTGGCCACGTGCATTTACAGGTAAGCAATTTAAACCTGGCCCGTACTTTTTATCATGAGTTACTGGGTTTTGCCATTACGCAGCAATCTTATCCGGGAGCTTTGTTTGTCGCGGCCGGCGGTTACCATCACCACCTGGGCCTAAATACCTGGCGCAGCCGGGCAACGCTGCCCCGTAACCCCCAGGCTACCGGCCTGGCTTCTTTTCAAATTCAGGTACCCGATGCCCTTACGCTGCACCAAGTAACAACCCGCCTGCAGGACGCAGACTATCTGGTTAAAACAATTGCTGGTAATAAAATACAGGTAACCGATAAAGACGGCATTACCGTGGAACTGGCAACAAATGCTTGATTAGAGAAGTTTTTTTTAAAAAAAGCGCCCAATTGCAAAATCATTTTTGTTCCTACGGAATATTTTTTAATTTTGTGCCACCATTTAACCTGCTTCCGTAGTTCAATGGATAGAATGTTGGTTTCCGGTACCAATGATAGGGGTTCGAATCCCTTCGGGAGCACTTGAATTAAACGAATCCGCTGTAAATTAAATATTTGCAGCGGATTTTTTTATTTAGTGTTACCAATAGTGTAACTAAAGCTCCGTAATAACTAAGCACTTGTATGGACACAAACTTGCAAGGGCTTTTTGTTTTAATGCTGCAACTAGTATATCTAGTTCGGTTTTCCTTCGATACCCCTACTCCAAAAGAAAAGTTTGCCCGCACAACTTACCCCATTACACACACTTTTACAGAAATAAAATAGCGCCTTTATTATGTATTTTATTGTTTGATTTTCAATAAATTGCAGTAATATATAATGCAAATTTATGCGATTCTATTTTCGATAAAGAGTTTCGGGGCAATAGCATGGTATAAAGGCTATTTTTCTGGCCATTGCATTCCTATTTTTGAATTTACCGCGCAATTAACCCCAGAGTTTCCGGGAGGGCCGGTCGCAAAAATTAATTTTTTAAAATTTTACCATTTCCAAATCCCCTAAAAGTTAACGTACCTGCTATGAAAACAAAATTACTTCCGGCTCACGCTTTTCAATCAACAGTTTACCGCGCGCCCGGGTGGTTGCGCTGGGTATTTTTCCTTCTTTTCACGGTTTACTTTGCCAATAGTTCCTGGGCCCAAACCAAAGTGTGGGACAAAACCCTGGGCGGCAACCAACAAGATAACCTGACAAGCGCGTTGGCTACGCCGGATGGCGGCTACTTAATGGGAGGAACTTCTATCTCGGGGAAATCCGGGGATAAAACGGACTACAGTCGCAATGGCCGGGCTTCGGATCTGGAAAAAAGAAAAGATTACTGGGTAGTAAAAGTAGATAGTAAAGGGCAGAAAGTATGGGATAAAACCTTTGGCGGAAACAACAAAGACGAACTCGAAAAAATAATTACTACGCCGGATGGGGGTTTTCTGTTGGGCGGCACGTCTTACTCCGGCAAAAGTGGCGATAAAAGTGAAAGCAGCCGGGGCGGAAGCGATTACTGGATTGTAAAAATTGATAACAATGGCAATAAACAATGGGATAAAACCTTTGGCGGCTCAGAATATGATCGGTTGTATACCCTGGTTCCGGTTTTAGGCGGCGGATACCTACTGGGAGGAAGCTCTGATTCCGGCAAAAGCGGCGATAAAAGCGCAACTCCAAAAGGAGAATACGATGCCTGGGTCATTAGAATTCAAGCAAACGGCACTAAGATCTGGGATAAAACTTTTAACCTGGGAGGCCATAATTTTATGAAAGAGATTGTGCGTACCCGGGATGGCAATTATGTACTGGGGGTTGATGCAAGCGGTTATTATGCTCTTGCGAAAATAACGGACACAGGCAAAGAACTCTGGCGACAACTTTACTTAACTATCGGTAGCGAAACAGGAAACGATATTTTAGAATCCGTAACTGTTACTGCGGATGGCGGTTTTCTACTAAGCGGAAGCTCAGAATCCGAGGCGAATGATGTTAAATCAGATTCTTCGCGGGGGGCCGAAGATTACTGGTTGTTAAAAGTAGATGCGAATGGCAATAGACTCTGGGATAAAACCTACGGGGGAAACAATAACGATTACCTCACAGATGTAACCCCAACCAAAGACGGTGGTTTTCTGTTAGGCGGCTATTCTAATTCGGATGTTGGCTTTGAAAAAAGCGAAGGCCAGTTAGGCCCTATAACCCCCAACGTTTCGTACAGCGGTTTTGATTATTGGATTATTAAAATAAATAAATCAGGTAAAATACTTTGGGATAAAGTTTATGGAGGAACCCAATCTGATCGGTTAGCTGCGTTGGTAAAATCACCGGAAGGTTACGTATTAGCGGGTACGTCTAGCTCTCCGCCCGGGGCATACAAATCAGAAAAAAGCCGGGGCGGCGATGATTACTGGCTCATAAACATTAAAGAACTAAATAAATTAGGCCAAAAAGTAACTTTCGATCCCATTCCCACTAAAAAAACCGGAGACGCCCCATTTGCCCTTACTGCTGGTTCAACTTCTAGATTGCCTGTTAAAATTACTATTGTTTCCGGGCCGGCTACCATTAAAAATAATGTAGTAACCTTAACCGGTTCTGGCGTTGTAACCGTTAAAGCCAGCCAAGCTGGTAACCAAACCTATCTGCCGGCGCCGGATGTTATTCAAACGTTTCTGGTAACTAATTTTTTAAAAAAATGGGATGTTACTTTAGGCGGTCCTTCGCACGATAATCTATCTGCCATGATTGCCACCCCGGATGGAGGTTACCTGCTCGGCGGCGTATCCTTATCAAATAAAGGCGGAGAAAAAAGCCAGAACAATAAAAGTAACGACTACGACTATTGGATAATAAAAATTGATAAAGCCGGCATAAAAATCTGGGATAAAACTTTTGGGGGTACGGGTGCCGATTATTTAAAAGATATAACTGTTACCACAGATGGCGGCTATCTGCTGGGTGGCTATTCTTCGTCGGGCATTAGCGGCGATAAAACCGGGGCAAACCGCGGCAATGCCAATACCTACGATTACTGGATCGTTAAGATTAATGCAAACGGGCAACAAGTATGGGATAGAACTTTTGGTGGCCAGGGCAACGATCCCGACTACGGCGGCGATTTATTAGAAAAAGTAGTAGCAACGCCAGATGGTGGTTTTCTTTTGGCTGGCACTTCCGCTAGTGGTATTGGCGCTGAAAAAACCCAGGCAAAAGGAGGCGAAGATTACTGGGTTATTAAAATAAATGCCCGGGGAAATAAAATCTGGGACAAAGCCTACGGGGGCAGCGCCATAAACAATACCCCACTAACTGGCAACGATATGCTGCGCGATCTAATACCCACCCCAGATGGTAATTATTTGCTGGCTGGCAGTAGCTGGTCTGGTACCAGCACCGATAAAAGCGAAGCTAACCAGGGCTTCCGGGATTACTGGATTATTAAAATTGATTCGCAAGGTAACCGGCTCTGGGATAAAACGTACGGCGGCAACAGCAGCGACGATTTAAGTACCGTGATTGCCACCTCCGATGGCGGTTATTTGGTGGGCGGCAGTTCTGTTTCGGGGATTAGCGGCGAAAAATCAGAGAAAAATTTAGCTGAATCGTACGTAGATTACTGGGTTTTAAAAATTGATGCCATTGGTAAAAAAATCTGGGATAAAACCTACGGTGGCCAGAACCACGATTATTTGCGGGCCTTAGCAGAGACGAACGACAACGGTTACTTACTGGGCGGCACTACTTATTCCGATAAAGGTTTTGATAAAAATGAGCCCAGCCGGGGTTTACAGGATTTTTGGTTAGTAAAAGTAAACAGCAATGGCAGTAAAGTAGACGAAAAAACCTACGGGGGCGAAAACTACGATGACTTGATTAAAATTCTGCCGGCTCCGGAAAACAAATACATCATTGGTGGTTCATCGGGGTCCGGCATAAGTACAGATAAAACTCAAGCCAGCCGCGGTAACTACGATTATTGGTTACTGCAAATCCAGGATAAAGCAGCGCCAGGTAAGCTTACCTGGGATGCTGGCTACGGGGGTACCAACCGCGAAAGATTAATGACCGTTTTACCTACCAGAGATGGCTACTTATTGGGCGGTTTCTCGTTATCGAGCCAGGATGGCACCAAAAGCCAGACCAGCTTTGGAGCTAACGATTTTTGGTTAATAAAAACCGAGGCCAATGGCCAAAAAATTTGGGATAAACGCTACGGTGGCTCCGCCAACGATTACCTGAATGCCATTATACCTACCGCCGACGGGGGTTATTTACTGGGCGGCAGTTCTGATTCGGGCCAGGATGGAAACAAAAGCCAAAGTTCGCGGGGCAGCCGCGATTACTGGATTGTAAAAGTAAACAGCCAGGGAACCAAGCAATGGGATAAACGTTACGGTGGCAGCGGTTTTGAAGACATCCGGGCGCTGGCCACCTTACCCAACGGCGATTACTTGCTGGGTGGCTACAGCGACTCGCCGGCTGACGGCGATAAAACGGAAAACAGCCAGGGCCAAAAAGATTTCTGGATCGTGCGCATTAAACCCAATGGCACCAAGGTTTGGGATCGGCGTTACGGTGGCACAGCCGATGAAGAACTGGAAGCTTTAGTGGTTACTAATTCGGGTAAAATAATTTTAGGAGGCAGTACCAATTCCGGTATCAGCGGGCAGGTTTCGCATAGATCGCGTGGTAGCTGGGATTACTGGTTACTCGAAATCGACGATACAGGTACTCTTTTGTGGGAGAAACGATACGGCGGGGCCGGTCAAGATAAGCTCACCGCTTTAATTCATGCTTCGGATAATAATTATGTATTAGCCGGCACTTCGGCTTCAGGCAAAGGTGGCGATAAAAGCCAGGCCAGTCAGGGAAAAGAAGATTACTGGCTTTTAAAAGTAAACAGCGCAACCGGGGCGAAGCTGTGGGATAAACGTTTTGGCGGCACCGGTACAGAGTTAGCGTGGGCTTTAAAAGAAACACCGGATAAAGGATATGTGCTGGGCGGCAGTTCCGATTCGGGCATCAGCGGGGATAAAAGCCAGAATAGTCAGGGGAAAACCGATTTTTGGTTAATTAAAACCGATGCTGCGGGCATCCGGCAATACGACCAACGGTACGGCGGCAACCAGGAAGACGAACTGCGCGCTATCTGGCCTTTAAGCAAAGGTGGGTATGTATTAGCCGGGCGCTCTAACTCGGGTAAAAGCGGCGACAAGACTACGGCTAATCTCGGCAACACCGATTACTGGCTCCTGCAAACTGCGCCTGATTTATTAACTAATCCGTTGGTGGCTACCCGCACCGCCACTGAAATTGAAGAAATAAAAACGTTTCGCACTTATCCCAACCCTTTCCGGGATAAAGTAATTATCCATTATACCCCCACTCAAACACAGATTATTTCGGTGCAGGTATATAGCAGCGAAGGCAAAATAGTAGCCCATTTGTATCAAGGTCCGGTAGAAGCTGGTCGGGAGCAAACGTGGGAGTGGCTGCCCGAAAGTTACCGGGCCAGCGGCTTGTACCTTTTGCGGGTGCAGGCACCCGATAAAATGCACACTTCTAAACTGCTGCTTGCCCGATAGTTTATTTTTTACGACAGAAGCATTCCGAAACAAGCCAGTAAATCCAATTTTTAAAAATTAGATTTACTGGCTTGTTTTATACCAGCGCGCGTAAACCCGGCAGGTTTTAAAACTTACCGGATATATTTAATTTACTTCTTTTTACCAATTCTTCCAAACAATCCTCTCCATTTCCTACTCTCCTGCTGTTTAAAACAATAGCTATTTTAGTGCCTATGTGATCCTGCAGATGCACTGCTTTTTAAAATTTACTACCTGAATAAAGTAAATCTCTGTAATTTTTTATTTCCCATCTATTAGCGGCTGTTAGTATTCATAGCTAGCAAATTTACGGATATCATACCCTCCGTATAACTACTACTTTCCGCGCGGTTGGTAACCTTTCCTCCGCTGTAAGGTACAAGTAAGCTAAAAATATTCGTTTAATACACGAGCTTATTTAAAAAATGATGTTACCAACAACCAAACAAAGTACATTTCCTGTTATCCCTTTTGTTACTTTTTTTAAAAATTTGTGGTGGGGCAAAGCCTGGCGCCGGCTGGGTACCCTGGCCTTAGTGGGTTTAACGCTTTCCTTAACTTCTTGCCAGGACGATGATGAATCCGATACCGGCATTGCGCCCAAAGGGCCAAAACCCGAGTGGGGACCAACCATTGCCCCCGAAATGTTGCGGGTAATTGAAAAACTCGACGAACTTAGTGGTGGTAAGGCCTTAAACACGCTTACGCCGCAGCAAGCCCGCCAGGCGCCCACAGCTACTGACGCCGTAATGGCCGTAATGCAGGAAAACAACATCCCCATGCCGCCCTCGCAGGTAGATACTATGGGCTATTCGGTGCCGGTTTCCGGAGGCAGTATTCACGTGCGCAGTTATAAACCTAAAAATGCAACGGGCGAGCTGCCCGGTATTGTGTATTACCACGGCGGTGGCTGGGTAATTGCTACCATTAACACCTACGATGCCTCGGCCCGCGCCTTAGCCGAACAAGCCGGAGCTGTAGTGGTTTCGGTGGAATACCGCAAAGCGCCCGAGAAGAAATTCCCGACGGCTCACGAAGATGCTTTTGCGGCTTACAAGTGGGTGATGAAAAATGCCGCTACCTTAAACATTGACCCAGATAAAATTGCCGTAGCCGGCGAAAGTGCGGGCGGTAACTTAGCCGCCGCCGTTTGTATGATGGCCTTGGATAATGGGGTGGATTTACCGGTGCACCAGCTACTGGTTTACCCCATCGCCAACAACGATACCAACAGCCCGTCTTACAATCAATACGCCAACGCCAAGCCTTTAAGCAAACCTTTAATGGAGTGGTTTTTTGCGCAGTATGTATCCAGCCCATTTTTAGGTGATAGCCCTTGGATTTCGCTGGTAGACGCGCCGGAACTGGTTGGTTTACCTTCGGCCACCATCATTAATGCCGAAATAGATCCTTTGCTGAGCGAAGGACAACAATACGCCACTAAGTTGCAAAATGCCGGAGTTGATGTTAGTGCTAAAGTGTATAACGGCGTAACGCACGAGTTTTTTGGCATGGCTCCAGTAGTACCGCAAGCCCGGGATGCCCAAAAATTTGCCACCGACGAGTTAAAGAAAGCTTTTAGCAACATCCAGTAGTTCTTAAAAATAAGAATTTTTAAAAATCTCTTTAAAGCAAGATTAAAAAGCTAAACCTATAATGTATTCACCACTTAAAATAAATAAACTATGAAACAACCAATCACCCGGCAAATGCATGGCTTTGCCGATTACAGCTATATTCCGGCCATTGCCGCTGCCCCCGAAGCCGTAGGTTTTACCGAAGAAAAAACCGCCACCACGTTGTGCCGCGTTATGAGCGGCGGTATTTTAATGACCAGCCTGATGACCCGGGCCGAATGGGGCGCTTTTAAGTTAATTCCGTTTAAGGCGCATTTAGCCCTGGATTTTGCCGTGGGCTTGTTTACCATGAGCGCTCCCTGGGTATTTAATTTTGCCGATAACGAAAAAGCCCGGAATACTTTTCTGGCGTTGGGCGCCACCAGTGTGCTGGCCGCCAGTTTATCGCAACCAGAAGAAATGGACGAACTAGAATATTAATTTTTTAAAAAAATCGCCCAGCAATCAATAAAGGCTGTAATTTTTAAAATTTACAATCCCCTGGCTTAGCTATTAGCCAGGGGATTTTGTTTGTTGCATCAACTGTATTTAAAAAAATTGAACTCAATCAATTACTCACCAATGCCATTTAAAAATTGCTGTATCCGGGCTTTAGATAAAGTTAAAAGCAACCATTTTTTGATTTCGGGGTTATAAACTAACAAAACCGACGGTAGCCTTGTTTGCCGCCGCATAAGTAATTATTGTACACCTTACTATTTTGCGCTCTTAACTACGCCTATGAAAAAAGTACCTGTTTCTCTTTTGCTGCTCCTTCTTTCTTTCGGATTGGTATTCTGCGACAATACTTCTAAAGCCGACGATAAACAAGACAAAGACAAAAAGAAAAAAGCGAAAAAAGAAGAACGAGCAGCCGATGTTAAAATAACAAATAAATGGGATTTGCCCGCCGTATTAAAAGAAGTGTCGGGGATTGCGTACCTGGGCCCTAACCGGTTTGCCTGCGTGCAAGACGAAGCCGGCATTGTGTTTATTTATAATACCGCTACCAAAACCATAGAAGAAGAAGTAGATTTTGCCGGGGCCGGCGATTACGAGGGCATTGCAGTAGCCGGTAAAGCCGCCTACGTAGTTCGCAGCGATGGAAATATTTTTGAAATTCCTGACTTGTTAGGTAATAACTCCTTGCCCGTAAAAACCTACGCTACTGCTTTAACCGCCAAACAAAACGTAGAAGGCTTGTGCTACGATAAAAAGCATAACCGTTTGTTGCTGGCCATTAAAGGCAGCGAACCCAACAACCCAGGTTACAAAGGCATTTACGCTTTTGATTTACAGAGTAAAAAATTAAACCCCAATCCGGTTTATAAAATTAACCTGCGCGACCCAGCTTTTGCAGAAGTAAAAGCCAAGAAAGAAAACACCATTATACAGCCTTCCGAGATAAACATTCATCCGCGAACCGGCGATATATACGTAACCGAAGCCACTAAACCTAAATTGCTGATTATGGATAGCAGCGGTAAAATAAAGCGGTTACTGCATTTAAGTTCCGGTGATTTTGCGCAGCCCGAAGGTTTAGCCTTTAGCCCCGAAGGTGATTTATTTATCTCGAACGAAGGCAAGAAAGAACCCGGCAATATTTTACAGGTCCAAATTCCGCAACCCTAAACTGGTAAATTTTTTAAAATTTAATTATTGTAAAAAGGCATACCGGCGTCATAGAAAGTAAAAAGCCGGCTGGATATAAGTTTTATTCAGCCGGCTTTTCGTTTTTTTAAATACTTTATCAGAAGTTCGGAATAAGCCATATTACCTTATCTACGTCTTTCCGGAGGAATCTAATCAATTACCTAATACCAGATAGCCCAGGTTCTCCGGACTTAGATTTTTTAAAATTTGAGTGTGTTCCTCGGATAAATGGACAATTAACAAATCATCATCCTCGGGTACCAGCCACTCCGCTCCAGTGGGTTCGCGCAATTGTTTTGCTTGGTTTAGCAGCATAGGTAACTGGCAACTTTGGTAAAAAGGTCGGTTTACCATTTCGCAAAAACTAATAGTTTGCAGGTTTCTGGCTTTTACGTTGGCTACCAGGTTTTCTATTAACTTTTTGCCGTAGCCCCGGCGTTTTTCCATGGCTACTAAACCTACTAGCTCAACCAATTTATAAAACTGGTCTTGCACTTTTATACTAAAATCAAAATTAAGGCGAGCCACCGCCAAGATTTTAAAATTTTCGTTGGTGAGTAAATGAAACTCCGATTGAGCAAATTTATTTTTAAATTCCGATTCACTTAACTGCTGCCACTCATCTACTTCCCAGTAATGCAGGATGGTCCGGATTTCAATAGGTTGTAACTCGTCAGGTTGTTTAATTTGGTAACGCAGCATTTTTACCTTACAATATCTACTAATTTTAAAAAACCTGCTCTACTAATTCTAATCTCCGGACAATAGTGTGGGGCAGCAATAGCGTGCCCGGCGATAAAACCGCATTAGCGCCAATTTTAGAGAAGTCGCCTACTAAAGCGCCGAACTTGTGCGAATTGGTTTCCAGAACCGCGTTATTATAAAAAACAAAAATCCGCTTATCCGACCGGTCGTTGTGGTGGTTAGCCGTAATAGAACCGGCTTCAAAATTAACCTGTTGCCCCACAATGCTGTCGCCGATAAAATTAAAATGGGCAATGGCACTATTTTTTAAAATTATGCTGGATTTAATTTCACATCCGGTACCAATGCTTACGCCAGTGTCTAGGTAAACGCCGCCTCTTACATAAGCATTGCCACCCACAAAGCATTTTTCGCCAATGATGGCGGGCGCTTTAATTACCGCGCTGCTTTCTACAACGGCTGTTATATGGATGGCTACGTTGTCTTTTATTTCGTAATCGGAGTTTAACTTCGCAATAATATCGGGTAAGCTGGCAGGCAAGTTTTTAGTTATTTCCCAGGGATTTGTTTCCAGGGAGAGGTCGAAAACAGCAGGAAAATTTGTAATGTACTGGTTAATGGCAAACATGTAATCGGAAAGTTTAAATAGTTTAGGATGTATTTAAAGCAACAACCGGAACAAGTACGAAAGATTTCCTAGGATTGGATTTTTAAAATTATTTAAAAAAGAAAAGCCAGACCTAAACTGCCCGGCTTTTCTTTAATTATTTTCTTCTAATAAGCGGTCTATTCATTTTTAGCCGGTTGATTAGGAGCCGCCGGCACCGGATTTGTAGCCGGAGTAGTAACGGGCGCCCGCTGCAAAGAATCTGTAGGAACCGGCGCCGGAACTTTATTTAACGAATCGCTTGGTACGGCAGGCTGCAAAGAATCGGCGGGTTGAGCCGGAGTTTGCACCGGAGCGTTATTTAGCGGGTTGGTTGGTGCCATACCGGGTTGGGCTGGTGCCTGACCAGGAGCAAACTGACCTGGTGCGCCACCTGGGCGCTGCTGATCCGGCGCCCTACCGGCACCCGGAGCTTGTCCGCCTGCTGGCCGCTGACCGGGAGCGCCACCACCGCGGGGAGCTAACCCGCCGCCATTACCTGGTGCGGCTCCGCCGGGAGCTGCCCCACCGCCACCACCGGCTGGTGCACCGCCAGCATCCTGACCGCCACCGCCGCCTTCACCGCCTTCTTTCAAATCGTCGTTGGTAATAGATTTGCGCCGGCGACGGGGTTGATCCTGCATGTTCATTTTACCAATCCGGTAACTAAAGTTTACCTTCACGCTGGTATTGTACATGGTATTGGTGCTACGTTGGGTAAAAGTAGGCGATCCCGATTTGTTGTTCATTTTAATAGAACGGGTAAAGAAGTTTTCGGCTCCAATACCAATGCTGCCTTTTTTATCTTTCAGGTCTTTTTTAATGCTTAAGGAATAGATCCCGAAACCACCCTGGTAGCCCTGCAACTGCACTTGCCGCCCACGGTAGAAACCAAATAATTGCAAGCCCCAGTCTTTAGCGAAATTGTAAGAACCCATAGCCCGCACACTGGCTACCCAGCCTTGGTTACTGGCTGCTAACCGGGGGTCCGAAATGTTGTTATCCAAAACGGCGTAATATACATCGGTACCGCCGTTCAAAGAAAGTTTATTCGACAGGTTTACGTTTCCAAATACCCCAAAACCGTAGGCATCTTCCTGGCCAATATTGGCAAAAGTAGTCCGGATGGTATCGGAGCCCGGCCGCACCGGTTCCCGCACACTTTGGATGGAGTTATTGGTGTTCCGGAAAAAAGTAGAAAAAGTTAAAAAAGTACTTTTGATGTAGGTATTATACCCTAATTCAAAGTTATTGGTAAACTCAGGCCGCAAATCAGGGTTACCCACGGTAATGTTACGGGCGTTGGCGCTTTGCACGTTGGGGTTTAAAAACTGCAACGATGGGCGCTGGATGCGGCGGTTATAAGCTAATTTCAGGGTATTTCCGCTTTTTAACTTTTTCGATAAGTTTACGCTGGGCACTAAACTGCCATACGACGGAATATCGCGTTCGCCGTTAGATCCATTTTTAAATTTAGCATCAATAGTAGTGTACTCGTAACGGGCGCCGGCTTTTAAGCTGTAGTTTTTAGGTGTGGTTAAGGTATACGACGAATAAGCCCCCGAAATATTCTGGTTATAATCAAAAACGTTGGCGAACTGCTGATTTAGCAGAGGCACAAACGGACTATTTTCCCCGTCGGCAGTGTAAGAATCGTAATCACTGGTAACCTTACGGCTGATAATTTTTCCCCCGAACTCCACCATCTGCATTTTACCAATCGGGTTCTGGTAATCAATCTGAATGGTTGATTCCTGGTTAAAGCTGGTGTTATCGTTTTTTAACCGGTGTAAAATCAAATTCGAATCCAAATCCAGAGAATCCCGGATAAAGTCGTTGTTCCGGTTATTCCGGCTAAAAAGCGTAAGAATGTTTAATTCCTGCTGCGGTTTGGCAAAAGTGTGAGTGTAGTTTAAACTCACATCCACGTTGTTGGAATTATCTTTGGTTTCGCTGTCTTCCAGAATGCTGTTAAACAACGTAGCGTTGCGGTACGTGTTGGTACGCAAAAAATCCTGGAACTGCCGGCCGTTACGCACGCCAAACATCACCGAAGCCGTTAAGAAGTTGTTTTTGTTGATATCGTAATCCCAGCCCAGGGTGTAGCGGCCAAACATGTTGCGGTTGCGGGTAGAAGAGCTTTGCTCGGTTAAGTTCCGGATTTCGGAACCGGTAGCCGCATCGTTAAAAATACTGGTTTGCCGGTTAATAAAATCGCCTTTTACGTTATACATGCCCCGGCCAAAGCCACCCAGCGAAAAGCCCATTTTGCCTTTGCGGTATGAGCCGCGCAAACCCAAATTAGAACCCCGCAAACCGGCGCTGCCATCTACGTTTAAAGAAAAGCCCGATAAATTATTCTTTTTAGTAACAATGTTGATAATCCCCGCAGAACCTTCGGCGTCGTAACGGGCCGAGGGCGACGTAATTACCTCTACGGATTTAATCATATCGGCGGGTATTTGCTTTAATGCATCGGATACGCTGCTGGCCGCAATGGTAGAAGGCTTATTGTTAATTAAAACTTTAATGTTCTGGCTACCCCGCATGGATACGTTGCCGTCTAAATCTACGGATAGCATGGGCACTTTGCGCAAAACATCGGTAGCATCGCCGCCGCGATTGGTTTGGTCGTTTTCGGCGTTGTATACGGTACGGTCCACTTTTTCTTCGATCATGGCCCGTTGCGCCTCAATGGTTACCTCTTTTAAGGTTTGCGTGCTGGTATTAATTTTAATTTCTCCCAGGTTCACATCATTGCCGCCCACGCGTACATCGTTCAGGGTGCGGGTTTCGTAACCGATAAAGGTGATAACGATTTGGTAAGTACCGCTGCCAATGTTAGAGATCGTGAATTTACCTTTATCATCGGCCAAAGCGCCATCCAGCGGTTTGCCGGAAGCCGGATTATTTAAGGTAATAGTGGCAAAAGCAACGGGCTGCTGATTGGCTGCATCCAGTACGGTACCCGTAATTTTACTATTTCCTTTTGGAGCCAGCGAACCAACGGCCCCCGGGTTACCCGCCGGGCGATTGGTGCTGGGTGCCCCCCCCGGATTTTGCCCTAATGCCAGCTGCACGCCACATGCCAGTGTTAAAAAAGGCAAAAGGAATAAACGTTTTTTCATAGTTGTTAATAATCTTAAATATTAAAGCTTTAAAGTAGTAGGTAAATCTGAAGTAAATCTGTAGCATACTCCTTTTCAGTTTTATAACAATTCAGAAAGACATTTTCTTTTTGTTTAAACAGATTTATTTTAACTCACATAATTTAAAATAATTAGGCTGGTTTATTAATAAATTAAAAAATAGAATAGAGGAATATTTGTAAGAAATTGCGGCTTATTATTTACCAGTTAATGGCTTAAAAATAGCACCTCCAGAAGCTTAAAAATTTATTTGGCTTAGCCCGGAATACGCTAAAATGAAGAGTTAGAAATAGAGTTTTTTAATTTTTATATAGAATAAATACCTAGGCAAAATACATTTTAATGATACGGGTAGCTTTAATGAAAAAACAACCATCCTGCCCCTTCCTAAACTGAGGAAGGGAGCTTATACCCCCACTTAGTAGGTAGCATTCCTTTTGTTACTTTACGAAGCCCTTTAAATGGTTTGGGAATTTAAAAAATTTAAAAATTCAGAAAAGAAAGTTTCTATTGCGTGTTTTCGCGGCAAGTAGGCAAATAGACGTTAGGTATTGGTTAAATCTTAAATACAAAATAGCTGTTAGTCTAAATCTTTGATAAAAGCAATTAACTGGGCTGCTTCTTTAAAACCCATACGGATATGGAAATGGTAGCTTATCGTATTGTTTAGCTGCATATCGGAATCAATTTGGGTGCAGCCTTTTTGCCGGAGCCATTGTTCGCTGGCTGGTAATAATTGCCGGGAGATGCCTTGCCGCCGAAAGTTGGTTTCACGTAAATACCTTCTACGTAATTTTAAAATAATTCCGCTGCTTAAACCATAGCTTTGCGGGCCTGGTTAAAGATAGCAGTAAAGTTGGCGACAAATTCCTGGGTATATTGCCCAGTAGGATCTAAATCCGGATCCAGAATGGTTATTTGTAAACCAGCCAGTTTGTTACTGGCTATTAAGGGTGTAAGCAAACGATCTAATTCCGGGTAACTTAAACCATCCGGCGTTCGACTGTCCACGGCGGGCATTACGGCATCATCCAGCACATCCACGTCCAGGTGTAACCAGAAACCATCGGTTTTGGCAATTTCTAATTTTTTAAAAAATGCAGCTACGCAGTTGGTTATACCCATCTCGCGCAATTTCGCTAAACTAATATAAGTGGCCCGGGAATCCTCAATAGCTTTTTCGTATTCCGCATCGTACTCGCGGTTACCCACGCACCAAACAAGTTCTTCCGGAATGTACGGGCCTAAATTATTAATTTGTGTTAGCTTCTGCGGGCCATAACCCGCTACCATGGCCGCCGCCATACCCCCTACACCACCGGTGCCGGAAAGCCCTGGTTCCATAAAATCCGTGTGGCCATCGAGGTAAAACAAGGCGTAATTTCCTTGTTGTTTTAACGCCAATGCACTGCCCAGCAAAATGCTGCAATCGCCGCCCAGTACCACCGGAAAATCTTGCTTCTGAAAAATCGACTCAAATAAATTAGCTTGTTCCTGGGCGTATTGTTGTAAGCCCGTAATATTTAAAACACCTGTTTCGGCATCGGGCAAATTGTTATAAGTGGGGGCAGGTAATTGATAAACTTGTCGGGGATTGAGCTTTTCGTGAAACCCATGTTGCTTTAGCCAACCCGGCAATTTTTTAACGCCGGGCTCTTTGCCCGGTGTAGGTTCTTTTAAGCCCAGGTTCGAGGGAAATTCCACAATAACCACTTCTTTCATCGTATTAGTGCTAAAGCTTTTGTCGTTAATAGTAAGTTATTCTTTAAAGTTGCTTACAATTAAATTTGCTAAAAAACTCTGTTTCTGGAAATGGTTAAATCAGATTAAGCGGGCGAGGGAATTTTCTATTGCGAAAACCGCAAATTTTGAACCCGATTACTAAAATAAACTTAAACCAATTTATTGACTCTGATTATACAACGATAGAAACCAGTTTACAATAGTTACAAATCCAACAATACCGGAAATAACAGCCAGAATAAGTACTGAAAAACAACCCATTGGTACCAGCTTATCTAACGTAGTTTGCTTGTACTCTAACTTAGGTTTTTCTATTTCTTCCAGAATTGGCTCAATGTAATCAATAGAAGTAGTACTATCTTTGTTAACCCAATCATCTGTATATTGAGCGATATCAATGGTTTCGTTCTTCGCACAAGCCTGATCAAATTGTGAAACTGCTTTAAGCATAGTGGCGGCAAAAAGCTCTAAACCTTGTACATTGGCTTTTATATAGCTCTCGTCAGATCCTCCTCCGTACTGAAATATTCCGAAGTAAGCCTTGTTCCTCGGATTAGCAGACTCTAGTTGCTTTATTAACTCTTGCCGTTCATCTTTATCCAAAACTCCGGAAATTTTAAAAATTTAAAAAACTAATGCGTAACGGGTACAAATACCACCTTCTTGGTTTCGAAGAACTCCTCGGTAAAGTAGTTTTTTAACTCGAAAACTTGGGTTACTAAACCCGACTCGGCAATTTCTTCGGTTAGGTCGCCGCCTTTCAGGTAATAGAGCCCGTGGTTGGGCGCGGGGTCTTTTTTATAGCTGGTTCTAATCCAGGGGTGGAAAGCGGCCAAGCGGGTAACCGCGCGGCTCACGATAAAGTCGTATTTTTCCGGAACCTGTTCGGCGCGGATGTGGGTAGCTTTTACGTTGCTTAAGTGTAATGCTTCAGCAATGCTTTGCACCACGTGGATTTTTTTACCAATAGAGTCGATTAAGTGGAATTTTACCTCCGGAAACAGAATGGCCAAAGGCAAACCAGGCAAACCGCCCCCGGTACCCACATCTAACACCGCCGAACCCGCCGGAAACTGCACTACTTTAGCAATACCCAGCGCGTGCAAAATATGATGCACCGCAATAGCTTCGGTATCTTTCCGCGAAATCACGTTTATTTTCGAATTCCACTCCCGCAATAAAGTTTCCAGTTGGTTAAACTGGCTTAACTGGTGCTCGTTTGCTTCCGGGAAATAATGCTTGATAATATCCACTCTTTAAAAAAATTAAAAATTAGAAATTCAAAATTAGAAATTATATTCTGGGATTTAGCTTAACTAAGGCATTTTCCAAATACTCGATTTTTTTTAAATTTGATATCCTATAAACGCAAAAACCCCAGCCAAGGCCAGGGTTCTTAAACTATTATGAACCAGAAATTTCTAATTTCTAATTCATAATTTCTAATTCTTAAATCAGGTGTTTTTTGTTTTTAATCATGTCGTACAGTAACTCGCGAGCGCGGTGTAATTGGGCTTTTACCGTTCCCAAGGGTGCGTTTAGCTCGGTGGCTATTTCTTCGTACGATAACTCATCGAAGTAGCGCAAGGTTACTAAGCGTTGGTACTTATCGGGCAGTTTTGCCACTACAAACTGCATAATTTCAATTTTTTGATTTTTGATCGCGTTTTCCTGCGGTGTCAGGTTGGTATCTTTAAAATCAATGTTTATTTCGTCGCCATTATCAATTTTAATGGCCGAGTCGATGCTCATGGTTTTGATTTTATTTTTCCGGATAAAATCAATGCAGTTGTTGGTGGCAATCCGGAAAAGCCAGGTACTAAAAGCATACTCCGGGTTAAATTTATGCAGGTTCCGGAACGCTTTGGCAAAAGCTTCAATGGTTAAATCTTCGGCATCGTCGGGGTTACGCACCATTTTTAAAACCACGTGGTACACGGGTTTTTTATAAATACTCATCAGTTCGGCGTAGGCTTTTTCGTCCCCATCTTCTACCGCTGACTGAATCAGTTTAAAATCGTGTTTTGCTTTCGCAGAAAATTGCTTATTTACTTCCATCTTACTTTTTTAAACAATACAACAGAAACGCCCAGAAAAAGGTAATGCAAAAAATAAGCCGCATCCAGGACAACCATACCTATAACCGACAGCTTTTCATTTAGTTTTCGGGCAATACGCGCATACGCCGTTAAAAGAACGATACCGCGCACAAAAAAAAGTATGCCAAGCAGCCATAAATATTGCTGCAATAACAGCATAACTATCCAAATTATATAAAAAATAATGTTCGAAAGCATAAAAATTCCGATCCGCAGCCGGTCCGACCATTTATACTGCAGGCCCACGCGCATGTGCCGCCTTTTCTGGGTAATCCACTCCGAATAGGTTTGCTTGGGTACACTTACCGTTTGCGCATTTTTACTAATCGCTATGGCTGGGGAGCTGTGCGCCACGGCGTTTTGCACAAATAAATCATCATCGCCCCCTAAAAATTTTATGTGAGAGGCAAATCCCTTGGTTTGATAAAAACATTTTTTAGTGTAGGCTACGTTTCGGCCAACGGCCATATAGGCATTATTTTTTAAGGAAAATGATAAATACTGAATTGCCGTCAGCAAAGTTTCATACCGGATTAAATAGTTGAGAAAACCGGGCAGCTTTAAATACGGCGAATACCCCAAAATGATTTCGGCGCCAGTGGTAAAACCCGCCTGCATGGCATCAATCCACTTATCCGTCAATGGTTTACAATCGGCATCGGTTAACAGCAGGTTGTCGTAACGGGCCACCCGGATGCCCAGCGTTAAAGCGTATTTTTTTGAATTAAAATCGGCGGGCGTTTCGTAAACGGTAACCACCCGGATGCGGGCATCCTGCGCCTGGTAATGCCGCATTAAATCCGCCGATTCGTCGGTAGAACGGTCGTTGATTAAAACAATCTCGAACTCCGGATAATCCTGGGCCAGCAAAGCCGGTATAAGCTGCTGTAAATTCTGGTACTCGTTATGCGCGCTGATAATAATAGAAACCGGTACTTGTTTGGTACCTAGCTCGGGAGTAGTGTAATGAACTAAAGAATAAAAATAATAAAAAGTATAACCCGCCTGCACCAGCACGCAAAACAACAATAAGAAAAGTAATGGGAGCAAGGAGAAAGCAGTTAAGATAGTTTGCGTTTAAAGGTAACACGAAGTTCCGGAATCCAAAAAGGTATTTAGCTTTTTAAATTTACTTTTTTAATCGTACTGCCAGCACCGGTTCGCAAGACAGGTTTCTTAATTTAACTCCTGTTTGGTAAAATTTTTTAAAAATTTACGTTTTCTTTTTCTTGTCTATGCCTTTCTGTCGTACTTCCTGACAATAATTGCAGATGGGGCAGAGCGGACACTCCTGGCATTTGGGAGCTTTCCAGGTGCAAATGCGCTGGCCGTGCCAGTATAAATGTTTATGAAAGTTAAACAATACCGGCGCATCTTTGGGCAGCATATCCAGCAAAATGGTGTGTGCTTTTTCGGCGGTTACTTTAGCACCAATTAAACCAACCCGCTGGCTCACCCGGAAAACGTGGGTATCCACAGGCAACACCGGCTTATGAAAGTTAAACAATAAAAGCAAAGTGGCCGTTTTTAAACCTACCCCCGGCAAATCCATGAGCCAGGTCATAGCTTCCTCTACTGGCATTTCCTCCAGAAAGCGCAGCGAAAAATCCGGGGCTTTTTCCTGAATCAAGCGTAAGGTTTTTTGAATGTTAATGGCTTTAGGGCCGGGGTACTGGGCCGTTTGCAGGGCTTGGGTTAAATCTTCGATGGGAGCCGTCATTACTTCGGGCCAGGTGGGATATAGTTCGCGCATGCGGTAATACGCCGTTTCTTCGTTGGCGTGAGTAGTGCGGTGCGACAACATGGTAGAAATAAGCTCATGGATGGGTTCGCGCCGGGGTTTGCGCAAGTCCAGCACGCCGTATAGTTCGTTAAGCGCTTCGTGGGTTTGCCAGGTTTTCTCTTCGGGGCTTAATTGCTCGTTCGCCGGGTTCATTTTTTAAATAGTTACCCCCAAACAAACGTACTAACCGCCAGAAAGTTAAGACTACAGTATCTTGGCAGCACCGGTTTACGTTAACCAGGACAAACGCTTGCTTTCTACAATTATGCAAATAAAATTTCTGGGTACGGGTGGGGCCTTTGAGCCCGCCTACGGCAACTCTGCCGCCATTATAACCTTTAAGCAAAAAACGCTGCTTCTGGATGCGGGTTTTACGGTTTATCCCAAATTAATGGAACTGGGCTTTTGGAACCAGCTAGATTATATTTTACTCACGCACCTGCACAACGACCATTGCGGCAGCCTCGCAAATATTCTGCTGCACTGCTTTTTTTACGGCAATGGCAAACGGCCGGTAATCTTGTACCAAACCGAAACTTTTCGCCAGCAGATTGTTCAGTTTTTAAATATTCAACTCAAAGAAGTTAATTTGTACGTTAATTTTAAACCAATTTCCGAAATAGACGGACTTACCTACCTCGATACTATTAACCGGCACTCTGCAGGCTTTCAAACCTACAGTTTTATTCTGGAAGAAGCTGGTGAGCGTTTGGTTTACTCCGGCGATCTAGGAGACTGTACTTATTTGTTTCATTACCTGGCTACACTGCCGCAGTGCCCCCACTACCGTGTATCACGACATTTCGTTTAATCCCGAAAATAAAGGCCACGCGTATTACCTGGATTTAATGGCCTTGCAAAAGAAATTCTCCTTTCCTATTCTGGGTTATCACTGTAATCCAGCCCAAAACCCACCCGATAACACCATTCCGTTGGTTTATCAGCAGCCGGGTTTATGTTATTAAGTTTTCCATGAAATACCGTTTTTAAAAATTCGTTATAATCCCTTATCGGTTAATACTAGTAGCCCATTCACTATGGCGCAGATTTACTTCCGTGACTTACAGAGCAGTGCAAGTTGTTAATTCAAAAAAAGTTCTTGTTCGCATAGCCGCTGCATTGCCTATGATTATAAAGTGAAGTTGTTTCATAGCTGAGGTTCTGTTCTTTTTGTCTTGACACAAAAAGAACCAAAAAAATCAAGACGCTAAAAACTCGCTGACCGCTCGAACAGTTTAGCGTCACTTTCTGCACCTGGCTAAAGCTTCTTGTTGCATCGCTGACTGGTAAAATTTTAAAAAAATTAAATTTTTAAAATGCTGGCGCGAGCGTCCCGCTCGTGTCTACTATCTGGTAGGCCTCTGGCCGGGCGAACGGATAAACAGAATTTAAAAGCCAATCAACCGGCAAGTTCTAACCGGCCAGAGGCCGGACGATAATCATCACGAGCGTGGACGCTCGCGATAGACGACAGATATGGGTATAAAGAAAAGAAATCATTACGGGCAGAAATCACCTTCTTGCTTTGTCAATTTGTCCGGATGGGTTTGGTTTGGTTAATCGTGCTTGATATTTGATATGGCAACTCCTGATCAAGTATCAAAATAAAACCTGGCGCGTACATCTCTGCTGGATATTCCGCGTACAAGTTCTGTTATTTCCTTTGATACTTCTGCCAGACCTGTATATTTGAACAATATTGTACCAAGCCGCCCGTGCGGTTCCGCTGCCCGACTATGATAGCTGATATTCTGCTTACAATTCTTTTGGTTTTACTTAATGGTTTTTTTGTTGCCGCCGAGTTTGCGATTGTAAAAGTGCGCGCCTCTCAAATGGAGCTACGCGCCCAAACCGGCAATACCTTGGCAAAAGTGGCCCTGGTCATGATTAACAATCTGGATGCTTATTTATCGGCTACCCAGTTAGGTATTACGCTGGCTAGTTTGGGCTTGGGTTGGATTGGCGAAAAAGTAGTAGCCAGTATTGTTATTAACATTATGGTGTGGGCCGGTTTTCAGGGCGACGAAGCCTTGGCGCACAGCATTGCCATTCCCATTGCGTTTGCCGTAATTACCATTCTGCACATTGTGTTCGGGGAGTTAGCGCCTAAATCCTTGGCCATTCAGCGCTCCGAGGCTACCAGTTTAGCGGTATCTATTCCGTTGCGGGTATTTTATTTTATTTTCCGGCCGGCCATCTGGTTTTTAAACGGTTTCTCCAATTTAATTTTGCGGGCTTTCGGCATTACGCCCATCCACGGCTCCGAAGTTCATTCGTCGGAAGAATTGCGTTTGTTGTTTGAGCAAAGCAAGGAAAGCGGCGCCATTCAGGATTCGCAGCACGAATTAATGGAAAACGTGTTTCAGTTTAACGACCGCATGGTAAAGCAAATTATGGTGCCCCGCACCAAACTGGCCGCTTTAGATGTAGATGCCCCGGAAGATAAAATTCTGGACATGGTTTTTAACGAAGGTTATTCCCGGATTCCGATTTACAAAGAAACCATCGATAATATTGTGGGCGTGTTGTACGTCAAAGATCTTTTAATTGTAATCCGGCGCAACGAAGCCATTAATTTAAGTAAATTAATGCGCCCGCCTTACTTTGTGCCCGAAACCAAAAAAATTCACCGCTTGCTGCAGCATTTCCAACGCACCCACATGCACATGGCCATAGTATCGGATGAGTTTGGCGGCGTTTCGGGTTTGGTTACCATGGAAGATATCATGGAAGAACTCGTGGGCGAAATTCAGGATGAGTATGATGAAGAAATTCCGGTGGTGCAAAAGCTCAACGACTTTGAATACCGCGTGAGCACGGCTGCTTCGATTCTGGATGCCAACGACTTTTTACCTTATCCTTTACCCGAAGGCGAAGATTATGAAACGGTAGGCGGATTATTAAACGTGATTTACGGCGCCATCCCCGAAGTAGGCGACACCGTGGTATTTAACGAATACGAGTTTAAAGTGCTTGAAAAATCGCAACGCAACATTGAATTGGTATTGCTTAAAGTAACCGAAGACAAACGCGACGACATTTTATAAGTTTTTTGATTATCCGCCATTATTAAAATCTATCAATCTAATCAGCAGAGTACCCTCGTTGTAAATATATTTGGGTAGAAAGCTCTCGGTAGATTTTGATTTTTTTAAAATTTTTGCCCGAAGCGGACTTAAACACGGGTTAATAGAGCCGCAAAAACAACCCCAGGCATAACCATAAACCATATACGCATGAACATTACCTTAAAACAAGCCGAAGCGGCAGTACAAGCAGCTCAGCAAAAAGCCCAGGAACTGGGGGTTAAAATGAATATTGCCGTGGTAGATACCGGAGCCAACTTAACCGCCTTTGCGCGCATGGACGGTGCCTGGCTGGGGTCTTTGGATATATCCATCCGGAAAGCCAAGACCGCCCGCTATTTTGACATGAACACCGGCGAAATCGGTAAGTTGTCGCAGCCCGGCGGTTCGCTGTACAACATCGAGCACTCCAACGGTGGCTTAATTACCTTCCCGGGCGGTATTCCCATCCGGAACAACTCGAACGAAATTATTGGGGCCATTGGCGTTTCCGGCGATACCGTAGAAAACGACCATACTGTAGCTGAAGCCGGCGTGCAAGCCGTTAAATAAAAACCAAAAGGAGAGCTATTCTATAAATAGTTCTCTTCTTTCCTTTTCCAAGCAAGTTAACCAACGGTTTAACCCGTAACTTTCCATTAATTTTTTAAATTCTTCCAATTCCGGCTTCTTCTAAACTAAGCTCGTTGGTTAAGGTAGCTTGGGCTAAAAGATTGCCGCTGGTTAGCGTAAGCGCATCTTCCAGAAGGGCATATACCCAATCTGGGGCGGGCGTATGTTGGGTTAATCTGGTCCGGAGAAAATAAAACGCGTACGAGCCGGCTAATGCCCCGGCACAACCCAAAATAGCTCCGGTGGTGGCATCCTGGCTTTTATTCAAACGGTAAGCGGCGCCTACCAAAGCTCCCGACAAAACCCGGAACGTTAAGCCTGGCGCGGCAATCCGGTTAGGGGCATTCGGCATTTTATCGCCAATATATTCGGCGCCGGCTAATACTTTTAACCCAGTAGCTACTTTGGCCGATTGCAAAAAGCGCAACGGCGAACCAGCCAACACCGGCGAATACGCCCGCGAAAGATAATGTGCGGCGAAGGTTGGAGCTGTCAGGCTGCGCATACCCGCTATTATTCCCCAACTAAAAGCCGGCCAGGCTGAAATAATTGATTTATTTGCCATACTGATTTTTTATTTTTGAACCTTTAGCTATACGGAATTTCTGATTGGCTGCCCTTTTAACTTCTTAAAAAGGGCGATTTTTTAAAAATTTTAATTTTGCTCCGCTCCCAAGCGGTAAAAAATAATTACTTAATCCTGTAGGTTTTTCTCCCTTATCTCTTATTTAAGAGACCCCGGGCAGCTACCAAAGTTGCTAACTTACAATTCTTCTATTTGTTCCAGGTATTGCTGGGCTTGCTCCAGAATGGCGGCTTTGGTGTCGGGTTCCATTTTGTACCAGGCTTTGTACACCATGCTGATGCGTGGATTCCGGGCTAATTTACTTTCGTGCTGATCCAGAAAATTCCAGTACAGGCTGTTAAATGGACAAGCCCGGTCGCCGATCTTTTTATTTTTATCGTAGTAGCAACCCTGGCAATACGAGCTCATGCGGTTAATGTAAGCCGCGGTGCTCACGTAGGTTTTGGTACCAATCTGGCCACCATCGGCAAACTGACTTAGCGCCCGGGTGTTGGTAATTTCTACCCATTGAATGGCATCGATGTAAATACCCAGGTACCAGGCATCTACTTCGTCGGGGTGGGCGCCAGCCAGCAAAGCAAAATTGCCGGTAATCATGAGCCGTTGAATGTGGTGCGCGTAGGCAAAGTGCAACGACTGCCCAATAGCGTGCTTCAAACAGTTCATTCTGGTTTTACCGGTCCAGTACCAGCTAGGTAAGGATTGGGTATTTTCCAGAAAGTTTGCCTTTTCCAGGTCGGGCATTTTTAACCAGTACATGCCGCGCATGTACTCCCGCCAACCTAAAACCTGCCGCACAAATCCTTCTACCTGGTGAAATTCTATCTTGCCTGCGCTTTCTTCCCACTCCCGGATTACCCGTTGCACCACTTCACGGGGAGCTAACATTTTAGAATTTAGCGCAAACGAAAGCCGGGCGTGGTACAACGACCAGGAAAGCGGCGTCATGGCATCTTGAAATGTACCGAACAAAGGCAAATTGTTTTGCACAAAGTATTCCAGTAACTCCAGCGATTGCACGCGGCTAATAGGCCAGCTTAAGTTGTTTTCCGGCAAATAGCCCATGGTGGTAATTCCGGCCGCGGCTACTTCTTTTTTAATTTCAGTAATAGCATTCGCAAAAAGCAAAGGCGCCGGGGGCAAATGGTTGGCAGGCATTTTCTGGCGGTTATCCTGGTCGTAGTTCCACTGGCCGGTTATGGGTTCATCGCCGTGCATTAATACTCCGTGTTTTTGCCGCATGTAGCGGTAAAAGTTTTCCATGACGTAGGTTTTGCGATTTTTAAAAAACTTGCCCAACTCGTCGCGGGTACTGTAAAAATGCTCGGTGTCTGAAATAGTCGTTGGAATAGGCAAAGCCTGGGCAATACGTTTTAATTCTTCGTCGAGCCGGTATTCGTCGGGTAGCAAATACTCCAGTTTTGTATAAGAATGCTTACTAATCAGGTATTGTAAGTTTTGCTCAAAGGATTGCTTGTTCTCCGGATCTGAAATTTTAAAATAAATAACCTCGTGGCCAATGGCTTGCAATTCGGCGGCAAACTGGCGCATAGCCGCAAAAAACGCTACTACTTTCTGGAGGTGGTGCACTACGTAGTTGGTTTCCTGCCATACTTCCATCAGCACGTAAGTAACCGAATGGTCGGTGGTAGAAAACCAGGAATGCTGGCTGTTTAGTTGGTCACCCAGAATCAGGCGGAGGATTTTGTTTTCCGGCATCGTTCGCTGCAATATTTAACTTCGGCCCATACCTTTTCCCATTTCTTGCGCCAGGTAAAAGGCTTCTGACAAACGATACAGACTTTAACCGGTAAATGTTGTTTTTTTACACCTTTCATCTTTTTACTTTAAAAGCTGCCAACCGCCACAGCCTGCCTAATCTTTAACAAAGACCAACCAATTTAGGCTTTATAAATAGATATTTTTTTATTTAATTCTCCCACGCAAGTCCCTAAGTTTAACTTTAACGGTTGCGTATTCTGGTTAGCTTGAGGTAAATACCTGGCAGCACGACTAACTTTTAGATTCCTTTTTTGGGTTTAGCACAAATAACTACCTTTGCAGCTTTATCGGGCAGTTGTGCTGGGTAATTTTGCCCGTTAATGCAGTTGGGAAAAGCATTTTTTTTAAAATTTTACCATTTTATCCAACCTGCGCGTATAACCCGAATTATTTAGTGTTATGAAAAATACTTTAACGCAGGAAACTACTTTGCCACAACAAGTGGTGCAGCAAACTGTTTTTCCTATTTTATTCGCCATCAGCTTTTCGCATTTGCTCAACGATACCATGCAATCGCTGATTCCGGCTATTTATCCTTTGCTTAAAACTTCGTTCCGGCTCGATTTTGCGCAGATTGGTTTAATTACTTTAACCAACCAGTTAACCGCTTCTATTTTGCAGCCTTTTGTAGGGCTGTATACCGATAAAAAACCCCAGCCTTATGCCCTGGTAATCGGTATGGGCTTTACCCTGATTGGCTTGCTGCTTTTATCGCAGGTTCATAGTTTTCCTTTTATTTTATTGTCTGTAGGTTTGGTGGGCGTAGGTTCTTCTATTTTTCACCCGGAAGCTTCGCGCATGGCCCATTTGGCGTCTGGTGGCCGACGCGGCATGGCGCAATCGTTGTTTCAGTTGGGCGGTAACGCAGGCAGTTCCTTAGGCCCAATTCTGGCAGCTTTAATTATTGTGCCTTACGGCCAGACCAAACTGGCCTGGTTCTCGTTAGCGGCTTTATTGGCCATGTTGGTATTAGGTTGGGTAGGCACCTGGCAAAGAAACCACACAGCAAAAATCAAACAGAAAATAGTGGCTGCCCCAGCCGAAGTAGTGCAAACCCTTTCGCGGCACCGGGTTATTTTCTCATTGGGTATTTTATTGATTTTAATTTTCTCCAAGCACGTGTACCTGGCCAGCATGACGAGTTATTTTACGTTTTACCTGATCGATAAATTTCACGTGTCGGTGCAAAGCTCGCAACTGTATTTATTTGTGTTTTTGTTTTCGGTGGCGGCTGGTACGTTTATCGGCGGCCCCATCGGAGACCGCTTTGGGCGCAAATACGTGATTTGGGGTTCTATTTTGGGCGTTGCGCCGTTTACCCTGCTCCTACCCTACGCCAATTTATTCTGGACCGGTGTGCTGATTGTGATGATTGGGGTAATACTTTCATCAGCTTTTTCGGCTATTCTGGTGTACGCCCAGGAACTGGTACCGGGCAAAATTGGGTTAATTGCCGGTTTATTCTTTGGTTTTGCCTTTGGTATTGCGGGTATTGGCTCCGCGGTTTTGGGCGAAGTAGCCGACCGTACCAGCATTAACTTTGTTTTTAAAATTTGTTCGTTTTTGCCTTTAATCGGCTTATTAACGTTTTTCTTACCTAATGTGGGAAAGCAGAAATAAGTATAAGAAAAAAAACGGGCAGAGGTTAATTAACAACAATCCGGAGCTTCATTAACTGTAAAATTTATCTTGCTCCCACTTATAAGGATTATGGATAATGTATACCGAAATGGTGTGGTACGCTTGTTCGTTCCGGATAATGTGTTCGTAGTAATTGCGTTGCCAAACAATTACCCCAGCACGTAATAAATTTATTTGTTTGGTTACTGCCGATTTATATCCCCGTACCATCGCCCCAATGGTATTGGACGGTGTTCGTAGGGGCGAATCGCATTCGCCCTTATCCGGATTCAAAAGGGGCGAATGCGATTCGCCCTTACGGATGAGGAGGATGCCGTGCAGGTGATTGGGCATAATTACAAAGACATCTAAAGCAACGTTAGGCCGAATCTGAGGCGTTTTCAGCCAATTTTCATAGGCAATTTGCCCGAAGGGATTCAACTTCATTTCACCGCCCTTAACTTCCCCAAACAGATGCTCGCGGTGATGGGTGCAAAGGGTAATAAAATACGCACCGGCTTGACTGTAATCATAGCCTTTCAGCCGGATAGAGCGGCGGTGATGGATAAGTGGACTATAGGCCATTTTTGTTTTTACGGCCTTTTCTGATCAGCGTTGGGGCGTATGGCATACGCCCTTACCGAAACGCTTCCGGCTCTTTTCCTAAAGCAATTCGGATATGTCCCAGGTGATGTGCCACGTGCCAGGTAGCCATGTACAGCATTTGCTTTAAACTTAAATGTAATTTCCGGACAGCGTGGTAATAGGTTTTAGCCAGCGTTTGCTCGTCCAGCGTTTCGAACAAGGCAATGTACCGGAAATTTACTCCTCTGAAAATAAGTAAAGAACTATCAATGGGCAGTTGGGTAGAATCGGGTAAAGCTGCCCATTCATCCATCCGGATTATGGTTATTTCGTAATTTTCTTCCGTGAGGGCTTTTTTCAGGCGCAGGAAGTTGGTTAGATGAATGTCGGCTACGTGGTGCACCAATTGCCGCACCGTCCAGGCACCCGGCCGGTACGTATTATTTAAATCTGTTTCGGTGAGGTTAGTTACCAGTTGTTCGTACCGTTCCGGGGCACTTTCTAAATAACATAAGAAACCGCTTATTTCGGCAGCGGTATAATCGGGTTGCGGTTGAAACCGGCCTACCGGGTATTGTACATGTTCCATAGCGTATAGTATAGTTTTGAGAATTGTGATTTTTAAAAAATTTAAAATTTTACCATTTTAAATTGGTGCTTCCCCCATATGGCATTCCAAATAAAGCCTTAAATATATCTGGGAATGCAGCATTTAGCTTGAGTACAATTCAGTAATGAGGCAGAAGCGTTACTATAATTTTATTTAAATGCATCAGCTAAGCCGTACCGCTAAATTTTTGAATTCAGTTTAGGCATAAAACCTGGTAAGCGGTTAAACTTACCAGGTTTTAAAAACAAGTAAATCAAGGGCTTTATACCTGCATCTTTTTCCATTTGCCCCGCCGGAACAGAACAATACTAGCCAGGGTAAGGCTTGTTTCAGCTACCGGAATAGCAATAAACACCCCGGTAGGCCCCATCTGCAAGTACTTCGCCAGAACATAAGCCAAAGGAATCTGAAAAAACCAGAAGCCAAACAGGTTAACCCAGGTGGGCGTCCAGGTATCGCCGGCCCCGTTAAATGCGTTCATGAGCACCATACCAATACCGTAGAACACGTAACCTACGCTCATAATCCGGATGGCTTGAATTGCAACTTCCTGAATTTGGGCATCGTTCGTAAAAAAAGACACAAACCACTGCGCTCCCGTCAGGCTCAAAATGGTGATGACTGCCATAAAAAGCACGTTGTATTTGGCCGTTTTAAACACTGCTTGTTCGGCTCGCTCGATTTGCCGCGCCCCCAAATTCTGACCAACCAAAGTAGAGGCTGCATTGCTCAAACCCCAGGCGGGCAGCATAAAAAACATTAAAAGCCGCAACGCGGTTTGGTAACCCGCCGAACCATGGTCGCCGCCGGTGGTAGCTACTAACTGCGCCAAGAAAATCCAGCTACAGGAAGCAATTACAAACTGCAGCACGGCCGGCGAAGCAATTTTAATTAAAGCCTTAATTTGGTCCCAATCCGGGGCAAAATGCGTGGCCAATATTTTAAGCGTGTTTTTGCCGTTAAATAAATGGTATAACTGGTAAACAACTCCCAAACCACGCCCCAAAGTAGTAGCAATAGCAGCTCCCGTTAAGCCAAAAGCCGGCACCGGGCCAAATCCATTAATAAATATAGGGCACAAAATAATATTGGCGATGTTGGCTACCCACAAGCTTTTCATGGCGATAGCCGCATTGCCAGCTCCCCGGAAAATGCCATTAATTAAAAATAATAAGGCAATAAATACACTACTGCCCATCATGAGTTGCATAAAAGAAGTTCCCCGTTGCGCTACTTCCGCCGAAGCTCCCATCCACAACAAAATTTGGGTAGCAAATACTAATCCCAGAATACTAATAATCGTATTGAGCGCTACCGCAATTAAGATAGCCTGCATACCAGCCTTAGATGCCGCTTCCGGATCTTTTTCGCCGATCCGGCGCGACACCACCGCCGTAGCCGCCATGCTGATACCGATGGCTAAGGAATAAATAACGGTCAACACCGATTCGGTTAAACCCACCGTTTGGATTGCATAACTACTATCGTGTAAATGCCCCACAAAGTACAGGTCTACCAAGGCAAATACCGATTCCAGAATCATTTCGAGCATCATCGGGATGGCCAGTAAAACTACCGACCGCCGGATACTACCCACGGTATAATCGATTTCGCCGCCTTGCAGCGATTGTTTAATTACAGAAAAAAAAGCAGCGCGCTTGCTCTGATTAATAACAGTTTGCGACATGATTGAAAAATATTATAAAAGGAAAATTAGACCGGACGAAATAAGCCGGACTTTAAGAGAAAAAAGAAGGGAATGGAGCCCTACTGGCAGAGGCGGGCTGCTGAAACAATCATAGTTCTTCGCAAAATGAGGCTCAAATATAAGCGATTCAGTTGCTGCAACGCAAGCATTTTTTTAAAAATTCGCGCAAACGCCAAAATTTTATCCTGCATACCAACCCGGGTAATACGTTGATATCGAAAGCAATGCCTTAAAAATACCTGAATACAAACCAGAACCCTCCTGTTTCAGGCGCGTACAAGCAGAAACTTTTAGCAACGTTTTCCGCTAAACCTGCAATTAGCAGGCAAAGCGCTAGTACTAACTTTTACATGCGATAAACAAACAGCTCATAAAGGTTTAGCATATCAGCGTAATTGTAATCAGCGCTGCTACGCCTAAATCTATTATTCGATGCTGGCGGATAAAAATTTACTATAAAATAAAAATTGATACGAACATGACAGGTAAGGCAATTTTAAACGGTTTAGTAGCTGGTTTGGCGGGGGTAGCCGCTATGACCTTAGCCGAAAAATTAGAACAATTAATTACCAAACGGCCCAACTCCTACGTACCCGCCCATACTCTGGAGCGCCTGTTACAGTTACCCCACCAACCCGACGAACAACGATTAGGCCTTAACTGGACCATGCATTGGGGGCAAGGCATTTTAATGGGGGTGGTTCGGGGCATTATGGCCGAGTACGGTATCCGGGGGCCGGTGGGCTCGTTTCTGTTTATGAACTTGCGCCTGCTTAACGATCAAACCCTGGAAAATGCAACCGGCGTAGGTGCTCTACCCTGGACTTGGCCAAAAGATGAACAGACCATTGATTTAATACATAAAGGCATTTACGCTTTTACTACCGGTGCCGTAGCTGATGCCTTAGTGGCGGGTGCGCCCAGCGAACCGGTACCCCGCGCCGGCTGGACTGTGGGAGAAAAAGCCTGAATTTTAAAAAACTGTTGGCACAGACATCAATAGAGGCTGGCAGACTCCCATTACAATACCAGCAGAACCTACCGAAGCCGAAATTTTAAAAATGCCCCTGATAGCAATCAGGGGCATTACTTTTTTTATGCAGAGGCGTTTCTTTTTTCCACAAGCTTCATCCCTAGGCGCGTAGTTGGTGTCTTTATGAATGGTTAAATGCTAATTTAACTTAGTTTGGCGTATTTGATTTAACAGTAATCGAGCTTTAGGTGGCTGGTTTACGCCAAAAATAAGTTATCTTAAGCCGGCCATTATAATTTAAGTTTACAACCAGCCGAAAAAACTTTATCATGGAGAACACCACAATAGCCGCATCGCGGTGGTACCGTTTAATTCCCGTTGCTTTTATAACCTACAGCCTTGCTTACCTGGACCGGGCCAATTTTGGCTTTGGTGCCGCCAGCGGTATGGCCGAAGATTTAAAAATTACCCCCGCCATGTCGTCGTTGCTGGGTTCCTTATTTTTCCTGGGTTATTTCTTTTTTCAAATTCCGGGCGCACATTATGCGGCCAACAACAGCGCTAAAAAGCTTATTTTCTGGTCTTTGATTTTGTGGGGCGGCTTAGCCACTGCTACCGGTATGGTAACCAATGTAAACTTATTGATTGTAATCCGGTTTGTGCTGGGTATAGTAGAAAGCGCCGTGATGCCGGCCATGCTGATTTTATTGAGCAACTGGTTTACTAAATCGGAGCGTTCGCGGGCCAACACTTTTTTAATTTTAGGTAATCCGGCCACAATTCTCTGGATGTCGATTTTATCCGGCTATTTAATTAATTCGTTGGGTTGGCGCTGGATGTTTATTCTGGAAGGTTTACCGGCGGTAGTCTGGGCTTTTTTCTGGTGGCGTTTGGTAGATGATAAACCACAAAATGCCAAATGGTTAACCGAACCGGAAAAACAAGCCTTAGCGGCCCAGTTGCAAGCCGAACAACAAGGCCTGAAACCGGTAAAAAACTACGCCGAAGCTTTTAAATCGCGCACCGTTATTTTACTAAGCTTACAATACGCTTTTTGGAGCATTGGGGTATACGGTTTTGTGATGTGGCTGCCTTCTATTATTAAAGCCGCCCCCGATATGGACATTGTAAAAACCGGTTGGTTGTCGTCGGTGCCTTACGTTTTGGCGATTGTGGCGATGTTAGCGGCTTCCTATTTTTCCGACAAAACGTTAAACCGCAAGGCTTTTGTGTGGCCATTTTTAATTATCGGCGCCTTGGCGTTTTATGGCTCCTTTGCCCTTGGCCCGGATAATTTCTGGTTATCATTTGGCTTGTTGATTTTGGCGGGCGGTGCCATGTATGCTCCCTACGGACCGTTTTTTGCCATTATTCCAGAGCTTTTACCTAAAAATGTGGCCGGTGGAGCCATGGCTTTAATCAATAGCATGGGGGCACTGGGCTCTTTTGTGGGTGCTTACCTGGTAGGTTATCTAAACAGTTCTACGGGTGGCTTTGGGGCTTCGTATTTGTTTATGGCGGGCTCACTGTTACTTTCGGCAATTTTAACTTTAATCGCGGTAAAGCCTTCAGGCAACAATCCGGTGGTGGAAACCCAGCCAACTTTTACCAAAGTGCAGCAAGCCTAAATGAATAAAGCTGATCTATAAGGGTTTACTTTACCAACACAGGAAAATAGATTCTGAAATTAAATATTTTTAAAATTTTACCGTTGGTAATAACAAAGACGGGTATTGTATTGCAAAAACTTGAATAAGCAGCAAAAAAATAGTCCAATTTAAAATTTCCTCTTACCATGTAGTTTCAACTTTAAAATACCTAAACTATTTAAAAACTGTTTGTAATTAAACTTTGTTAATAAATAAAAACAAATAATCTTAGTATATTATTAGTCTTTTTCCTCGCTAAACCGTTAAGTGGATAAATTTAAATGTGATCGTTATGCAAGAATTTAGATATTTATTAAAATCGCTTATTCGGGTTTTCACTGTTATCAACAGCAAATGCGGAACCAAAAAACCAGCTCCAGCTTACGTTAGAGTTCGTTCTTAAAGCAAAAGGGGTACTGATCGGCCAAGCCACAGTACCCCTTCTTTTTTCCAGAATCAGATAGCCTTCCTTTCGGGCAACAGTAACTGCTTATCAATCAGGTCAATTTTTCCTTTCTTCTGCTTGTAATCTTATAATTCTCCCAGATCCTAAATAAGATTTATTTAATATTTCTGAGCTCACCAATATTCTCCTTCAAGAAATCAATTACCATTGCGGATAGATCCAGCAACGCTAATTATTCTTACTATAATACAATTTATCCCATCAATTAACAACATGAAGCAACAAAGCATATAAGGCTTCAACTGAAAATCTATTGCCATAGTAAATTAGCCGGTGGCTAAGTTATTGCAAGGTAATCTTTAAATTTTTCTGATTCTGACCTCTGTTCCATTCAGTCATTCTTCCAAGATAACCGATTAGAGCAACCGGATTTCCTTTTTAAGCTTTAATCACTATAATCTTAAATGCACATCATTTATGGTGCCGTCTAAATTCTAAAAATGGCACTTTAGCTAGGGCTTTCTCGTAAATACGGTGGTTAGTTTACTCTTTTCTGCTTAAGAGAACTTTAGCGCAACTACAAAATATTCCTGCTTGTCCAGGAGAGGTCGCTTTTTTAAATTTTAGCTTTTAAAATAAAAAATTGCGGCACGCGGCAGTTTCATAATCAATCATTTAACTCATTAATTGAGGTGTACTACCTAGATAAAATAAGTAGTAGTACCTATTCCCATCCGGCCGTAGCCCCTCTAACTTTGTCCTGAAAAAAGAATGAACCAGTAACTGATTCAAAGTCAATGGTTCTTTAAAAATCTTCTGAACAAATGAGCGCATTGCTCCAGCCAGAATAAACAAATGAAAAAGTTAGTATTGCTTTTATGCTTGTCGCTGTCTTTTTTAACCACCCAGGCGCAAGACATTATTTTTAAAACTTCCGGCGATAAGGTAACTGCCCGGGTAAAGGAAATTACCCCCTCGGCCATTTTGTACCAAACTGCCGATTCGCTGCAAAGCCCCACTTTATCACTAGCCAAGACCGAGGTATTTATGATCCAGTACGCCAACGGCACCACTGAATTAATTAAGCTGGATTTACCCACTGACACTTTGGGCCGGGCCGTGCAATCTTCTGAAAGTCTGTTTTTGCAAGGCCGCCGCGATGCGCGTTTGTTTTACAAAGGCCGGGGTACTTTCTGGGGTTCTGCGGCGGCCGGGGCTACCAGCTTATTTACCGGAGGACTTACTTTAGTAGCTCCTGTAGCCATGGCCGTTACCCCACCCCGCTTGGGCACTTTGGGGGTACCGGATGCCAATCTGGCCCAAAACCAGGACTACTTAAGAGGCTACCGCAAACAAGCCCATTACCGGAAAGTGGGGAAAGCCGCAGCAGGTACCGGCACGGGTATTCTGGCGAGTATGGCTTTAATAGTCGGGATTGTGCTAGCGGTTTACCTATAATCGGCAACTACTTTATTATAACCTCTTACGCTGAATTTTTAAAAATTTTACTACGCAATTAATCTATCCAACTATGAAAAAGATTTACCTGTTAACCGTAATAAGCTGCTTTAGTTGGCTAAGCAGCGTGGCCAAACACGTACCAGCCGAAAACGCCTTAAAAGTGGCTTCCAATTTCTTCGCGCAAGTAGCTTCACCGGCGGCCAACAGCCGGGGACAGCAAAAACTAACCCTGGTGCACCAGGAAGTAGCCAAACAAATAAGTCCGGGCAATGCGCGTAAAGCGCCTTTCACCTACTATTACGTTTTTTCGGCGCCGGCTAACGGCGGCATGGTATTTATCTCGGCCGATGATAATGTAAATCCGGTTTTGGGCTATACCCGCACCGGCACCTACAACCAAAAAAAGCTACCTACCAACTTGGTAAAATGGCTGGAAGGGTACAAAAACGAAATCAGGTTTGCCGCCAAGCAAGGCAAAGCCAGCCAGAAGACACAATTAGCCTGGCGGACATTAGAAACTGGCAGTTCGCCGGTAGCCCGAACCGGTGGCACCTTAGCCGAAGCCGTAGATCCGTTACTAACTACCACCTGGGACCAATCGCCGTACTACAACGCTTTATGCCCCTGGGATAATGACGCCAATGAGCAAGCGGTAACTGGTTGCGTAGCTACCGCCATGGCCCAAATTATGCGCTACTGGAAATATCCGGCCCAAGGCAGTGGTTTTCACTCGTACAACCACGAAAAATACGGTACCTTATCGGCTAACTTCAGCAACTCTACCTACGACTGGAACAACATGCCCAACGCCATTAATGGCCCGAACCAAGCCATTGCCACTTTAATGAAAGACGTAGGCGTGAGCGTGGAAATGAGCTACGGCGTAGCTGCCGACGGTGGTAGCAGCGCGTACGTAATATCAGCGGCCAGCCAAGGCGAGCATTGCTCGGAATATGCTTTAAAAACGTATTTTGGCTACAAAGACGTAAGAGGCGTGCAACGCGACGATTACACCGACGCGGATTGGATAAATTTATTAAAAACTGAATTATCCAACGGTCAACCCATTTTGTACGCTGGTTTTGGCGGCGGTGGTGGTCACGCTTTTGTGTGCGACGGCTACGACCAGAATAATTTGTTTCACATGAACTGGGGCTGGAGCGGTTATTACGATGGCTTCTTCGCGATTTCGGCCTTAAACCCCGACGGCCAGGGAACCGGCGGTGGTACCGGCAGTTATAATAGCAACCAGCAAGCTTTAATCGGCATAAAAGCCCCCGAAGCTCCGAACCAGGAAACCGCTGATTTGCAATTATTTGATAATGTTACCATTGACTACGACGTTGTGAGTTTTGGCACCGAATTTAAAGTGCACACCAACATTCATAACAACGGTAAAGGCACCTTTAAGGGTGATTATGCCGCAGCGGCTTTCGACGAAAACGGCAACTTTATTGATTTTGTTAAAACCTACACCGGCAACGAACTGGAACCCGATAACTACTACATCGACGGCGTGGACTTTGATACCAAAGGCATGCTTTCCCTTTTGCCGGGCACGTACAATATCTACATTTATTCACGCCCGGAAGGGGGCCAATGGCAACAAATTAAAAGCTCGTATTACACCGACCATGTAAAGCTGCAAATTATCAATCAGAATAATCTAGACTTGTACCAGGCCGTAGCGGTACAAAAACCTAAAGAATTGTACCAAGGCCAGAAAATTGCGGTGAGTACGTTTGTAAAAAATTTAAAAAATGAATCGTTTACCGGCATTATGGCCGTGAACCTGTACGACCTGGAAGGCGATTTCGCCTTTGAAATCGGGCAAAAACAATTAAACCAACTATGCTACAATTGCGAATCGGGCGAAATTGTTTTTGAAAACGAGAAACTGGATGTGGAACCGGGCACCTACTTGCTGGCCGTATTGCATTACAACGAAACCGATAACTGGCGCATAACCGGTTCCAAAAATTTTGTAAACCCCATTAAAGTAGTGGTGCAGGCAGCCCCTATTGGTGGCGACGCGTACGAAAACAACAATACGGTAGCCGAAGCCACACCGCTGACCTTAAATTTTGTGGGCAACACGGCCCGCATCATTACTTCGCAAGCCAACATTCACGTGGGTACCGATTACGATTATTACAAATTTGAACTATCGGCCGGCCGCAAATACGAAATTTCGGCGCGGGTAAACGATTCGTATGGCTCTACCGATAACCAAACCTATACCAACGACGTGCTCTTTACCATGTCACCGGATGGTGAAAACTGGACCGAAGCCTACGACCAGGAAATGGAAACCGTAGAAGTAGAAGGCGGTAAAACTATCTACGCCTCAGTATCACCGTATTTTCAGGGCGAAACCGGTACGTATGCTTTAGATATCACCGTAAAACAATTGTTACCCACCGGCACCAAAGACGATAATTACCAAGATTTAGCGGTACAGGCTTACCCTAACCCTACTTCCGGTACCTTGCATTTGCAGGCCAAAAAAGAATACACTAACTACGAATTGCTTAATTTAACCGGTAAAGTGATGCTCAGCATCCCAAAGAATACCACTGAAATTAATATTTCGCATTTGCCCAACGGTATTTACATGCTGCGCACGCAAACCAAAACCGGTTACCAGATGCAAAAAATTGTGAAGCAATGAGATTAGCTTTGCTTATAACGCTGGCTACCTTGGTAGCCAGCAGTTGCCAGAGTTCTAAACCCAGTATGACCCAAAACGCAACTCAAGCCACCCCACTTGATTTTTCGGCGGGGCCGCCCACCCTAGTGTATAAAACCCGGCAAGATTACACCAACCAGGTAGCCATAATCTTAACTCCTGACAAAACGGGCATTGCGGCTTATCCGCACCCTCAGGACATAGCCAAAAAAGGCAACCGCGTTAAACCTACTTTACTAACCGACGGGTACTTACTCGATAACCAGGGCATCAACCAATACGTGGCTTTTACAAGTTACACCTTTGAACAATATGCCGCTTTGCCGCAAGCGCCCAGTTTGGAGGAATTAAAAAACAGCATTATTGATGCAAATCCGCTGGCCTATATTTGTAACTGCGGCAACCGGAACCAGTTTGGTTCATCTCTTGAATCAGCTCTAAATAATTTAATTGCCGAAAAACTAACGCCGTGTAAAGATTTAAATTAAAACTTCGCTCTTCATACAAACCCATTAGGAACAGCTTAAGCTAGCGAAACAAAATTTTCGTTGGCTTTACTTACCGGGGACTTCCCAGCGCTAGGGTGCTGGGTAAGTTCCCGGTTTTGTTTTATTGTAACCCATTGTGCTTTAATGTAAAAATTTAAAATTTTAAAATTGCGCTATCAGACAACCTTTAACTAACTTCTAGATCTCCTACGCTGATAAACATTCTATAATTTTTAAGCCTAATCAACCAAAATCTACTTAAGTAGTTTATGGATAATAAATACGTATTGGTATTTGTTACTAAGAATCATGCGAGAGGCATCCCTTTATATCATGGCTTTAATTTACGTGGGAGCCGGTATTTTACATTTTCTCCGACCGGGCATGTATATGGGCATTATGCCCCCCTGGCTCCCGGCGCATAAATTTCTGGTACTGGCTAGTGGCGCCTGTGAAATACTGTTCGGACTTTTGTTGTTACCCGCTGGCACTCGCCCTGTAGCGGCCTGGCTGATTATTGCTTTATTAATAGCAGTATTCCCGGCCAACGTGCAAATGGCGCTGCAATTTACCGAACAGCACCGGCCCGGTTGGTGGCTGACCTGGCTGCGCTTACCCTTGCAAGGCGTACTCATCTGGTGGGCTTATACCTTTACCAGATAAAGCCTTAACTATCTATAGCAGTCCTTAAACTAGGCAAATGCTACCACTCTGCATTTTAAGAAAATTTTAAAATATTAACTTTCTGGCACTTAGCCTCGTTAATAAACCATTATTGCCCTTGTTTTTGAAATAAGCTGATTTTAAATCAAATGTTGTAAAATAAACCTTAAAGCCATGACTAGAATCTTAGGTAATTTTGCCCCTTATTTCTTTGCGCTTTTACGAATTGTTTCCGGTTTGTTGTTTGCCATGCACGGCACCCAAAAGTTGTTGGGTTGGCCCGGCGATGGAACGTCCATGCCCCTGGCTTCGATGATGGGATTTGCCGGCGTAGTAGAGTTAGTAGGTGGTTTAATGATTGCTTTTGGTTTATTTACCGGCATTGCCGCTTTTATTGCCTGCGGGCAAATGGCGGCCGCTTTCTTTATGGCTCATTTCCCCAAAGGCCCCATTCCGTTGCTGAACCAGGGCGAACTGGCCATGTTATACTGCTTTTTGTTCTTATACATTGCTGCGCACGGTGCTGGTATCTGGAGCCTCGATGCCCTGCGTAAACCTAAACCGGTAGTTACTTATTAAAAAGCGCGCTGATTTCCTCTAAACAGGTGCTTAGAACTTATAAATTTTAAAAATTTAATTAACCAGGAGCTTAACAAACCTAGTTGTTTAGCTCCTGGATTTTTTGCGTTTGCCGGCGGGTAAAATACCAGTATAAAGGCACGCCCGTAAGCATCAATATCAAACCAATAGCTGCCTCCCGTGGTCGGATGAAAAAAGTATTGAGCACCAGCACCGCGCAAAACAATATCATAACGGCGGGTACTATGGGGTAGCCCCACACCCGGTAAGGGCGGTGGGCATCGGGCATTTTACGCCGCAGAATAAATACGCCCAAGGTAGTAGCGCCGTAATAAATAAATACGGCAAAAATAATCATATCGGTTAACTGGTCGAAAGAGCCGGATAACACCAGCATACACGCCCATACACATTGGTACCACAACGAATTAGCGGGTGTGTTTTCTTTGTTTAAATTAGCTACATTTTTAAAAAATAAGCCTTCGCGGGCCATGGCAAAGTACGTGCGGCAACTCGCCAGAATGGTAGCATTGGTACAGCCCAGGGTAGTCACTAAAATCAGCACCGAAATAAATACTGCCCCTTTACTGCCCCAGAAACTCCGCACGGCTTCTACCGCCGCAATCTGGTTACCTGCCTGGTGTATCTGCGTTAATTCCGGAATGGACAAAACGGATAAGTACGTGGCGTTAACCAATAAGTAAATAGTTATAATGAGTAACACGCCAATAGCAATACCTCGCGGAATGGTGCGGTTTGCGTCTTTCACTTCGCCGCCCACATACCCAATGGCCGCCCAGCCTTGATAAGCCCAAAACGCCGACAACATAGCGGTAAATACGGAACTTACGGTAACCGCTTGTCCGGTAGTCGTACTTAATTGAAAAGGTTGTACCAGGTTAGCCGCGTTGCTGCTGATGCCAAAAAGCACGATGGTTAAAATGCCCGTGAAAACCAGAACTAATATACCGGTACTCACGTTGGCCCCCGTTTTAATGCCTTTGGTATTGAGCCAGGTAAGCAGTAAAATCAAAATAATGGCCGTTACTTTTACGTTTAAGTCAGCGAACGGATAAAACACTTCCGCGATATTTACCTGGGCTAAATCGGGTAACAAAGGCGGCAGGTTTACGATGCTGCTTAAAGATTGGGCAAAAACATAAGCCAGCGACGAGATGGAAGCCGTCTGAATAACGGTAAACAACGACCAGCCAAAAATAAAGGCAAAAAACCGGTTATAGATTTTTTTATAATACGAGTACTCGCCGCCCGTGTCGGCTAATAAACCGGCCACCTCCGCATTACTCAGCGCCCCAAACAGCGTAATAATTCCTCCCAGCACCCAACAAATTAAAATCCAACCGGACGAATGCAGCTCATTGGCCATGGGAGCTACTTTTTTATAAACGCCCGAACCAATAATGTTCCCAATAACTACCACAATTACTAACCGAAGCCCCAGCGACCGTTGGAGTTGCTTTGTTGTACTCATCTTAATTTCAGAAGAAGTTTCCAGAAATATAGAAGAATTAATAACAACCGAAGCGGTTCTTTCAAAATAATATAAGTTAGTGGATTATGGACAGTATTAAAGCTGATTTATTCCAGGAGTAGCGGCTGTTCTTTGGAGTCTTTTCAAGCTTCCTGGCATCAGTGAACCTTTCCAGTAGGAACGTGCCGCGGCACGTTCCTACTGCTACATCTTATCGCTGCTGAAAACGAAACAAGAAAAAATGAATAGCGGCATCTCCTCCCCTGTTTTTAGGGGAGGTCCCGCAGGGGGAGGGGTTAAACAATACCGCTAAATAAAAGGCAAAATTTTAAAAATTAAGCCCAAGCCTTTCGCAAAAACCGCAGCCAATTGCCGTGCATAATATTTTGAATATCCTCGGGTAAATACCCACGCTTAGCGAGTAAATCCGGAATTTTATTTAGATCCGCGATGGTGTCCAGGTCGTAGGGGCTTTGTTCCCGGCCAAAAGCACCATCTAAATCTGATCCTATCCCAACGTGCTTGGCATTACCGGCTAACTGGCAAATATGATCCAGATGGTCCAGTACGGTTTCTAAAGAACAATGCATCTCTTGCGGTGTAGACTGGCCCCGCTGCCAGTTAGGTACCAGCATCCAAGCATCAAAAGCAGCTCCGATTACGGCACCCCGGGAAATTAATTCCTTTAATTGCTCGTCGCTGAATTGGCGATTGTGGTTAACCAGGCTGCGGCAATTGTTGTGGCTAGCCCAAACCGGACCATAAAATACATCCAGGGCATCCCAAAATGCATCGTCGCAGAGGTGGGTGGCATCCAGGATAATGTTTAATCGTTCCATTTCGCGAAGTAAATCTTTACCCGGCGCTTGTAAATGGCCGGTAGCATCGGTGCCATTGGCGTAGCGGCCCGGACCGTAATGGGCCGGACCAACGGCGCGTAAACCACGTTGCCAGGCTCTTTCCAAGTGCCCCACCGTTACTAAAGAATCAGCTCCTTCCAAGCTCAGAATATAACCAATCGGCTTTTTAGAATCGGAGCTATCGGGTAAGGCCCAGTTTTGTAAATGATTTTCCAGGCCAGCTAAATCGGTAATAGAAACTAACTCCCCGGCTTCTTCCATGGCGCGGTACCAGGCCAGTTGCCCTTGAGTTTGCGCCCAGGCTTGCTCTGGCGAATGCCAGCCTGGCAAAGAGTTATCCGGGGCTACGTAGCGGGCTATTTGGGTGGCTACTACCAGACCTACGTTACCGCGGCGCAACTCCGGGAAAGACACCGTACCTTTCGCACGATCGGGTAAATCGGTTTTGCCTTGTTCGCGTTCGCGGATAGCAGTTACGGGTTGTTGCAAATCCCGGTTCCATTCCAAAGCGTTCATGGCCAGGTCGAGGTGCGCATCTATGGTAAACATGGTGTTGGTAGCGTTAGTTGTTTTTTATATTTGAAATAGCTTCCGACTTGTAATAAGTAGCTGGTTTTGTTAAATTTTAAAAAATTAAATTTCCGTAATAGGGCGTTTAGCTATAAATAGATTTTTGAGTTTAAACCTCAGCAATAAACATTTTAGGTTTAGTTAAATTAACTTACACGGTAATAAACCGGTTACGCGAAACAACTGCCCAAGTGGTTTTTACCTGGTTATTTTCGACCACGTAGGCTTTGTCGTGGAGGGCACAGGTGGGGCAGATATGCACCGGAATGCCGTAAAAAACATCGCCCACCTGGTAATTATTGCCCGCAGGTACCTGCACCACCATATGTTCTTCGCTTTGCGAAATGGGCTTAACCTCCGGCGCATTCAAAAAGATAACCCGAGGTAAAGGATTTTCGGCGGCAATGGCTTTATGGCCTAAATCCAGGCAAAGCGTTTGGTCATCAATCCGGGAAATTACCCGGGTAGCCACCAAAGCAGCGTATACAAACGGTTGCTCGGTTAAGGTAGTGCTATACCCGTAATCCCAGAACACAAACGTACCCGGACTGCATTCTACTCCCGGCCGCTGGGCATGGATGGGAAAAGTAGGTGTGCCCCCGGCCACAATAACAGGAGTTGGATAACCCGCCGTTTCAATTTGGTCGGCTAATTGCAATACGGGTTCAAAAGCTTTATCGCAGGCAACTTTCCGGTCGGTGATATCGGGTTGGCGCAAATGCCCGTCGTAGGCGTGCAAACCCACGGGTTCAATGCCCGCCATTTGACTACAAGCCTGGTACAAAGCAAAAGCTTCCGGTCCGGGAACAATGCCGGTCCGGTTCATACCCACATTTAAATCCAGATAAACCGGTAAGGTTAAATTTTCCCGGTCAAACGTAATGGCAATGCTTTGGGCAATGGTCTCGTTATCTACCAAACACGAAAATTTGGTGTTGGGATATTTTTGCACCAGTAACAGCAATCGGTATATTTTGGGCCCAACGGGTTGATAAGCCAGCAACACATCCGGCGCTCCCACCTGCGCCAACATTTCGGCTTCGGCAATGGTGGCGCATTTAAATTTGGTAATGCCGGCATCCAGCAATAGTTGGCTAACTTCCAACATTTTATGCGTTTTCACGTGCGGGCGCAAGCATGCTACAGCCGGAACCATGCTCTTGAGCAACTGAATGTTTTGTTTTACCCGTTCCGCATAAACCAGCAAAGCGGGCGTATCAACAGTATCCATGTTGGTAACCGGGTACCAGGGCTGGGAGTCAGTTTCAGGCAGGATGCTCATGGTTATCTTTTTTCGTTGTTGGTTAGTCGTTGCTCGTTAAAAAAGGCTCTGGCACCGTATGGAGTTTAAAAAATAAACGCTGAGGAAAGATAAAATCGTAAATTTTTAAAATTTTACATTTCTGATCTTTCCGCCAAAGCTTTTAAAATCCGATGAAATTAGTGCAGTTCAAATAAAGCTTCAATTTCTACGGGAATGTTATCGGGGAGCGAGCCCATACCTACTGCGCTACGCACGCCAATGCCGTTTTCTTCGCCCCAAACCTGGGCGAACAATTCGCTGCAGCCATTAATAATAAACGGATGTCGCTCGAAGCTGGAAACGCAATTAACCATTCCTAAAACTTTGATAACCCGTTTAACCCGGTTTAAACTGCCTAAATTTTCTTTTAAAGTAGCCAGAATAGCCAAGCCTACTTGCCGTGCCGCCAGTTTTCCTTCTTCGGGCGTAAAATCCTGACCAATGCGGCCGATAATCAAAGAACCATCTTGTTGCACGGTACCGTGGCCGGAAACGTAGCAATATTTACCATCTAGTAATAAAGGTTTATAAACCCCCAAAGGTTTGGGAGCGGGAGGTAAGGATAATCCTAATTTTTCGAAATTTGCTTCTGGTGTCATGGGAACTCGTTGTTTTTGCAAATATAGGAATCCGGTTTATTGTTCGGCCTTTTGCCGGCAGTAAATAGATTTTTACATCCACATAATTTAACCGGAATGCTACTTTATGCCTCAACAAAATCGTTTTCGGAAGGAAATGGTTGAAAACAAAAAAGCAATCCGGCGCATTAATCCGGATTGCTTTTTTAAATTTTCTAATTTCTACAGCGACAAAGTATTTAAATTATCGCACTTAAACTACTTACTTATCGGGTCTGTTTTATACTGAATCTGTTAAGCATTCTAAAATTGAATAATTAAAGCTACCAATTAGGAGCGAGTAGCATTTTGAGGAGCTATCCCGTTTTGGTGGTGGAGACACCCCCAAAGGCGAAGGTTGCTTCTAGTTTTATATAGGCTGATAAGCTTCAACACATTGATGTTCAATAATCATCAATACTAAACCCTAATATCTAACATCTAATGTCTATCATCCAACATCCAACTTCTAAATAGTTACGCTGGCCGGTTCCTGTTTTAACTCGGCAATTAATTCGTAAGAACGAACGCGGGCGGCCTGGTCGTAGATGTGCGACGAAATAATCAGTTCATCGGCTTGGGTGCTATCCACAAAGGATTGCAAGCTTTCTTTTACCTGCTCCGGATTACCCACGAAAGAATAACGGAGCATTTGTTGTACCGCGTAAGCCTCATTGGCATCCCAAATATCGTCCATGTTATCAACGGGGGGTTGCAAAGGCTGCGATTTTCCGCGAATTACGTTAATAAAAGAAGCATACAAACTGGTAGCTAACCGGTGCGCTTCTTGTTCGGTATCCGCGACAATGGCATTAAGGGCCACCATGGCATAGGGTTCTTTTAAACTTTCGGAGGGCCGGAAGTTTTCGCGGTACACTTGTAAAGCTGCTTGTAAATACGTAGGCGCAAAATGGCTGGCAAAAGCGTAAGGCAAACCCATCAGGCCGGCTAACTGGGCGCCAAAAGTGCTAGAACCTAAGATATAAAGGGGCACATTTAAGCCTTCGCCCGGAATGGCCCGCACCGGCGAGGTACTGTTATCGTTGGATAAATACGTGCGCAGCTCCTCCACGTTATCCGGAAAATCATTGACCGAACCGGTTAAACTGCGCCGCAAGGCCATAGCCGTAAGTTGGTCGGAGCCGGGAGCCCGGCCTAAGCCTAAATCAATGCGGTTGGGGTACAACGAAGCCAGCGTACCAAACTGCTCCGCTACCACCAAGGGGGCATGGTTCGGCAACATAATCCCCCCGGAACCTACTCGGATGGTAGAAGTACCTCCGGCAATATACCCAATTAATACGGCCGTAGCCGAGCTGGCAATGCCTACCATATTGTGGTGCTCGGCCATCCAATATCGTTTATATCCCAAGCGTTCAGCGGCCTGGGCTAATTCCAAACTATTCCGGAACGAATCAGCGGGCGTATGTCCGGCCAAAACAGGCACCAAATCCAGCACCGAAACGGGTATTTCCGAAAGTTTTTTCGACTGTGTCATTTTTCTAAATAAATTTTTTAAAAAATTTAATTTCTTCACTGATTAACAACTCTGCTGGGAAAAACCAGCGGGCATTAGCTTAAGCTTTTATTTTAATTATTCTTTTAAAATTAAAGCCGCTCCCGGATTTCCAGCTACTGTTATTTTAATTAACAGCATTAACCAGCATAAAGTTTAGGAGTAATTTGGAAGTAGAATTACAGATGCTAATCTGTTTAAAGGAATAGTCTGTTTTTAAATTTTAAATTTAACTAAGCAGGTAAAAGGCCCCACCGGCCAAGGCGCCCACCAAGGTATTTAAAAAATTAACGGCATTATTCGACAGCCAACCTCGGTTTTCCAGAGTAGTTCCCAAAATAGAATCGAAGAAGTTGCCGATGGTACCTGCCACTACAATGCCAAGCACCGGAGTGCCCCAACCAAAACTAAATCCGTAAATAGCGCTAATAATACCACTTCCCAAAATACCCAAAAGCGTACCCTGCAAACTAATTACCCCATTTTGGCCCCGCATTGCTTTTTTACCCGTAAGAACGTGGTAAAACCGACGACCATACACGTTGCCCAACTCCGACGAAAGCGTATCGGCGGTAGCAGCGGCAAAACCGGCGGCCAACATAACCCGGTATACCGTAGCGTGCTCCGGGAAAACCCAGGCTAACAAGCCCATAATGGCCGCTACTCCCCCATTGGCAAAAGCCTGCCCCGCCGTCCGACGGCCTTTGTTTAACTCGGCCAGTCCTAGACTTTGTTTGTATTTTAATTTCCAGGAAGTGGCCAGGGTACCCAGCACAAAAAAAACACCCAGCATGATTAAGCCCACGTAACCAGTTCCCAGGAAAATGGCTATGCCCAAAGCTCCCCCGGTAAAAGCGCCAGCCACCGTTAGTTTTCGGGTAACTACGCTCAGCCACATGCCTAAAATTAAAAAGCCAACTACCCACCAGATATCTGCGCTAAAAACCGGCATTTTTAAAAAATCAAAATAATGAAAAGAGAACCGAGGGTGAATATCCAGCTTAAAAATTTAAATTTTTAAAAAATTAATTTTTCAAACCCGTAAAGCGTGCCACTGCTCCCGGTTACACGCGTTAACCCAACCGGTAGAACGAAACAATACTGGGATAACATGCTTTACAAGGCAACAAGGTTTTATCTTATTTTGACTGGAAGCCTTAAACCTACAACTTACTCTAACGGGTGCCGTTAGAACATATTCTAGATTAACCATTTACCCCGCTATTCTTTTTAAGATTATATAACCTGCTTATGTGGATTCTTTTTGCTTTGCTAGCCGCTCTTACTTCTGCTATTGTAGTTACCTTATCTAAAGCCGCCATTAAAAACGTAGATTCCAGTTTGGTTTTTGCTATTCAGGGCATATTCATTTTGATAATTTCGTGGGGAGTAGTCACATTTCAGGGCAACCTATCGCACGTAACGCAAATTGAACGCCGCACCTGGTTGTTTTTGGGGATTGCGGGCGTATTAACCTGCATCTCGTCGTTACTGGCTTTTTATGCTTTAAAGCTGGGCGATGCCTCGCGGGTATCCCCGCTGGAACGCTTGTCTTTAGTTTTTGCTATTCTTTTTGCGGCCATTTTTTTAAAAGAACGGGTAGATTGGCCCATTATTCTGGGTGGCCTTTTAATGGCCGGTGGGGCTATTATTATTGCGGTTTACGGCCAGTCTGCTAAATAAAAACGCTCTCAATCTCCAATAAACAGCTGCTACAAGGCCAATTTCATTTATTTCGTTTAGCAAGATTTTACCTGGTTACTCCTGTTGCCCTGCATAAGAATTTACATAGCGTTAAAATAAAATTTTTAAAAATTCTGTAGTTTTCTAAATGAAACCGGGTCCTTTCTCCTTTTATATACTTAAAATCTGAAAAATTTTTAGTAAATTAGAAAAGCAACGAAGAAAGGAAATTTTCATGAAGATGTTATATAAAATTCATAACAAAGCCAAACCCGCCTTGCTCCTGATGGTAGTGGTACTGATTGTGCTGGGTAGCAGTTTTATCGAGAAAAGTTTAATGAAAGATATGAACAGTTCGGTTTCTTCTATTTACAAAGACCGTTTGATTCCAGCTTCCGAACTTTTCTTTATGAACGATTTAATGTACAATAAAAGGTTTATTCTGGACCAATACCTGCTCCACCCCTCCGTTGAGCAAAAAGCCGCAACAACCCGGCAGCTAGCGGCTTATACCAGGCAAATCGACTCTACCATTCAGAAATTTGAAACTACTTACCTGGTAGATGAAGAAAGCCGGCGGTTGCAAGCGTTTAAAGCAAACATGAACCGCTATAATGCCCTGGAGCAGCGATTATTAAGTAACCCGCCCCTATCTGGCAGAAACACCCAGGAAATTGCCTGGATTTTTAAAGCCATTCACCAAGAACTGGTTTTACTCAGCGATATTCAGATTAAAGTGGGCAAAGAATTATTGCATAGCTCCGATGCCATACAAGGCAACGCCCGAATTTTAAGCAATTTACAAATTGCCGTTATCGTAATTATTACCCTAATCGTGCAACAAGCTTTATTATTGGACCGGCACCCGCTTATTCCAAAAAATTTAAAAAATTTTCGATTAAACTAAGCCTTACTGGCAACCGAAAAAGCCCTTAACTAATCTGAGTTAGGGGCTTTTTCGGTTGTCCTTGCCATCACTTTCATTACTGGATTAAGGCAATCACATTAAGGTAAAGGCTCCTAATTTGTGTTGGCGACTGGCTGTTAAATTAACGGCATGGTATTAATTTTTAAATTTTTACATTTCTGCACTTACGTTGTAGGCTGTCCGAAAGTGGCCGTTTCTACTTTGGCTTTTTTGCCCGGCCGCAAGGTTAATTTAAAAATATAATCGTATTTAGAATCGCTAATAGCCCGCACCGGCTTAGCGGCACCAAAGGTTTCAATAATATCTAGTAAAGTATTACTGTGGCCCGCCACTATAATGGTTTCGCCCGCGTATTTACCGGTAATTAGTTTTTTTAAAGCGGTGTAGCCATGCGCCGGGTAAGTGCCAATTTCGCGCCCGGCAGCTAACGGGGTTAAGGTTAACCGGGTACGCTTGTACGGCGAAGATAGAAAAACATCAATTGGAATATTTTGCAAATGCTTTTGTAAGGCTTTGGCCCGGGCGTAACCTGCCGGCGTCAGGTCAGGGTCGTTATCGTCGGGATTAGTTGTACTTTTTTCGGCGTGGCGCACCAGGTACACAATGGTAGTTTTAGTTTTGGGCGGTTGATCCGGATACAGATTACCCGCCCGGCCTGACCGGTAAACGAAAAACAACCCGAGTAAAAAGGCAAAAACAGCTACAGTTTTTTTCATGCCGCATTATAAGTTGGTTATCATTTTTTGAATAGCAAAAAGCAGTTAAATCAACAGGTATTATTAAACTATTTCGGCTAACCTGATTGCTTTAAAACCAGTAAAATAAAGAAGCCGTAAACTCAAAAGAATTTTTAAAATAATTATTTAAACCTATGCCTAAAAAATCATTTCAGGAATTAATACAGGCTCCCGGCATGCCGGTTTTAGTTGATTTTTACGCAGATTGGTGCGGTCCTTGTAAAACCATGGCACCCATTATTGAACAGGTTGCTAAAAACCACTCCGGCAAAGTAAAGGTAATTAAAATTAATGTAGATCATAATCAGGCAGTGGCGCAGCAGTATCAGATTCAGGGCATTCCCACGCTAATCTTGTTTTATCAGGGGCGTATTTTGTGGCGTCAGTCGGGGGTTGTTCCAGCGCATCAACTCAATCAGATTATTGCGCAACAGGTAGCAAATGTTGCATAGTGTAGAGCCAGCAACATTTACCAAATGTAATAAATTTAAAAACAGAGGAAAAAACAATTTGCCGGAATTTGCAAAAAAGCTTCCGGAAAAAGGATAGTATTTTTTATCAGCTCTCGGAAACAAAAGTATTGCTCCCGAAGGACAATTTTTAAATCTAAAATCCGGGAAAATCTATTTTTTTAAAAATTGTTAATTAGCCCATTTGCCGCAGTAATAAAACGCAAGCAATACTCTTGTAAGTGATGATAGCGGACTAATAAAATAAAACTAATCTCTCCTGGCGCCCCGGAAACCAAAACTTGCTTTCATTTAATTTTCTGATTTCAATTAGACCTGAAGGAGCTTCCACAATGCTTGATTATTTTTGTTTACGGCACTCAATCAAATTAACGGCTTTAATTATTGCACTTTTTTAATTTTATCCCCTTACTATATTTGAATCATCCTGCTAAACAAAAGTATGAAGCCGAGAAGCGCCCAAGCCACCTGGTTTGAGAAAAACTCTGGAATCTTCCCCCGTATCTTGTTTTTTAAATAGATTTGTCGAACTAAAACTTACCCTGTAGAATCTGCCTTTTTCAAAAAACTTAATTATTTTAAATATAATTTTTCGATAGCATATTAACATTAATTTAGCGCAGCATTAAGGACTTGCGTCTATATAAATTAAGATTTAAATGAGTTATTGGCTGCAATACAGACAATTTACGGAAGAAAATTTACTAGGTAAGAATAAGCCAGAAATAGAAGATTTGGCTTACTGGCGCGATAAAGTGTTTACAAATGCCATTGTATATTTTTTACCGGTAAGTTTAGTAGCATTAATTCCGGGTGTATGGTTGTCTTTAAAAGAAGGTTTATGGTTTTTAGCTATTGTTGATATTGTAACGGCACTTTCTTTTGTTCTGATAGCTTTTCATAGAAGCCTAAATTTAGCTACCCGGAAAGTTTTAGCTATGGCCATGCTTTACTTGCTGGCCGTGATATTGCTTCTGTTTTTGGGTTCTTTTGGGCCTGGCTTATTGTATCTGTTAACCATAACAATTTTTACGGCGCTTATTTTCCCGGTGTCTGTTGCCTACAAAAGTATTGGCCTTAATTTAATAATCTGCGTTCTTTTTGCTCTCATTATTCATTATAAGCTGCTAAATTCTTCTTTAACGCAGTTATATACTGCAGAATCCTGGATAGCAGTTTCTTCTAATCTTATTTGTTTGAATGTAGTTTGTGTAGCGCTGTTGGATATGCTGGTTAAGGGTTTACAGAAAACAATAACTCAGGAAGCGTACCTGCAGATGCAACTAAAAGAAGAAAGCACTAAAATGGAACAACTTATTGAAACCTTAAAGGACAAAAACCACGAATTAGAGCAATTTGCCTTTATCACTTCCCACGACCTTCAGGAACCTTTGCGTACGATTACTACCGTGGTCGCTGATCTGGAACAACAAAATAAAGGCGACATGGACGAAATGACCTCCATTTACCTCGGCTTTTTATCGCAATCTGCGGTAAGAATGCGCGCTTTAATAACCGGTCTGCTGGAATACTCCCGCCTGGGGAAAGATAAACTGCTGGAAAAAGTTGATTGTAATATTATTTTGCAAGAATGTTTAGCCGATTTAAGAACGTACATTCAGGAAAACCAAGCTATTATTACCAGTAGTCCGCTTCCTGAACTGCCGGCCTATGGATTAGAACTTAAATTATTGTTTCAGAATCTTATTAGTAATGCAATAAAGTTTCGTAAGAAAAATATTTCTCCGCAGATTAGAATTACTGCCCTACAAGATAACAATTACTGGGTATTTTCGGTTGCTGATAATGGCATTGGAATTGATGCCCGATTTCAGGAGAAAATATTTGTTATTTTTCACCGGTTGCACTCCCGAACTGCGTACGAAGGTACCGGTATTGGGCTGGCACATTGCCGGAAAATTGTAGAGTTACACAGAGGTAAAATTTGGGTGGAACCAAATCCGGAAGGAGGCAGTATTTTTCGTTTTAAGTTACCTGTTATTTAAATACATTACTATGAGTAGAAAATTAAACGTTTTGTTAATTGACGATGATGCGACTACTAATTTTTTACATAAACGTACTCTAAACAAGACCCAGTTAACCCGAAATATCGAGGTAGCCGAAACGGTTCAAGAAGCTTTAAACTACTGGAAAAGCCCGGATTACGCCGAACAGGATAAACCAGAACTTATTTTTCTTGATTTGAATTTGCCTGGCCTAACGGGTTGGGATTTTATTGATGAGTATAAAAAAATAGAATCCGGCAACAATAATCCGCCTGTAATTTTTATTTTGACCGCTTCAGTAAATTACGACGACGAAAAGAAAGCAAACGGAATTGCCGAGATAGCCGGGTTTCGGCGCAAGCCATTAACTGTAGAAATGCTCGACGAAATCGTAAAAAATTACTTTTCGAGCTAATCTAAAGAAAGATAATAATTTAAGTTCGTTTCTGATATTAAAAACCTGAAGAAGCTATCTGTATGCGGCACCTTAAAATCTGCAACTAAAACAACAACGAGAATACGGTTTGTTTACCCGCCGAACTACTTACCCGCAAAGTGCCGCGGTGCAAGCGCATAATCTGCCGCGACAAGCTTAAACCAATACCCGACCCTTCTTTTTTAGTAGTGTAAAAAGGAATAAAAATTTTATCAATAATTTCTTCCGGAATGCCGGGACCGTTGTCTTTTACCTCAATGCGCACCCGGTTATTTTCCATGGCATCGTAATAAGCGTAAATTTCTACCCGAGGGTTTTCGCAACCAGAACAAGCTTCCATGGCGTTTTTTACCAAATTAATCAGTACCTGGCTAATCAACTCGGCATCCGCCGATATTTCCATGTCTTCTTTAGGTACATACAATGAAAACTCTACCTGGTGAAAGCCCATTTCGGTGCGCATTAAGGTATCGAGCTGCTCAAACAAGGTTTTCACCTTCACCGGTTTTAAGTTTGGTTTGGGTACCCGCGCCAGTCGGCGGTAATCGTGCACAAAATGCAGCAAACCTTCGCTGCGTTTTTCAATGGTAAGCAAACCGGTTTGCACATCGCTCATAACTTCTTCGTCCACGGCTAAGTGGCCACCCGCCGTTTGGGTAATTAAATCCTGGGCTACCAGGTCGTGAATACTGGATGCCAACGAAACAACCGGCGTAATAGAATTCATAATTTCGTGCGACAATACCCGGATGAGTTTTTGCCAGGCTTCTAGCTCCTGTTCTTCCATCTCGGACCGAATATTTTGCAGCGAAATAATTTTTAATAATTCGCCTTGTAACTGCAACTGCGTAGCCCGCAAAGCCAGCGACACCGATCCATCTTCGCGACTGATCGAAACCAGTTTGCTATCGCCGGTTTCCAGAGTGTACAGGGTAGTCAATAATTCTAAACTAATCCGCTCCAGCGCTTTTATGCTTTTTAAATAAGGCGTGCGCAACAATTCCTTGCCGGCTTTATTTAACAGTTTTACTTCGCCGGCGGCGTTAAAAATTAAAATGCCGATGCTCATGTGCTCCACAATGGTTTGCAGATACAAATGATTGGCTTCTTTGTCGGCTTTTATTCGCTGGAAAGCTTCTATAACTTCGTTAAACTCGTGGTACAAAAGTTTAAAAGTAGGGTTCTTACCTTCGGGTGCAAAGCGTTGGGTAAAATCGGAGTACCGGATAGCACTAAAAAACCGAGTTAATTCACGGTTGGTTTGCTCTACATACTCTACTAAAAAATAAAACTGAGCCGCGATAACTAAGGCCAGGCAAAATCCCGAAACATACCATTGCTGGTAAATAACCACAAAGGCGAGCAAACATATGGTAAAAACCAGTTTGGCAATTTTAAGAAGCAGCCGGGCACGAAAATTATTATAAACCATGCTTCTCTATTCTGCGGTAAAGGGCCGTACGGGTTATGCCCAACTCGCGGGCGGCGTGCGTTATATTGCCGGCATATTTCGCCAGCATTTTTTGCACCATTAATTTTTCTAAAGCATCTAGGGTTAAATCGCCGTCCAGGTTGGCTTCATTTCTAACGGGTGCAGGCGCAAAGCCAAAATCCGAAATTTGTAAAACTTTATCATCGCTCATAATCACGGCCCGTTCAATGGCGTGGTCGAGTTCGCGAATGTTACCGGGCCAATGGTATTGGGTTAATTTTTTTAAAGTTTCGTTGTCCAGCTCCAGGTTAGGTTTCTGGTATTTGCGGCGATAGTTACTCAGAAAATGCTCCGCCAGCAGTTTAATATCTTCTTTGCGCTCCCGCAAGGGTGGCAAGTGAATTTCGACGGTATTTATGCGATAGAGTAAATCTTGCCGGAAACGCCCGTGCCCTACCATTTCGTGCAAAGGCATATTGGTAGCGCTTACTAACCGGATGTTTATGGGAATAGGCTTGTTGGTACCTAAGCGGATAATCTGACGACTCTGCAAAGCGGTTAGCAATTTAGCCTGCAACGGTAAAGTAAGGTTTCCAATTTCATCTAAAAAAAGCGTACCACCCGATGCCGTTTCAAAACGGCCGGCGCGGTCTTCTTTGGCATCGGTATAAGCGCCTTTGGCGTGGCCGAACAGTTCGCTTTCGAACAAGGTTTCGCTCACGGCACCTAAATCCACGTTAATAAAAGCTTCGTTGCTCCGGGCTGATTGGCGGTGCAAGGCCCGGGCGGCTAACTCTTTACCGGTACCGTTTTCGCCTAAAATTAAAACATTAGCATCCGTAGGACCTACCTTCTCAATGGTTTGGTAAACCCTTTGCATGGTAGGCGACACCCCGATAAACTCGCCGTAGTTTTTTTCGATGGTTTGCGTAATGTGCTGCTGCCGTGCCATGAGGTGTTTTACCTGGCTCTTCGACTTGCTTAGTTGCGTAGCCGATAAAAGTGTAGCCAACAATTTTTCGTTTTGCCAGGGCTTTAACACAAAATCGGTGGCGCCTTCTTTTAAAGCTTTTACCGCAATTTCTACGTCGCCGTAAGCCGTAATTAAAATTACGACGGCGTTGGCGTCGCGTTCCAGAATTTCTTTTAACCAATCAAACCCTTCTTTGCTGGAGGTAGCCCCTACCGAATAGTTCATATCGAGCATAATTACATCAAAATGCTCGTTTTGCATTAAATACGGAATCCGGTTGGGGTTTGGCTCGGTGCGCACGTAGGTAAAGTGCTGTTTTAAAAATATACGACCAGCCGTTAAGATATCTTCCTGATCATCAACAATTAAAATTTTTGCGTCGGTTTTAGCCATAAACAGGCAAATCTGGTAAGTAGGGTTGTATTTTCTTCTTTTTTTAAAATTACTAAATTTAGAGAGATTGTATTGGGATTGCTAAACTTCTTATACTGGCAGCACAACTAAAATGCCACCCTTTTTAAAGCAGAATAGCCTACTCTAAATCAAGGTTTTAGTAAATATCTGGAAGTCAAATATACTAATATATCCAGCCAAGTGTCCGTTTTCAGGCAATAAATGTCCGGTTCCGAACAGTAATTAACTAGCCCCACACAAGCAATCACTCTAATTAACTCATAATCAAAGCAAAGCAAAAAATGGCATTCTTATTGGCTCCAACAAATCACCGGAACAAATAACAAAAGCTGAAATATAATGCGCGACACCGCAAGAAAAATTTAAGATCTGTCTCTAAATTGCTCTGACTCAAACTTAACTTGCAAGAGATGCCGGAAAATTAATAAAATTTAAAAATCGAGCTAATCTTAATAAGTTAGGCTAAGCCAGGAGCCTTTAAACAGAAACAACAAAAGTGCCTATGCTAAAAAATTACCTCAAAATAGCTTTACGCAACTTATTACGCAACAAAGCTTATTCGGCCATTAACATTGCGGGTTTAGCTACGGGCATTTCGGCGTGTATTCTTATTTTTTTCTATGTAAAAGATGAGCTTACCTACGAACACCATTTTGAGAATTACAACCAGATTTACCGGGTAGTAACCGATATTAACGTGCAGGGCCAGCAAGATAAGTTTGCCCGTTCGCCGGCGCCTTTGGCCGCAGCTTTGCAAAAAACTTATCCCGAAATACAAAAGGTAGCCCGGTTGCTCCCCATTGGCAAACAAACGGTTTGGCTCGAAGACAAAGCTTTTAACGAAGAAGATTTGTTTTTTGCCGACAGTACGTTCTTTGACATTTTTTCTTACGAGTTTTTAAAAGGTAATCCGCATACGGCCCTGCAAAACCCGCGCACGGTAGTAATTTCGGACCGCTTAGCCGAAAAATACTTTGGCTCGGCCGATGAAGCTTTGGGCCAGGTATTGCAGTTCAGTAAAAATGCCCACGTGGTAACCGGCGTTTTTAAAGATGTGGGGCAAACCCACATTAAAGCCAACATGTTTCTGGCAGAACGGACATTAAAATACAGCGCCATTGATTCAGCTAATTACAGTTGGTTTGGCATGAACTGGTTTACCTACATTTTACTGGACAGCCCCCGTCAGGAAAAAACTTTCCAGTCAAAACTCGACCGCTTGTATAACCAGGAAGTAGCCCCCTGGACGGAGAAATACAACGTAAGCGCCCGTTTAAAATTTATGTTGCAACCCATTGCGGCCATTCATTTAAACCCGGATCGCACCTACGATATTTCGCCGGCGGGTAACAAATCATACGTGTATATTTTTGGGCTGGTAGCGGTATTTATCTTGTTAATTGCCTGCATTAATTACATGAACCTGGCTACGGCCCGCTCTACCAAACGCGCCCGCGAAGTAGGCCTCCGGAAAGTAGTAGGCGCGCACCGGTCGCAAATTATCTGGCAGTTTGTGGGCGAATCCGTGATTATTACGTTGCTGGCTATTTTGCTGGCCGTAGCCGCCGTAGAAATTATGCTGCCGTTCTTTAACGGACTTACCGGTAAAAATTTCACGCACGGGGCCTTTTTGCAATTCTCGTTTATTGGCACTTTAGCAGCTATTGTTCTATTCGTGGGTTTAATTGCCGGCAGCTATCCAGCCTTCTTTTTATCGCGGTTTAAACCCGTAGATGTGCTTAAAACAGCTAAAAACCCGCATGGCAATGCTTTCTTCCGCAAAGGCTTAGTGGTGGTTCAGTTTACCATTTCTTTAATATTAGTCAGCGGTACGCTTATTGTTTACCGGCAAATGCAATTTTTAAAAAATTCGGAATTAGGCTTCCACAAAGAGCAAGTGTTGGTAATAGAAGTGCCCATCGGCGATACTACCCTAACCAATAACCTGCCCAAAGTAAAAAGTGAACTGCTTAAACAACCGCGGGTTCAAAAAGTATCTACCAGCGTGCAAATTCCGGGAAAACGCACCTCGCGGGCATTGGTGCAGGTAGAAGAAAAAAACCACGTGATTGAAAAAACCATGGCCGCCATGTTCGTGGACTACGACTTTTTAGATTTGATGGGAATAAGACTATTGGAAGGACGGAATTTTTTAAAAAATAACCCAAGTGACAAAAAGGGTGCTTATATAATTAATGAAGCAGCAGCCCGGGAGCTAGGTTGGAAAAATCCGGTGGGTAGAAAACTTGTAATGGGCGAATACGATTCGAGTACGGTAATCGGGTTGGTAAAAGATTTTCATTATACCTCGCTGCACCACCAAATAGAACCCTTGATTATAGCTTTGGCTCCTACGCCCCCGGTTTATTTACTGGTTCGGTTAAAGCCGGATTATTTACCCGAAACTATTCAAACGGTAGAAGCTATCTGGAAAACCTATGACCCCAAGCACCCGATGGAATATTATTTTTTAAACGAAAACTTTTCCCAGCAATACCGCTCCGAAGAAAAAATGTTGGCCGTGTTCGGTTATTTTGCCGGGCTCACCATATTGATTGCTTGTTTGGGCTTGTTTGGTTTAACTTCTTTTACTGCCGAGCAGCGCACCAAAGAAATTGGCATTCGCAAAGTGCTGGGTAGCTCGGTAACCGATATTGTTATTTTGCTCTCGAAAGATTTTGCCTTACTGGTGTTTATATCCATTATTCTGGCTTGCCCCGTAGCCTGGTACGGCATGCATTACTGGTTACAAGAGTTTGCTTACCGGTTACCTATTCAATGGTGGATTTTTGGTTTGGCCGGCATTGCCGCGTTGCTTATTGCGATGCTCACGGTTAGTTTTCAGGCGGCCAAAGCAGCATGGCTTAATCCGGTAAAAGCGCTTCGCTCGGAGTAAAATACTTGATTTGATTCTTTGGCTAGGGAAACCATAGCCATTGTAAACATAAATTTTGTTTGTTTTTGTTAAGAACCCCACCGATTTGCACAAGCCTGCTGGGCTTGTGTAATCGCCGGGGAAAGTTTGAAACCCTCCCAGGAGGGATTTTTTTTGCCCAAAATTTTAGATCTGCCCGCCTTTTTTCTGCAATTAATTTTAATTAAAACCAACAAAAAAATTTAAATTTTGTTACTAAACCCCACTTTCAAACCACAAATCATCTTTCAAAAATTAGCTTTAAAGGCAATAAAAGTCACTTTTTTAAAATTTTACAAAGCAAAAATCCATGTTACTTTTAAGCACTTAATTTCCTTTTTTTCAGCAGTAGTAGCTAGTAAGTTTATATCGTTAAAAAAAACAAACAACACCTGCAGCTCCTAAGATGGCAACATTGGAAGTGAAAGAAGAATCTTTAGTTTGGCTTTATAATAAGCTTAAGGAGAACCATGTTAATATGGCCGATCTCTCGCAGTTTGTTAAGTCGCTGGGTTTATCTTCGGCTTGTGAGCCAATAGGTTTGGAAGTTAATAAAAATAACGTTGTAATAGAAAAACAGAAACCAGATAATCGCCCTTTTACTTCGTTGGGTGCTAACGCCAATAAGTCGTTTAGTACTTCGGCTAACGTAATGGCATCAACTTTAAAGGTTCTTTTTCATTTAAAAACTTTAAAAAACGAATTTGTAGCGGTAGAGTTTATTCCGGCTTTGCAAGGAAAAGACTGGAGTTTTACAGGAGAGTTAACCGAATATTTGTTGAAGAAGAATTTTATAAAAGTAAAAGGCATTGATGCTCGGATTTATTTGCAGATTACCCAGTTTGGCTTGCAGTATTTGCATGCTTGCGAGGCAACAGCTTGTTAATACCTACACGGCAATCGGTTACCCCAAAGGAACTGATTAAGAAGTGTGCAGAAAAAGCAAAGAGAGTCGTAATTTTTATTTTTTACCAAGATGATTAAAAATGGAAATGCAAGCTCTCAAAACCCGCTCTTTGTTACTGGTGTTTATGCTTTTGCTGAGTACCAATAGTGTTGAAGAAAGAGCAAAGAGTGAATTGGAGACCAAGCTCTTGCGCAAATTAAATAATAAATCTGTTTCTACCGCCCAAATACCGGCAGAAACCAAAGAACAAATTGAAATAGAATTATAATATAATAGCCTGATTAAAGGCAAGATTTTTTTTAGTATACTTTATTAGTTGGTTGGTGTTTATCGTAAGGCCGTGTTTTGCACGGCCTTACTTTTACCTCTTAAACGCATTGATTTGTTAAAATTTTAAAATAGTAGCTGTTTAACTTCCGGCTAAATGTAGTTATACCCATGAATCTGCCATTTCGTATTTCCGGTAAATTAAGCTGGCTTTTCGGTTCTTTTTCTTTTATCGGCCAGCATTTTAAGGTAATTATGGCGTTGGGCTTTATTGCCGGCTTGGGACGGGTAATTCAGTTGGGTGGCTTTGGCGAAGTTACTTCCGTAACGCATATTGTTTTAGAAGTAATTATAGAATCGGCCCGGCTACTTTTGTTTGTTTACGCGCTGGGTTTAGCCAATGTAAAAAGCGGCCTTTCCCGGATAAAACACTTATTTACGCAAAAGCCTAACCGAAAATTAAAATGGCAGGCTGCCAAGCAAAATTTTAAAAATAATTGGCTGGCCTTTGTTTTTAATTGCGTTGGTTTTTCGTTGATAGCGGCCGGTTTTAACTATTTAATTTACTTATTAGCTTACGAAACGTGCTTGTATTTAACGTTAATCAGTCATCAAATTTTAGTAAGTACCGCTTCGGAATGGACCATCTTGTTATTTTTTAAAAATTTGTCTGTTATTCCGTTTACCCTGGTATTTGAAGCCTTATTTTTTCTCTGGATTACCAATACCTTTCATTTAAATAAACCTTTTTTAAACCAAAGCTTGTAAAAGCTACCAAACGCTCTCTTGTAGGAACAGAAAACGAAAAAGCCCCGTAACTGGGGCTTTTTTTATTATTAACGCCAATGCCAGGGTTTACCTTATTTCTTTTAAGTAAAACTTTTAACAAAGGCATTTTTTAAATTTTTAAAATATTTCAGTTATTTACATTTAATTAATGCACGCTTATGGGACTTTTTGATACGGTTTTAAAACCTAGCCAACCAACTGTTGTTTACACGCCGCAATCTGAAGCAGAAGCCTGGATTGCTATTATGTTTAGTTGCATGGCCGTAGATGATGATATATCAAACGCGGAAACAGAGAAATTATCTCAGATCATGGTATATAAAGCTTTGTTCCGTAACCATGATACCGTAGAGCTCTACAAAACCGCCATGACCCGCCAGTTACAACTGGGCAGCAAAGAATTAATCGACAGGAGCGTAGATAAAGTATCAGCTGAAAACAAGCCTACACTTTTTGCTTTAATCGTAGAACTGCTACTCGCCGACGGGATTCTGGCAGATAAAGAAAAAGAAATTACCGATTACCTAGTTAGTGCCCTGGATTTGGACGAAAGCTTAGCCACTAAAATTATTGAGGTTATATTGATTAAAAACAAAGGCAACTTTATTCTTCAATCCAAAGCATAAAATACAAAAGCCGGTAATTACCGGCTTTTGTACGTAAGTAAGAGTTAGTTTATTTTGGGCTTACCAACTATTATCCGGCACTGTTTTGCCCTAATTGCTTAATAAAATCGTCGAGCATTTCTTTGCTGTAACCAATGCGCCGGGCATAATCTAAACACAAATTATATTCGGCATCGGCTACCTGGCCATCTTGCACCACCATCATCACCAAGGTTTGCAGCTCCATGGTCTTTTGCAAGCCTTCTTCCGGTATAATAAAATTTAAAAGAGATAAATTATCGGCGATGGGCCGGGTATCTTCTTCCGTTAAATTTAACCTCTGACCAATAGATACTAAAAAATCACTTTCGGCTTTATCTAAATATTTATCGGCTACGGCTACCAAAACCAGATTCTGAAAAAAGGCCAATTTCTTTTGTTTGGTATTTAGTAATTCATCGAACGAAGTGCTGGTGGGCATAATTTTTAAATTTTATAAGTAAGAGTATACTATTTACCGGCCCAGGGGCTATAAAGTTTTGCAAATTTATATTCTGGCTCCACTTTCCTTAAAAACATTAACTAACCTGGTTTCTAATCAGCTATTTATCAAATATTCTTTTAAAAAATCCTTTTGGTTTTTCTTCTACCTTCTTTTTTTTCTTAAACCAGCCGCCCCGTTCTTCGTCTCTACTCTTGCGCTTATCCCGGTCATTATCTTTGCGGTTAAAAATACCAAACAGCTTTTTCTTTTCTTTTTTCTCTTTAACTAAAATATACCGGATAGAGAAACCGCTTCCTACCCCACCCCATTCTTCGTGGTTTACGTGAAAAGTCGGCTTTAAATCAAAAGAAAGTACCAGGGGAGCAATGGGCAATTTTAACTCGGCGCCGGCAATTAAATCGCCGCCGTAAAAGGCGCCATTGTCTTTTAAATGGCCCACGTGCGCTCCGGCCCCTAAGTAAATATTAAATCCGGGCCCCAGTAACGGAAAATGCTGTTCTACTAAACCCGTGGCGCTTACTTCGCGGCCGCCAACAGCCCCAATAGCTTCGATAGTTGTTTTTTTTAAAATTTTTTGTTGCGCCGTAATTCCAAAATTATTACCCCCAAACCTTACCCCGGCGGCAGTACGGTATTTCTGCGCCTGAACTGATAAATGACAAGTAAAAAGAAATAAAAAAACAAAGATTACTTTATTCATAGTTTGTGTTTTTAGCCTCCAAATAAAAGGCAAATTACAGGCCAGGGCCTTTCTTTTATGGTTGTTTTTGTAATAGCGTTACCGGGTATAGCTCTTATCAGATGCTCCGTTAATTAAATTTAAAAAATATAATCCGGACAAAAGTGTATCTTTGAGTGAGGGAAAACCCATTTGTTTCATTCCTTGTTCTACTGCATCTGCTTGCAAGATGTTCCTGACCTGACCGCCACGCAAAACAAACCACCCCAACTCCTGTCGGTTTACTACCGCCTGCGAGAAAGTAAACTTATTAATTGTTTCACTTATTATTTTATTAATGAAAAAAAATTATGCTTTAGCCGTTTTTTTCGCTTTCCTGATTACTCCCTTACTGGCGGCTACCAATTCATATCGTTTTACGATAGACCTGGTTCAGGTGCAGGACGATAAAATTAAGGTTAGTTTACAAACCCCTACCTTACAAACTACCGAAACCGTTTACAACATCCCCAAAATGGTACCCGGCACGTATTCCGTAGATAATTTTGGCCGATACGTATCCGATTTTAAAGCATATGACCACACCAACCGTTTGCTTACTTCCGAAAAGCTGGATGATAACCGCTGGAGAATAAAAAATGCCACGCAGCTAGCCAAAATAACCTATCTGATTGATGATACTTTTCAGGATTTAGCGGCGGAGCATCAAATTTTTGAACCGGCGGGTACCAACATCGAGGCTAATCAAAATTTTTTAATTAACAACCACGGGTTTATGGGCTATTTCGATAACCTGAAGCGTCTGCCCTACGAGGTTACCGTTTTAAAACCCCAAAATTTTTATGGTTCCACGGCTTTAAAGGCTATTAAAACCACGCCCACCGCCGACACTTACCTGGTGCCGGATTACATGGAACTGGTTGATTCGCCGATAATGTATAACGTACCCGATACCACCGTTTTAAAAATTGGGGGCGCCGACGTTTTAGTTTCGGTGTATTCGCCCAGCAAAGTAGTAAAAGCCAACTACATTGGCACTACCATCCGCTCTACGCTGGAAGCCCAAAAAAATTACTTAGGCGGCACCTTACCCGTAGAGCGTTACGCCTTTTTAATTTACTTATCGGATAAACCAAATAAAACCGGGGCCTATGGTGCCTTGGAACATTCGTATTCGTCGGTTTATTACATGCCCGAAATGGCCCCGGAACGCATTGCCCAGTTAATAGTTAGTATTGCAGCCCACGAGTTTTTTCATATTGTTACCCCTTTAAGCATTCACGCGGAGCAAATTCATGATTTTGATTTTAATAACCCGCAAATGTCGCGGCACTTATGGTTGTACGAAGGCGTAACGGAGTATGCTGCTACGCACGTGCAGGTAAATCAAAAGTTAATTACGCTGGATGATTACTTAAATAAATTACGTGCTTACATTATCGGGGCCAGCCGCTACAACGACACCTTGCCTTTTACCACCATGAGCCAAGGCGTACTCGAAACGTACTCCCAGGAGTACGGCAATGTATACCAAAAAGGAGCCCTAATTGGCTTAGCCCTGGATCTTAAATTACGGGAATTATCCGGCGGGAATTATGGCGTCCGTAACCTTATGAATGCCTTAGCTGCTACTTACGGCAAGCATAAAGCATTTACCGACGAAGAATTGTTCGATAAGATTACCGCGCTTACCTATCCGGAAATCCGGGCTTTTTTCCGGCAGTACGTAGAAGGAAACCAGCCTTTGCCTTACACCGACTTATTTAAATTAGTGGGCATAAGCTACCAGCCGGTTGTTAAAGAAGAAAGAGTAAGTTTAGGTCCGTTTCATTTAAATTTTGATCCGGAGTCGCAGAAATTTATAGTGGAAGAAGTAGCTGATGGCAGCACTCCCCCAATAAAATTAAATTTACGCTCCGGCGATCAGCTACTGGCTATAAATCAAAGAACACTTACCCAAGAAACAGTCAATAATATCCTAAGAGACGAAGTTTACGCACATAAACCCGGCGATGAGATAAAAGTCTTAATTGGGCGGCCCAATAAACGGGATAAAATAAAAATTAAAAAACTTACCACTCCATTGGTAGAAACCACTGAAGAGAAAAAGTATTTAATTGCCGTCGACCCTACAGCTACCCCCCAGCAAAAAATTTTAAGGGATACCTGGTTGTATAGCAATTAGTACCGCAACACCGTAGCAAATTTTTGAAAGCTAGAATTTAGTGGAATAACGTAGTAAAGTTGTTATGCATTTTGCTGCAAAAATTTAAAATCAGCTATAAGCAATTACTTTTATTTGATTAATCCGCTGATTTTTAAAAGTGAAAGCATGAAGTCTAAATCAGAAAATTTTAAAATTTTATCGTGTTTTAGCTACTATGGTAATAAAAAGCAGAATAGTTAAAATCTACTCCGCTTTCGCCGGGAAAGACTTAAACAGATATTCCGTTTAAATTGCCAGCTCCGTTCAAACAACTAACTCCCGAAAGCGTTTATTTGTTGAGTATTTCTTACTCAAACCCATTTACCAGGTATTACATCAGAATTGCCTTCGCATGCGCCATTATTTTTACCTATTAATTACGTTTATTAGTTCGTGGGCGATTGGCTTACCGGCCGTCGCTCAAAAACAATTTACCATTAGCGGCACCATTCGGGCCGATGATAACAACGAAAGCTTAATTGGCGCTTCGGCTTATGTTGCCGGCAGCAACGTGGGCGCTACTACCAACGCCGAAGGATTTTACATGTTCCGGGTAGTGCCCGGTACTTACACCCTACAATTCTCCTACATTGGCTACGAAACCGTTACGCGGCAAATTACGGTGTCGCGCAACCTAAAGCTCAATATAAACCTGCCCACTGCCGGTAACCAGTTAAAAGAAGTAGTAGTGGAAGGCAGCGGTTTGCAGCAAAAATTTTCGGGGGCGCAAATGAGCGTAGAACAACTTTCCATCCGCGAAGCCAAGTTATTACCTGCCTTGTTCGGCGAAGTAGATATTTTAAAAACTTTGCAATTAAAGCCGGGCGTGCAGTCGGGTGGTGAGGGAACTTCGGGTTTATACGTGCGCGGTGGTGGCCCCGATCAAAACTTATTTTTGCTCGACGAAGCTACCGTTTACAATGCCTCGCATTTATTTGGTTTTTTCAGCGTGTTTAACTCCGATGCGGTGCGTAGCGTGGATTTGTACAAAGGTGGTTTTCCGGCGCAGTTTGGGGGGCGCTTATCCTCGGTGGTAGATGTAAAATTACGCGAAGGCGATAAACAAAAGTTTGGCGCAACGGGCGGTATTGGCCTGATTGCTTCGCGGTTAACCCTGGAAGGCCCGATAAAAAAAGGTAAATCGTCGTTTATTATTTCGGGGCGACGCACCTACGTTGATGTATTTACGCGCATGGCCAACCGGGCCAACGAAGACGATCCGGAATACAACCCAATTCCGGATTATTACTTTTACGACTTAAACGCCAAAGCTACTTTTGATCTCTCGCCGAAAGATCGTTTGTTTGTGAGTGGTTACTTAGGCAACGATATTTTTGGGTTCCGGAACAGTGGTTTTAAATTTGATTTCGGTTGGGGCAACAAAGCCGCTACGCTTCGCTGGAACCATACTTTTCACCCGAAATTATACGCTAATACCAGCCTATCTACCTCGAGTTATAAGTATTCCATCGCTAATAAATTGGATATTTTTAGCTTTAACCTACGCTCCGATATTCAGGATTACGCCGCAAAAGTTGATTTTGATTATCTACCCAATAACGCACATAAGGTAAAATTCGGAGCGCATTATACTTACCACAAGTTCTTGGTGGGCCGATTGCAGGCGGGAGCCGCGGATAACAGCTTTAATTTTGGCGCCGGATCTAAGTACCGCGGCAATGAAATTGGCGTGTACCTGGCCGATGATTTTCAACCTTCCCCTATCTGGTCGTTCCAGTATGGTTTGCGTTATTCCGGATTTTTAAATGGCAATACGTATTATCATGCTTTAGAACCCCGGGCGGCCGTGCGTTACAGCCTCTCCGAAAATACGGCTTTAAAAACCAGCTTTACCAGCATGCGGCAATACATCCATCTGGTAAGTAATTCGGGTGCCAGCTTACCTACCGATATTTGGTATCCTTCTAACCCGGTAGTTAAGCCGCAACGTTCTACGCAGGTAGCTTTAGGGTTTAGCCATTTATTTAATGGCGGACAGTTTCTGTTTACCCACGAGTTGTACTACAAATGGATGAAAAACCAGATTGATTTTCGGGATGGCGCACAACTTTTTGTGAATGATAACTTGGATGAAGAATTTTTATTTGGCCGTGGCGATAGTTACGGCAGCGAATTTTACCTCGAAAAAAAAGAAGGTCGCACCACGGGTTGGCTCGGCTACACCTTGTCGTGGTCTAACCGGAAGTTTGCCGAAATCAACAATGGCGTGCGCTTTCCTACGCGTGCCGATCGGCGCCACGATATAACCGCCGTGGTACTGCACCAACTTAATAAAAGCTGGCAAATAACGGGCACCTGGGTTTATGGCACGGGTAGCGCTTATTCTTTGCCGGTAGGGCGTTTTGGCTTGCAAGGCCAACCCGGCGACGATATTTCGGTGGTGCCGGTTTACCTCAACCGCAATTCTTTCCGGCAGGCAGCTTACCACCGCATGGATATAGGCGCAGTTTACAAGTTACGCCCGCGGCACGGCGAGTCGGATTTAACTTTCAGCGTGTACAATGCCTATAACCGCCGCAACCCATACTTTGTGTATTTCGACGAAGAAAAAGACAAACAGACCGATTTGCCTTTGGCTTTTAAAGCCAAGCAGGTTTCCTTGTTCCCGGTAATTCCATCTATAACATATAATTTTAAATTTTAAATTTTTATGCGATTTCGCTATTATATATATGCATTTTTAGTGGGGTTAATAGCTTTTGCAATGCATGGCTGTAACCTGGAAAAAGATATTGAAGTAGAGTTACCGTCTTACGAGAGACAATTGGTAGTTGAATGTTACCTGGAACAAGGCAAACCAGCCCGGCTTACATTACTGGAAAGCACCGGTTACCTAGATCCGCCTTCGCTGGATTTAATTCCGGACGCTACCGTAACTATTTCGCACCACGGCATTACCGAAAATTTAAAATATGAGCCGGCGCTGGATGATAGTACCGGTAAATACTACACCCATACCTCAGATTATATTGTACAAGGCCAACCCGGCGATGTTTTTACTTTATCTATTACCGATCCGAAAGGGCGAAAACTAACCGGGACCACTACTATTTTGCCTCCCGTTCCTATCGATACCATTGAATTTAACTTTAACGATAGAAACAAAGCCATAGTAGTAACCCGTTTTAAAGACAACGCAGATACCGAAGATTATTACCGCTATTCTATTCACCGCGACAGTTTGCAAGGCGGAACCGAAATAAGTTACGCGACTTCGGATGAATTAAGCAACGGCGAGCCTTTTGTTTTTGGTACCGGCTACGACTTTGAAACTGGCGACGTTATCGTTGTTACTCTCCATCACTTAGATAAAGCTTTCTTTGATTTTCAGGAGTCGGTGGATGAGGCGAAGAGTGCCAACGGCAATCCTTTTTCACAACCTGGGCGGGTAAAATCTACCGTACAAGGCGGTTTAGGCGTATTCACCAATTTGGTTTACGACCGACGAAAATTAGTAGTGCCCGCCAAAAAGTAAAACGAAGTAGATTTTCCGCGTTGATATAATTCCAGAAATGAAAAAATTTAAATCTTAAACGCTTGTTTTAGGTGGAGAATAATTTAGAGTTATTTTATAGAGGCTTGGTAAAAGCTAAAGTTAAAAACCACTAGAGTTAGTATCAAAGAACTAAACTGCTGGAGAATAAAAAAGGCTTCTGATTTACCCAGAAGCCTTTTTAGTTTTCAAAATAAAACGCTTTTAAGCGAGCATCGCAGTATTTAACATAGAAATATCGCGAGCCTCTAACTTAGTAGAACCAGTCAGGTAAATATCAATATTGCGGGCAGCCTCGCGGCCTTCCGAAATAGCCCAAACTACTAAAGACTGTCCACGGCGCATGTCACCGGCTGCAAATACTTTAGGAACCGTAGTCTGGAAGTTATCCGCCGATTTCACGTTTCCCCGCTCGTCCAACGCCACACCTAACTCTTGAATCATGCCGTTATGCTGCGGATGCACAAAGCCAATGGCCAACAATGCTAACTCGCATGGAATTACGCGTTCGGTGCCGGGCACTTCCTGGAATTTTGGTTTTTCGCCGGGCGCGGAAGTTACCCAATCCATTTGCGCAATTTTCAGGCTTACCAAATTACCATTTTCATCGCCAATAAATTCCTTGGTGGTTAAAGCCCAGTTCCGGTCGCAACCTTCTTCGTGCGAGGTAGAAGTACGCAACTGCATTGGCCAGTTGGGCCAAGGGGTAGAAGGATCTCTATCTTGCGGTGGTTTAGCTAAAACTTCAATTTGCGTAACTGATTTTGCCCGGTGCCGGTTAGACGTTCCTACGCAGTCGGAGCCGGTATCACCGCCCCCGATTACTACCACATTTTTACCGGTAGCCCAGATTTCGGTTTCCGGAGCGAATTCTTTACCGCTCACCCGGCCGTTTTGCTGGGTTAAAAAGTCCATAGCAAAATGAACGCCTTTTAAATGCCGGCCCGGAATATTTAAATCTCTGGGTACGGTAGATCCTCCGGTTAAAAGAACGGCATCGAAAGACCGCATAACATCGGCAACTTTAATGTTATCACCCACGTTAGCGTTAGTTTTAAAAACTACGCCTTCGTCTTCCATTACCCGGATACGACGATCCACTACCCATTTTTCCAGTTTAAAATCCGGAATACCGTAGCGCAGCAAACCGCCCACTTTGTCAGCCCGTTCAAAAACAGTTACTGAATGGCCTACTTTATTTAACTGAGCAGCAGCGGCTAAACCAGCCGGACCAGAACCAATTATGGCCACTTTTTTACCGGTACGCACCGCCGGTTCTTTGGCGCGCACGTAACCTCTTTCAAAAGCTACTTCAGCAATATTTTTTTCAATTTCCTCGATAGCTACCGGGGGTTTATTGATACCTAACACGCAAGCCGATTCGCAGGGAGCCGGGCAAATACGGCCGGTAAACTCCGGAAAGTTGTTAGTCGAAAACAATACTTCAGCCGCTAACTCCCAGTTTTGCTCGTACACGGCATCGTTAAACTCCGGAATGATATTCCCCAGCGGGCAACCGCTGTGGCAAAATGGCACGCCGCAATCCATGCAACGGGCAGCTTGTGTTTGTACTTTCTCTTCGCTAAAAGGTTCGTACAGCTCGTTATAATCGTTTACCCGTGTTTTGGGGTCTCTTTTTTTCGGCAGTTCTCTGCCGTATTCCATAAATCCGGTTGGCTTACCCATTGATTGCTACCTCCATATTTCCTACTTCTACTTCGTGTACCAGCTTGCGATTTTGCAGCACCACTTTGTAGTCGCTTGGCATAACTTTAATAAATTGTTTAATTGTATTTTCCCAGTTGCCCAATAAAGCGGCGGCTACATCGCTACCGGTATATTGGTGATGGTTACTGATTAAGCGGTGTAATTCTTGCAAATCTTCTTCTTCCATGGCATCGAACTCTACCATTTCCATGTTGCAACGGCCCGCAAATTGTTGGTTCGGGTCGAAAACGTAAGCAATACCACCACTCATACCGGCGGCAAAGTTACGACCCGTTTCACCCAGAATTACGGCCACCCCGCCGGTCATGTATTCGCAACCGTGATCGCCTACTCCTTCCACTACCGCTTTGGCACCAGAGTTCCGCACGCAGAAACGTTCCCCGGCCTGGCCGCGAATATAAGCTTCGCCGGAAGTAGCCCCGTAAAAAGCAACGTTACCCACAATAATGTTTTCGTTAGCCTTAAAGCGGGAAGTTTTAGGCGGATATAAGATTAAATGACCACCAGATAAACCTTTACCGAAATAATCGTTGGCTTCGCCTTCTAATTCAAATTTAATTCCTGGTGCACCAAAGGCGCCGAAGCTTTGCCCGGCAGAACCAATAAATTTAAAATGAATGGTACCGGCTGGTAAACCTACACCTTTGTATTTTTTAGAAATTTCGTGCGACAGCATGGTGCCGGTAGCCCGGTCGGTATTGGTAATTCTGAAATCACCGGTTACTGGGTCGGCATTTTCCAGCGCAGCTTTAGCAGCTTCAATTAAGTCCACATCCAGCACTACGTCCAGCATGTGTTCTTGCTCTTCTTGCTTGTAAATACCTACTTCCGGACCTACGTTTTCTTTGTACAATACGCGGCTTAAATCAATGGATTTATGTTTCCAGTTGGTAATATCATCGCGCATTTCCAACATATCAACCTGGCCTACCATTTCGTTGATCGTCCGGAAACCTAATTCCGCCATAATCTCGCGCAATTCTTCGGCTAAGAAATGGAACAAGTTTACCACGTGCTCCGGCTTGCCGGTAAATAAGGCACGTAATTCTTTGTTCTGGGTAGCAACCCCTACCGGGCAGGTATTTAAATGGCATTTACGCATCATAATACAGCCGGAAGTAACCAGAGCAGCCGTAGCTACGCCCCATTCTTCCGCACCCAGTAAAGCCGCAATCGCTAAATCCCGACCAGTTTTCATCTGACCATCGGCCTGCAGCACAATACGGCTACGCAGTTTGTTACGTACTAAGGTTTGGTGCGCTTCGGCTACACCTAATTCCCAAGGCAAACCAGCGTGTTTAATCGAAGAAATTGGTGAAGCACCGGTACCTCCATCAAAACCGGAGATTAAAACAACATCCGAGAAAGCTTTAGCCACTCCAGCGGCTACTGTACCTACACCAGCTTCCGAAACCAGCTTCACGTTAATTCGGGCTTTCGGATTCGAATTTTTTAAATCGAAAATCAACTGCGCTAAATCTTCGATGGAGTAAATATCGTGGTGCGGCGGTGGTGAAATTAAACCTACACCTGGCGTAGAATGACGTACCCGGCCAATCCAATCGTCTACTTTATGACCAGGCAACTGGCCACCTTCGCCGGGCTTAGCGCCCTGCGCCATTTTAATTTGTAGTTCGTCGGCGTTTGCTAAATAATAGCTGGTTACCCCAAAACGGCCCGAAGCTACCTGCTTAATAGCCGAACGTTCCCAATCGCCGTTCGGCTTCCGCTCAAAACGGATTTCGTCTTCGCCGCCTTCGCCGCAGTTACTTTTACCACCAATACGGTTCATGGCAATAGCTAACGTTGTATGCGCTTCGTGCGAAATAGACCCGAAAGACATGGCTCCAGTAGCGAAACGTTTAAATATATTTTCTACGGGCTCTACTTCGCTTAACGGAATAGACTTGCAGGTATTTTTAAATTTAACTAAACTCCGCAGCGTAGCGGCTTTGGCACTTTGCTCATTTACCAGACTTGAGTATTTTTTAAATACCTGATAATCGTTGGTCTTGGTAGCATGCTGCAGCAAGTGAATCGTTTGCGGATTAAACAAGTGGAATTCGCCGCGGCGTTTCCACTGGTAAATACCACCCACTTCCAACTTCGGATTCGGAATAAATTTCTCGGGATAACCTAAGCGGTGTTTCACCAAAGCTTCTTTGGCAATTCCTTCTAAAGTTAAACCACCTATCCGGGAAACCGTACGTGGGAAATATTTATCGATAACTTCCTGGCTTATACCTAAGGCCTCAAAAATTTGGGCGCCCTGGTACGATTGCAAGGTAGAAATACCCATTTTGGAGAATACTTTCAACAACCCATCGCTAATAGCTTTGATGTAGTTATAGAACATTTTCTCCTGCGTTAAATCAGCTTTAATTAAGCCGTTGGCCCGCATTTGCACAATGGTTTCGAAAGCCAGGTACGGGTTAACTGCAGAAGCACCGTAGCTAATTAAAGTAGCAAAATGATGTACTTCCCACGCATCGCCGGCTTCCACCACAATACCTACTTTACCGCGTAAACCTTTACGCATTAAATGGTGATGCACCGCCGAAGTAGCCAATAAGGTTGGGATAGGCGCGTGGCTGCTATCAATGCTGCGGTCAGAAAGCAGAATGATGGAGAAACCATCTTCTACGGCATCGGCAGCGTATTGGCAAATGCGTTTTAAAGCGCGTTCCAGCGAATCTGCCTGGCCATCGGCTTTGAAATATGTGTATATAGTTTTGGTCTGGAAGTAAGATTGATCCAGGAACCGTAATTTTTCGAGTTCGTTATTAGTTAATACCGGTGTATGCAACTCTACCTGGCGACAGTGCAGCGGACTTTCTTCCAGTAAGTTTAAACCACCACCTACGTAGGATACCAGCGACATTACCATCCGCTCCCGAATCGGGTCGATAGGCGGGTTAGTTACCTGGGCAAATAATTGCTTAAAGTAGCTGGAAATATGCTGGCTTTGATCCGATAAAATGGCCAAAGGCGTATCAGTACCCATAGATCCTAATGGCTCTTTACCCGTTTCGGCCATTTCGGCAAGAATGGTTTGCAAATCTTCGGAAGTATACCCGAAAGCTTGCTGGCGTTTTAATAAGGCTTGCTGGCCCGGCTGGTGAAAAGCACCGAGCGGCTCCGGCAAATCTTTGATTTTCATTTTATTTTTCAGCCATTCTTTGTAAGGCTGACGCGTACAGATATCGCGTTTTACTTCTTCGTCCGAAATAATACGGCCTTGCTCTAAATCAGCCACGAACATTTTACCCGGTTGCAAGCGGCCTTTCTTCACGATTCTGGCCGGATCTACTTCTAATACACCGGCTTCCGAAGCCATGATAATTTTATCGTCGTCAGTTACTAAATAACGCGACGGACGCAAACCATTCCGGTCCAGGGTAGCTCCTACAATTTTACCATCGGTGAACGAAATAGAAGCCGGACCATCCCATGGCTCCATTAACGCGGCGTGGTATTCGTAGAAAGCCCGCTTGTCTTCATCCATGTCTTTGTTGCCATCCCAGGCTTCCGGAATCAGCATCATCATTACGTGCGGTAAAGAACGGCCCGACAGCACCAATAATTCAATTACGTTATCCAGGTTAGCCGAGTCGGATTGGGTAGGATCGCACAATGGCAATATCATATCCAGTTCTTCGCGGGTAAAATATTTAGAAGAAAGAACGGCTTCGTTGGCACCAATCCAGTTAATATTTCCTTTAACCGTGTTAATTTCCCCGTTATGAGCAATGTAGCGGAAAGGCTGTGCTAAACGGAAAGCAGGGAAAGTATTGGTAGAAAAACGCGAGTGCACCACCGCTAAAGCAGTACAAACGTTTTCGTGGTGTAAATCCGGGAAATAAGAACGTACCTGCGAAGTAGTAAACTGCCCTTTGTACGCAATGGTTTTATAAGATAAACACGCGATATGGAAAGCGTTATTTACGTCCGGCATTTGCACCGATTCGCGCACGAGCCGGGTAGTGTAATTGCGTAGAATAAACAGTTTCCGCTCAAAATCATCATTGGTCGTAATGTGGTCGGGCCGTCTAATAAAAACGTGTTCCATTTGTGGTTCTACGGCTAATGCGCTAGGTCCAATTTCGCTGTTGTTGGTGGGTACCTGGCGGTAACCTAACAATTGCATGCCTAGTTTTTCAATGTTCCGGTTAAAAATAGAACGGCATTCTTCGCGCAAGCGCTTATCCTGCGGAAAGAAAACCAAGCCCACTCCGTATTGGCCGAAAGCCGGCAACTTAATACCTAATTTTACACACTCATCCACAAAAAATTCGTGCGGAATTTGCAGGAGAATACCTGCCCCATCACCGGTGTTTTTTTCACAGCCGCAGGCCCCGCGGTGTTCCATCCGGGCCAGCATGTGCAAAGCTTCTTCTACAATATCGTGCGACTTTCTGCCTTTTAAATGCGCAACAAATCCGATACCACACGAGTCGTGCTCGAACTCGGGATCGTACAAACCGGTTTTTACTTGATCAGACATGAACATACCTAATTAAAATATCTTGCAGTAACTTTTCTCTCTGGCGAAAACATCCCCTTAACACTTGATTTCCTTACAGTTACAAAATAAGGCCACTATCTTTTATATAGACTTGGTTTAATATCCTGGGTGCAGTGATGCGAACAGTATAATTAAGTTATTGGAACCTTAAACTAATGATAAAAATATTTAAACAAAAATTTTAAAATATTTTACTTTAAATAAAATGGGTATTTAGCGGGATATTTTTTAGTAAAATGCTAAACAATTTGCAAAATGAGCCATCAGAATTACCCAAAATTGAAAAAATCATTTTTACACCGGACGCTTTTTGAATATTTTTAAAATTTTTGTACTAATCATACTTTCCTCTAAAATTCGGTAAAAAATGTACCTGTTTCATTGATTTAATTGTCTCAATTGCTTTGCAGGCTAGTTATAGTAAAAGGAAACTTTGCGCAAAATAGTGCCTTTAAACAAGAATAATCTATAAATTAATTAAGAACGTTTTACGAAGGCGGTAAATCGGCTAAAAATTAAAAAGGGCAGCCACGGTAGCTGCCCTTTTTAATCCGGCATTTAAACTATTATTATTTTGCAATGGGTGGGCTTTGTAACTTTATTAACTCTTTTATTAATAGCGTTAAGTTGGGCTCTGCGGTGGCTGCTGCTGCCAGAATATCCGAGATAACTACTTTTTGAATTTTACCGGGCACGCATAGATCAGTAATCACCGACACGGCAAAGCACGGCAAGTCCATGTGGCGGGCAGCAATAATTTCGGGCACCGTAGACATACCCACGGCATCGGCCCCAATTAGAGTTAAATACCGGTATTCGGCTTTGGTCTCCAGCATAGGCCCAGGCACGCTCACGTAAACGCCGGTTTTAACGGGTAATTGATTAGCCGCCGCAATTTGCTTTGCCTGAGAAATCATATTCTCATCATATACTTCGCTCATGTCCGGGAAACGCGGGCCAAGGACATTCTTGTTCGGGCCAATTAAGGGGTTAGTGGGTTGTAAGTTAATGTGATCCGTAATAATCATTAAGTCGCTGGTATTAAATTCCGGATTTAAACCACCAGCCGCGTTAGATACCAACAGCTTTTGGATGCCCAACATTTTCATGACCCGAACCGGAAAAACTACTTGTTCCATGCTGTAGCCTTCGTAATAATGAAACCGGCCCTGCATTACTACAACCGGGCGATCGGCTAGTTGGCCAAAGATTAATTTACCCGAGTGGCTCTCTACAGTAGAAACCGGAAAATGCGGAATCTCGTGATACGGAATGCTGTACTGGATATCAATTTCGTTCACCAATGCGCCTAAACCCGTACCCAGAATAATACCGTAAGCGGGCACAAAACTATTCGTTTGCTGAATCAGGTAATCGGTGGCGTCTTGCAGTTGCTGCATGAGTTAGTTGCGTAGTTGGAAGGTTGAAAAGTTGCAGGTTATTGGTTGCATGTTGAAAATTTGCAACTTGTATTCTAGTAGAACGCACTGATGAACCTGGTTCAACAACAAGTGCGCTCCGCTAGAATAGTATAACCTTGAAAATTTTAAATTTTTAAAAATTACTTGCCTATTGCACTTTTAGCTCAAATGGCAAGCGGGCCTGGATGCCTTGCAGGTGCGACACTTTTTTGAGTTGTTCGAAATAAGGATACAGTTCTCCTAATTCAGCGCGCATGCTGCGGGTTTTTACTTCTTTGGTAGCATCACCCATTAACTCGTCCAGGAACGAACGTTGAGCCGGCAATTTTTTAAGGCGGTAATCATTTTTTAAATTAGCCCGGGCCGCCGCAATTTTAATGGCTTCGTCTAAACCACCCAGTACATCTACCAAACCCCGTTCTTTGGCCTCGATGCCCGACCACACCCGGCCCGAAGCAATTTTTTGTAATTCAGCCAGCGACATGTCGCGGCCTTTGGCGGCTTTAGAGGTAAAATCGGTATAAATTTTTTCTACTTCGCGCTGTACAATACGTTTTTCAAAATCAGTCATCTGGCGGGTAACGGTAGGTAAATCCGAGAATTTACCAGTTTTAACCCGGTCTAGGGTAATGCCTAATTTATCGTTTAAAAAACCCTGGAAGTTAGGTACTACGCCAAAAACGCCAATGCTGCCGGTAATGGTGTTGGGATGCGCCACAATGGTATCGCAGGCCATGGCAATGTAATAACCACCCGATGCCGCGTAATCCGACATAGAGGCAATAACCGGTTTTTCTTTGCGGGCCAGCATTACTTCGCGCCAGATTACATCTGAAGCCATGGCGCTACCGCCCGGCGAATTTACGCGTAACACAATGGCTTTTACGTTTTTATCTTTACGGGCTTTTCTTATTTCGCTGGCAAACTTAGTTCCGCCAATCGATTCGTCGTCGCCTTCGCCATTTACAATGTCGCCGGAAGCGTAAATTACCGCAATGCGGTTTTTAGAATAATCGCCCTCTGCGGTACCGGCTACTTTGCGGTATTTTTTTAAAGAAACCAAAGTCATTTTAGCATCTTCTTTTAAACCCGAGCGCTTTTTGATATAATCTAAAGCTTCGTCGTAGTAACCTACGTTCGTTACTAAGCCGTATTTTAAAGCATCTTCGGGGCTATGCACCAGCATCGAGTCCGAAATATTTTTTAATTCAGCCACCGATTTGTTCCGCGATTTAGCCACATTTTGCAAGTAGTAATCATTTAAGGAATTTAAAAAAGAAGTAACTTGCAAGCGGTTGGGCTCGCTCATTTTATCGAGGAACAAAGGCTCCACGGCACTTTTAAATTCGCCTACTTTAAAAATATTCACGTCGATGTTCAGCTTTTCGAGCATATTTTTAAAAAACATGGTTTCGGCACTTAAACCATTCAGTTCAAAAGCCCCCTGCGGATTAATGTACATTTTATCGGCTACCGAAACCAGGTAATAAGCTTTTTCGGAGCAGATATCGTTGTAGGCCACTACAAACTTTTTGGATTGTTTAAAGGCCACCAGTTCTTTCCGGATTTCTTCCAGGGTAGCCATGCCGGCATCCACCATTTCTACATTCAGGAAAATACCTTTAATGTTTTTGTCATTTTTCGCTTTGCGGATAGAAGCTTTAATCTCATCAAGACCGTAACCGCCCGAACCAAAACCACCCGGCAGACCTAATTCATCGAAAGGATCTTTCGCCTGTCGCTCCGTAATGGGTTGATCGAGTTTTAACTCCAGAACCGAATTTTTGCTAATGGTAACTTCGTCGCTGGAAGCAGTAGAAGCCGCAATCCCAATAATGATTAAAAAAAAGAGGAGGAAAAATAAAAATAAGCCCACAACCGTGGCTAGCGTATATTTTAGAAACTGTACCATGATAATTTAAATTTAACGGCTATAGTTTTGCCGATAGCAATACCGGCTCAAGCTACTAATAGTTTAACGAAAATAGTAGTTTTAGTTTTATATTATTCCGGAAAGCATCAGCCTGAAAATTTTTAAATTTTTGCTTTTTCCATAACCTGTTAATACCCGTATTTATCGCCCCACATGTTATGCAGGATTTTGCGGGTTTCGTTTTCGCGGGGGTTATTGCCGGGTTCGTAAAATACCTTGCCTTTGATTTCGTCGGGCAAAAATTCCTGGGCTACAAAATTATGAGCGTAATCGTGGGCGTATTTGTAACTTTCGCCGTAACCAATTTCCTTCATCAGTTTGGTGGGCGCATTGCGCAGATGTAAGGGCACCGGCAGCGCCCCGTTTTTGCGAACGTGCTCCTGCGCCGCCCAAATAGCCGTGTAGGTAGAATTACTTTTGGGCGAAGTAGCCAGAAAAACGGCAGTTTGTGAAAGAATAATGCTGCTTTCGGGATAGCCAATTACATTTACCGACTGAAAACACGCATTGGCCATTAACAAAGCGTTGGGGTTGGCATTCCCAATATCTTCCGAGGCTAGAATGAGCATGCGCCGGGCAATAAATTTCGGATCTTCGCCCCCTTCAATCATGCGGGCCAGCCAGTACAGGGCTGCATTAGGATCGGAGCCGCGCATGGATTTAATAAATGCCGAGATGATATCGTAATGGTTTTCGCCGGATTTATCGTACAGCACAATGTTTTGCTGGGCAATTTCTTTTACTTTTTCATCTGTAATTATCACATCGGTTTCCGGCGAAGCTTCCACCACAATATCAAGTAAGTTCAGCAGTTTGCGGGCATCGCCACCCGAAATGGTTAATAAGGCATCGTACTGTTCAATCGTAATATTTTTCTTTTTTAAATATTCGTCTTCCCGAATGGCTTTGTTAATCAGTTCAATTAACTCGTCTTTGCCCAGGGATTTTAAAATATAAACCTGTGCCCGCGACAATAAAGCCGAAATTACTTCGAAGGACGGATTTTCGGTGGTAGCGCCAATTAACGTAATTATTCCTTTTTCTACGGCGCCCAACAAAGCATCTTGCTGCGATTTATTAAACCGGTGAATTTCGTCGATAAACAAAACGGTGCCCTGGCGTTTTTTGGCTTGGTCAATGACTTCCCGGATATCTTTTACCCCGGAGTTAATGGCGCTGAGCGCCACAAAAGGTTGTTTTAGCTGCGAGGCAATAATGTTGGCTAAAGTGGTTTTGCCCACGCCCGGCGGACCCCACAAAATTATCGACGGAATCATGCCCGATTCCAGGTAGCGGCGCAGTACGCCGTTAGGTCCAACCAAGTGCTGCTGCCCGGCAAATTGATCCAGCGAATGCGGACGCATGCGTTCGGCCAACGGAATTTTAGCGGTATGTATCATGTAGTTATTTAAATAAAGTTTTAGGAAAAGCGGCCTCTATTTGCATAACAAATGAGCCAACAGTTTTACCGGAAGAACCAGATTTTTAGAAATTTTCTTAAAAAGAGCAAGCACTTTCCGTTTCTCACCCCCGGAAAACATTGTACCGGTGGGCAAATTTACGATCGCTACAACATAATCTTGTACATTCATAACTTCAGGTTGCCTTGTTTTAATTAAGAACAAGTAAGAGGCGAGCGAATTATTTAAAAATTAATTTCTTTACCTTCGCTAATACGTCCGGGTAAATCTTTTAAAATTGAATTGGTAAAATTTAGAAATGAAAGTAAACAAAATATTCTTCAGCGGCTTCATCTTACTGGTCTTTTTCATTTCGGCAGCTATTACCTGCCGAAATGAAACTACGCCATTAGTTGCACCGCCCGTTGCTCCTTCCCCAGCTCCAAAAGCCACTAAACCAATTACGGGGGCCGATCAAACAGAAAAGTACATCTCGTATTTACGCGGCAAGCGCGTGGGCTTGGTAGCTAACCCTACCTCCATCATCGGCAAACAAGCCAGCGCGGATAGTTTATTGGCTTTGGGCATAAATTTAAAAAAAGTGTTCGGCCCCGAACACGGTTTCCGGGGCAATGCCAGCAACGGCGCCAAAGTACAAGACGAGGTGGATGAAAAAACCAAACTGCCCATTATTTCTTTGTATGGCAAAACGGCCAAACCCACCAAAGAACACTTAGCCGATATTGACGTGATGGTGTTTGACATACAAGATGTAGGTTGCCGGTTTTATACCATTATAAATACGCTGGAATACGTAATGGAAGCCTGCGCGGAGAATAACAAAGAACTGGTAATCCTGGACCGGCCTAACCCGAACGGCTATTTCGTAGACGGTCCCATTCTGGAAGATTCGCTGCGCTCCGGCATTGGCAAGCACCGGATTCCGATTACGCACGGCTTAACCATTGGCGAATTTGCGCAATTTTTAAACGGCGAAGGCTACATTGAAGGTAAAAATAAATGCAAGCTTAAAATTATTAAAATTGCCAATTACACGCACGCTACCCCTTACGTATTGCCCGTGAACCCATCGCCTAATTTAAATACGCCACAATCTATTTTGCTGTACCCGAGTTTGTGTTTGTTCGAAGGTACCATTATTAGCCAGGGCCGTGGTACCCGCATGCCTTTTACCGTATTAGGCGCTCCGGCTTTAAAAGGTAAATATCCGTTCTCGTTCCGGCCAGTAAGCATTCCGGGAATGTCCGAAACACCGTTGCACCAAAACCAGGATTGCTACGGCCTAGACTTACGCAATTACGACGTGAACTTACTCCGGAAAAATGGTCAAGTAAACTTAAAATGGTTGATGGAACTGTATCAAGCCTACCCGCAAAAGGAAAAGTTTTTTGATTATACCCAAAGCAAACAAATGGGCAATTTTGATAAACTGGCCGGCACCACCAAACTGCGCAAACAAATAATAGCGGGTTTATCCGAAGCCGAAATCCGAAAAAGCTGGGAGCCCGGTTTAAGTAATTACAAACAGCTTCGTAAGAAGTATTTACTGTATCCGGAAAGTTAAAAATTTAAAATTGTAAGTTCATTGGTAGTACCACCAGATTTTACCAGTTTATTATTTTCTTAAGCAATTATTTTTTTCACGTTTAGGTTAACAACTTTTCATTTTTTATTAAAAGAGAAACCAGTTAAAGACAAAATTTTAGAATTTTGCCTTTAACTGGTTTCTCTTTTAGAGAATTATTAAAAAAGCATTCCCCGGTTTACCGATTGAGCAGTAGCTTGGATGTGAGCACTTCATCTGCCGCTTGCACCCGTATAAAATACAAGCCATTAAGCAGTTTAACATCTGGTTGCCACTCCCATTGTTTTTCCTGACCCGCTTCTACTGAGCCTTGGTACAAACGAGCCACTTCTCTTCCTTGGCTATCATAAACCAGCACGTTTATTAATTGGGTTTGCGGTGCGGTATATTGCACCGTTAGTTTATCCTGTAATGGATTAGGATAGGCTCTTACAGGTTCCGGTAAAATTTGCGTTTCCGTTTGCGTGGTAGTTCTCGTTATGATTTCGGTATTTTCCTTTAAATCAGGAGAAATCTGTAAAAGCCAGTAATCCATGTTTCCCCAACTAGCCTCGGTTTTATCGCCACCGATGCCGGAGTTAGAACGTCCGCCCAGCACATAAGCTCCTTCTTTCGTCTGCCAAACCCCACGTAGTTCATCCGTTTTGTCGCCGCCGTACCGTTGATCCCATTGGCGGTTTCCTTGGGCATCGGTTTTAATCAGCCAGTAATCACTTTCTCCCTGACTTTCCTGACTTTTGTCGCCGCTCACTCCTGAGGTAGAACTGCCCGCGAGTACGTATTCTTTATTTGGTGTTTCCATTAAAGCTTGTAAGGTTTCGGTACCCTGGCCTCCGAAGCGCTTATCCCATATTTTAGAGCCGGCAGAGGTAATTTTAATAACCCAATAATCTTGTTCCCCTTGATTGGCCTGACTTTTATCACCGCCTTTTCCGGAAGTTGAGCTTCCCGCTAGTAAGTAATTATTATCCGAAGTTATTAAAAACGCATTTAGCTTGTCGTTGCTGGGTCCGCCGTATCGTTTCTCCGTTATCAGCGATCCTGATTCATCAATTTCTACTAACCAGTAATCCCAACCGCCCCGTTTATCTTGCGAAATATTGCCACTGGGGCCTGAATTGGTGCTGCCACCCAACAATATATTGCCCAATTTGGTGATAGCCAATGTTTCCAGTTCTTCTTCCTCGCTACCGCCAAAACGTTTGTCCCAAACCTTTTCCCCGGCCGGTGTAACCCGAACGACCCAGTAATCTTTTTTACCTTGAGTTGGTTGCGATTTGTCGCCGCCTGCCGGCGAATCGCTGTAACCGCCCAACAAATAATCGCCATTTTTTAAAATAGTAATTGCCCGTAAATCTTCGAACCCACTACCGCCATAACGTTTATCCCACAATTTGGTACCATGGCTATTTATCTTCACAATCCAGAAATCCCGGTCGCCCCTACTGCCTTGGCTTTTATCGCCGCTTTGGTTCGAATTAGAACTACCGCCTAAAATATATCCACCATCTTGAGTTGGCATTATTACGTTTAAATAATCGTTTGCCGTGCCGCCGTATCGTTTATCCCAAACTTGTTTTCCATTTTTATCGGTTTTTACTACCCAAAAGTCGTAACCGCCAAAGCTGGCTTGGGTTTTAGTACCGTTTTTACCGGAAAGCGAATGCCCACCCAGCAAATAACCGCCATCCGTTGTTGGTACGGCTGTAGTAAAGCCATCTAAATTAGTACCGCCGTAAGTTTTGTTCCAGACAAGTTGATGGGATGCTGCTTTTTCCTGAACGAGCAGCATCCAGTAATCCGTAAGCCCTTTGTTGGGAGCAGTTTTATCATTATTTACCTCAGAATCGGAAGAACCACTTAGTAAATAATTGTTTTCTGCAGTAAGAAGTAAAGCAGTAAGGTTATCGTTTTTATTGCCACCATAAGTTTTTTCCTGGATTTTAACTCCATTGGTGCTGATGGTGACTAACCAGATATCGGACAAGCCCCGGTTATCTTCTTGTTTATCCCCATCCTTGCCCGAATACGAAGTACCACCCAAAACATAATTGCCATTGGCCGAAATTAAAATTTGGGACATATTTTCGTGGTTGGTACCCCCAAAAGTTTTATCCCAGATTTTATTACCTTGTAAATCAGTTTTTACCACCCAGAAGTCAGTAAAAAACTCCCGACGGTACATTTCACCCTTTTCGCCGCTTATACCGGAGGTAGAGCTACCGCCAAGTAAATATCCGTCTGCGGTTTCTTGTAAAGCCCGCAACTGATCTGAGCCATTGCCGCCAATGGTTTTGTCCCATAACTTTTTACCTTGTCCATCTATTTTGATAATCCAGTAATCGAAAAATCCTCGGCTTGGCTCACTTTTGTCCATGCTGGCTCCTGACCAAGAATAACCACCTAATAGGTAACCTCCATCCTGAAGAACCAAAATATTTGTTAAATTATCAACGCCATTATTCGTACCGTTAACACTGCCGCCAAAAACTTTATCCCATATTTTGTGGCCTTGCTCGTCAATTTTTAAAATCCAGTAATCTTCGGCTCCCTTATTAGCCTGGCTTTTTTCGGCGCCAGAGCCGGAGTTAGAAGTACCGCCGAGTAAATACCCACCGCCCGGTGCAGCCACCATGGTAGTAAGTAAATCACCGTTATTACTTGTTTCGTTGTTTTTACCCCCGTAGGTATTATCCCAAACTTTATTCCCGGATGCATCCAGCTTTACAATCCAGTAATCGTAAGTATTTAGCGGCCCGCGGTTAGCTTCACTTTTATCCCCGTTTTTGCCGGAAGAAGAATATCCCCCGATCAGGTATCCGCCATCCGGAGTAAGCAATAAACTAGTAAGGTGATCGGCCTTTGTTCCGCCTAAGGTTTTATCCCAGATTTTGTTGCCTGCTTTATCTGTTTTTATAACCCAATAATCGTAATCATTGCTTTTATTCGCCTCGCTTTTATCCTGGTTTTTACCCGATAGGGAACTACCACCTAGCAGATAGCCGCCATCTGGGGTTTTTATAGTAGCTGTAAGATAATCCTGGTTGTTTCCACCAAATGTTTTGTCCCATTGTTTGCTGATACTGCCCACCATAAATGTTTTAATTACCAGCGGGGCAGCCAAATAGGTGGCATTTCCGGACTGGGAAGCTTTTACGGTAACCAGGCCGGCACCCGTTAATGTTACTACGTTATTCTTTATGGTGGCCGGACCAGATACAATGGTTAAAGCAACCGGAAGATTAGAACTGGCGCTCGCTTGTAAATTAAAGGGTTTATCGGTGATTAACTTACTTACCGGAACATCAAACGTGATTGCCTGCCCATTTTTGCCTTCATCTTTTATTTTAACTATCCAGAAATCTCCGCGTAAATTTTCGTCGGAACTAATATCCCGGCTAGCTTCTGATTTATCAGCAGTTTTACCCGATTTAGAAGAACCACCCAATAAATAATTACCATCGCGGGTAGTTATAATGGTAGTTAAAGCGTCTTTGGAGGTACCACCAAGGGTTTTATCCCAAATTATTTGGCCATTGGCATCTAATTTCAGGAGCCAGTAATCAAAACCGCCGCGGCTCGCCTCACTTTTTTCTGCTGATACCGGCGATTCAGAATAACCGGCAACTAAATAGCCTCCATCCGTACTGGCAACCAGACTAGATGGGAAATCGTAATTTTGGCCACCGTACGTTTTATCCCAGATTTTATTTCCTTTCGGATCTAATTTTAACAGCCACATATCGGAGGCTCCCCGGCTCGAATCACTTTTAACACCACCTATCCCCGATTCTGACCAACCAGCTACTACATAATTACCATCAGGCGTAGCCAAAAGAGCCTGTATAATATCTAATCCGGTTTCATTATACTCTGTTAGTAAATACCTGCCCCATTCCGGATTGCCTTTTCCATCAATTTTTGTTAAAAAATAATATTCCTGCGACATTCCTCCGGCTAAAAAACCATTATCCGGGGTGGGTATCAAAGCCGTTAGTTCATCCATAGCTTCTGTACCCAAGGTTTTATCCCATTGCTTTATACCGGATTCATCAATTTTTAAAATCCAAAAGTCATAAACGCCATCTGCGGAGTAGCCAATAGTGCCCTCACTTTTATCTCCACTTTTGCCAGATGTAGAAGTACCACCCAGTACAAATCCACCATCGGGCGTGGCCACTATAGTTGCCAATCGATCATAGGCCTTACCACCGTAACTCTTATCCCACATTTTCTGGCCTTCGGCGTTTATTTTAACTACCCAGTAATCATACAAACCTTTACTGGGCGCTGTTTTATCGCCACCTTCTCTGGACAGGGAGCTGCCGGCTAATAAATAGCCACCATCTTTGGTAGGCACAATTCCCACCAATTCGTCCGAACCCGTTCCTCCAAAGGTTTTATCCCAAACTTTCTGTCCTTTATCATCGACCCGCACAACCCAGTAATCCTCCTTTCCGCGGTAAGCTTCACTTTTATCTTTGCTAACACCAGATAACGAAGTCCCACCTAATAAATAGCCCCCTTGTGCGGCCAGTACAATTGTATTAAGATTATCAGCCTTATCTCCGCCAAAGGTTTTATCCCAAATTTTAGTTTGAGCAAAGGTGTTATAATTAAAGTAAAGGCAAAGCGCAAGAGTAAACGCAGGTCGTAGTAACCAGGAAAGCAGGTTAATTGCTATTACTGATGGATTGATTGGAATTAATTTTGTTTTCATTTTTATTTCATAGTTTATTAGAAAAGGGTATACACTAGGTAAAAAGAATAAGCTTGTAACAACCTTTAGGAGATAAAACTTAGAGCTGGGATAGCAGAGCGCATCAGGTTATAAGCAGGTAAAATGGCTGCTAGTTTATAAAAAGCATATACTTGTTATATAGTTAAATACTACAATTCACTATTGATACATCCCTTTGATGGAGATACTATTTTGTAAATATCAGGATGCTTAATGGAGCAGCAACTTATTAGTAGAAATGCACGGTACACATAATTAACAGTAAAAAGAATTATTGTAGTTAAGATTCCAATTTATTCTTTTTGGTTGCGTTGCTTAGCTTTATTTTTTTCACCAGTTACTTTATATTCCATTTAAATTAAATTTCAGCAATCGGATAAAAAGCAAAAGGCCGGAAGATTGCTCTCCCGGCCTTATTATGCATGTAAAATTTTAAATTTTTAAAAATTACAAGTGAATTACCTCATCGTAAGCAGCAGCGGCGGCTTCCATAATCGCTTCCGACATGGTGGGGTGCGGGTGAACCGATTTTATGATTTCGTGACCAGTGGTTTCTAATTTACGGGCTACTACTACTTCGGCAATCATTTCGGTTACGTTGGCGCCAATCATGTGGGCACCTAACCATTCGCCGTACTTGGCATCAAAAATTACTTTTACAAAACCATCTTTCACGCCGCCGGCGCTGGCTTTGCCCGAAGCCGAGAACGGGAATTTACCTACTTTAATGTCAATACCTTGCTCGCGGGCTTGTTTTTCGGTTAAACCCACCGAAGCAATCTCGGGCGAGCAATAGGTACAACCCGGTATATTTTTGTAATTAAGCGGCTCCGGATGATGACCGGCAATTTTCTCTACGCAAATAATACCTTCGGCCGAAGCCACGTGCGCCAAAGCAGGACCCATTACAATATCACCGATAGCGTAAACACCCGGCACATTGGTCCGGTAAAATTCGTCTACTATTACGCGGCCTTTTTCTACTTTTACGCCAGTTTCTTCTAAGCCAATGCCTTCCAGGTTAGTAGCTACACCTACCGCCGATAAAACCACGTCGCAGGTAATCGTCTCTTCGCCTTTCTGGGTTTTAATTTTAACAACACAACCTTCGCCGCTGGTATCTACCGCTTCTACCGAAGAGTTAGTTAAAATATCAATGCCGGATTTTTTAAAAGATTTTTCGAGTTGCTTCGATACTTCCTCGTCTTCTACCGGAACTACGTTAGGCATGTATTCCACGATAGTTACTTTGGTGCCCATGGCATTGTAGAAATAAGCAAACTCTACCCCAATAGCGCCAGAACCCACCACTACCATGGATTTAGGTTGTTTTTCGAGCACCATAGCTTGGCGGTAGCCCACAATTTTTTTACCATCGATGGGTAGGTTGGGCAACTCGCGCGAGCGGGCACCAGTGGCCAATATAATATGTGGCGTTTCGTACACTTCTTTTTTACCGTCGGCAGCAGTTACTTCTACTTTTTTATTTCCTAGCAATTTACCAGTACCGGCAATATGGTCGATTTTATTTTTCCGGAACAAAAACTGAATACCCTTGCTCATGCCACTCGCTACGCCACGGCTACGGGCAACCACTGCCGCAAAATCTGGGCTGGCCTCGCCTACGTTAATGCCATAGTCCTGAGCGTGTTTAATATATTCAAAAACCTGGGCGCTTTTTAGTAAAGCTTTCGTGGGAATACAACCCCAGTTTAAGCAAATTCCACCTAGTTCTGCTTTTTCCACTACACCTACTTTCAGGCCAAGTTGCGAAGCCCGGATAGCGGCTACATAACCACCCGGTCCGCTGCCAATCACTATCAAATCGTATGCTGATGCCATTTATTTTGGAATTATGTTTCTGATTGAGTGGCGCAAAGTTAGGCTATAATCTGTATTTCCCAAACAGATATTTAGCCGGCCCCTATCTCATAAAATATAAACTTTATCGGGAGAATTTTATATTTTAAATAACTAATATTACATAATTAGAGTAGATACAATTATAAAGGAAAAATGTTTGGTCGTGTAAAATTAAAAGCACCCTGGCACGAAAATTTCACTTTATATCCCGTTAGGAATTTCATCTAGCCCTAACTGATTATGCGGATTTTTTAAAAAATATGAGATACCTGTTTATTCTATTTTTAGCATTAACTTTTTTTACGGCCTGTTCGCCGCGGAACTATAAGCACTATTCGCGCCAGGCCGCCCATAAATTTAATAAACAAGATTACCAGGGCGCCGTGGAAGAGTGGACGAAAGCAATTGAACGCAAATCTGATGTGGCCCACGCGTATAAACAACGCGGTATTGCGCGCTACGAGTTAAAAGATTACCAAAATGCTTTATTGGATCTAAATCAAGCAATTATTTTAAATAAAAACGATGCCGAAACCTTTAAGTACCGCGGCGATGTGCAGATGAATCTGACTAACTTAAAAGAAGCTATTCAGGAGTACAACCAAGCAATTAACTTAAATAAAGAATATGCCAACGCTTATAATAACCGCGGCATTTGTAAAGCCCGCTTAAAAGACCATGCCGGCGCTGTAAATGATTTTAATAAAGCCATTATATTTAAACCGGATTATGCGGTAGCCTATCAAAACAGAGCCAATGCCCGTTTCCGAGTAAAAGCTTACCGCGAAGCGCTGGAGGATTATAATAAAGCTTTAATGTATAACAGCAATTTACCGGAAGCTTACTTTAACCGCGCTTTAATTAATAAAACTTTAAAACAAGATCAGGATGCCTGCCGCGATTGGGCCAAAGCCGAAGAATTAGGCGTACCGAAAGCGGGCGATTACCGCAAGCGTTATTGCAAGTAATTGTAAATAAAAATGCCAGCCCGGATGATATTGCCTATCCGGGCTGGCATCATAAAACTCAGCTTTTTAATAGCGCTATAAATACCTGAGCGATCCGATTTTTAAAATTTATTAGTAATACCGGGAAGTTAACATTTCTGAATACGCTCCTGACATAAAACGGGCGTGATCTTTAGCCAAAACAGTTTGCAGATTTAAATCTTTGTAGATAGCCGAACCGGTCCGGGCAGCTATAGTAAAGTATTCGATTTTAAAGGTCCCGATTTGGTCGAAAGACCAGGACTTTGTACCGGCACCGTAAGGAATCATCCACTGAAAAGCTTTTTTCAAACTCTTACCGGACGGAGTAGTATAGTCCCATAAGTTTACTCCGGCACTTTCGGCCACACTCGCCAGATTAAACCAGCCTTTTAAGTTTTTGTTGCAGTAAGTCCAGGAGTTAGTGCGGGCAAGTTCGTAGGTTTGTTCGCCGCTTGCTTTGAATTGACCATCCAGGCGATTAAAGGCTTGGGTTTCTACTAAAGATTTAGCTAATGTTTTATTTCCCACAAACAAGGCGTAAGTAACTACCTGCAGATTATAATGCGTACCAATGTTGTTAGGGGCTGCATTGGCTTCTTTGCCGCCATCGCTGGTCATTAACCAGTTTAAGTATTGATTAAACCAATTTTGCAAAGCTGCATGATTTGCCGCTGTCCAGGAGTTAGAACCCACTATTAACTGTACGCCATCCAGTAGCTCCGGAAATTGCTCTGTATCAATAGTACCGGTACCGTATACTTTATTGTCGCCTTTAATCATTTGGGCATACTTTAAATGCGGGTTCATGCGGGTAGCGCTATTCAAAAAGAATACTTTTAACATTTCTGTTGCCTTACTCGCGTATTTTTCATCATTGGTAAAGTAATAGCAAAGGCCTAACAGGCGAATGTCTTTGCAGAGGTCCCGGAGGTAGGCGTTATCTTTAATAGCATTGGCTTCCGGGTTAGTTTGCCCATCTTTCCGAATGTAGGGCAGCTTAGAAGCGGTTTTAGGATTTGGCCACCAATAAGTAGCTAAGCTGGTGTAATCGTGCTTATCGCCACTGGGCGGGGTAAAAGATTTATTAACGATGGTGGTGGGAGTTTTAGAAAGTGATGGTGCGGTAGCAGCTATCAACTGCTTCAGAGCCGCCAAACACTGTTCGTTACCTGCATTAATTTTAAATTTGTTTTCCATTAAAAGATCTCCACTCATTAAAAAAGTATTGGGTCTTACCTGCGCAATTATTGAAAATGAAACTGCTAGTGTAAAGGTTAAAGAGAGAGAAATAACTTGTAAAAATTTTTTCATGGATACTTTGTTGTTTTTTAACAATGCAAAAATACAAACCAACACCAATACAATGAAAGGGGTTAAGTAAATTAAAATTGCACTTTTTCGTTAAATAAACTGAACAAAAGCCTAAAAACACTTATTTAAGCCTTTTTACCACTTTTTAATTATAACTAAACACAGCACACCCAACAAAACCATACAACAACCATATTAATAAAATACAAATATTATTATGTTTAAAATCTGTACCCTCACTTGTTTACTACAAATCCGGAATTACTTTATTGTTATTCTGCCCTATTATATAGTTTCCATTACTTTAGTTTTAATCCTTATCTGTAATGTGATTTTAAGGCTTAAAATAAAAATGTAGTAATTGCAAGAGCATGCAAAAGATGGCATAATATTTAATATTCAATATATAACATTATTATTTACATCTATCCCGATAATGCATTTATTCCAACATTACTCTATTTACCCTGAACCAAGCGGACTACAGCAGAGAGCGCAGGTTAAATTTTTAAAATCAGCTACCTATTTTACCAAAAACACCAGTAAGGTTTTTACTGATCTTACAATAAGCCAACTCGCAGATCTAAGAACAATACATAACCCTGACGCTAATAATACTGAGTTTAAGGAAAGCATGCTGCTCCCTAGTTTTTGTACCCCATCTATTTTAAAAAAATTTAAAAATTAACACAATGGAATGGGTACAATGGCCTTTGACTTTAATTTTTGTAGCCGGGGCAATCAGGGCAATCTATGAATGGGCAAAACAAAGATGGCGACCAAAATCAGATAGAAGAGAAAAATACAACGATTATTAACTGCTACCAGCCTCTTTTAATTATTTAACCCTATTCACAAGCAACAACTTATATACAAAACAAGGTTACCTGTTACATTTAAATCTGGTTTAACAGGCAATTGTATGGAACAAGCTACTCCTAAAAACAAGTGGGCGCCCGATAAGCGCCCACTTGTTTTTAAACCTTAAGCAACCTACTTATTTCGCTTAAAGCCATCAGAATTCCCGGCAATAATTTCTTAAACAATGATTTAAGAAGATATAACCCCAAGCGCAGGTAGTCTAATCGGAGTAATGCAACACGTTAGGGTTTAAATCAGGAACTCTAAAAAAGCAAAGATTTAAAAATTTTCTTGTTGCTGCTTTTTACCACCATCGCTACTAGTTCCTTAGTTCTCTCAATTTAGCACAATTCAACCATCGCGGGTATTCCTATTGTAGTATATGTTATCCGTTGTTAAAATCGCCTTTTATTTCTAAGATAAACTTTAATTAGATTTGCCTTTATTTGCATCTTGGTTTCGGCTATTCATAGTAAAACCAGCCAGTAATACAGTAATCTTTTTAAAATTTAACTTAAAACCAAACCCATCAGAAACGAAGTGCTTCTACTTTATAAGTTAAAGCCTGGATTTTGTTTTTGATACAAGATAACCCCCTATGAAATTACTCGAAGGAAAAACAGCCTTAATTACCGGCGCCTCCAAAGGTATTGGTCGCGCTATTGCTCAAAAGTTCGTCGAAATGGGAGCCCAGGTAGCTTTCACGTACTTATCTAGCGTGGAAAAAGGCCAGGCTTTAGAACAGGAACTAGCGGCTAGCGGCGTTAAAGTAAAAGGCTACCGCTCCGATGCCTCGGTTTTTACCGAAGCCGAAAAGTTAGTTGAAAACGTAGTGGCTGATTTTGGCCGCCTGGATATTTTAATTAACAATGCCGGTATCACCAAAGACGGTTTACTTATGCGCATGAGCGAAGAGCAATGGGATGCCGTGTTAAACGTTAATTTAAAATCCGTATTTAACCTTACCAAAGCCGCTACCAAAGTAATGATGCGCCAAAAATACGGCTCCATCGTAAACATGACCTCTGTAGTTGGGATTAAAGGAAATGCGGGCCAGGCTAATTATGCGGCTTCAAAAGCAGGTATCATTGGTTTTACCAAATCGGTTGCATTAGAACTAGGCTCACGTAATATCCGGTGTAATGCTATTGCACCCGGCTTTATAGAAACCGAAATGACCGGCGAACTGGGCGAGGCCGTAGTGGAAGAATGGAAAAAAGCCATTCCGCTGAAACGTGGTGGCACTCCCGAAGACGTAGCGAACTGCGCTGTTTTCCTGGGTTCCGACCAATCGGCTTACATTACCGGACAAGTATTACAGGTAGATGGCGGTTTATTAACCTAAATTTAAATTTTCTGGTTGTTAGTTATTGGGTATTTGTTGCTTGAGATAAAATTTATTTTTTATCTTACTACTTAAAATAAAGGTTTATTATCAATTAAAAACGGTTTTCTGCGTTTAAGGTAGTAAATAGACCTACTCGTTGGTAGCAAGCAACGAGCCACGAATAACTAACAACCAAATTTTGAATCAATTTAAACTTTCATTAACCTATTCGCCCTGGCTTATTGTTGTTTGTTTGGTGCTGGGAGCGGTTTATGCCTGGCTGTTGTATTCCAGAACAGCTACCTGGCCACGATTTATCAACTATTTACTGGCGGGCCTGCGGTTCCTGGTAGTTTCTTTTTTAGCTTTTCTGCTGTTGGGGCCTTTTGTGCGGGCTATTACCAATACTACTCAAAAACCCACCCTGGTACTGGCCATTGATAATTCCGAATCGGTAAAGTTATTTACTCAGCCAGCTTTGTTGAATTCCTTGCTCGACCGTCTGAACAAGTTAAAATCGTCTTTAGCCGATAAAGATTTACAAATTGCGGTTCGTACGTTAAGCGGCCGTTCCAACACCAACGAAGATTTATCTAAACTGGCCTTTACCGCGCCGGCTACCAACTTAGACCAAATGCTCGCAGGCGTGCAGGAAGAATACGAAAGCCGCAATCTGGCCGGGGTAGTGTTACTATCGGATGGTATTATTAATCAAGGCAAGTCACCCGCTTTTTCGGATTACAATTACCGGCTTTTTCCGGTAGCGGTAGGCGACACCATCCCGAAGAAAGATTTAAGTATTCCGGCCTTATCTTACAACAAAGTAGCTTACAGTGGCAACCGCTTCCCAATAATTGCGGAGATCAATAACCAAGGTTTTATCGGTCAAACCGCTACAGTACTGCTGCGCGAAAACAACAAAACGCTGGAACGAAAAACAGTTAAGTTAACTGATAAACCGGCCAATGTAGAATTTGCAGTTACGGCTGCCCAACCAGGCAAAAAGCATTACGAAATTTTACTCGAAGCCAAGAACGGCGAGTTTACCAAACTAAACAACCTGAAGCACGCCTATCTGGATATTGTAAAAGGAAAATTAAAAATTTTGTTGGCAGCGGCTACTCCTCACCCGGATATAAAAGCCATAAAAAGCGCCATTGAAACCAACGAAAATTTTCAAACCGAACTGTATATTCCGGGCGTGTTTCCCCTGAAGGCCGCTACCAAATACGATTTAGTCATTCTGCACCAGTTACCATCGCGCTTAGGAACCGGCAACGAAGTTTTATCTTTAATTAAACAACAGAAAGTACCGGCTTTTTATATTATTGGCGCCCAGAGCGATTTAGCTGGTTTTAACCGCCAGAATGCCGGATTGGCCATTACGCGCAAAAGCAACCAGGTCGATGAAGTAGTGCCGGTGTTTAACGTGAGTTTTACAAAATTTAAAGTAGATGCCTCGGCGCCGGAACGCCTTTCGAAATACCCGCCGGCCGAAGCTCCTTTTGCGGATATAAAACTGGCTCCAAACGCCGAAGTTATTTTGTCGCAGCAAATTGGTAAATTAAAAACTACCCGCCCTTTACTCATTGCACAGGTTTCCGGCGAAACCCGTTCAGCCACGCTGTTGGCCGATGGCTCCTGGCAATGGCGTTTAACGGAAGCGGCGAATTATGAAAAGCCCGATGTTTTTGACAAAATTATCGTGAGTACAGCCCAGCTTTTAACCTCGGCCACCGATAAAAAACGCTTAAATGTTTATCCGGTGCAAGATGAATATTTAGTACAAGACGATATCCGTTTTGAAGCCGAAACTTATAACTCGATTTACGAAAAGATTTACGGGCAGAAGATAACCTTGCGCTTAACCGACGAGAAAAACAAAGTACGCTCTTTCTCTTTCGAAAACGGCGAAGGCTTTTCGGGTTTAAACATTGGCAATTTACCTGGTGGCGTGTATAAATACGAAGGTTCCGCTACCCTCGATGGCCGCGTGTACCGCGACCGCGGCGAGTTTGTGGTGCAAGATGTACAACTGGAAGCCGTAGCCTCGCTGGCCGATTTAAACTTATTACACCAGGCTGCGCAAAAATCAGATTCGCGGGTGTATTACCCCAACCAAATTGACCAACTAGAATCTGATATCCTGAAAGCCGACTTTAAAAACGTGATTTACTCATCGGAAAACATTCAGGAATTGATCAACCAGAAGTGGATCTTCTTTGTGTTGCTGGCATTTATTACCGCCGAGTGGCTCATCCGGAAATATAACGGCGCAGTGTAAATGACACGCAATGTCATTCCTGATTTTTTAAAATTTTAAATTTTGAGTAAGCGTCCGGATTATGGTAACCGCCATTTTCTGGCTCTTACTTTGTACTTTGAGAAATGGAAAATATTAAAATTCTCTCTAAACTCTGCGTTCGTTATTGGTATGGCGCAATCAATAATAGGTAGAGCAGAATGTATTTTATAGCTTACCTCCTATTTTAAGTATTAGTACATTTCAAAAATAGCTGTACCTTAAGGCCTGCTAAAACTCACGCCAATTATGATATCCTTACGTAACATTGAAAAGTATTACTCTTCCGGTTTTTCCCGCGCGTACGTGCTGCGGCACATTAATTTAGAAGTGCAGGAAGGCGAATTTATTTCTATTATGGGCCCATCGGGCTCGGGTAAATCTACCTTGCTTAATATTATCGGCTTGCTGGAACAACCCTCTGATGGCGAATATTACTTTCTGGATAAACCGGTTCATAAAATTAAAGATTCGGAAAAGAGCGAGCTACACAAAAACTTTATCGGTTTTGTTTTCCAGAGCTACCACTTGATTGATGAATTAACGGTGTACGAAAACATTGAAACGCCGCTTTTGTACAAAAACATGAAATCATCGGAGCGCAAATCGTTGGTGGCCGATATCCTGGACCGTTTTCAGATTGTAGGGAAAAAAGATTTGTTTCCGCACCAATTATCCGGTGGGCAGCAACAATTGGTGGGTATTGCCCGGGCAGTAGTAGCTTCGCCTAAACTGATTCTGGCCGATGAACCTACCGGTAATTTAAATTCGCGGCAAGGTGAAGAAATTATGGAGCTTTTTAAACGGTTAAACCAAGAAGGTACCACCATTATACAAGTAACCCACTCCGAAAAAAATGCGACTTACGGCACCCGCATCTTAAATTTATTAGATGGCCGCATCGAACAAAATGGTTAATTAGGCAAGCTGGGCCACCTGAAAGGCCCGGCGCCATTTTATATAACCATCGGTAGCTAAAATTAAAAATACGAAGTATAAACCCGCCAGTAGGTAGAGTTCTTTGTACAAATAAATGCCCACGTAAACCGAATCTACCAAAAGCCACACCAGCCAGTTCTCCAGTTTTTTACGGGCCATCATCCAATAACCCGCTAAACTCACGCCCGTAGTTGCTGAATCGGTGTACGACAAATCGGCATTGGTAAAATGCGTTAAAAAGTAACCTAAAGCTCCAGTAAAAATCAAGGAAAAAGCTAACAGGCCTAACCATTGCTGGGGTAGCGTACGGGTCACGGGCAATTCTTCGCGGGTATTATCCGGATTAGCGTGCAGCCAGGCGTACCAACCATAGCCACTCGTAACAAAGTAAAAAATGTTCAAGCCAACATCGGCGTACAAACGAGCATCGTAACACACGTAAATCAACATAATGGTACTCAGCATGCCCATGGGCCAAGTCCAGATATTCTCCCGCGCAGCCAACCACACGCCCGCCACTCCGGTAACGGTACCTATTATTTCGTAAATCGTCATTATTTTTTAAGTACCAAAATCAGCAGCTTTAGTTTTTAAATTTTTGCTGATCTACTTGGTTTCATTCGGCTATTCAGGAACAATATTAAAAAATTATCCGCATATGTTACCTGAAACTACAGCTATCTGCTTTAAAACGCTAGTTTAATACTACTCATGTCGAGAAATTTAAATCGATTTAGTTTTTTAACATTGCTAGCTTAATGCAACCATAGAAGCAACATATGGGTCGTTATAAAAAAAAGTTATGAAAAATCTGTGGTTATTGCTTTTTGTGGTTTTTTTATTTTCCTGCGACAAAGAAGATCAAACTAATACGCCAGCAAAGGCAAATACTTTTTCCATGAAAAATAATGGCGTAAAATACATTGGTAATACCGAGGTGTACTTAAATAATCAATCAGATACTTTAACAATGTGGTGTATTGCTGATCGCCCAAGTGAAGCAGTATTAGTCCTGAATATAAAATTTCAGGGCATCGGCACTTATGCCCTGACCCAGAATCTAGCTGGCTACTATACTACGGTAGGTCGAGATGTACTTTTAAGTAATTACAGGCTTCTTCCTGGCTCAATCGGGCAATTAGATATATTAAAATACAATGCGGAGAAAAAACAAATAGTGGGTAGTTTTAACCTAGACTTAAAGCTCATTAATAGTTATTCGGGGCAGGATGCCGATACCATCCATATAACGGATGGTAGTTTTACCGGTACTTTTAGAGAATAATGATTTCTGTTAGCTGGAACTTTAAAATTTCTTTCCGGTTTTATCAGCTATACTCTCTGCGGTGCCTTTAATTACCTGGTTGCGCTTTTCTAATAAACGCCGCATGTAGCTGGTTAAAAATAAGGCATTTGTTAGTTCGCCTAGCCAACCTAAAGGCGAAATAAAAGTAAAAACATCCGTCATGGTAGTTCCGGTTGCGGTATTTTTAAAATAATGCTCGTGCCGGAACGATTGAAAGGCACCGGAAACCATTTCATCTACAAAGTAATCGGGGTATTTAAATTCGGTAATTTGGGTGGTTAAGTTTTGCCAAATTCCCAAGTGTTTGGCCCGCCAAGTTACAGTTTCACCTAGTTCTATGAAACCACTGGTTCTGCCAGCAATGGCTCTTTCTCCGGTATGTGCCGTGGATTTTACGTGTAAGTCAATGCTGCGCGATAAATCAAAACAAACTGCTTTGGGCGCTTGAATAAAAGTTTGCAACTGGATGGTCGGCATCTGCTCCTACTCGCCTAATGAAAAAACAGGTAACTCATTAAAATGGCAATAATTACCCCGGCTAAATCGGCTAATAGCCCGCAAGCTGCGGCGTATCGGGTTTTCCGGATGCCTACCGAGCCAAAATAAACCGCCAGAATATAAAAAGTAGTTTCGGTTCCGCCTTGGATGATACAAGCCACCCGGCCCACAAACGAATCGGCACCGTAGGTTTTCATAACGTCGAGCATCAGGCCACGAGCGCCGCTGCCGCTGAGTGGTTTCATAAAAGCAACGGGCAAAGCAGGTACAAATTCGGTATTAAACCCGAGCTGCGCGAAAATCCAGGCAATGCCATTTACCAGCATATCTAGTGCTCCCGAAGCTCGGAAAACGCCAATGGCCACCAGAATAGCCACTAAATACGGTATAATATTAATGGCTACCTGAAAACCTTCTTTAGCGCCTTCGATAAATGCATCGTACACGTTTATTTTTTTAATTAAAGCCAGGGTAATAAACGCTACAAACAACCCGAACAAAATAAAATTACTGACCACCCGGGAAATTACCGCAATTTGCTCCTGCGGAATGGTAGAAAAATAATAAATAAGTGCCCCCAGAAAAAGGCTAATGGTGCCGATATACGCAAAAATAACTTTATCGAATAAGTTGATGCGCTGGTAAATAGCCACCGTAATTAACCCAATTAAAGCGCCCAGAAAAGTAGTAATGAGTACCGGCAAGAAAATATCTGAAGGATCTTTGGCGCCCATTTGCGCCCGGAATACCATTACGCTAATTGGTATAATGGTTAAGCCGGCGGTGTTGAGCACCAGAAACATAATTTGCGGATTGCTGGCCGTATCTTTTACCAGGTTTAGTTCCTGCATTTCTTTCATGGCTTTTAGGCCTAGAGGCGTAGCAGCGTTATCCAGCCCCAGCATATTCGCTGAAAAATTCATGAGGATAGAACCAAATACCGGGTGGTTTTTGGGTAAATCCGGAAACAGGCGATTAAAAAATGGTCCCACCAACCGGGCGAAAACCGCAATAATTCCGGCGTTTTCGCCTATTTTCATCAAGCCCAGAAACAAAGTCATGACACCAGTTAAACCCAACGATATCTCGAAACCAGTTTTTGCCATATCAAACATGCTGGTTACTAAAGCGGCAAAAATCTCCGTGTCCTGGAAAAAGATGAGTTTAAATAAGGCAATCGCAAACGCAATCAGGAAAAAGGCAATCCAGAGGTAATTTAAAACCATATAACGGGCAATCCGGTAAAACGTACAGAATACGAGCCAATATACTGCTAAAGCCGTAAAGTTGAGTTACCAAATAAAAAGTTTATCCCGGAAAAAAGCAGACAACAAAGAAGCTTTGCGGCTATAATTTTTAAAATTTATAGCAATGTGTGTTAGCAAGTTTATTTTTTAAAATTTAAGTTAATTTCAGGCAAATAACTATTATGTAGCGGCCGCACTGGCTTTAAAGTACTTTTATGCTTCACCGGATTTTTGATTTGCATCAACCCCAAATTTTCTTCCTGCGCCTGGTTTTTAAGAATTTGTTTTTCTTTTTGCTGCTGGCGAGCGCCTGCCAAACAGCTAAACCCGTTGCCACTTCTGCGCCGGCACCTACCCCAACTACTCCGGCAATATCACCAAAACCTAGCTGGAACCAGGTAAAAGAGCAACTAGAGCAGTCGCCGGTATTTGCCCAACATTTTACCGGTTTTGCTTTGTACGATCTGGATTCGAGCAAAATGGTGGTGGAGCATAATGCGCATAAGTATTTTACACCCGCTTCTAATACCAAAATCCTGACGCTTTATGCCGGGCTCAAAATTTTAAAAGATTCTATTCCGGCCTTGCGCTACCAGGTGCGCCGAGATTCGCTGATTTTTTGGGGTACCGGCGACCCTACCCTGCTGCATCCGGATTTAAAGAACAACCGCGTTTTTAATTTTTTAAAAAATCGGCGGGAGAAGCTGTTTTTCTCGGCAGCTAATTTTGCCGTAGATGCTTTGGGACCGGGTTGGTCGTGGCAGGATTACAACGATTATTATTCCGCCGAAAGATCGTCGCTGCCGGTCTATGGCAATGTGGTGCGGTTCACCGGTAAATTTGGTTCTTCGCAGGTGCAAGTACAACCCCGTTATTTTCGTAATGTGCTAAAAACCAGCATTTTAACCACATCAAAAAATTATATCGTTCTGCGCGAACCAGATAAGAATCAGTTTACTTTTTACCCCAGGCGGGTTACGAAAGATTTTGCTGTAGATGTTCCTCTTAAATTATCAACGGAGCTAACCCGACAATTATTAGGCGATACCTTGCGAAAACCCGTTAAAATACTAAACCGGCGCCTACCCATGAATGCCCACACCTTGTACGCTACCCCCGCGGATACGCTGTATAAACGCATGATGCAGGACAGTGATAATATGTTTGCGGAACATCTCCTGCTCCTTTGCTCAGCCACCGTTTTTGATTCGCTGAATACTTCTTTGATCATAAACCACGTAAAGAAAACCTTTCTTCTGGATTTACCTGATCAGCCCAACTGGGTAGATGGCTCAGGATTGTCGCGGTTTAATTTAATTACGCCGCGTAGCATTGTAGCCCTATGGCTGAAAATTTACCAGGAAGTACCCCGCGACCGGCTTTTTTCCTTGCTCACCATAGGCGGTAAAACCGGCACTCTAAAAAGATTTTACCAATCGGAAGCACCGTTTGTATTTGGTAAAACTGGTTCGTTAAGCAACAATTACAGCCAGAGCGGTTTTATTACGGGTAAAAGCGGCCGAACCTACATTTTCGCTTTTATGAATAACAATTACACCCGATCGTCCGCGGAGATACAACTCGAGATGGAACGCATTGTGACCCAAATTCACCAGAATTTTTAAAAATTTCAAATTTCGGCGGCTAATTTATGCTACTACCGAAGCACTAAAAGCATTGATAGCAGCGGCCAGTTGTTCAATGTCTGAAGGAGTATGCAAACTATTCAGGATAACCCTGGTAATGGGCGGATCGGTGGGCCTTGGGTAAGGGAAGTGGGAAATTAAAATGTAGCGGTTCAGCAGAAATAAGTACAAATCATGTTGCGGCGTGTAAAAAACCGGATATCCGGGAAAAGAAGAAAATATAGTTGGCTGATGCAGCAAACCAGTAAAGTACCGGATATTTGCTTGCAAACGCTGCCGGGCTTGCTGATACAAAGTTTCTGCTTGTAAAAAGGCCGCCAGGTAAGCCGGAATAATCGGGGAACCACTCCCAAAAAAGGCGATATTTTTTATTTCGGCCATTAAGCGGGCATTACTCAGAATTACCCCGCCCGGAATACCCAAAGCTTTGCCCAAAGAACTCACCACTACCACCTGTACGTAGTCGGGCAAAGCCGGCAATTGCGTAATTATTCCCGCTCCGTTAACCCCCGTTATTCCAAACCCATGCGAATCATCTATTACAATGGTGTATGTTTTATTTGCGGGTAATTGGTTTAGCCAGGTAAAGTCGTAAGCTTGCGCGTATAAAGCATCTAAAGAATTAGTTAGAATAACTACATTCTTGCTACGTGTTTGGCCAACCTGAAAAGCAATTTCCTGCGCCCAATCGGCGTAGTTGCCTTGGTAACAATCGGCGGGGGTGCGCCACAAAGCCGGATGTACCCGCGGGCTGTAAAAAAAAGTACCGGAACCTTCTAAGGCTTTTACAACCATTTGTCCGGCTATTAAGCCCGACGAAACCGTTAGAGCAGCTTCCGCACCGACCCAGGCAGCGATATAGTTTTCGGTTTCGGCGTATATTTCTAGCTGTACATTAGAAAGGCGCGAACTGGAGTAGTTGGTACCATACGCTGCAAAGCTGGCTTGGATTAACTTTTCAAAAGCTTCGTTTCGGGCCATTCCCAGGTAAGAAGTACCACTACCATACAGGTACGTACCATTGGCCGTAACTAAAGTACGACCGGGCAACTCCGTAGTAACAAAGGTGGTTTCCAATCCGGTAAAAGCTAGATTTACATTCAGGAGTTTCTGGCCAAGATGGCTTAAAACTTATCCCAAAATAAAAAATATTTTAAAATTCTTCCAGCTTTATTAAACAATATCTAACAGTTTTCCTTTTTATCTAAAATTGACGATTAGCTTCCAAAAAGTTTTTTTTAAAATTTTTATTTTCCAGCATACATTACTTCAACAAAAAAGGCTGCTCCGGGAGCAGCCTTTTTAGAGTAAATAGTTCATCCGGCTTTAATACCAATCAGGCGTATTGTTGCAACGTTTTAACGAGCACCTGAAAATCTTTCGGGTACGGAGCTTGCACTTCGATAGGTTCTCCGTTAAGTAAGGTAAAACCCAGTTTAGTAGAGTGTAGGGCAAAACGTTTGATAAAAGGCTGTTCTTCGGCGTCCTTTTTCAAATTAAACTTTCTTTTTAAATCCGATAAATACACGTGCTCGCCGCCGTATAACAAATCGCTCACAATGGGCGCATTTAGGTAAGCTAAGTGCAAGCGAATTTGGTGCATGCGGCCCGTAATGGGTTTACAAGCTACTAAGGTATGTTTCGCGTATTTTTCGAGCGTAGTAAAGTAAGTTTCGGCGGGTTTGCCTTTGTACGCCAGTTTAGCGGAGCCTTTTAAGCCCGGCTGAATGGAGCGATCTACTAACTGATCTTCGAACTGGTGCACGCCCCAAACTACAGCGTGGTACAATTTTGCGACCTCGCGGTGCTCAAACTGCATGGACAAATGCCGGTAAGCCTCGTTGTTTTTAGCTAAAGCCAAAGCGCCGGAAGTTTCTTTATCTAAGCGGTGACAGGCTTGCACATCGGGGTGGTACTGACGGGCCAGCTTTAAAACGTTGGTGGTGTGCAAAGCCCGGTCTTCGAGCGTTGCCAGAAAAGGGGGTTTATTTATCAGAATATAATCGTCGTTCTCAAATATGATTAAGTCTTTAAATACGGGGTATTTCATATTTACATTTTACCGCTAAACCAATGGGTTTTAATACCGCCAAGGTTTGCCCGGGTGTTTTTCAGTTACAATTTATTTTAATCACAAAAGTAACAGTTACAACCATAGAAACAGTTTAATAATTTTTGATTAAGCCGCCGACCAGCGCACCCTATTTTTTAAAATTTACAAAACCTTTGGCTTAGATAGTTTAAACTGCAAAGAAGTACCTTTGCCTAATTCGCTATTTACGAGTATTGTAGACCGGTGCGCTTCGATGATGTGTTTGGAGATAGCTAAACCTAGACCGGAGCCGCCGCTATCGCGCGAGCGGCTTTTATCAATGCGGTAAAAACGTTCGAAAATACGGTTTTGGTGTTCTTTAGCTATACCGGGTCCATCGTCGGTTACCGAGATTAATACTTTGCGTTTGCCATCGATTAAGGCCACCCAGATATTACCGTTTTCGCTGCCATATTTAATGGCGTTGTCCACTAAGTTAATTAATACCTGCTTTATCCGGTTATGGTCGGCGTGTACCATTATTTGCTGGTGGCCGTTTTGCTGCAGGTGCAACTTTATTTGCCTGGTTTGGGCTTTCATTTCGAGCTCCTCAAACACTTCGCGGCAAAGTGGCAGCATATCCATAGGGCGCTTGTTCATTTTTACTACGCCCTTTTCGAGTTGCGAAATACTGATTAAATCCTGCACCAGGGCATCTAAGCCATCCAGACTTTTGGCCGCTTTTTTTAAAAATTTATCGCGCACCCGTTCGTCGTCCATGGCCCCATCCAGCAAGGTATGAATAAAGCCTTGCGCGGCAAAAATGGGGGTTTTCAGCTCATGCGATACGTCGGCCAGGAACTCGCGCCGGAGTACTTGTAAGCGTTTAAGCTCATCTATTTCTTTTTGCTTTTGTTCGGCCATAAACAAAATTTCGTCTTTAATCCGCTGTAAGGGATCGGGCCGGAACAAAAATTTATTGCTCATTTTCCGGAACTCTTTGCGCTTAATATGCTCGAGCCCCGCGTAAATGTTGTTAATTTCTTTAAAAATTAAAATCTCAAAAGAAAAATAGATTAATAAGAAGCAAGCCGAAAAAGCAATGGCCAAAGTAAGAACCCGCGTGCGGAAAGGCAGGTAAGGGCCAATAAATAAGCCCGCCAAAATAACGGCTGCCACTGCCAACGAAATAAGGATAGCAATGGTGCGGGAAGAAAAGCCCATACGTATTAATCGGTATTAAACTTATACCCCACGCCTTTAATGGTTTTAATGTGATCTTCGCCAATTTTCTCGCGCACTTTCCGGATGTGTACATCTACGGTGCGGGCAATCACGTACACATCGGTTCCCCAAACGTTGTTTAATAACTCTTCGCGGTTAAAAACTTTGTTGGGAGTAGCAGCCAGGAAGGAAAGTAATTCAAATTCTTTTTTGGGCAAGGTAATTTTCTCGTTGTCTTTAAAAACCGAAAAACTGGTGCGATCGATGCGGATATTGCCAATTTGAATAACCTTATTTTCTTCGCCGGTTTGTTGGTTGCCCCGCCGAACGTATGCCGCTAAGCGGCTTATTAAAGCCCGCGGTTTTATGGGTTTGGTAATAAAATCATCGGCGCCGGCATCAAAAGCAGCAATTTCCGAAAATTCTTCGGAGCGGGCCGTTAAGAACAAGATGTAGGTTTCCCGGAATTCCGGCTTTTCGCGCAGTTGCCGGCAAGCGGTAATGCCATCCATTACGGGCATCATTACATCCATCAAAATAATATCCGGATTAAATTTGGCGGCCTTCTCCAGGGCTTCTTTCCCGTTTTCGGCGCTGGTTACTTCGTAACCTTCTTTTTCTAAATTGTACTGCAACAACTCGGTAATATCCGGATCATCGTCCACTACCAAAACTTTGTACTGATTTGTATTCTGCACGTTTTTATTGGTTAAGTAAGTAATAGGTTTAAGGGGTGGGCGGTGAGAAAAAATTTAAAATTTACAATAGATAGTCTCAGATTGTAGAACAAAGATAAAGGAATTCGCTGATTTTAAAATTATGTGGCTAAGTTCTTCTGTTGCATGATTTTTTAAAATTTAAAATTTGGGCGTAAAAAAAGACGATCTTGTGATCGTCTTGTCAGGGGGTTAATCGCTGGTGGCAAAATTTAATCGGTATTTTAAACCGCTGTATTCGTAGAGGTCTACCTTAACGGCTCCTACCAGTAAATTGGCTTTAATAAGTACCGGAACTTTATTTTTATCATCGGATAAATAAACGCTTACCGAACTTTCGCCGGCAAACAAATCGGTGCTGGGCATTTTGGGTACCAGCTTAAAAGCTTTAAATGTTCCGGCTTTGGTATCTATGGTTTCGCGGCCTTTATAAACCACCTGCATATCGTATATTTTTTTATAAAAATAACCTTTCATCCGGATTACATCGCCGGGGCGGTAACGGTCGAAATCTAAAGTACGCAGGTAATAAAAACCGCTTACCACATCTTGCACCCGGTCCGGAATTTTTAAAGTTAAGGTTTGCTTGGTTTCTACGAGAGCAGTTTTGCTGTTATGATTAAAGGTTACGTTTTCTTTTTTGCGGTACTTTCCTTCTTCTACGTTGCGGTAGTATTTTTGGGGCACAATTAAGCTGGTATCAATAAACGAGCGCCAGGTATCGCGGATGCGCAGAAAAAAATCAAAGGAGCCCACGGTTTTGCCAAACACATTAGCGCGGTAGCAAGGCCGGTTATTTACGTGGTGGATTTCAGGGGCAATTTCAATTTCGGCTTCGGCGGCGTTAATTAATCCATAATGTACTTTGTATTTTAAAACTTCGCCGGTACCAAAGTGCGGGCGTTCTTCTGTTGGAATATCTAGAGGTTGCTGCACCACAAAGCCCGAAACAATCAAGAACATCGTGGCGATAGCCAGATAAAATTTGTTCATAGAAAACAGAGTATGATGTACCAGTAATCATCAACTAGTGTACCAACAAATTGCTGGCAAAGGTATAACGAATTTCGCTTGTTCGTATTGGTACTCATACTTAAAAACACAAAAAAAGGTGCCTGTTAGGGCACCTTTTAATTTAAATTAAGTTAAAATGGGTTACTCATTATCCATCATGGCAGCGGCCACTTTCTCGGGTTCGCCTTTAATCATGTTCCGGATTTTGGTTTCAATTTCTTCCATTAAACCTTCGTTATCCAGCAGTAAATTCTTCACCGCATCACGGCCCTGGCCTAATTTCTCGCCGTTATACGAGAACCAGGAACCAGATTTCTGAATAATGTTTAGCTCTACGCCTAAGTCCAGGATTTCGCCTACTTTCGAAATACCTTCGCCGTACATAATATCAAACTCTACTACTTTAAACGGCGGCGCCACTTTATTTTTAACTACTTTTACTTTAGTACGGTTACCGGTTACATTATCGGCACCTTCTTTAATCTGGCCAATCCGGCGGATATCTAAACGGACCGAAGCGTAGAACTTAAGGGCGTTACCACCGGTGGTTGTTTCGGGGTTACCGAACATAACACCAATTTTCTCGCGCAGCTGGTTAATAAAAATACAGCAGCAGCCGGTTTTGTTAATGGTACCGGTTAATTTACGCAAAGCCTGGCTCATTAAACGGGCTTGTAAACCCATTTTGCTATCGCCCATATCGCCTTCTAATTCCCCTTTTGGTACTAAGGCCGCTACGGAGTCAATAACAATAATATCGATAGCGCCAGACGAAATTAAATGGTCAGCAATTTCTAAAGCCTGCTCGCCATTATCGGGCTGCGAAATTAATAAGTTAGTAGTGTCGATACCTAACTTCTCGGCATAAGCCCGGTCAAAGGCGTGTTCGGCATCAATAAAAGCGGCTAAACCACCTCTTTTTTGCGCTTCGGCAATACAGTGTAAAGTTAAAGTTGTTTTACCAGATGATTCCGGGCCGTAAATCTCTACAACGCGGCCCCGGGGCAAGCCCCCGATACCCAAAGCGATGTCCAGTCCAAGCGAGCCTGTGGAGATAGCCGGAATATCTTCTACTTTATTATCGCTCAATCTCATAACAGTACCTTTACCAAAGGTTTTGTCGAGCTTGTCCATGGTTAACTGGAGAGCTTTCAGTTTATCGTTGTTTGCACTCATGTTAGTGGTTTTAATAATTGCTTATTTTTAGGTGAAATTACAATTTTTTGCGCCAACTTGCAAGCATTATACCGGGTATTTACGCCCGCTAATCCGCCACAAATAGGGTCAAATTTAAACAGAATCTTGGCGCTTTTTGTGCCATTTATCCGTGTTATTTTATGCCAAAATACCTGTTATTTTCGCTTATTTTCAGCCTATTGATTATCAATAAAGTACAGGCCCAATTAGATAATACAGCCCTGGAATATCACTTACCGATTAAGTCGGAATACAATCAGGATTTCCGGTTTGGCCTGAATGCTTTTGGCTTTACCCGCAACAACGAGTACTTCAACGATATTGCCGATGGCTATACCTTATTTGGTTATCATTTCAATCCGAAACTGGTTTATTTTCCTTCCGATTTTGTACGCCTGGAAGCCGGTGTTTTTCTGTGGCAGGACTTCGGCAACAACCGGTTTACTCAAATTCGGCCCACCTTTACTTTAAAAGTGCAGAAGAAAAATTACGCTTTACTTTTTGGCAACCTGGAGGGAAATTTAAACCACGGCTACATTGAGCCGCTCTACGATTTTGAAAAAGTAATAAATGATAACCTGGAAACCGGCGTGCAGTTTTTGTTAACCCGCGAACGCACCAAGTTGGATGCTTACATCGACTGGGAGCGCATGATTTACCCCCGTGACCCCTTCCGAGAAGAAATAGCCGGCGGCTTAACTTTTGAACATACTGCCTGGCAAACCGAAAATGGCTGGCGCTTAGGTTTACCTATCCAGTTTACCGCCCAGCACAAAGGCGGCCAAATTGACTCCAGCGACTTGCCTTTGCTCACGGTTTTTAACGGCGCCACGGGTTTTAACCTGGAGAAGAAATTACCCGGCCGTTTCTGGCAGGGCGTGTACACAAAAAACTACTACGTAGTTAATAAAGAATTCTCGAACGTGCCCCAACTGGCTTTTGAACAAGGTCACGGCTTGTACCTAAATGCCGGCGTAAAAACTAAACTCGCTAACGTGATGCTGAGCTATTGGCAAGGGAAAAACTATGTCGCCGAAAAAGGCGGGCGTTTGTTTCAGTCGGCCACCACCTCGTTTTTGCACCCCGGTTACCAGGAGCCTAACCGGAAGTTGCTTATTCTGCGGGTGATGACGGATGTAAAGTTGCTGGATAATTTATTTCTGACTTTGCGCTTAGAGCCGATTTACGATTTTCAGAATCCGGCTTTTGAATTTTCGAACGGCTTTTACCTGCATTATTACACGGATTTGTTTGTGAGTAAGGTGAAGCCGTAATTTTTTAAATTTTTTATTTTTTGAAAGTGATTTCCGTCTCCTTACAACTGGCGCATCTGCTTTTGTAACTGCACACTGTTTAACTTTGGAGCCTTTTCCAGCTATTTTCTCTGGCGCAAGTTTTCAAACTTGGGCCTTCGTACAAGGTAAAGTCTCTGACTTTATTCCGGCCAAAAACCGGAGCCATTAATTGCTTTGGCAAGCTGCTAACAGAGAGTTTTAGTAATTTTATTCTTTACCTTCATTACTTGGAGCCTTTTCAAGTCTCCATGCTCAGGTTCTATCTTGTTTGAACAGGCTGCGTTTGCCTCATGGCCGGCGGGCCTCGTTTGGCTCTTTCGGGCGGTATAAGCTTCCTTTCCTCCTATCGTCGAAATTCTGCTTCGCAGAACCGGAACCTTAGAAGGCCCTCAATAACCAAACTGGTGTCTTTATTCTTAGCTACTGCTTTTCCTTAATTCGACTTATACTACTTAGGTTTAAGCCCTAAGTGTATGCCTTAGTTGTCTATTATTCATTGCTTTAACGATTCATATCAATCGAAATCCTTTCAATTTAATTAGTCGACAGCATCTCCTTCCCTGTTTTAGGGAAGGTGCCGCAGGCGGAATGGTAAAGACGCCTAAGCTTAGAAAGCAGGAGTAATTGATTTCACACCTTACAAGGCACTTATTTTACATGTTTCTTTATCAACTTACAAGCTAATTTATTGCTCTTCCGTGATAAACCGGTTTTCCAGCAATTGCTCTTGCCGGAAGTAAGTAATTTTAAAATCCGGGTTAAAGCGCACGCGCACGGCAGCCTTGGTTTCCTGTTTTTGATTTTTTGATTTTCGGAACGCCGAGCCGTTCTCGAGGTAGGTTAGCTCGTAGCTGTTATTGCCTACATTTACTACAGCCATAGAACCTTCCTGAATGCTGCTCTTCCCGTCCAGAAATTCAGGAAAATGATAGGTGTTAACGTTTTCGTTAATGGCGGCCGGCGTGGTATTGGATAAAGTGTAATAACGCTCTACCTGCGGCGCAAAATAATTACTGGCGTCAAAAGGAGCGGCTTCCATATCGGTGTAGTACGCATTGAGTTGCTGCTGCGCCTTCCGGATAATTTCTTCTTTATCAGTAATTAAACCTGCTGTTGCTGCACTCGTAGCTTGGGTAGTTGGCTCTGCGGAGGTAACGGTTGGATTTTGTAAGGTAGCATTACCCGTGGCAGTACTATCGGAACCAGCTACCGGAATTTGGTCGGAGCGTAGCAAAGCACTATCCGTTGGTTGCACCGGAGTTTCTTCGGCTCCTGGCCCGGTGGGTATAACTTCTTCTGTTTCGGGTCCGGATAAACTAGATATCCGCTCCGAATTAGGTTTATTTAAAAATTGATAGGCTAGCAAACCACCCAACAACAAAACCCCCAAAACAACCAACGAAATTAAAAGCCAATCTTTTTTAGGAGCCGGCCTTACTCCTATTTCGGACTCCTCCGCTTCGTTTAACGAGCCTTCGTCGGTTAAGGGCGGAGTAGTAACGGGCGGTTCCGAAACCGGCTCGCCCGTGTATCCGGTTGGATAAATTACTTTGGTTTCGAGGGGAGCACCCAAAGGATTAGAAACAGGCGCCACGGGTTCTGGGTTCGGCAACTCACTGGGTTCTGAGGCAGTAGAAGTGCCAAAAATAATCCGCTTTTTTAAAGTTTCGTATTCTTCCTGCGTAATCGCTCCGGAATCGAACAAGGTTTTAAGTTCGTTCAGGGAGCGGATGGTGGAATTTTCGTTATCCATATTTTTAATTTCTCGGCTGGGTTTTCTAGCTTTTACGGAATTTTTAAAAATTAGACCTATTGCCCCATTTTATTCTGTTACTCTGCCCGTTCCAACGCGGCCATCAGGTGTTGGTGCATTTGCTGAAACAGGCTTACCGCTTCATTTATAAATGTTTCATCCAGCATTTGCTTGATGGTTTCATCGCCAGCTACTTCCATCTCACTTATTTTGTAAGTTTGTTCGTAAGGCCCACGTTCCAGCTTAATCAAATATTTTCCGTTCCAGGCAAACACCGTAATCTTAACCGCCGCATGCGGAATTTCAGTAACTACGCGCATAGTATTTAGGTTGTAAGTTTTAAGTGATAGGTTTTAAGTAGTAAGTATTATGTAGTAAGTAGTAAGTTTTAGTTTTATATGGTTTTAAGTAATTGGTTTTAAGCTCTAGGAAGGAAGTATAAGCGGTATAGCCTATATAAAAATAAAAACAACATTCGCCTTTGGGGGTGTCTCCACCACCAAAACGGGCCTAAAACCTACAACCTATAACCTACAACCTATAACCTAAACTCTACCAGAACTGCTCAATGGTTTTTAGTCGGTTACGCTCGTTTATTTTGTACGTTCGGTTGCGGCTGGTGCTGGTGATTATGGTTCCCGCCACAAATGCTCCGGCCGAATATTTTAAAAAAGTAAGGGTATTATCGCCGGGCTCTACGTTTAGCGCGTAATTGCCGGCGGCAATTACCGAAAAAAACAGGCCGCCGTTTTTCAAAAGCCGCCCCAGCAACTGCAAGCCCGTAGAAGCCGGGCTGGTGTTGGTTAAGCGTATTTTCCGGATATCGCGGAGCGGGATTTCAGTATCCCACATCACCAAGGAGTATTTATTGATGTCGGTAATCTGGCCGGAGTAAGCGCGTTTTTCGCCGACCAGTTTAAAGGTAATTTTGTTGCCGGTAAAAAAACGGAGGCGGCTTACTCTTCCGGGTTTATCCAGTACTAAAAAATATTTAGGGGCAATGGGCGCCGCATTTTCGGTGGCGGTAGCTTGGGTAGAATCTGCGGTTTGGCTAAAGCAGGAAAAAGCAACTGCAGGAAAAATAAAGGCGAGTACTAGTAAAAATTTAACCATTCCGTTTTCGTGCAAAAATTCGTTACCTGTTCTGGTTAACGGATGTAAATAGCAAAGGCAAGGTTGCTTTTATTAATTTTAAAAAAATAAAGATTATTCCATCCGGATGCCCATTTGCTGCATTAATTTACTGGCATTAAAACTGTTGCAAACCCCAGGATGCAACTTGTAATCAAACAATATTTTATCTCCTTCAATGGTACTGTTAAACGAATAATTCTGGATATAATCGGCATTTTCTTCGGCCATGTTGCCCAGTTCCAAGTCGTGAGTAGAAACCAACCCGGAGGCATTTTGTTCGTGCAACTGCCGGATTAAAGCTTGCGCGCCCAAATGCCGGTCGCGGGAATTGGTGCCTTTTAAAATTTCATCCAGGAAATAATACACTGGCGTGCCGGCGGCGGTTACGTCCAGCAACATTTTCAACCGTTTTAATTCAGCGTAGAACGACGACGTACTTTCGGCCAGATTATCTTCGGTGCGCATGGCCGTGTATACCTGGGCCGGGTAAGCCCGCATGCGCCGGGCGCTCACCGCCGAACCCGCAAAAGCCAGCACCAAATTAATGGCTAACGTGCGCAGAAAAGTACTTTTCCCCGACATGTTTGACCCCGTAATAATAAAAGTTTGGCCCGCCCCATCCATGGCAAAATTATTCGTTACACGGTACTTGGTAAAAATAAGCGGGTGCCCCAGCTCGGTAGCTTCCACTTCAAACGCTTGCTGACTAATTTCGGGTAAGGAATAATCCGGGTTAGCAAATTGAAAAGCGGCTAAACTGGCTAAGGCTTCCACTTCGGCTACTGCCAGCAACACGGGTTCCAAGTTGGCAGCCATGTTTTTTTTCCATTTTTCGAGCCGGAACATCCAGTAATAATCCCACATTAGAGTGCCATTCAGCAAAATGTTCATGTATACGTTAAGCCGCGCCGAAATGTACTGGATAATACCGGCCAGTTCGCTTAAGTAGCCGGAGGCGGTTTTAGATTTTAGCTGGAGTTGCTGCTGCAATGCCAGTAACCTGGGCGAGGTAAAAGTATGCGTTTCGATTTGGGCCAGCAAGGCCGTATAACTTTTTAATACTTCGTACATGCCGCTGCTTTGCTCGTAATATTGCTCCCGAAACATGGCGTACCGCGCATTTAAAATATACTGCACCAACATAAAACCCAATATAGGATAAGATGGAGTATCGAAGAACCACCAAGCCAAAATGCTGCCCACCGTTAAAACCGGTAAAACAAACAGCAAAACTTTTAGCCAGCCTTTATTTTTAAAAAAATCGGGGGCGTGCAGCCATTCAAAGAACAAGTTAGAATTTTGCTTCTCGTGTTTGTAGTGTAAGGCTTTTGCCTGTAATTCTTGCCGCCAACCGAGTTGCAGTGTTAATTCGGCCACGGCGGCCTGTCGCTCCCGGATAATTGCTTCGGTAGCCGGCGCTTTTAACCAACTAGCTAACTTATCCTTCCCGATGGCCGTAACGGCCCGGTTAAGTAACTGAAACAGAGAATGATTGCCAAAAATATCTAAGTCGGAAGTATATAAATGTTGCGGATTTACGTAGCGCTGGCCATTGTCGAAGCCAGCTAATTTGCCTTTCAAGCGTTCCGTTTCTTCGGCATTGATTTTTTTTAAAAATTCGTGATGGTATTGGTTATACCGCAACCGTTGGTGCCAGCGCAGCACTACTAAAAAAATCACGTAAAAAAACAGCACAGCCCCCCAGGCTAATCCGGTTAGATCTTGCTGGAAAAAATACACGATACTGCCAATACCCGCTATAAAAATAAACAAGCGCAACCACCCCACCTGGCTGCACTTTTGGCGGTACCGTTGTTCTTGTTGTTGGTTATCCTGGGTTAATTTTTGAAATATCTCGGAAGGTGATGCCTGCATGCTGAACAGATAACGACTAGATGTTAACGGAATATATAAGTACCCCGCCGGTAAAACAGGATAAATTTAAAAATCCAGCAATGTTAGTTAATTTAATCGGAAGTGAGGATTGGCAAATAGCTAATATTTCTTCGGCAGCTTAATTACTGCTTTTATCTGCTGTTTTTCTGAACTACATTTACTTAGTAAATTTTTAAATTTCTGCTGTTTTGACCACTGCCATCCGCAAAATTATCCACATCGACATGGACGCATTTTACGCGTCGGTGGAGCAGCGCGATAATCCGGAGTTGCGTGGCAAGCCCGTGGCCGTGGGCGGCTCCCGGGCCCGGGGTGTGGTAGCCGCGGCTAGCTATGAAGCCCGGCAATATGGCGTACATTCGGCTTTGGCTTCGCGTATTGCTATTCAGAAATGCCCCAACTTAATTTTTGTAAAGCCCCGTTTTGAGGTGTACAGCGCTATATCCCGGCAAATCCGGGAAATATTTTACCGCTACACTGACTTGGTAGAACCGCTTTCGCTAGACGAAGCTTACCTGGACGTAACCGAAAATAAAGTAGGTATGCCCTCGGCCTCCATAATCGCCAAAGAAATAAAAGCCAGCATTCTAACCGAAACCGGCTTAACTGCCTCGGCCGGCGTTTCTTTTAATAAATTTCTAGCCAAAATTGCCTCCGACCTGAATAAGCCCAACGGCTTTACTTTGGTAACACCCGATAAAGCCGCCGCTTTGGTAGCCAGTTTGCCCATCGAAAAATTTCATGGCATTGGCAAAGTAACAGCCGCTAAAATGCAACAATTAGGCATTAGTACCGGCGCCGACTTGCGCGAACGTTCCGAAGAAGAACTATTTAGGCTTTTTGGTAAAACCGGTCAGTATTATTACCGCATTGCCCGCGTGCAAGACGACCGGCCGGTGCAACCCCATCGCATCCGAAAATCTATCGGCTCGGAGCGCACCTTCGACGTAGATTTAGTGCAGGAAGAAGATTTGCTGGATAAGCTGCAATTTCTGGCCCAGGAAGTAGCCCAGGACATGGCACGTCTGCAAACGGCAGCCAAAACCGTTACTTTGAAATTAAAATATTTCGATTTTACCCAGCAAACCCGCAGTAAAACCTTACTGAGTTATTTAAATTCGTCGGATGCCCTATTTACCGTAGCCCGCGATTTATTGCGCACGCCCGCTTTACCACTTTACCCGGTGCGCTTACTGGGTATATCGGTTTCTAATTTACTCTACGCCCACGACCAACCCGTTTCACGCCAACTTACTTTCGACTTCTAAACCTTGATTTAAAGGATTAAAGGATTCTCAGGAGTGTTTCGAGATTTTGATTTTTGGGATTATTAAATTTATCCAGATTTTTAAAATTTATATTTTTTAAAATTCTTAATCGATCCACACGCCCATTTTGCCCATTTGGTAATCGCGCATGGCTTGCATGATCTCGGCCTGGGTATTCATCACAAAAGGGCCTTGGGCTACTACCGGCTCGTTATACGGTTCGCCATGCCCCAGAATAAGTGTGGTATATTCGGTAGCTTCTATCCGGATTTCTTCTTCATCCTGATTAAATTGAACTAAGTTATGCGTGCCCGCGGGTTCGCCATTTACGTTTACCTTACCCCGCACCACGTAACATAAAATACTGCGGTTGGCAGGCACTTGAGTGGTAAAAACGCCACCAGCTAGCAGTTCTAACCGGACAATTTGAATATCCGTCAGGGACGCTACGGGTCCTGGAGTGCCCGCCCAGTTACCCGAAACCGCATGGATGGTAACTTTACCTTCGTCCTGCACTACCGCCGGAATTTCTTCTTGCTGCAAGCCTACGTAATGCGGGGCTACCATTTTAAGTTTTGCGGGCAAATTAAACCACAACTGAATTACCTCTACGTTGCCGCCGTGTTCTTTAAAATCTTCCGACGAAACTTCCGCATGAATTAAACCCCGGCCCGCCGTCATCCATTGAATACCGCCGGCGCCAATAACACTTTCGCCGCTGCCGGTATCGCGGTGCACGATGTCGCCGGCCAGCACAAAGGTTAGCGTTTCAAAGCCCCGGTGCGGGTGCGGCCCAAAAGGCAATCCCCGGTTAAATGGCGGGTAAACCTGCGGACCATGATGGTTTAAAAATAAAAAAGGATCCAGGTAGTCGATTTGGTTTGAAGGCAAGGCCCGGTAAGTAACCAAATCGTGAATAGGAGCATAAACCGCCGTATGTATTTTTTTGATGGTGCGCATAATAAATTAATCAGCAGATTTTTTAAAATTTTAAAATATAACCATAAATACACGCAATTGTTGATTAAGCTTGTTTCAAAAATAGGTAACCAAACTCCCGAATAGGAAGTGTTGCTACCTTTTACCCAGGTACAAGCACCCGATTACTATTAATTAATGCAGCTATTAGTTTTATCTAATCTAGGTGAATACTCCGGTTTATTCTATTTATTAACCTTTTATCAATTAGAAGTGAATCAATTACTTACCCATTTTTAAAAAACTTTCGGCCCAGATTAAATCTTCGGGAGTGGTAATTTTTAAATTTTCGTAAGCTCCCGCAACCAGATTAATTTTTTTGCCCAGCCGTTCTACTACCGAGGCATCATCGGTAAAAGAGGATTCCTCCGGTAATTGATAGGCCTGTCGCAGCAATGCAAGCTGAAAGCATTGGGGCGTTTGCACCAAGCGGTATTCGGTCCGGTCCAGGGCTTCGCTGGTATTATTTTTTAAAATTCGGATAGATTCTTTTAAAGGTACGGCTACTACGGCATTGCCTTTTTGAGCGGCTACGGCAAAAGCCTCCTGAATAACCGCTACAGGCGCAAAAGGCCGCACGCCGTCGTGCACCGCCACTACGCCGTCGCCTGAAATTACGGCTAAACCATTTTTAACCGAAGCAAACCGCGAAGCGCCGCCCGCTACTACCTGGTGTGTTATAGTAAAATTATTATCAACGCAGAGTTTCTGCCAGAATAAAATCTGATCGGAGGGTAATACCAGTATTATTTTTATCTCTGGATTGTAGTCGTAAAATCGTTGAATGGTGTGCATTAAAATGGGTCGCCCTCCTACGGAGATAAACTGTTTAGGCAACTGGCTTTGCATGCGGGTACCCGAGCCTCCGGCTACCAAAATAACGAATTCCTGATTATTAATCGACATAAGGCCAAATATACAAAAACAAAAAACCCGCCGGCTAAACAACCAACGGGTTTTCAGAATAACTGTTTTACTGTCTAAATACCAGAATCTAACATCTAATATCTAACATCCAAAATCTAATTTTAAATAATCAACATGGCATCGCCGTAGCTAAAGAAATTGTATTTCTCTTTTACGGCTGCATTATAGGCTTCCATAATAAGTTCGTAACCACCAAAAGCCGCCGCCATCATTAATAACGTAGATTCGGGCATGTGGAAGTTGGTTAACAAAGCATTGGCAATCCGGAAATCGTGCGGCGGGAAAATAAATTTATCGGTCCAGCCTTGGTTGGGCTTCAACCGGCCGTTCGCCGATACCGATGACTCCAGCGCCCGCAAAGTGGTAGTACCAATAGAGCAAACGCGTTTTTTATTATCCAGCGCCTGGTTTACCAAAGTAGCGGTTTCTTCGGGCACAATAAAGCTTTCGGAATCCATTTTGTGCTTGGTTAAGTCTTCCACGTCTACGGGTCGGAAAGTTCCTAAACCAACGTGCAGCGTTACAGGAGTTACATTTACCCCTTTAAATTCCAGACGTTTTAACACTTCTTTGGTAAAGTGCAAACCAGCGGTGGGAGCAGCCACGGCGCCTACGTGTTTGGCGTAAACGGTTTGGTAGCGTTCGCGGTCTTCGGGTTGTGCTTCGCGCTTAATGTATTTGGGCAGCGGGGTTTCGCCGAGTTCGTTAATGGTTTTGTAAAATTCTTCGTCGGTGCCATCAAATAAAAACTTAATGGTACGACCACGGGAAGTAGTGTTATCAATTACTTCGGCTACTAAATCGCTTTCGCCGAAATACAGCTTATTACCCACCCGGATTTTCCGGGCCGGATCCACGAGAACATCCCACAGGTGAATGTCTTTATTTAGTTCACGGAGCAAAAATACTTCTATCTTGGCTCCGGTTTTTTCTTTGTTGCCGTACATGCGGGCCGGAAACACTTTGGTATCGTTAATTACCATGGTGTCGCCGTCGTCAAAATAATTTAAAATTTCTTTAAATATTTTATGTTCTATCTTGCCGCTATCGCGGTGTACCACCATCATGCGCGCTTCGTCGCGTTCTTTGGCGGGGTGCATGGCAAGAAGGTTGGCGGGCAGGTCAAATTTAAATTCGGAGAGCTTCATATTTAATATTAACAGTATTAATTTAATATTACGGTATTAAATTTTAAAAAGAGGCGCAAAGTTAGTTAGTTTAGCGCAATTATTATTATTTTTAGAAAAATTACTTCAAAATCTCTTCAAAAAGAATGATTTACCTCCGACTCATTCTGGAAAGTTTCCGGTTCGCCGGACAAGCCTTACGCGCTAACTTGCTGCGTACCATACTTTCGTTGTTGGGGGTAACCATTGGCATTTTTGCTATTATTTCGGTTTTTACCATCGTGGATTCGCTGGAACGCAGCATTCGCAACAGTATGAACTTTTTAGGTAATAACGTAATTTACGTGCAAAAGTGGCCTTGGTCGTTTGGCGGCGAGTATCCGTGGTGGAAATATTTTCAGCGGCCGGCTCCCAGTATTCGCGAGTTTCGATTACTTGAGCGGCGCCTGGAAAATGCCCAGGGCGTAGCTATTTTCTGGGATAACGGCAACAATACGCTCAAGTACCGCAACAACAATATTTCGGATATTAATTTAATCGGCGTATCCTACGCCTACAATTTGGTTTCGGATATTCCTACCGCCGAAGGCCGTTATTTTACTACCCAGGAAGTGGATGCGGCCCGCAACGTAATTATCATTGGCGCTACCATCGCCGAAAATTTATTCCGGAATCAATCGGCTTTAGGCAAACCCATCCGGATTAAAGGATTAAAATTTACGGTGATTGGCGTAATGGAAAAGCAAGGCGAAAACATGCTGGGTGCGCCTACCAACGACAAAAATGCCATTATTCCGTACGGCGCCTTTAGTAAATTATTTTCGATTGGCCGCGGCGGCGTAGAACCTACCATTGCCCTGAAAGGCTTTGACTCCGATCCGGGTTTGCTGGAACTGGAATACGAAGCTAAAGGCGTAATGCGCAACATCCGGGGTCAGAAACCCCGCGAGGAAGATAGCTTTGCTTTAAACCGTCCCGAAATGGTAGCCGAAGCTATTTCCAGTTTGTTTAATGTAATTGGGGTGGCCGGTTGGGTAATTGGCGGGTTCTCCATTTTGGTGGGTGGCTTTGGCATTGCCAACATCATGTTTGTATCGGTAAAAGAACGCACTAATATCATCGGCATTCAAAAATCGCTGGGCGCTAAAAACTACTTTATCTTGTTTCAGTTTTTATTCGAGTCGGTTTTTTTAAGTCTAATTGGCGGTGGCGTGGGTATTTTTATTGTTTTCCTGATTACGCTCATTCCGCAGGATGCTTTAAAATTACTGCTGAGCATTGCCAATATTTCGCTGGGTCTAGGTGTTTCGGTAGTAATTGGCGTACTGTCGGGTATTATTCCAGCGGTACTGGCATCTAACCTCGACCCGGTAATTGCCATTCGCTCGAAGTAAGCCAGTCTGCTATTCTAATTTTTAAAATTTTAAATTTTCTGGCCAACCTTTTGGGGTACTGTGTCCTGGCACTTTATTATCCTTTCTATAGCACCATTAAGTTTATAGCAAACCCAAACACAGGTTTAAGCAAAATCCGGTGAAAGCCCGAAAACGGCTTTATTTTACTCTGTTTGCTATTTTCTAAGTTTTTATTAATCCCCAAACCGCAACTTTTCCGCAGAATTCGAGTTGTTATAAATCGGCCTTGTCCAATAAAAACAAGCTATTTGCAACTGCGACAACCGATTTTTAAAATTTTTAATTTCTAGAATACATTATACCACGGCAACGCCACCCGGCATTGCTTGATTTTGATTACCTATGGCTAAACTCAGTAAAACCAGCAAAACCAAACTTCAGGAAGAAACTACCAACACTGGTAGTGGACAAACTATTATTCAACCCGATGTAAACGAAAATAAGGCGAAATCGATTAAAGAAGCCAAAAAGCAAGCTTTAAAAGAAAACCGCACTATTTCCGACGACGATAGTAAGATCCGGAAAGCATTTGTAGACAAAGACTGGAACGAAATCCGGGTTGCCGATTCCTGGCAGATTTTTAAAGTAATGGCCGAATTTGTAGAGGGCTTCGAGAAACTATCACGCATCGGGCCTTGCGTTTCAATCTTTGGTTCGGCGCGTACCAAGCGCGATAGCCCTTATTACAAAATGACGGAAGAAATTGCGGCCAAACTGGTGCGGCACGGTTACGGTGTAATTACCGGCGGCGGTCCCGGCATTATGGAAGCGGGTAACAAAGGCGCCCATTCCGAAGGGGGTAAATCAGTGGGTTTAAACATTGAATTGCCGTTCGAACAATTTCATAATATTTACATCGACCACGATAAGCTGCTGGACTTTGATTACTTCTTCGTGCGGAAAGTAATGTTTGTGAAATACGCGCAAGGTTTTGTGGTAATGCCCGGCGGCTTTGGCACCCTCGACGAGTTATTCGAAGCGATTACCTTAATTCAAACCAAGAAAATTGGCAGGTTCCCGATTATTCTAGTGGGTAAAAAATATTGGCAAGGCTTATTCGATTGGATTGAAGACGTGATGCTGAACTCCGAAAGCAATATCAGTCCGGAAGATTTAAATTTAGTGCACCTGGTAGATAATGCCACCGACGCCGTAAAAGTAATCGACGAGTTCTATAGCAAATACTTGTTATCGCCGAACTTCTAGACTTTTTTCTAATTTAAATCTCACCCAAAAACATCTATTCTTCAAAGTTCCAGAGCACCATCGCAGCCAATTTCCTGATAAAAAATATGAACGGGATGAAAAATCCCGTTCAAGTAAGAAGCTTACGCTCGAGAAAATAAAAAATTTAAAATTTTAGCTGATAAGCTAATAAGCGACCGTTCTGGTTTTTTTTCTAAAATTTAAAACTAAAATTAATTGACAATATAGTTTACTCAAACAGAATTGCTTAAGCTGGAAGCATTGCCAATTAGCCGGTTTAATCAATAAAATAATTCGGAATACATCCGCTTCAATACTAACTTTTATGATAATTTCAGAAAAGTGATTGTTTTAAAATTATCCGGAAACCCGAACCAACCTTAAATTATAGGGGTTGTTACAAATCAAAACCGGTAAAAGTACTTCGCATGGCACACCTCATTTCTTATACAAAATACTTATTTTTTGCTGCTTGTTTATTAGGTGTTGTAAATTTATGTAGCCAGCAAGTAAGCCCCAGCCAGATCGCTAATTTAGGTCATCGGCCTTTTCCTTTGCCTCAATCATTGTCTTTTGCTGGTGAGCCAGTTCCTTTTGATGTGCCCGATGTAGCCGAACGCCTTGACCGCGAATTACAATCGAATGCCTACTTTCACTCGAACGTATTACTGGCGCTAAAACGCTTACAACGTTCGTTACCCGAAATGGAACGATTACTGGAGGCCAACGGTTTACCCGCCGATTTTAAGTATGTAGCTTTAGCGGAAAGTTTACTGGGCAATGTTATTTCGCCGAAAGGCGCAGTAGGTGTATGGCAGTTTATGCCGGCTACCGCCCGGGAATTAAAACTTACCATTAACGACGAAGTAGACGAACGGTACCATTTCGAAAAATCAACTATTGCGGCTTGTACTTATTTTAAAAAGGCAAAGCAACGTTTCGGTTCCTGGACTAACGCGGCTGCTTCGTACAACCGGGGCATGGGTGGTTTACAAGCTGCTTTAAAAGCCCAAAAAGTTACCTCGTATTACGATTTGTACCTGAACGAAGAAACTTCACGGTACTTGTTCCGGATTTTAGCGTTAAAAGAAATTCTGGAGAACCCGAAGCGTTACGGTTTTGATTTGCTGCAAGCCGATGCGTACGCCAATGTACCTACTCGATCCATAACCGTATCCAATACCATTGATGATTTACCACAGTTTGCTTTGGAACAAGGCATTAACTATAAAACTCTGCGCCTGCAAAACCCTTGGTTGCGTGGTTACAAATTAACTGTAGCCGATACCACCTCCGTTTACTCGTTACAAATTCCGCAAACTTCGGTAAACTCGGCGCGGGATTAAGAGATCTGCTTTCTAGGTAGCATTTTTTAAATTTTAAGATTTTCAAAATTTAAAAAATTTGTTTGTGAAGACACAAATGATGGCAAAGATGGTAAACAGGGGCACTAAGATGCCGCCGTTATGCCGCCGTTTGTGTCTTCACAAATGGCTTTTATGCACGTCTTCGTACTATTAACCAACTATCTTCTACCTAATTTCCAAATCTAAAAAGGCTTTATTCCGGTTTATTCAGTTCATTAAAAAGTAAAATTTTTAAAAATGTTCTGATTACAGGCTACACTCCCACCCAGCAGAACACCGCATTTAAATTAAACTAAAACGGCCGAAAATTGGTTAAGATATGATTAACCTTAACCTGCTAATACGCGGTATTTTGCGTATCTTTGCGGATTAATTAAGCCCCACAATGGCCTCAGAAAAAGAAGCAAATCTACTTATTGATAATGGGACCGCCACGGCGGAAACACCCGAAACACCCTCTACCACCGAAGCGCCTTTAATTGAAGTTTACGGTGCCCGGGAACATAATTTAAAAAATATTAGCCTGAAAATTCCACGCAACAAGCTGGTAGTTTTTACCGGCATTAGCGGCAGCGGCAAGTCGTCGTTGGCGTTTGATACCATTTACGCCGAAGGCCAGCGCCGCTACATGGAAACCTTTTCGGCGTACGCGCGCTCCTTCCTGGGCGGATTGGAGCGGCCCAACGTAGACAAGATTGAAGGCTTAAGCCCGGTTATTTCCATTGAGCAAAAAACCACTAGCCGTAACCCGCGCTCCACGGTAGGCACCATCACCGAAATTTACGATTTCCTGCGTTTACTCTACGCCCGTACTGCCGAAGCATTTAGTTATGTTACTGGCGAACGCATGATCCGGCAGTCCGATGATCAGATTGTAAACCATATTCTCGAAAACCACGACAAGAAAAAGCTGATTATTCTGGCACCGGTGGTAAAAGGTCGCAAAGGGCACTACCGCGAATTATTCGAGCAAATTCGGAAAATGGGCTTTGTGCGCGTACGGGTTGATGGTGATTTAATGGAACTGGTGCCTAAAATGCAGGTCGACCGTTACAAAATTCACGACATCGAAATTGTCATCGATAAGATTATCGTGAACACGGAAGATCGTTACCGGCTGTCGAGCTCCATTCAAAATGCGCTGACACACGGCAAAGGTACCGTTACCATTCTGGATCCGGATACCAACGCATCGCACTTTTTCTCACGCCACCTCATGGACCCGGCTACTGGTATTGCTTACGACGATCCGGCGCCTAACACGTTCTCGTTTAACTCGCCTTATGGCGCTTGCCCGAATTGCAATGGATTAGGGGAAATTCAGGAAATTACCGAAGAATCGATTATTCCGGATAAAACTTTAAGTATTAGCCGCGGCGGCATTGCGCCCCTCGGTGAGTTTCGCGACATCTGGATTTTTAACCAGATTCAAACCATCCTGAAACAAAACAAACTCAGCATTTCTACGCCGATTCAGGATATTCCGGCACCCGTTTTAAACCAGTTGCTGCACGGCATCGACGAAGATATTATTGTAAAAGCCAAGGGGCAGAACTTTATTACCCAATTTGAAGGCATTATTAATTTCCTGCGCAAACAAATGGATTCGGATTCGGATGCTATCCGGACCTGGATTAATGAGTTTACGCAAACCAGCGTGTGTCCCGAGTGCCAAGGTTACCGGCTGAAGAAAGAATCGCTGCATTTTAAAATTGACGGCTTGCACATCGGCCAACTGGCGCAGTTTAACATTGGCAAGCTAGCCGATTGGTTTACGAACCTGGAAGACCGGTTAACCGAACGCCAGAATTTAATTGGCCGGGAATTGCTCAAAGAAATCCGGAAGCGGATTAAGTTTTTGTTAGACGTGGGTCTGGAATATCTGAACCTGCACCGCTCCGTACGCACCTTATCCGGCGGCGAATCGCAACGTATCCGGTTGGCTACCCAAATTGGTACGCAGTTGGTGGGCGTATTGTACATTATGGATGAGCCCAGCATTGGCTTGCACCAGCGCGACAACGAAAAACTGATTAATGCTCTTAAAAACCTGCGCGATATCGGTAACTCCGTAATTGTGGTGGAGCACGACAAGGACATGATTCTGCACGCCGATCATGTGCTGGATATTGGTCCGGGGGCTGGTATTCACGGGGGCCATATCGTAGCGGCGGGTTCGCCCACCGAAATTTTTAACTCGGGCAGTTTAACCTCGCAGTATTTAAGCGGCCAGAAACACATTGAAGTACGCCGGGAAAAACGGCCCGGTAATGGCAAGTTCCTGGAACTACGCGGTGCCAAAGGTCATAATTTAAAAAATCTATCGGTTACGTTTCCGTTAGGCAAATTGATTGCGGTTACCGGCGTGTCGGGCAGTGGTAAATCTACGTTAATCCACGATACTTTATTCCCGATTTTAAATCAGCATTTTTTTAATGCTAAACGCGATCCGCTTGCCTACCAGGCCATCGAAGGTCTGGAGCACCTGGATAAAGTAATTGAAGTAGATCAGTCGCCGATTGGCCGTACGCCGCGTTCCAATCCGGCTACGTACACCGGCATGTTCACGGATATCCGGGCTTTGTTCGCGCAATTACCCGAAGCTAAAATCCGGGGCTATTCGGCGGGACGTTTTTCTTTTAACGTAAAAGGCGGTCGCTGCGAAACCTGCGAAGGCGCCGGCATGCGCACCATCGAAATGAATTTCTTACCGGACGTATACGTACCTTGCGAAACCTGCAAGGGCAAACGCTACAACCGTGAAACCCTGGAAGTACGCTTTAAAGGCAAATCCATTACCGATGTGCTGGACATGACCGTAGAAAAAGCGGTAGAGTTTTTCGATAACCAGCCGCGCATTTTGCGCAAAGTGCAAATTTTAAACGAAGTAGGTTTAGGCTACATTACTTTGGGGCAACAAGCCACTACCCTATCGGGCGGCGAGGCACAACGGGTAAAATTATCTACCGAGTTAGCTAAAAAAGATACCGGTAAAACGTTTTATATTCTGGATGAACCAACCACTGGTTTGCATTTCGAAGACATTAAGCATTTGGCCGATGTGATTCATAAGCTCGTGGACAAAGGCAACACGGTACTGCTCATTGAGCATAATTTGGATATGATTAAAGTTGCCGACCACATTATTGATATTGGTCCGGAAGGTGGCGACGCGGGCGGCACCATTGTGGCCCAAGGTACACCCGAAGAAGTAGCTGCCTGCAATAAAGGCTATACCGCCCGGTTCCTGCGCGAAGAATTACGTACCAGCCAATATTTGCCTTAAGATACTTTTGCTGAATGAAGCTGTAGCAGCCGTTGTGCTTTCAAATAGAAACGCAACGGCTGCTTTTTTTAAAATTATTTTATTTCACCTGGTTTCTCGCTGTAATGCACCCTTGTGGCAAACGCCACTCTAGCTATCATCTTAAATTACATCTACTTATATACCAGTAAATTACAACACATACTTTCAGTAATTTTTTTTCAAACTAACTTATTTAAAAGCTTTTAATTTTTGTTTATTACTTTAATTTTTAATTATTTTTAAAAAAGACGGAAATATTAATCTTTAATATATTTCGTTCGTACTAGTGAAAAATTTAATTTACCGCGTAATTTCTGAGTTCGACTTTTCAGCTTTCGTCAGATATTATTAGTGAGGAGAATTTCCTAGATGAAAGAGACTACCTTTTTAAATTTAATTACCACCAACACCGGCCAGCAGTACGTTATCGATCACCTGGACCAGGTTGCTTTAGGCATTGTAAGCAATACGAGTGCTACTTCTAACCCGGCTTTTATTCCTACCACTTACTCCGTGTATAAAACCATTATTGCAGACGAGTACTTGCTGGAAATAACCCAATACAACAGCGACGAAGATACCCTGCATACCTCTTACCAGGTTATTTCGGAAGAAGAAGCTTTACCGTACCTGGATAATGGCAATACCAATATGCTATTCTATTAATTTTATATAGACACAAGTATCAAGATATTAGATGTTAGACTTTTGCTAATTAACCAACTTAATATCAATAATTTATTGCACCAATTCCGACATTGAGGATACAAAATTAAATTTGTCCAGTTACTTAAATACTAAAACTTTCTTAAAAAAACTGGTAACAAGAACATTCCTACTTGAAACCCAAAGGTTTTGCTTTAATGCCGCAGTGGGGCTTACGGTGCCGAAATTTGTGTTTTCACAAACTTCTTCTACTTCTTTCTATTTTTACCGGTTAATTTATTAACCCAAATTCCCTTTAATAAACTATCCAATTTTTAAATTTAAAGCAACAAAAAAGCCGAAGCTGTGGCCCCGGCTTTTCTCTGTTTTTTAAAAATTTTTATTTTGATGCTACTTTGTCATTCGCTTTTTTAGCCATATCTAAGTGCATTTTAAGTACCGGTAAAGTTTTGGTGGCAAACCCTTTTACATCCGGGTCTTCCATATTGCTAGCTTTTTCAAACTCGGCAATATCTTTCTGGTGATCTTCCACCATCATGCTCATGTAGTGCTTGTCAAAATCAGCGCCCGACAGTTTCGATAGTTCGTCTACGTGTTTCTGATGCTCTGCCAGCAGTTCTACAGGTAAGGTTACATTTTTAGAAGCGGCCACGGTTTTTAGCTCGCTGTTGGCTTTACCATGGTCTTCTTCCATTTTCTTACCAAAAGCTTTCACATCGGCGTTGCTGCCTTTTTCCTGCGCCATTTTACCCAACGTAACTTCCATCATACCACCGCTGGCGGCTTTCAGCATAAAGTCGTTTGCGGGCGTGCTGGTTGGTGTTTCGTTCATGGTAGAATCGGTAGTACTGGCGGCGGAGCTATCTTCTCCCGATCCGGATAAGTTATCGGTGGCAGCAGTTTCGGTACTTGCTTTTGGATTCGAATCACAGCCGTAACCTACCACTAAGGCAAATGCTAGCAGTCCATTACAAATTATCTTTTTCATAGGTTTACTTTTTTAGCTTTGTAAATTCCGTTTTTTAAAAAATCTTTTCCCTCTATACGCAGCTATTGCTATTACGTTTTACTAGTACTAGCACTTAATTCCCTGTAAACCGGGGGCTTCTTTTTTCCAGAAAAGCCGCCACGCCTTCCCGGAAATCGGTAGTTTTTCCAGCAATCTCCTGGCACTCGGCTTCTAAATCCAGCATTTCGTGCAGCGTAGCACTGCCGGACTGCTGCAGCATTTTTTTAATTAAACCAATAGCTTTGGTGGGTGCGGCGGCGTAACGTTCGGCTAGTTGTTGCACGGTTTTATCGAGAGCTTCGGCGGTAACCACCTGGTTTACCAAACCTAGTTCCAGGGCATCGTGCGCGTTTATTTTTGTACCCAAGGTGCATAATTCAAAAGCTTTTAACGAGCCTACCATACGAGGCAGGAAAAAAGAAGCTCCCGAATCGGGCACCAAACCAATGTTTATAAACAACTGACTTAAACTGGCCGCCTCCGAAGCAATAATTACATCGCAAGCCAACACCAACGAACAACCTGCCCCGGCGGCCACGCCGTTTAACTTGCCAATTATTGGTTTGGGCAAATCGCGCATAGACCGGATTATAGGGTTATATCGTTGATGTAAGGCATCAGCCAGAGATTGATTGGTTAACAGAGATGTTTCTTTTAAATCCTGACCGGAACAAAATGCTTTTCCCGTACCGGTAAATATTAACGCTCTTACCTCCGGATTAGCAGCTACCTCGTCTAAAGCAACCTTTAGTTCTTCGGTGAGTTTTTCGTTTACCGCATTAAATACTTCCGGGCGATTTAAGGTAATGGTGGCAATGTTATTGGCGAGAGTTAAAAGCAGCGTTTCGTACATATAAACCTGATTTTTAAATAATTACTAAGTGTACTAAAACTAGTTAATTCTGCAGGGATAAACACTTATTCTGGTTTATTTCTCTAAATAAAAAGAGGCAATTTATTATCCCTGATTTTTATTTAGCTTTACCTGAATGAAAACGGCGGTTACCCAGAAGTTAGTTTTTTCTTTGCGGCAAACGTTTCAGCGTTTTGGTTGGATGAACGCCAGCTTACTTGTACTAAGCGCAGCCCTTGTTCCTTTCTTAATTTTATCTTTTTATAGTCAGCCATTTGCCGATGATTTTTGGCTCACGAGTTTGGCTAAGGAAAAAGGAATTTGGCAAGCTCAATTAGAAATTAGAAAAACCTGGAGCGGCCGTTATTTTGCCATGTTTTTGGGCAGTGTAAATCCTTTGGTTTATAACTCTTTAACCGGCTATAAACTTCTACCTTTTTTACTTATTCTTTTTACCCTGGCGGCCCTTTATTTTCTTATAAGCCGCATTATTCCGGGCACTTCTTTAAAGAAAAAAATATTTTTTGCCTTGCTTTTGCAAGTACTTTATTTAGGTTTTATGCCCGCCATTGCCTCAGGGTATTATTGGATGTCGAGCGCTTTAAATTACCAGACGGCCCTTATTTGCCTGCTTTTACTGGCAGCGGGTTTAATTAACTACCAACAAAAACGAAACTTCTGGCAACAAACAAATTATATTATAGGCTTATCTTTTTTAATTTTTGCCGGTGTTGGCTGCAATGAATTAAGCATGGTTTTTATTCTGGAAGGTTTGCTTACCTTGCTTCTGGTAGATTATTGGCGATATAAACGCGTTAATAAGTTGCTATTGTACTATCTGCTTTTGGCTTTTAGCTGCAGTTTGCTGGTTATCTTTAGTTATGGCAATTTAGCCCGGCTGCAAACACACCCGAACCATAGCAATTTAATGTACTCGTTTACTTATGCCGTGGCGGTTACGGTAAACAACACCAGTAACTACTTAACTTTATCTCCCATCTTACTTTTAACAGTTTTATTTGTTCCGGTAAGCCATAAATTTTTTAAAAACAGAAAATTTTTAAAAATTCCGCATCCGGTTGTTACTACGGCCCTATTGTACCTGCTTATTTTTCAGTGTTTTTTTGTTATCTACTGGAACCGGGGCATGCACGCGCCCATCTGGACCCAAAATTTTATTTATTTTATTTTCCTGATCGGGTGGTTTGCCAACGTAGCGCTAATTGTAAAATACTACCAGAATACGCTAGAAAATTACCTGCCCCAACTACCCGTTTATGCCCAAACCTTATTAGTAGCCGCTTGCTTTCTGTTGATTTTTCATAACAAACAATCTAATGTACGAACGGCTTATATTGATTGGTTAAGTGGCGAAGCTGCTGCTTACGACCAGGAATTAAAAAGCCGGGATAATTTTTTAAAAAACAGTAGGTGTTCTCTTTGCCAAATAAAAGATTTAACGCACCAACCCAAATCCATTTATTTCCGCCAGGAACCCGAAATAAGCGAATGGGAAAACGATTTAAATGCCCGGTATTATGGCAAAAAATTAATTACAATACAGGAATAAGCCCCTTCCCAACAAGGTTATCTAATTACATTCGGCCAATCTTGTCTGTTTATTTTAATTAAGAAAATTTTTAAAAACTTACCAAAACAAAAAGCCCACTGCTGAAACAGTGGGCTTTTTGTTAAATATCAAAAGTCTAGTATCCAGTGTCTAGATACCAGCATCTAAATTTTAAAATTCTGCGCTTTTGGGGAAACGTGGGAAAGGAATAACGTCGCGGATGTTGCCCATACCGGTAACAAAAAGAATTAAGCGCTCGAAGCCTAAACCAAAGCCCGCGTGCGGTGCGGTACCAAATTTACGCAGTTCCAGGTACCACCACAATTCTTCTTCGTGGATGCCCATTTCCTGCACCCGGGCCAACAGTTTCTCGTAATTTTCTTCGCGTTGCGAGCCACCAATAATTTCGCCGATACCCGGAAACAGCACATCCATGGCCCTTACGGTTTTGCCATCTTCGTTTTGTTTCATGTAAAACGCTTTAATGTGTTTTGGGTAGTTAATCAGGATTACCGGTTTTTTAAAATGTTTCTCTACTAAATACCGTTCATGCTCGCTTTGCAAATCAGTACCCCACTCTACCGGGAATTCAAATTTTTGCTTAGCCGTTTTTAAAATTTCGACGGCCTCCGTATACTCCAGTCGTTCAAAGTTGTTGGTAACCACAAAGTTCAGGCGGTTCAACAATTCCTTGTCGTACATATCATTTAAAAACTGCAGGTCGTCTTTGCAGTTATTGAGGGCGTACATTACCAAAAATTTTAAAAAATCTTCGGCCAGGTCCATGTTGTCGGTCAGGTCATAAAAAGCCATTTCGGGCTCAATCATCCAGAACTCGGCCAGGTGGCGAGTAGTGTTGGAGTTTTCGGCCCGGAAGGTAGGCCCAAACGTATAAATTTCGCCCAAAGCCATAGCGGCTACTTCGCCTTCTAATTGCCCCGATACCGTTAGGTTAGTAGATTTACCAAAAAAGTCCTGAGAAAAATCAACGGCACCAGTTTCGGTTTTGGGTGGGTTAGCCACATCCAGGGTAGTTACCCGAAACATCTGACCCGCTCCTTCGGCATCGGAACCCGTAATAATAGGCGTTTGCACGTAGAAAAAGCCTTTGTCATTAAAATATTTATGTACCGCGTACGACATCGCGTGCCGGATACGCAGTACCGCCCCAAAGGTGTTGGTGCGCGGCCGCAAGTGCGCAATTTCGCGCAGAAACTCCAGCGAGTGGCCTTTCTTCTGCAAAGGGTAAGTTTCTACATCGGCAAGGCCTAGAACCTCAATGGTTTTGGCTTGCACCTCCACCGTTTGCCCTTTACCCTGCGACTCCACCAGGGTACCCGTAACAGCCACGCAGGCGCCGGTAGTAATATCTTTTAAACTTTCCTCGTTAAACTGCTGCACATCGGCTACTACCTGCATGTTGTTAATTGTAGAGCCATCGTTTACGGCAATAAAATTCACAAATTTGTTTCCGCGCTTGGTGCGCACCCATCCTTTTAGTAATACATCCTGCCCTACAGCAGTTCCTTGCAGCAATTCGGCAACTTTGGTTCGTTTCATGTTTTTATTGGTATCGGGTAGCAGGTTGCAAGTATCAGGACTATACAGATAAAAGTTTCGTTATACTCTCAGGTCTTGCTACCTAATACTTATTACCTGCTACTAATTCAGCACAAAGTAACGATATTTTAACCTTTTTTTTAGAAGACCAGTAAAAATATCATATTTTTGAAAAGCCAACTAATCCGCCGGTAAGATGGCGCTCATATGCAAAGACTTGATTTAAAACAACTTTTATCTCAGAAACTGTCGCCGCAGCAGATCCAGTTTATTAAACTGTTGCAGATTCCGACGGCCGAACTGGAAATGCGGATAAAAGAAGAGATGGAGATGAACCCTGCCCTGGAAGAAGGTCCGGACGATGACAAAGAAAGATCTGACGATGAGGATAGTGACAACGACGATGATTTTGACGCCGATGATAGCCTCGATGAAGATTTTGACGATGGCAACGCCGATGATACCTACGACAGTGTGGAAGATAACATTGTTGACGATGGCGGCGATTTAGATTTAGACGATTACCTGCACTCCGACGAAATTGCCGGTTATAAAATGCAGGGCGATGGTCCCGGCGAAGACGAAGACCGGGAAATGCCTCTGGCGGGCACCAGTTCCTTAATTGATTCGTTGCTGGATCAGTTGGGCTTTTTAAACCTGAACGAGGAACAGGAAGCCATTGGCATGCAACTGATTGGCAGCATTGATAACGACGGCTACATCCGGCGCGAACTCAGTTCTATTGCCAACGATTTAGCTTTTTCGCAAAACATTGAAGCTACCGAAGATGAAATAGAGGCCGTACTTCGGAAAATTCAAACGTTTGACCCGGCCGGTATTGCTGCCCGCGATTTACAGGAATGTTTGTTACTGCAACTAGAGCGCCTCGACCAAGACGAATTTACCGAAACTGCCGAACGGATTATTGATGAGTGCTACGATGAATTTACCAAGAAGCACTACGAAAAAATTCAGTCGCGGCTGGATATTGATGATTTTGAGCTGAAGCAAGCTATTAATATTATTTTAAAATTAAACCCCAAACCAGGCGGGTCGGATGCCGGTGCGGGCAAACCGCAGTACATTATTCCGGATTTTATCTTGACGATGGAAAACGGGCAGTTTAATTTAACCTTAAACTCGCGCAACGCCCCGGATTTACGCATTAGCCGGGAGTACGCCGATATGTTTGAGGCCTATGATAAGAGCGCCAAGAAAGATAAAAAGCTAAAAGAAACAGTAACGTTTGTAAAGCAAAAGCTCGATGCGGCCAAATGGTTTATCGATGCCATTAAACAACGCCAGCAAACTTTGCTGCGCACCATGGAAGCCATTGTAAAACGCCAGCGCGAGTTTTTCCTGGAAGGCGACGAAAGCAAGCTGCGCCCCATGATCCTGAAAGACATTGCCGAAGACATCGGCATGGATATTTCTACTATTTCGCGGGTAGCCAACAGCAAAAGCGTACAAACTGAGTTCGGCGTCTATCCGCTAAAATATTTCTTCTCCGAAGGCATTGCCACCGACTCCGGCGAAGATGCCAGCAGCCGGGAAGTAAAACACATTCTCAAAGAAATTATTGACAAGGAAAACAAAAAGAAACCTTTATCGGACGATAAGCTGGAAAAAATGCTGAACGAAAAAGGCTACAACATTGCCCGCCGCACTGTAGCCAAATACCGCGAACAGCTCAACATTCCCGTAGCCCGATTGAGAAAAGAGTTATAAAAGAATTAAAAATTAGAAATTAAAAATTAGAAATGAGTGATTTTTCTGTTGTTTAAACTAATTTGCCCGCGTAAATAAACTTAAACATTGAATTACAGATATTTGTTAAACTTACAATTTCTATTTTTTAATTTCTAATTCATAATTACTTTTAAGTGAACCGAACGTTGGCGCAGCTATTATCCGTTGTTTTTCATCCGTTGCTCGTTCCTAGTTACTTGTACTACCTGCTCTTATACGTCATGCCCGATTCCATGCTTACTTTTCCGTTGGTGAGCCGTTGGTTGGTGATGTTACTTGTTTTCTTTTCTACTTTTTTAATTCCGGTTTTAGGCACCTTGGCTTTGGTACGTACGGGTTACGTAAAATCGATGTTGGCCGAGGAACGTAGCGAGCGCAGCTATCCTTTGTTTTTTACCACAGTTTGTTTTGCCATGGCTACCTACATGTTTTACCGCGAACAAGTTTTTGATGATATATTGTACGTGATTATGGCGGTTATTACGTTGGCAGTTTTTTCTACGTTTATAATTTCACAATTCTGGAAAATAAGTGCGCATAGTGTGGGCATGGGCGGAGCTTTAGGATTTATAATGTTGTTGCATACCTGGCAACCCGAGCAACGCAGCCTGTATTTGGTTTCCGGTACTATTTTAATCAGCGGCGCGGTTTTATCGGCTAGGTTAGCTCTGGATGCGCACACGCCTTCCCAGGTTTACGCCGGTTTTTTCCTGGGTTTAAGCCTCAGCGCCGGTATTGGCCTGCTCGCCTAATTTTCTATTTGCATAACTCATTCAACTAAATTTTTAAATTTTTCTGATTTTATAATTTAGTAGCCTTGTCCGATTACAAATAACGTAACAGTCAATCCCGGCCATTCGAACTGGAACAGAATGGCTCAGTTCCGAAGGGGATCTTTTCTTAACCCGAACGCACGTTTATTAATAATTACGTGCCTGTTCAACGTAATCTCTTGTAACCTCAGTCGTATTTGTAACTAAATTCCATCACTACTGTTATCTCACTGACAAAAATTTTAAAAATGAGCATTATTCCGGGCCGCATGACCACCCAGTTAAATCAGGACTTTGTGGTGTTTTTAATTGGTATGCGCATTAATAAGTTCTGGCGTTTGGGGCAATGGTGGCCCGTGGCCCAATCTATGCCCCGCATGATACAGGAATTGGAAAAAAACCCGGACAGCGGTTTTTTAGGTAGTGAACAATGGTTAGGGCGCACTACCATAATGGTGCAATACTGGGAATCGTTTGAAAAGTTAGAGACTTATGCCCGCGATCCTAATGCCGAACACTATCCCAACTGGGTACGGTTTAACAAGCTGGTCCGAGCCTCCGGTGCCGTAGGCGTATGGCACGAAACTTACCAAATTGCCGCGGGCAAACACGAGAGTATTTACGTAAACATGCCGGTTTTTGGCTTAGGTAAAGTAAGTAAATCCACCACAGTTACTGATTCTTTAGACCAGGCCCGCCAGCGCTTGCAAAATGCTCCAAAACTGTAGTTCTTCGTTGTTCGGATGCGCTATACTTGATAATCAATTATTCTCTAATTCTTAACCAGTTCCATTGCCATAATTTGGTTGGTAAGTGATGGAACGCACTTTAAGATAACAGAAATTGCTCTTCCCGAAATTAGAAGTGCGTTGGAATTTGAAAATTTTTAAAAATCCGGACTAATATGTTCGGCTCAGCGTTAATGTAATAATTTTTGAAGTAGTTGCTGTACTTCCGGCTTATCGTAATCGCTTTCCAGGGTAATGTGTTTCATGAGTTTTTTCATGATTTTATCCTGGTGTTTGCCGGTTTCCAGAGCCAGCGAGTAAGGCAAATGCGTATAGGTAACCATGGTATAAAGCGGCAGCCATTTTTCTGGGTACTGCGCATTTATTTTAGATTCTATTTTTTTGCGCAGTAAAAATCGTGGATCGGCTACTAAATCGCGCATTTCAATAAAGTTCTGCACGGCCAGTTCGGCCATGGCGTCGGTGTTAGGCTTACGGAGTTCCTGAAATTTTTTAAAAATTAAATCCCAATTATCGAGGTGCTCATCCATTAATTGGTTTAGTACGGTACAATCTTCGAAGCCGGCGTTCATGCCTTGCCCGTAAAAAGGCACAATTGCGTGCGCGGCATCGCCCAACAATACCACTTTATCCTGCAACGACCACGGAAAACATTTAATTGTTACCAGCGAGCCCGTGGGGTTATCAAAAAAATCACTTACCAGATCCGGCATGAGCGGCAAGGCATCCGGAAATATTTTTTTAAAAAAAGCCAATAAATCCGCCTCGGTTTGCAGGCTGTTAAACGACACATCGCCTTCGTACGGAAAAAACAAAGTGCAGGTAAAAGAGCCATCCAGGTTAGGCAAGGCAATCATCATGTAAGAGCCTCGCGGCCAGATGTGCAATGCGTTTTTCTCCAGTACCCATTGGTTGTTTTCGCCGGGAGCAATGCGCAGTTCTTTGTAGCCGTACTCCAGGTAGGTTTGAGAGTATTCGTAGCGTTCGGTTTTTTGCATGGCGTAACGCACCATTGAGTAAGCGCCGTCGGCACCAAACAACCGATTAGCCGCAATTTTTTGTTTTACCTGGGTAGTGGTGTCCAGCATTTCCAGTTCGTTGGCAGCTAAATCCACGTGAAGGCATTGCTGGTTAAAATGCAGGTCAATATTAGGGTTCTGATCTACCAAATCCATGAGCGCTACGTTCAGGCCGCCACGCGACACCGAATAAATAGCCTGGTTTTCTTTGCCATAAGGCTGATACGATAGCTGCCCCTGTACATCGTGCATCATGCGCCCGTACATGGGTATGGCTACTTTCCGGATTTCTTCGGCAATGCCTACGCCTTCCAGGGCTTTCCAACCCCGGTCGCTCAGCGCTAGGTTAATGGAACGGCCATATTCCACGTAATTTTTGCGCAAATCGTTGCGCCGCTCGTAAATTGCTACGCGGTAGTTATGTTTAGCTAGATACAATGACAAAAGGGAGCCGACTAAGCCGGCTCCCATAATAGTTACTTTGTTATTACTATTATCGTCTGTCACCATAAGGTTTGTAGCTGCATTTAAATTTTACTTGCGGCACGAAGGTAATAAAGTTTATGCAAGTAGTAGGTTATAAGTTTTAAGTTGTATTTTTTAAACTAAAACCCGACAGCTTAAACCCTATAAGATTTAAACTATAAACACTGCCGACCAACTTAAAACCTATTACTTATTACATATTACCGGCTTAGTAATAATTAAAGTGCAAGCCAAATTTTTCTTCTTCCATCACGCCTTTCCATTGCCGGATTAGTTCTTTATAAGCTTCTCCTACCGGTCGGATTTGGCGGTTCATGTCGTACAAGCCCAAAGCATTCACGCGACCCGCATCAGCCCGCAGCGCCGAATCCCAGTCTACCTGATCGATGAGGCTGTACCAGGTAAAGCCCATTAACGGTATACCGTCGCGGCGCAAACGTTTGGCATTGGCCCATTCTTTCCGGAGCCAGCTCACCGAGTTTGGCTCAATCATGTTGGTTTCGGTGTGCATTACCGGCAAACGGTAGCGGTTATAATACTGCGTGGTAATTACATAATATCCAAAAATTTCGCCGGAAGCGCTGGTACTACCGTTGGCGTGTACCATATGCTCGTTCGTGAAATAATAATCGTTGCCCATAATGCAGTGGGCTTTTACCTGATTTTGCAAAAACCAGTGGTATTCTTCGCGGGTCATGCCGTTGTCGAGCAAATACTCGTACATCATGGCCCGGATGGGGTAACCATAAGTTAAATCCAGAGATAAAAACCGTTTCTGATTCAAAAAATTGGCTAGTTTGGTGCAGCTTGGGTCTTCGGCGTGAAAATACTCCGACGATTCGCTTTGAATAAATACCGCATCCGGGCGCACTTTTAAAATTTCGTGCATGGCCATTACGTTGGCTTTGCAGATGTTTTTAAGGGCCGTTACAAAAGCTTTATCGCTGCTCAAACATTCGTTCCACCAGCCGTACTGGGCCGAAAAAGTGGCGGCAATAAATATTTCGTTAACGGGTGTGTAGTATTGCAGGTAAGGAAACCGTTCGGCAAAAGCCCGGGCGTACTCCGCGAAATAATGCGGGAAGTCCGGATTCTGGAAATTACCAAGCCAATCGGGCACCCCAAAATGGCACAAATCTACCAACGGAATAATGCCCATTTCCTGCATTTTCCGGAAGGTGGTATCGGTAAAATCCCAGTGGTATTGGCCCGGCCCCACGTGCGTCGAGAACAAAGGCGGACCGTAGCGCAGGTAGTCAATGCCCATTTCTTTTACCAACCGGAAATCTTCTTCCCAGTAATCATAATGGAAAGCTTTTTCCATTTCATCTACTCGCTTTACCTTGCCATCTGGTAAAATAATATTCGGATAGCTATTCTCTATCCCGGTGGCAAACATGAATTGATTCATTCGTGTTACAGATAAGGTAGTTTAACAATATATATCTTGGATAACGAAAGTATCTGCGGGTAGTATAAATTCACTTTGGCATACTACCTTTCCCGCAGAAAAGTTTACATAATAGCGCTAAACTTACCAGAAGGGTCTTGAGTTTTAATTTATTTAAAAATTACAATCTTAAAGCCTTATAATACCGGATAGTATTTTTTTCCTAAAGCAATTTTAATCAGTTGCTTTCTATAATATACCTATAAAATCAGTTTATTTTAAAAGATAAAAAGTAGCAAATAAGCTTAAATATTAAGCCGAAGTAAGAAGGCAAATTTTTAAAAATTTACTATCTTTCTTTAACCTCCCGGAAGTGTTTTTTGCTAATAAGCACTTATCATTGCTTTACTTATATTTTAGCTAACGATTTACAAGAAGCATTACATTTTACTCCAGAGTTTTAGGTGCCCCTATGAAAAAAATATACCTTTTTTTCTGCTTCTTTCTGTTCTTTTTGCCTTACAGCCAGGCCATGTGGCCATCCGATTCTACCGTAGTGAAAAAGAAATTAAGCCTTACTCCTTTTCCGGCTTTATTTTCTACGCCCGAAACCGGTATTGGGTACGGGGGGTTGGTAGTACCTGTTTACAATTTTGGTTCAGATTCGCTTACCCGCAGTTCTAACGGGCAGCTTCTGGCTTATTACACGCAAAAAAAGCAATCTTCGGTGCAGCTTACGTATACCATTTATACCAACCACGAGCGCTTTAACATTACCGGAGCCGCTAATTATTACGATTGGCCCATTCTGTATTACGGAACAGGCAACTCCAATGCGCTCTCCGATTCTTCTTTGGTTACCTACAAACTTTTTCTTTTTCAGAACCGGTTTTTAAAAAAAATTAAAAATTTTGTTTTTGCGGGGGTACAATACCAGCTTACCCACATTAATGATGTACGGTACAAAAATGTGCAGAGTAAAATAATTGAACGAAATGCCCGGGAGCTCGATGGCAGTACAGCATCGGGCTTAGGGCCGGCTTTATTACTGGATAGCCGCGATAATCCTTTAAATGCCACCAAAGGCTGGTACGCCGAATTGGGCACCTACTTTAACCAGAAAGCGTTAGGCAGCGAATTTAACTTTACTCGTTACAACATCGATGTCCGTCGGTTTATTCCTTTGTCCGCTAAAAAGGTGCTGGCCATACAAGGTGTAGGTAAATTCAGCACGGGCAAGGTGCCTTTCCGGGAAATGGCTTTATTGGGTGGAGGCCGAACCATGCGGGGTTTTTACGAAGGCCGGTTTCGCGACCGGCAATTGCTAGCGGTGCAAACCGAGTACCGGCAACAACTTTTCTCTCGGCTAGGTTTTGTGGTATTTGGTGGTTTGGGGCAGGTAGCCGACCGGGGCAAAGATTTAAACCTTAATTTAATTAAACGGGCAGCGGGCGGTGGCGTGCGCCTGATGCTTAACCGCGCTCAACGCTTGAACATTCGAATTGATTACGCTATTGGCAGTGATAAAGCCAAAGGTCTGTATTTTGATATTGGCGAAGCTTTTTAGAAATAATGTTTGTGCCCGTGTATTTTGCCTAAATAATTTTAAGTTTACTTTTTAGCTAATGCAGCAATTGAGGCCCCCGTTCTGAAAAGAATAAATTTTAAAATTACGAACCAGTAACAACAAAGTAATTTCCCGATGATATGATAAACCATCCTGCCCTGCTTAGTAGCGTAAATTTTAAAATTCTTCTTCCAAAACCATTCCTTACCTACGCTCTTACTTGGGGCTTACTGGCAGTTTGGCTAATACCCACTAGCGCATTAGCCCAAAAGAAAGACAAACGTCTGAAAAAAGGCACCATCACGTTTACCAAACAAGTGTTAACCAAAGAGTTTATTGCCGAAGGGGTAGCCGTAGGCGATGTAAATAAAGATGGCCGGATAGATGTTTTAGCCGGTGCCTATTGGTTTGAAGCGCCCACCTGGAAAAAACACGAAATAACCCAACCCGAAATTTTTTACTACGACAAAGGATACAGCAATGCTTTCGTGAGCCAAACCATAGATGTAAACCTGGATGGTTGGCTGGACTACGTGCGCATTGGTTTTCCGGGCAAAGAAGCCCTCTGGTTCGAAAATCCGAAGCAAAAAGAAGGACATTGGACAGCCCACACCATCCATAACACGGTTGGCAACGAATCGGCTGGCTTTTTTGATGTAGATGGTGATGGCAAGCCCGATTTACTCGGTGGAAACTCCACCACCGGCCAAATGACTTGGTTTAAACCACCAATATCACCAGACAATTTAACTTGGCAAGAAGTAGCCATTAGTAAAGAAAAAGGACCCGGTGCCGAACCTTTCTCGCATGGCTTAGGTTTAGGCGACCTAAATAAAGACGGCCGACCCGATGTAATGGTAAAAGAAGGTTGGTGGGAGGCTCCAGTTAACCCCTTGCAACCCGGCTGGACTTTTCACCCGGCTAATTTAGGGGAAGCTTGTGCCCAAATGCACGCTTACGATTTCGACCAGGATGGGGATCAGGATGTAGTAGCTTCATCGGCACACGCTTTAGGTATTTGGTGGTACGAGCAAACCTTAAATGAGCAAGGAACACCCCAGTGGAACCGCCACCTAATTTCCGAAGCTTTTACACAAACGCATGGCTTAGCTTTTACGGATATAAACGCCGATGGCAACCCGGATTTAGTTACCGGCAAACGCTATTTTGCGCACATGGGCAAAGACCCCGGCGAATACGAACCACCGGTACTCTACTGGTTTGAATTTAAGCCAGGTAAAAACCCAACCTGGGTACCGCATTTAATTGATACTGATTCCGGCGTGGGCGTACACGTAGTAACCCAAGACATCAACCAGGATAACTTAATTGATATAATAGTTGCCAATAAAAAAGGAGTATTTGTTTTTACCCAACAACGTAAATAAAAAACCAGAAGCCTGTTTAAACAACGGGCTTCTGGTTTTTGGTAAGAATTGCTAAAATTTAAAATTTTAAAAAATCAGCTATTGCTCATTTACTTTGCTGCCGGAGAATAATCTACCACAAACACATCTTCCATTACGCCTAACTGTCCTAAAAGCTGCCCGAATTTTTTATGTTCCGGGTGCGGCAAATAAGTATCGCGGGCGGCGGCATCTTTAAAAGTTAAGAGGAAAACGTGCGTAAAACCCAAATTTTTATTTTCCGGGCTATTATTAACGCCGTGCTCAAAAGAAACAATACCTGGAATTTTGTTTTTTAAATCGGCTAAGGCTTGTGTTACCTGCGTTATTTGGGCCGGAGTAGCACTAGGTTTAAATTTAAAAACTACTACGTGCCGTACTTGCTCATTTTTAGCCATAAACGATGTTGAAAATAAAACCAGCGCCCCAAGCGCCAGCACAATTAAACCAGAACCAAGTAATTTATTCATGATAATTTATTTTTTGAGCTCCATTATACTAAAATTTTACAGGTAGTACAACTATTTATCCTTGGTTCGGGAGAGTAATTTTTTGTATCTGCATAATATGCGCAAAATATATTACCTTATAAGCTCGCCAATAAAGCATTCTTTTATGCCGCTTTTACATCAACGTATCTTTAGCCTTTAGCAACTTCCCTAGTACCGGTAAATGCATTGGGCTTATCAGATACATTAATAGTTGTAGGCAGTTTTCTAATCTAAGCAAAAGATAGCTTATACCCTCTTCCATCTGTTTAATATTTTGATTTTCAGAAACTAATCTAAGAATTACCTTATCAACCAAGAGCATTCTTGCTAATGCGGATGCCTCTGAAAAATCAATATATAATTTACTTAATATTTTTTTTAATTATAAGTAACTTTTAAAAAAACATTCCGTATATTTGTTATATATAAATATTAAAATATATTAATATAAATGTAATAAAGAATTACTCATTTAACTGTCAACCAACATTATTATGCGTTATTGTAAACAAATTTGTCATCGATGCGGAGCCGAAGCAGATTCGCTTAGAGCTTCTTGGTTTAATTTACACATGTTATGTACTAGTTGTCGTCAAGAAGAGGCCGCTCACCCCATGTATGAACAAGCCCAAAGAGCAGAATTCGTAAAAATCCAGACAGGGAATTATCGTTTTGAAGGAATTGGCTTGCCCGAGGACCTTCAGCGCAAATATTATTCCCACTAACTTTCCGGCAATCAATTTTGTTAAGCTGAGCTAAATAATAGCCATTTGTATTTATTGCTTTGCTAATCAATAGTTTACATTTAAATAGAACCGGCATAAGCATTTTTTACAGCTAAACAGCAGGTTATTCATCCTGCATCAATGTAGCACTCTTAATCAAGTACATTGCTAACCAGAAAAAGAATTAAAACGGCTTATACCACTACATATATAGATTTAAACGAAATAATTTTTTAAATATTCAACTTTTTTATATATTCATTCTACTATAAATTATTACTGGCTATAAAATCCTATTATATTCTTAAATCAGTACAGTTAAAAAGTAAATAAGCTCACGTTGGCCTAATTGTTGTTAAAAACTTTCTCCGTAAATAACCAATCATCGCTTTTTGATAATTTTATTAGATAAAATGTAAAGAAATGAATAGGATTAAAAATTAAAAAAGTTGGAAAAACTATAAGAAACCCGCTTTTAATATGATCTAATTTATATTAAAGGCTATTTAAGTTCTCATTTTTATTTAATGAGATTACCACTACTATTAATAACTAAAGCCAATTTTATATAGATATTAATTTAAGTTTATATTTAAATTTTTTTATTAATTTAGTATTATATTTGAAAATTAATTTATCACTCTTTAATAATTTTACAAAAAATTAAATTGTTTAATTTTATAACTTATTTGCCAATTAATTACACATTATTCAAAAAATATAGAAAATTTTACCATTTTTTTTTGCGATATAGGATTTACTTTACTTATTTTATAAAAATTTAATATATGATTGCACATTTAATATATATTAAAAACTATTTTCCTGAACCTTTATAATTTTTTTTAGTAAAAGACATTACTTCACTAAAAAAGAATAATAAAATAGATATTAAACAGCCAAGCTGTAGATATTAAAATCTGTAAGCCTTGTTAATACCATCAAAAAAAGAGATTTTGTTAAGCTAATACTTCATAAACGCTATTTAAATTACTTTGTGCCATGAAAAAATTTATACTTGCTAATTCAATACCACGATGGGTCATTTTATTGATCGATCAGGTTATTACAAGCTGGTCATTTGTATTAGCCTTTTTTGTAATAACGCAGTTTGAATTTTCAAACATATTGAGAGGGCATTTCTTTATATATACTGGTTTATACTGCATTATTTCGCTGAGTGTATTCTTTCTCATGCGTATCCATACCGGAGTAATCAGGTATTCCAATACGCAAGATATAGTCAGAATATTTTCGGCCGTATTAGCTACCAGCTTTATCTACATCTTAGTGTTAAGCATGGTAGTAATTCCAGTTTACCATATTGATACTGTTAATATTTTTACAGTTCTTCTGATTAACTTTTTTATCTCTTCCTCTTTACTGGTAATGTTAAGAATAGGAGCAAAAAGCTTTTTCCAATTCATCAAAAGAAGCACTGCTACCGAAAAAGAAACCGTACTTATTTTTGGTTCAGATACCAGTTCTATGCTGATAAAACGTGCTTTGGAACATAGTAACTCCAGCCGGTTTGTTATTGCTGGCTTCATCGACGATAATTACCAGAATGTAAATAAATACATTCAACAGAAGAAGGTATATCCGGCTATCAACATTGAGCAATTACGCCTAAAGTTGAAAGTAGATAAGGTAGTGGTAATGAGTGAGGATTTAAAAACTGAAGGTAGAAAGAAAATAGTTGAGAAATGCTTGGAAATAGGCTTGAAGGTATTAACTGTTCCTCCTACTGAACAATGGATTTCTGGTAAACTACGGGTTAATCAAATAAAAGACCTTAAAATTGAAGATTTATTACAGCGTGATCCAATCGTTATTCAAAGCGACAATATTTCGAGAGAGATAACCGGTAGACGTGTTTTAGTAACAGGTGGTGCAGGTTCTATAGGCTCCGAAATTGTAAGACAAGTACTTACTTTTGATCCGGCTATGGTAATTATCTGCGATCAGGCTGAGTCACCTTTGCACGAGCTGCAGTTAGAAGTTGAAGAAGCGTTTCCGGATGCAAACATAAAGATCTACATTTCGAACATTACAAATTATAATCGGATGTATTCTCTTTTCGAAGATTTTAATCCGGAGATTGTTTTTCATGCGGCCGCTTACAAACACGTGCCTATGATGGAGAACAACCCACCAGAAGCTATCCTGACTAACATTTTGGGCACCAAAACTTTAGCTGATTTATCGATTGCTTTTGATGTAGAAAAGTTTGTGATGATATCTACTGATAAAGCCGTAAACCCAACTAATATCATGGGGGCTTCCAAGCGGATTGCTGAGATTTACATTCAATCTTTGAACGATGTAAATGTTCAGTCGCTGAATAATATCAATTACATTAGCTCCCGGTTAAATGATCTTACTCATTCTAAAACTAAGTTTATAACTACGCGTTTTGGTAATGTGTTAGGTTCTAATGGTTCAGTAATTCCGCGCTTCCGGGCTCAAATTGAAAAAGGAGCGCCGCTTACTGTTACGCACCCCGAAATTACCCGCTATTTCATGACTATTCCGGAAGCGGTTCAATTAGTACTGGAAGCTGGTAGTATGGGCAAAGGTGGAGAAATCTTCTTATTTGATATGGGAGAACCCGTTAAAATTGCCGATTTAGCCCGGAAAATGATCAAATTGGCTGGCCTAATTCCGGATGTAGATATTAAGATTGTTTATACTGGTTTGCGCCCCGGTGAGAAATTGTATGAAGAGTTGTTGAATAAAGAAGAAGAATCTATTCCAACGCACCACAATAAGATCAAGATTTCTAAAGTAAGAACTTACCTTTACGATAAGGTAGTTAGCGATATTAAAGAGCTCATTAACTTAGTTCAAAAAGAGAACGACGATTTTGAGGTAGTTAAGAAAATGAAGGAAATTGTTCCAGAGTTTTTAAGCAAAAACTCTAAATACGAAGAATTGGATTATAACTCATCAAAAAACAATCCTTTATTGATTCAACAAGCCAGCTAACCTGTAGACACAAGTCACTAGCTTAAAAAACTAAAAAGCGCCGAAAACTAAATTTTAGTTTTCGGCGCTTTTTAGTTTCTAGAAACTTGGTTTTAATCTATCCTAATGTATACATGGAAGGTATTAGATGAAGCTTTTTCTCTGTGGATATGGTATAGACAACTTAATGTTTAAGAACTGAATGAAATTCGCAGTAACAAAGTTTAGAGTGTTTATAACTTTATCTTAATGAAATTACCAAGAACTTGGGCCAATAGAATTGTTTTTAAGTCTATACTCATTCCTTATATTCTTCATACTGTCTTGGTATTTGGTTCTGTGTATTTTCTGGCTGATTTCTTTCCAAAAAACAGATTTGAAGGTTTCATTAACCCCGCATTAGATCATTCTTCTTTTTTCATCAAACAACTGCTAACCTGGGATGCTCATTGGTTTACTTACATTGCTGAAACCGGTTATACGGAAAAAACAACAGTTTTTTTCCCTTTGCTCATCATTCTTATTAAAACATTATCTTCTTTTGGAATAGAAACAGGACTAGCTGGCTTTGTGATCTGCAATGTATTTACTTTTCTCACCTTCATTGCTTTTTACAAATTGGGTCGATTATATTTTACGGAAAGTGAAACCAGAAGAGCTTTAATGGCTTTGGCTGTATTTCCGACCTCTTTTTTTCTGAACAGCGTATATTCTGAGTCCCTTTTCTTATTTTTTTCTTTTCTCTGCCTCTATACTGCCCAACAAAGCAAATACATGACAGCAGGCATACTTGGGGCCTGTGCTGCCCTTACCCGAAATTTAGGTATATTTTTATGCTTGATTCTAGCTTACCAAATATGGTTAGATTACAAAATAAAACATAAACTAGATTGCTCTATGTTAGCAATTCTTTTTATTCCCTTAGCTTTATTAGCCTATATATTGTTTAACTTTATTGCGTTTGATGATCCAGTTGGTTTTGTGAGCAATCAGGAGTTCTGGGGACGTAAGTTTAGTCTGCCTTTAACAAATTTGCGGCACGGGTTTGTTATATTCCGGGAAGATTTACATCATGGCTTTACCCCGCCCTACTATGGCAATAACTTAAGTTTCATTCTTACGGTCCTTAGTCTCGGAATTATGCTTTTGCTTAGTGTACCTTCTAAAATAAGGTTACCTCAATCATACCTAATCATTGGCTGGTTGTGGTTACTTATACCGCTTTTTTCGGCGGCGATGCCTTTTCAGCCTCTATATAGTTTATCCAGATTTACACTACTAATTTTTCCCATATACTTTTTTTGGAGCAGATTTAACTTGCCTGTACTGTATTATTGTTATATCGGAATTAGTAGTATTACGCTGGTGAATAGTGTCTGTCTGTTTGTAAATGGATGGTGGGTCGGATAATTTTTCTTATACTGCATCCAAGTAAAAGCCTTGAGAGGTGTTATCCTTTATTAATAATATTTTGCTTTTACCGTTTTCAATTTCAGTTTTACCTTTTGTCCACTATTTAGCATATAGTTAAACCGTTCTTATAACCATGCCCGCGGCAGGAATAGGTTTTTAAAATCTATATTAACGCTGCTATCCGTAACCATGCATTGACTGCTATTGTGGGTGGCAGTAATAAAGGCTACTTCATCCATTATCTGGATAGTATCGTAATGGTTCGGAAAAACTGTTTTCAACACGCAGCTCTCCGACTGCCGACTGCTTTTTTTTCTTACAGGTTCATCGTATTTCCAATTCTAGAGCTAAAAAATGGGTAATTACCTGACTATTATTTTTAATCGGGTAAATGCTTATCTGACACAGGTATTCTTCTTTATTTAAACGATAATTCAGGATACTTCCGGTAAAAGTTTCGCCGGCTTTTAGTTGGTTTTGAAGTTGTTCTATTTTAACGATAGACGTGTTTTCACCTTGTAAAAAAATAGGGGTTTGGCCGATAGCAAAGTTAGCGGGGTAACCCGTCATGGTTGTAAATCCGGGATTTACCCAGCAAATCACTTGCTCCGTATTTGTCAGCACCAATGCTTCGTAAGGGGATGTTAGCAAGGTTGGTAAATCAACGGACCAATTATATTCATGCGCCAACTGCGTAAGTTTCCGTAAATCGTTTATATTTCTACCCTTCCTAAATGAGTTCCAATAAGCAGTACCAGCCAAATCCCAGCTCATTAAAGGGTGCATGGTGATGGGTACAGATTTGAGTTGATCTTTGATTTTCTGGCATTTACCCCGACTTAAAGAAGCCAGGTACATATCCAATCCCAACATCGCATTTAAATTGGTAGGCTTATTTCCCATTTTTAAAATTTTTCGAGTTAGCACATTTAAGCTTAATAATTAATCAGAAAGCTGGTACACAAATACCAGGTAGCTACTAGCGTATGCTACCTGGTTATTTAGCTTAAAGTGTTAGGGTATTGTTAATGGTTTTCCGCAGGAATTTAGCAGCGGCTACCATTTCGGTTAGCGCTTCCTTGGTTTCGGGCCATTGCCGGGTTTTTAAGCCACAATCCGGGTTAATCCATATTTGATCAGCCGGAATTACTTTTTTGGCTTTTTCTAACAAGTTTACCATTTCGCTTTGGGCTGGTACCCGGGGCGAATGAATATCATATACTCCGGGACCAATTTCATTCGGGTACTGAAAATCAGCAAAAGCATCTAGTAACTCCATTTGCGAACGCGAACATTCAATGGTGATCACATCCGCATCCATGTCGGCGATATTTTGAATAATATCATTAAATTCGGAATAGCACATGTGCGTGTGAATTTGGGTGGTATCCTGCACCCCGCTGGCGGCTAGCCGGAACGCCTGGACGGCCCATTGCAAATAGTTCGGCCAATCGGCTTGGCGTAAAGGCAAGCCTTCCCGGATTGCTGGCTCATCAATTTGAATAATTTTAATACCGGCTTGCTCAAGATCAAGTACTTCATCCCGGATAGCCAAAGCTATTTGCGTGCAGGTTTGGGAACGAGGTTGGTCATTACGCACAAAGGACCATTGCAAGATGGTAACCGGTCCCGTTAACATCCCTTTTACCCATTTATTTGTTAATGATTGGGCAAACTTGGTCCATTGCACCGTCATAGAAGCAGGACGGTAAACGTCGCCGTAGATAATGGGCGGTTTCACACACCGGCTCCCGTAACTTTGTACCCAGCCATTTTGGGTAAAAACAAACCCGGCTAGCTGTTCTCCAAAATATTCTACCATATCATTGCGTTCAAACTCCCCGTGTACTAATACATCCAAGTCAATGTCTTCCTGAAAACGAATAGTTGCTTCGGTTTCCCGTTGAATCAATTGGTTGTATTCCGACTGACTCAGCTCTCCTTTCTTAAATTTAGCGCGCCAGCTTCTTACTTCGGGTGTTTGCGGAAAAGAACCAATGGTGGTAGTAGGAAATAACGGCAAGTTCAAAGATTTCCGCTGAGCTTGGCGGCGAACAGTAAACTCGTTTTTTCGTGCAGTGTCCTGTTCAGTAATTGCCTTAACGCGTTGTTTTACCGCAGAATCATGAATAAGCGCCGAGGTTTGCCGCCGGTGAATAGCCGCTATATTTTCCTGTAGTTTTTCAGCTGACCTAGGAGAATCTTTACCACTCACCAATTCTTGCAAGGTTACTATTTCCGCGAGCTTTTGCTTGGCAAAAGCCAGCCACTGTTTTATTTCTGGTAATAATCCTTCCGCATTAATTTCCAGATCTAAGTCACAAGGAACATGTAACAAAGAACAGGAGGAAGCAATCATCAGGTTAGCAGTTCCAATTTTTGCCGCGGCTTTTTTAATGAGCGCTAACGATTGCTGAAAGTCATTTTTCCAGATGTTGCGACCATCCACTACACCTAAAGATAATTGCACATGTTGTTTTAATAAATTACTTTCCAGGATATCATCTAACTGCGACGGGCAGCGTACCAGATCTAAATGCAGGGCGTTTACTGGTAAGGATAGGGCAGTTTTTAAATTTTCGCCATAACAATCAAAGTAATTGGTAAGAATTGTTTTCAGGTATGGAAAACGTTTCTTAATTTCTGTATAGGCGTATTTAATAGCTTGTTGTTCTTCCGGACTTAAATTCAGAGCGAAACAAGGTTCATCAAATTGTACCCAATCTACTTGGTAAGCTTTTAACTTTTCCAGAATATCCAGATATACCGGCAGTAAGTTTTTAAGCAAATCCAAGCGATGGAAGCCGGCTTCTTTTTCTTTTCCCAGTAGTAAGTACGATACAGGACCGAGTAAAACCGGTTTAGTTATAATTCCTAATTGTTTTGCTTCGTAAAACTCATCAATGATTTTAGTGGAGAAAAGTTTGAATTGCTGATTGGCGTGAAACTCCGGAACGATGTAATGATAATTGGTATCGAACCATTTAGTCATTTCCATGGCAGTTATGTCTAAGCCATTTTTTTGATAACCTCGGGCCATAGCAAAGTAAAGATCTAAGTCCGTGTTACCTTCCTGGCGAATTACCTCGTAGTAACGTTGCGGGATAGCGCCTACCGTAAGCGACATATCCAGAACCTGGTCATAAAAAGAAAAGTCATTGGAGGGTATTAAGTCAATGCCGGCATCTTTTTGCAGCTTCCAATTGTGCTGCCGGATGGCTTTGCCGGTATTTACCAGTTCCGAAAGAGAAGATTTGCCTGACCAGTAGTTTTCGCAGGCTTTTTTGAGTTCGCGGCGGCTACCAATGCGCGGATAGCCTAAAACATTTGTTTTCATTTTTTGGTGTTAGTTAACAATAATTTGATTTATTGTTCCCGGCGCTCTTGCTTAAAAGCGCTCCCGGTTAATAACTACACACAAATGGACATGATGCTACAATTCCCACTCGGGCAGGAGCAGGAGATAAATAATAGAAAGTCCAAGGTGTAGCTTTATAATCGCGAAAGCTTTCACCATCTGGCAAACTCGGCAAGTCTCCTGGCTTGAGGCATTTTATTCAACCTTCCCATAATGCCTGAGCAATACAGTGGTTCTGGAATACGCCGGGGCGTATTTGAATAAAACTTGGCTACCTCTTACAGTTGCGCGACAGCCCGTGATTTACACACGGTTCCTTTTTAATTGCCCTCTCGGGCAAACCTATAAGTTTGGGATGAAACAAAAGTGTCAAAGAACAGGCTTCAAAACTAATGCATTTGAAACCATTAATCCTAATATTAAAGAGTAATAAGAAGTATTTTAAAAATTATACAAGATTATCCTATCATTTAACTCTACCATTGTGGTTGATGCACTGGATAATTAAACTAATCATTAAATGGAACATCCCATTTTAGCAGTTACATACTTACTTAAATATAAACCATTTACAAATAAAGAACTCACCAAAATGAAGTTCGCTCGGACTAGTTAAACTTTGTGATTACTTTCGTAACATGCTGCGCAATGTAACAGTTGTTTGGTAAACCTGTCTAATTTAGCTCCTACTTTGTTATATAATCTTTATAAATTGTTTTAGGTAGAATACAACCTCTTTTAATGCATTTTTCGTCGTAATAAAAGTCTATTGATCAACTTATTTACTTATAAAACAACTACCTGCCATATCTTAAAAGTAAGCTATTAGGCCCAGCACCTTCCGGCTGCCTACATTCTAAATCTTTTTTAAAAATTACCCTATTTTAGGTATTGCACCAAAATACTTTAGCCTTTACATTTATAGGCTCCTCTGCTGGCAGGCTTCCTATTAAGGGTTGATCTGCTATCTTTCTTCTACTTCTTCCATTTACCGGTATCTATTTCAAATTAAATTTGTATGCAATTACATGTTCCTATTAACAGCTTGGTTCCAAGTAACCAGGTACTCCGTTTTGGATGGGTCAACCTTCTGTTTCTTTTACTACTCTATGTCATTGTCCCACTATCCTCAATTGCGCAGAACAAAATCTGGGATAAAACATTAGGGGGAAATCTTTCGGATAATTTAGCTACTGTGCAACCAACCAGTGATGGAGGCTACATTGTAGGTGGCTATTCCGAATCGAATAGAAGTGGTGATAAATCGCAAGCCAATAAGGGTCAAGTATCAACTTACGATTACTGGATCGTCAAGCTAAAAGCCGATGGCACGAAGAGCTGGGATAAAACGATTGGAGGTTCTCATTTTGAATTATTAACCGCTTTGCAGCAAACCCAGGATGGCGGCTACATTCTAGGTGGCTATTCCACTTCGGAAAAAAGCGGTGATAAATCAGAAGATAATAAAGGTAAAGAATTTTCTACTGATTACTGGATTGTGAAGTTAAATGCCGATGGAAGTAAAGCCTGGGATAAAACCTTTGGAGGCAATAAGGAGGATAACTTAACTTCGCTACAGCAAACCCAGGATGGCGGTTTCATTCTGAGTGGGACATCCACTTCGGATAAATCCGGGGATAAAACCCAAGCCGGTAAAGGTATCTGGATTGTGAAGCTACAAGCAAACGGCACGAAAGTATGGGACCGAACTATTATAGGTGGCGGAGAAAATAAAATTCAACAAACCCCCGACGGCGGCTATTTACTGGGCTCTACCTCTGGATACGGAATATTTGGGGAAAAAACGGATGTGGGTAAAGGCGAAACAGACTACTGGATTGTAAAGTTAAAGGCAGATGGGACAAAAGACTGGGACAAAGCCTATGGTGGAACCAGTTACGAACAATTTCAAGATATTCGACCAACTAGCGATGGCGGCTATCTTCTGGGTGGAAGTTCCTATTCTGATAAAGGCGGGGACAAGTCGGAAGCCAGTAGAAACGGGAAAAACTACCAGGATTGGCTTATTTATGACTACTGGGTAATAAAAATAAAAGCCGATGGTTCCAAAGAATGGGACAGGACCTTGGGTGGCTCCGCAGATGACCGCTTAAAAGTACTAATAGAAACCAAAGAAGGTACCTATTTACTGGGGGGAACTTCGGGCTCTCCGATTAGTGGCGATAAAACAGAAACATCCAGTGATTATAATGTAGATTACTGGGTAGTAAAATTAAAGGCTAACGGCTCTAAAATTTGGGATAAAACGTTGGGAGGGGAACAAGAGGATGAGCTGACTGCTCTCCAGCAAGTGGCAGACGGTAATTTTATTTTGGGCGGAACATCTTTCTCGGGAGCCAGTAAGGATAAGAGTGAACCTAACCGGGGCGAATGTGAAAGTAATTGCTCAACGGATTACTGGTTAGTGAAAATCGATAACAGTGGGGCTAACTTGAAACAATATATTGTTTTTAATCCTATTCCTTACAAAATCCTAGGCGATATGCCCTTTACGCTTTCAGCCACGGCTAGCTCAGGGTTACCCGTTTCTTTTAAAGTGGTATCGGGCCCAGCAACTTTAAAGGGGAATATACTAACGCTTACCGGAGTGGGCACTGTAACCATTAAAGCTACCCAGGCGGGCAGTGCTACCTATTTATCCGCAGAAGCTACGCAAACCTTTTTGGTGCAGCCAGTTTCCTTAATCAGAAAAGGTTGGGATAAGACTTACGGAGGCAGCGCGGAAGATGTGCTCACGACCATGGTGGCGACCACCGACGGTGGCTATTTAGTAGGTGGCACCTCTAATTCAGGTAAATCCGGTGACCGGAGCCAAGCAGGGGCCGGAAAAGATTACTGGATCATAAAAGTAGATCGCTCAGGCAAAAAGCAGTGGGATAAAAGTTATGGTGGCAACTATCAGGATAAATTAGCAACTATTATAACCACTCCGGATGGCGGTTACCTGCTAGGTGGCACTTCGGAATCGACTATTTCAGGCGACAAAACGGAAGCCGTTCGAGGTGGCGCAGATTACTGGTTAGTAAAAATAGATAGTACCGGTAAAAAGGAGTGGGATAAAACTTTGGGAGGCAACAACGAAGATATTTTAAACGCAGTTTTACCTACTCCCGACGGCGGTTATCTGGTGGGTGGGACTTCTAATTCTACACATTCCGGGGATAAAAGTCAGGCCAGCAAAGGCCTGCAGGATTATTGGGTGGTTAAAATAACTGGAACCGGAAGAAAACTTTGGGATAAAACTTTTGGAGGCGGTGCGGCCGAAAATTTAGCTTCCCTAGCTATTTGTTCCAATGGAGACTATCTACTAGGTGGTTCATCCGGCTCCGGTTATAGCGGGGACAAAGAACAAAGTAAGCGTGGTATAATTGATTATTGGCTGGTGCGAATAACTGCTTCTGGCACGAAGATTTGGGATAAAGCTTACGGTGGTATAAAAAGCTCTTACCGCGATCCGGGAACTGACCCGACGGACACCACTAATGCTTATGTCAATTATTATGGTACCTCCACCCTTTCCGCGATTGTCGCTACGACAGATGGGGGCTTCTTGTTAGGCGGTACTTCTAATGCCGCAACCGGAAGGGAAAAAAGTGAAGATAATCTAGGTAAAAATTATACGGCCCGGAATAAGTACTGGGTAGTTAAGATTGATGATAAAGGAAATAAGGTGTGGGATAAAACTTATGCCGGCGGCCTTTTCGAATCCACCAACGGTATTGGTGCCAATACTTATACCGTATACAGTGGCGATTCCGATCTCAAAGCTATTGTTTCTACACCGGATAATGGATTCTTACTAGCAGGCAATTCTACTTCGACCATAGGTAAAGACAAGACGGAAGCATTAAGGGGTGATTTTAACGATTATTGGGCAGTTAAGATTGATGCCCAAGGCAGGAAACAATGGGATAAATCATTAGGTGGATTGAGGTACGATTTTCTGGCAGCGGCAGTTAATGGTTCAGCCGGCGGGTTTGTCTTGGGTGGAGCATCTGATTCGGATATGGGTGGCGATAAAAGTGAATTTAATCGTACCGAAAAAGGGGTTAAACAATACGATTATTGGCTAGTACAAATCCTAGACGAAAATACCCCGCTTGCAAATTGGAATATGCGTTACGGAGGTTCTGGTAATGACCTTTTTACCTCGGTAATTAAAACCAGTGACGGGGGATATTTATCTGGCGGATACACCAATTCCGGCGTAAGCGGTGATAAAACGCAGGCTAACCGGGGAGAAAATGACTACTGGATTGTAAAATCAGATAAGAATGGTAAAAAACTCTGGGACAAACGTTTTGGCGGCAGCGGAAATGATTACCTGAACCTGGTTATTCAAACTCAGGATAAAGGTTACCTTTTAGCCGGTAGTTCTTTCTCCGGAATTGGTGGTGATAAAAGCCAGGATAGCCGGGGCGATCGGGATTACTGGATCGTGAAAACGGATGCTAAAGGTAACAAACAATGGGATAAGCGCTTTGGCGGTACAGGTGCGGACGAGCTAAAACAAGTGTTACAAACTGCTAAAGGCGAATACCTGCTGGCGGGTACCAGTAACTCTCCGGTGGGTGGCGACAAGAGTCAAAATAGCCAAGGAGGGCAAGACTTCTGGGTTCTTAAAGTAAATAGCGAGGGAGAGCTGTTGTGGGATAAACGTTTTGGCGGTTTCCAGGACGATATTCTTGAAGGTTTAGCACCCACGGTAAGTGACGGATTTTTATTGGGTGGCCGGTCTGCTTCGGGTCGGAGCGGTGACAAAACGCAATCTAGCCGGGGCGGTAACGATTACTGGCTGGTCCGGATTACCAGTACCGGCCAGAAAGTGTGGGATAAGCGTTTTGGCGGTTCGGGCACAGACGACCTGATGGTGGTGAGCAGGTCCGGTGCTAATTCAGGTGATTTTATCATTGCTGGTCATAGTACTTCCGGCTTAGGTGGCGATAAGAGCCAAGATAGCCGAGGAGGAAAGGATTTTTGGCTACTCAAAATCAATGGTGATGGTCAGAAGTTGTTTGATAAACGTTTTGGGGGTAGCCAGGATGAAGGATTACGTTCTATTTTGCGCACCAGTGATGGTGGCTACTTGCTCGCTGGACGCTCCGAATCGGACGTAAGTGGCGACCAGAGTGAACCGAGCCAGGGCGGTAATGATTATTGGCTGGTGAAGACCAGTAGCACCGGGATGCTACAATGGGATAAGCGGGTTGGTGGCAGCGGTGAAGATGAATTACGTACCGCTATCCAGACCAGCGATGGCGGGTACTTGTTAGGTGGTCGGTCTTCCTCTGGAGTAAGTGGTGATCGAACTCAGCCTAGCCAAGGGGGAACGGATTACTGGCTCGTGAAAATAGCTTCACCGGCTACTTCTCAAGTCGTGGCCCGGGAAGTGACGCTGTTGCCAAAACCAGCAGCAGAAATAAAAGAAGTACAAGTCGAAGCTTTTCCCAACCCTTCTTCCGACAAACTTACCATGCGCTTTAGAATTCCGGAAACGCAAACTGCTACTCTAAAAGTGTATGACCTGCAGGGGCGCGCAATAGCTGTTCTGTTTGAGGATGAAGCTCAGGCAAATCAACTGTATCAGGTAGAATGGGAAGCGCAAAAACAAGCCCCGGGTATGTACTTGCTGCAATTGCAAACGACTACTAACCGCAGCCAGTCTAAAGTATTGCTCGTCCGATAACTTTTAATCTCCTATAAACATGACAAGGGAGCTAGGATTTTTTCTAGCTCCCTTTATTTCATAAGCGCCTAGTTAGTAATCCTGTATATAATTCTTAGTTGGCGAGTGATGTTAAGATTGCGGATGAAATAATAGGAACTTACTGTTTATAAAAATTTAAAACTTAGAACAAGCTGGCTACTAAAGAATGCTTGATTTAATTGCTGTAGCATGCACAAAGGCATTTATTAAGAAGGAGTTGCAGCAATTAATAATTATAACAGATGTTTCTTAAAACTTAATTGGGCAGGTTAAAAAAGAAACAGATGCGGTAGCTTAATTTTACATTTTAGGAAATTGAAGGCTATTTAAGAGCAACGACATGTTTCGTTGTGCATCATTTACCTGGCATAAAAAAACCTTACCATAGTGTTTGGTAAGGTTTTTAAAGGAACAACGAGTATTACTAGCCTCGCCATTATTTTAGTTGTTTAAAGAAGTAAACATAGTTGTCGGGCATAACGCGCACTAATACTTCTTTTTCTCCTTTTTTAAGGTCAACAAAATAAATGGTAGCATCGCTGTTATACTCAATTACTTTAGTAATCTCGTAACCTTTGTAGGCTTTGGCAATACGAGCTAAGGCTAATTCAGATAATTTTTCGGTTTTTCCAGCCTGCGTAGTTGCTACGTGATTTCCTTCTAAATCATAAAAAGCCGTCATATTTACGCCATCCAGGGTAAAGAACGCTTTTTGAAATTTATCGGTTACCACCCAGCTTACATTAGTTGCGCCTGTATATAAATCATTAAATTGAGACTTAGCAACCGACGAAACTTTAGCTTCTTTGCTGTACCGGTAATCATCTGCGGCGAAAGTGTTTACTGATAACCCTGTTACCAATAAAGCAGTGTAAATTACTTTTTTCATTTTTATTGCATTTAAATTATGCAACAAAGTAAAACAATCATTATTAATTTGTCAAGCAAAAATCTATTTATTTAAAAATTATTCAAAATAATTTACAATTACTTAACATTTCCATAATCAATAAACGTACTATGTAGTTCATTTATAACACGTTTGAACAATTTAACCACAAACTGGTACATTAACTATTCTGATTTTTTAAATACAATCTGAATAAAGGCTGGTTTTTAAAGCTATAATTGATAATAGAATAACTAGATAAGTTTACCAGGCAACTTAGCATTGTAATTTTCTGTACGCATGCTTTATAATTGATAAACAAGTAGTTTATGGTATGTACAAATGCCTCCAAATATTCTTTTAAAATTTAGTATAAAAAAGAAAATCTATTTGGGTTAATCTGCATTGCATATCATACTTCATCCTCCCTAAACAACCAGTATATCAACTGAGTACCATCTCTTCTCCGCAACTTTGGTTTATATCCGAACTTTACTGCTTAGGTTTTAGCAGCCATTATCATCCGCAACCATCTTTTAGATCAGTTTCATAATTTTTTCTTCATTCTTTTTAGTTAAATACTAAGCAAATAAAGTTTGGTATAATTTTTATTAATTAAAACATATAAATTTTCATATGTAATATATTTATTAAATAAGATATTACTTAAATTTGTAAAAAATCAGATTATGGTCTGGAAACCGAGCATGGATGGTAGTACCACTGTTATTAACCGTAAGGCTATCCATACAGTTAATACCGGGCACCATGATAATTTAAAATTTGTAGAACCCAGAGAGCTGCCCAAAATGGCAAGTACCCCCGAACAGCTATTATTAGAAATCTTTCATCTGGACGAACGGTTAACGCTTGTTGCCGCACCTTCCGGCGAAATTATTTTTGCTAATAAAGCATTTGGCCAGTTAGTTTCTATTAATCCGCAATTATTGCTCGGTAAAAATTACTTATCGCTTCTTTACCCGGATTTAAAATTAATCGCCGCACAGCGCGACCTTAACCAGCGGGTAATTCAAACAAAAGAAATTTTTCGTTCCGAAGAAAAGTATGTTGGTCCGGATAAAGAGGAAAAATGGTTTTTAAGCAGCAAACAGCCTATAACCGTTATTCAGGAAACGTACTTGCTGGTACAACTAACCGAAGTTACCCTGGATAGAATAAATAAACCTTATTCGGTAGAGCAGCAAGAATTTTCAACTTTAGTAACAGAAAATTCATCTGATTTTATCGGCTTACATTACTCCGACGGAAAAATTTTAAATTATTCGGCAAACAGCAAAGAAATCTTTGATTATGAAACCGCAGAATTAATTAATAGTGATCCGGTAAACCTTATTCACCCGGATGATCTGCCGCTAATCCAAGAGCAAAGAACTAAAGTATTAGAAGAAAAACAACCGGGTTTACTGCCACATTATCGGGTTCGTAAAAAATCAGGAGAATACATTTGGTTCGAAACCGCCATTAAATGGATTAAAGACGAAGCAGGGCAATTTACTTATTTCATAAGCACTTCGCGGGATATTACCGAACGGAAAAAAGTAGAGGCCGCTCTCGAAAAGAGTGAAAAAAAATACCGGGATTTAGTAAGTTACAGCCAGGCCATTATTTTTACCCATACCCTCGACGGCACTATTTTAACTACTAACCCGATTATGCAGAACATATTGGGTTATACGGAACTTGAGTTAACTGGCCTTCCTTTCACCGATATTCTTCGCCCGAAAGATCGGGAACGTTACCAGGAATACCTGCGCGACATTCGCCAACACGATAAAATTGTAGATGTAATAACCGTACTGGATAAGCAAAACCAGCCAAAACATTTACTGTTTCATAACATAAAAGTAAACGAACCGGAAGTAGAGCCTTATATTATTGCATTTGCCCAGGATATTACCGAGCGTTTAGAGGCGGAAGAGGAACTAAAAAGAGCCAAAACCAAAGCTGAAATTTCGGCTAAATCGAAGGAACAATTTTTGGCCAACATGAGCCACGAAATCCGGACTCCGATGAACGGGATTATCGGGATGGCCTCTTTATTAAAGAAAACTCCTTTAGATCAATCGCAACAAAACTACCTGCGGTTAATTCAGGAGTCGGCACAAAACCTGTTGGTTATTATTAATGACGTACTCGATATTGCCAAGATAGAATCGGGCAAATTACAATTCGAAGAAATTCCTTTTAACGTAAACGATATTTTAAAATCGGCGCAACAATCTTTAATATATAAAGCCGAAGAAAAAGATATCTTGCTGGATTTAAAATTATTAAAATTAGAACACCCCATTGTTAAAGGCGACCCTTACCGGCTCACGCAGATTTTAATTAATTTACTAAGCAACGCCATAAAATTTACGCAAGTTGGTAAAGTAGAATTGGCCGCCGAAGTAATCCACGAAAGCATCTTTGACTATACCTTACGTGTTTCTGTAACAGATACGGGCATTGGCATTGCTTCGAATAAAATAAATACCATTTTCGAGAGTTTTGTACAGGCAAATACCGATACGGCCCGCAAATACGGCGGTAGCGGTTTGGGATTAACCATTTGTAAAAATCTGGTAGAGCTACAAGGCGGCCAAATTTGGGTAAAGAGCAAACCGGGTAAAGGAACAACCTTTACTTTTGAAATAACTTACGCCAAAGTTCACCAAGAACCGGTAACGCTGGAGAATACTCCCCAAATTGATTATAGCAGCTTAAGCGCTTGTAAAGTATTACTGGCGGAAGACAATGCCATTAACCAGTTTATGGCTGAATCTATTTTACACGGTTGGGGGGTAACGGTTGACATTGCCAATAATGGGAAAGAAGCTATGGCCCTGCACGAGCAAGCAAACTATGATCTTATTTTAATGGATATTCAGATGCCGGTAATGGATGGCGTAGAAGCCACCCGCTTAATCCGGCAAATGGTCGATCCGGTAAAGGCGCAAATTCCTATAATTGCGTTAACTGCCAATGCTTTAAAAGGCGACAGCGAAATTTACCTGCAAGCAGGCATGGATGATTACATGTCGAAACCTTACGAAGAAGAAAAGTTATTTTTAAAAATAGCGCAGAATATTCGTCATAGTAACCTGGTAATTGAGCCCGAAAGCGAAGCAACAAAACCAGAAACAAAACCCTCCATGTTACCCGTTGAAAACCAATACAATTTAAGTTTAATCCAGAACCTGGCCAAAGGGGATCAATCTTTTGTGAACCAGATGGTTTCTATGATTATAACGTTAATACCGGAAGCACTTCAAAAAATGCAGGCACATACGGCAGCCGGCGAATGGTACGAATTAAGCCAGGTAGCCCATAGCATTAAACCTGCGGTAGATACTTTAATGCTACCCACTATCCGGGAACAAATCGTAAAAATTGAAACCGATGCCCGCAATGGTAAACAAGTAGCCCATATACCAACAGAAGTTAGCAATGTTGCCCAAATCCTGCAAAAAGTTATAGCGCAATTGCAGCAAGATTTTCCGGATACCGACTCGCAGGCGTAACCGTAAATCCGGTAATTTTTAAATTTATTAATGCGCGTGGGCTGCGTTATTGGGCTCCGAAGTAACTTGCAGTTGTTTTACTTTACCTTGCTCCCAGGCATTTGCTCCGGGTACAAGTTTAGGCACAGGAATATCGGCACGTTGCTGTCGCTTTTCGGCGGCTTTTACCTTAAACCGTGCATCCCGGTCGGCCAGTAGTTTTGGGTCGAGTTGTCCGTCTTTGGTAAAACCCATCATTATCTGCGGAATGCCCATGGGTAGTCCCAAGTCGCGGTCGGTGTGCCAGGTATGAATTACTTTGCCGTACGTAGATACAATTTGTTCCATTAACTCGTGTTCTGCCACGTCGGGTATGCCCGGGGCAATTAACTCCCCCGATTTAACTTCGTAAGCGTGGCTGTGCCATAGCTCCCGTTCGGCCATGGGCAAAGTGCGGAATAATTTCTCCGACACAATGTACTCTACGCCCATTATTTTGGCATTTTCGCCGTTGCCATCGTACATCACGCATTGGGTTAAATCTTCGTTAATCTTGGTGCAGTAATGGTGGGCTTCCATCTGGCCTTTCATATTGCCGTTATAAAAATGAAATCCGTCCAGGTACATGTTTAATTTTTTTAGCGGCGTTTTATCCTGCATTACATCAGCGCCGGTTTCCAGCACCTTGGTTTTCGTAGATTTTTCTGCCCCCGGCGATTTTACGTACGAGCTGGTATTTTCGCCCCCGCAACTTAGCAATATACAGGTACCCACCACACCTATAAGACCTAATCTGTTCATAGGTTATAATTTTTAAAATTTTTCTATTATAGATAACTGCTCATTTTAACGGCTGGTCTAAAGCCAGGTTTAGCGCTTTTATACGGGTTAAGTAAACTAATACGGAGAGATAATTCCGTATTTAAACAGCAACTTACCTTTAGTTCTATAGTACTTAAAAACCAAATACATTAGCCAAACGGAATAAGTAAGATGAACGATTTTGTAATAGTTATTCATGGAGGTGCCGAAAATAAAACCCGTCAGGATATTGGTTCAGATATGGAAGCTGCTTACCGGCGAGGTTTGGAAGAAGCTTTACTAGCGGGCTGGCAAATTTTAAATAATAATGGAACCGCCGTGGATGCGGTAGAGGCCGCCGTAAAAACCATGGAAAACAACTATTTGTTTAATGCTGGCAAAGGCGGCGCTTTCACCGAAAAGTATAAGAATGAGTTTGATGCCTCTATCATGTGCGGCAAAACGTTAAAAGCCGGTGCGGTGGCTGGCGTGCACCGGGTGAAAAACCCAATTACTTTAGCCAAAACCATTCTGGAGAAATCAAAACACGTGTTATTAACGGGCGAAGGTGCCGAAGAATTTGCCTTGGAGCACCAGTTGGAATGTAAACCCGCCGAATACTTCCGGACCAAAAAGCAACTCGATGAATTAGAAAAAACCAAAGAAGAAGAAAAAATAAAAGAGTTTGATACCGTGGGTGCCGTAGCACTAGATAAAAACGGCAATTTAGCTGCGGCTACTTCTACCGGAGGTTTGGTAAATCAACACAATGGCCGCGTGGGCGATACGCCAATTATTGGCAGCGGCACTTACGCCAACAACGACGTTTGCGCTATTTCCTGTACCGGCGAAGGCGAAGGCATTATGCGGGCAGTAGTGGGCCACGAAGTGTATGCGCAAGTAAAATATTTAAAACTACCCATTCAGGATGCCTGTGCGCAAGCAGCTAACATGTATAAGGATAAGATTGAAGGAGACAAAAATTTAATTGCCCTGGACCCACAAGGTAACATTGGCATTTATTACGAAACCAAATTGATGTTCCGGGCCTTCCGGAAAAACAACCAGCCGCCTACCGTAGCTATTTGGGAAGACTAAATCCATCAATTTAAATCCTAACTTCCGGCAACGTTCCTTCGTTAATTTAAGTCAACTACTTAACTATAAACAAATGGAACAAGAGCAAACCACTCTGTTGAAAGATTATTCCCTGGAAGAAAAGGGCGCGTATTTGGGCGCATTAGCCACTATGGCTTCTGCCGATGGTCATGCCTCGGCAGAAGAATTGGAATTTTTAAAAATGATGGCCGAAGCCGCGGAGCTACCCGATTATTTGCAACAGGAAATCACACAAATTGCCCAAAACCCCTCCCAGATAAGCCTGCAGAAGTGCCTGGATATTTTAAAGCAAAGTGCCTTGCGCTTTTCTTTTGTTACCGATATTATCAGTTTTGCCAAATCCGACGGGCAATATTCGCCGGAAGAACAACAGCGCATTCAGGAAATTTCCAACTACCTGGGCATTGATCAAAAGCAATTCAGCATTCTGGATCAATTTGTAGATAAAGCCAATACCGCGCAGCAACAAGGCGAAGATCCTACGTCGCCAGCTTTCTTAAATAAAAGTGGTTTTGGCGATATGTTTAAAAACGCCGGAATTTCGCCGCAAATGGTTACCGGTATGTTGGGTATTCTGGCTCCCATTGTACTAAGTCGCATGATGGGCGGCCGGCGGCATAGTGGGGGCATGATGGGTGGCCTGGGCGGTGGCTTGCTAGGTGGTTTACTGGGCGGCAGTATGGGTGGCAGCCGGTATGGCAGCGGCGGCGGACTTGGTTCTATTATTTCTATTTTGGGCGGGTTAAACGGCCGACGTGGTTATGGCAGCATGGGTAGCGGTGGCTTGGGAGGATTACTGGGTAACATCCTGGGCGGTGGTCGCCGGGGTTCGGGTTGGTAAAATTACAATTTTTAAAAATTTTCATTTTCACCAAATCTTACAGCTCCGGAACCAGGGATTTAGTAGTTGGAGCACTGCTTTTATTTAAAGTATACCCCACGTACATGCAAATAAAAAGCACAACGCCGCAGCTAAATCCCAGTACCGGAGCCGGTAACACCAGCAAGGCCCAACCGCTTAAATAAGAACCTATAACATCGCTCAAGTTAATCAAAGCCATGTAGGCCGTGAACTGCGAGCCAGCGGTGTAATCCCGGCATAAAGTCATTAAAATCGGGAACGCCGCCACACTAAACAGCGGGTCAGCGATATTCCAAAAAATCAACCCAGATACGGTAAAAGCTTTAACGTGCCACAGAAAGGCAAGTAAGTTAAAACTAACCAGGAAAAAGGCCAGCACCCCCAATACTTTTAGTTGTAACCGCTGCGGCCCTACCCGGTCGGCCAAAATGCCCCCGCTTAGTACTACCAAAAGCGTAACCGCACTTCCCCAGCCACCTTGCAAAACCGAAAGTTCCTGGTCGGGCCAGTGCAACACCTGAATTAAATGAAAAGCAAATGACCGGATAAATACGCTGAAGCATAAATAAACAACGATAATTACTCCAAAAGTGCGCCAACTCGTAGCGTTGCTCATGCTGCGCCACAAAAAAGCAAAAACTTTTTTTAATTCCGGATTTTCTGCCTGTTGCTTTACTCGTTCTTTAGCTTTACGGGATGGCAACAAAGAATCGCCGGGTTCGAGCTTCACGAAAAAAGTGATTGCGGTAAATAAAAAAAGTAAACCCGATTGCACCAGCACGGCAGTTCTAAACCCAAATTGGTGCAGCACATACGCTAAAGCGGCTGCCCCAAAAGAAATCCCCATTAACAAACCACCCCGCATACAGGCATTTAATCGGCCCCGCTCCGCTTCCGGCGCCACCGATATGGCCATGGCATCTACACTGGCATCTTGCACCGAAGCAAATAAACTATGCGTAAAAAACACCAGGCCTAAAAATGCAAGTTGTGCAACCGGATCATGTACGAATAGAAGCGTTAAGGATGCTAAGAAAGCGGCTATTTGCGTTAATACCACCCATTGTTTGCGGTGCCCGATTACCGAATACTGATACCGGTCGATTAGCGGCCCCCAGAAAAACTGAATCACCCAAGGAATGCCCACAATACTCACGAAAGTACCTATACTGGCCGAACTAAGGCCTTTACCGGCTAAATAATTGGCAATAGCCGTAAGCGCAAACCCCGAAGGGATGCCCTGCATTAAGTACAAGTAAAAGAAAGTAAAGTACCTCATGCGGGCACTTTGGGTTAAAGCTGGTAAACCCATTAACTAGCGTTTGTTGTTAGACATACGTTTAGCAAAGATCAACCGGATTGCGGGCGGTAATTTTTATTGCGGATGAAAATTTGCGGCTATCCCAAACCCCGGATCTTTCAGTTAATAGAAATTCAACAGAATTAAAATACCATTATTTATTGCTTTTACCCTGATCTTCAGAAAAATAAAATTTAAAAAATTACTCCTGTAACCCACTTTATACTGGCGCTCATTCTTAATCCAGCAATATTTTAGGACGGTTGCCATGGTTCAGATTAAAATTACCGGCATTTAACCGGAATAAAAAGCAACAAATACGGCTTTCCGGGGGTATGTAAATCCGCAAGACTTACCTTAAAATAGATTGCTGCACCATGGCTAAAACCGAAAAACAACGTTTAAAAAATCAGATTGCCCTGGTCACCGGGGCTAGTTCCGGCATTGGAGCGGGCGTAGCCAAGGCCTTGGCCGCCGATGGCGCTACCGTGGTGGTAAATTACTCCAGCAGCCCCGAAGGTGCCGAAGAAGTAGTAGCAGAAATTAAACAAGCCGGCGGCGAAGCAGTTGCCCTACAGGGCGATGTAAGTAAAGAAGCAGAAGTACTCGAATTATTCCGGCAGGTAATAGACCGGTTTGGCACCCTGCACATATTAATTAACAACGCCGGCATTCAGGAAGATGCGCCTTTTGTGGAGATGACGCTGGAGCAATGGCAAAAAGTAATAGACGTAAACTTAACGGGTCAGTTTTTATGCGCCCGTGAGGCCGCTAAAGAATTTCTGCGCCGCGGCATTCAACCCGAAATTTCGAAGGCAGCCGGTAAAATTATTTGCATGAGTTCAGTACACGAGGTAATTCCCTGGGCCGGGCATGTAAACTACGCCAGTTCCAAGGGAGGCATTATGCTGCTCATGAAATCCATTGCCCAAGAGTTAGCCTCGCATAAAATCCGGGTAAACAGCATTGGCCCCGGCGCCATTAAAACGCCCATCAACCAGGAAGCCTGGGAAACCGAAGAAGCTGCCAAAAAGCTACTAACGCTTATTCCGTACAACCGTATCGGCGAACCGCAGGATATTGGCGAAGCCGCCGCCTGGCTAGCCTCCGACGAATCGGATTACGTACACGGCATTACCTTGTTTGTGGATGGCGGCATGACCTTATTTCCGGGCTTTGAAGCCAACGGCTAAAAAGTAAATTTTTTAAAAATTGGTGTACCAAGGCTGTTGGGTTAAACGAATAATTATTGCGTAGTTATTAGTTTACCTGTTTCGTATATGGTCGGGGCTTCTTACATGGTTAGTGAAGCCCCAACCATAACGGCATTTTTTGCTGCTATAAACATTACCCACCCCCAAATCAACTAACTATACATTGTTAAATGGGCGCAGTAAGGCTTTAAATAAATTATCTGTTACCTAATTTAGCTTCGCTGGCGCATCACGTCGTTTTCAACGTAATTCCAAAACAATCTACGGAAGCATACATTTAACGGGCGCTTTCATTTTTTAAATTTTTTAATTTTTGAGTTCTTCTTTTCGCTCTTTTTTACCAGCTTATTTTGCACCAAACAGCTTGGTTTCCATGCTCCGTTTTTATCCGAAAAAGAAGTAAATCCCTAGTGCCGTAAATAATTTTGATGGTTTACTTTATTCCGCTTATCTTTAAAGTTAAGGGAACGGATAAATCTATCTATTCTAAAGAAAATTGCCGGCTCCCTCCTATTGTCATCCTACCTGATTACCTGAATGAAAAAACTTTTACTACCTGCCCTGCTGCTGTTGGGGATAACCGGGTGCCTTACCAGCCGGATGTTACCAGATAATACCAATGCTACTGCCTCCGGCAAAGATTGGCGCGAATACTTAGGTGGCCCCGATCGGAACCATTACTCTACTTTAAAACAAATTACCCCCGATAATGTAGGCAAACTCCGGATGGCCTGGGAATACCACACCCTGGATTCGGGCCAGATTCAGTGTAACCCGATTATTGTGGATGGCATTCTGTACGCCATGACGGCCACTACCCAACCTTTTGCCGTAGACGCGGCCACCGGTCAGGAAAAATGGCGCCTAAAACCTACCGCCGAATCTAACGGACTAAGCACCAGCCGCGGGGTTACTTATTGGGAAAATGGCGACGATAAACGCATTTTATATACCAACGGCCCGTGGCTGTATGCTTTAGATGCCCGCACCGGTCAGGCCATAACCAGCTTCGGCGAAAATGGGCGCACCAGTTTAAAAGCTGGCCTGGGCGAAACCGCGAAAGATAAATTTGTGATTTCTAATACGCCCGGCACCGTTTACAATGATTTGATAATTATGCCCATGCGCTTATCCGAAGGCGCGGATGCGGCTTTGGGTCATATCCAGGCTTTTGACATCCGGACGGGTAAATTAGCCTGGGTGTTCCGGACAATCCCGCAGCCCGGCGAATTTGGCTACGAAACCTGGCCCCCGGATACCTATAAAAACACCGACGTGGGTGGCGGCAATAATTGGTCGGGTATGTCCGTGGATCGCAAGCGCGGTATTTTGTACGTACCAACCGGCTCGGCGGCCTTCGACTTTTACGGTGGCAACCGCAAAGGGCAAAATTTATTTGCCAACTGCCTGCTGGCTCTCGATGCTAATACTGGTAAACGGCTGTGGCATTATCAATTAGTGCACCACGACATCCTCGATCGCGATGCCCCAGCCCCACCCAACTTACTTACCGTAAAGCACAATGGCAAAATGGTGGATGCGGTTGCGCAGGTAACTAAACAAGGTTATATTTTTATGTTTGATCGGGTAACCGGAGAGCCTTTATTCCCGATTGAGGAACGCCCCGTGCCCGCTACCGACGTACCTGAAGAAGAAGCTTGGCCCACGCAACCCTTCCCGGTAAAACCGGCACCTTACGCCCGGCAATCCCTCACCGAAACCGACTTAAACCCTTATGCCGAAAATCTGGACGAGTTGAAGGCCACACTGCAGGCTTCCCGGAACGAGGCAGGTCCGTTTACGCCTTTAAGCAAAAAAGGTACGATTATTTTTCCGGGCCTGGATGGGGGCGCCGAGTGGGGTGGCGCTGCCGTGGACCCCGACGGCGTTATGTATTTAAACAGCAACGAAATGGCCTGGCTGCTAGCTTTAAAAACCACCGCGCCCGATGCCAATGTAGCGAGCCTTAGTTCCGGCGAACGGCTGTATGCCAGCAACTGCACCCCGTGCCACGGCGCGGAGCGTAAGGGCAACCCGGCCAGCGGCTATCCTTCGTTAATAGACATTCAAAAGCACCGCACCACCGACTATGTAACCAATGTGGTTGCTAAAGGCAAAGGCATGATGCCGGCTTTTACCAAGTTATCAGCCGAAGAAAAAAAGGCCTTGGTAGCGTTTTTGTTCGGCACCGAAAAAGTAGAACCGGGTATTACCAAGTTAAAAGAACCAGGCCTGGAAAAAAAAGCAGGCATGCCCGACGTACCTTACCGCATTTCGGGCTATACTAAATTTTTAGATAAGAAAGGATATCCGGCCATAAAGCCGCCTTGGGGCACCTTAAACGCCATTGATTTAAATACCGGCGAGTACCGCTGGAAAATTACTTACGGCGAAACGCCCGAGCTTGCCGCCAAAGGATTGCCGCAAACCGGCTCCGAAAGCTATGGTGGTCCGGTAGTAACGGCCAGCGGCTTATTGTTTATTGCCGGCACCAAAGACGGTAAATTTCGAGCTTACGACAAGAAAACCGGCAAACTGCTCTGGGAAACTACTTTGCCCGCCGCTGCTTTTGCTACGCCCAGCACCTACGAAGTAAATGGCAAACAATACCTGGTACTAGCCTGCGGGGGCACTAAACTAGGGGCCCGTAAAGGCGACAGCTACGTAGCTTTTGCTTTACCCGATTAACCCTTACTTTAGCTGGTTAACACAGCACCTAATCCATAAATAATTTTTAACGCAGATGCGGAGAACAGCAGTTTGTTCTCCGCATTTTTATTTTATCACCACCCTGAAATTACACTGGGTTCTTATTGGCATCCACCAACAGCAACTACTTACCTTATAAGTAAGTATATATCCGGGAAAAACGCGGGGCCAAATACCTAATTTTTTTAATAAATACGTAAATAAAGCCTTTGCTTGTACCAAGTACCAGCAGGCATCGTAATTTGCTGGATAATTAAAAATATCCAGTGATTAGAAATAGCTTTAATTAAACCGTAAAGCCAGTATAAATCATGAATAATAGTTAAACCAAATTTTAAAATCTAGGTTCAATAAGTAGGTGCATCTGCTATTTAACTTTTATTGCCAGATGAATCAATCCTGTAGCATTATAAATGAATAACTTACGTATACTTTTTTTAGGTTGGGACTTTTTACCAGACAACGAACATGAGCCTGAAACAAATTGCTATGGCGTAGCTAAAGCCATGGCTAACCAGGTAAACCTATCTTTAATTTTACCCAAAGCAGATTCTAATGTATATGTAGATAACGTGCACCTGATAGGGTTAAATCAGGTAAATTTTAATAAGGTTTCTCCGGCCCGGAACGCACCGAAGGTACAGCCCTTTGCCGAATCTGCTTACATCCGGCCAGAGATCCCGCTTTACGGAGCGCCAAACCTCCCGGAAAATCAACGGGCTTACTCTCCCGAAAGAACCATTCTATCTTCTGCCTCCTCCGGAACTGCATCTACTCCGAATAATAGCAACCATACTTCCCCAGAAATAGCAAATTTTTTCGAACAGGTAAACTGGGATCAACTACATACCGAGGGTAAAGTTATTCAGTATGCCCGCTTTGTGGCCCGTTTTGCGGCAAATAGCGACTATGATGTAATTTTTGCTTCGAATTGGTTAACTTATTTAGCCGGCAACGAACTGCATTTAATTACTGGTAAACCTTTGGCCATTCAAATGAATACTTTAAGCCAGGATCACCGGGATCTGAACAACCAAGGCTGGCGCTACGAACTGGAAAAAATGGTGATTGAGCGGGCCAGTTACATTTTCACCCCTAGCCTGGTAATTGCCGACTGTTTGGAAGCAGCGTATCCGGTTACCTCGGATAAAATATTTTATTTAGAGGATGCCACACTCCCAACCAAATTAAATTCTATAGAAACAGGAAGCCTTAATTTGTGGCAAAGCAAAGAAGACCAGCAACTTACCAATTACCTCCCCATGGATCAGCCTCTGGATTGGGAAAACCAAGCCAATAAGATGGTACAGGTTTTAACCGAATCGTACGCGTAAGCTCAAGCTTCCTTTTTTTCATTTTACATTTTTTAGTTTAAGCATAGTCGTTTTAAACTAGCAGATCCTGCTTTGTAGTAGCTTTTTTGAAAAAATTTAAAAATTCGTCTTATTAGTTTAGTGGTGTGCTAAGCATTGTACGTATTTCAAAGCAGTCAATTTAAGCCTTGCGGAAGCAATTCTATTTTGTTGGAATGAGTGGTTTGCTTTATTAATTCCCTAAGCTGGTAAACTTTAGTAATATAATATTTATCCCAACATGCCAATCAGGAGATTGGCTGTAACAAAATGTACTAGAGCCATTTACGATGTCAATACTTCAAATAGATAGTTTATACAGATATATAAATGATCAAGGCTTTAAGGATAATTTTATTTATCCTTTAGCTTTAGCCTTCATAATTGGCATTTTTACCTTAATATGGAAATTTGTAAATAATGTACTTAAAAAGCTTTTTAGAAGAAAGAGCATAACTACAATACAGCCAAATAGTAAGCCAACGAGCATAATTGAATGTGTAACAGTCAACACATTTTCAGAACTATGCCAATTGTTGCTTAAGCCTTTAGAAGATAATAAATATGTTTTTAAAACCTTTGGCCCAAACTCCTCCTTTAGTGAATTAACTTCTCTTAGAGTAGACATGACTTTGTGGCATAATGCACGGCTTGAAAATATAATTCCTAACAATGAGTTAATTAGATGCCTCATCGAAAAGAATAGCCATTTAATCCCAGTGTAAGCTTCCCTGAAAATAGAACTGTTTGAGAAGAGAAAAAAATTTAACTTAGAACAGTGCTTATGAAAAGAAAAACCTTCAGTCCCCAACAAATTGCCAAAATCCTTAAGGAGTTTGAGGAAGGCAAAAGCGCCGCCGAGATTAGCCGGGAGCATGGCCTGAGCCAGGCAGCTTTTTACAAATGGCGGCAGCGCTACAATGGCATGGATGCCACGGAACTCAAACGGCTCAAGGACTTAGAAGAAGAGAACCGACGGCTGAAAGCCATGTACGCCGAACTAGCCTTGGATCTAAAGCTAGCCAAAGAAATCATTGAAAAAAAGCTTTGAAGCCCTGCCAAAAGCGACAGCTCGTGGAAGAGGTGTACCAGCAACCACAAGCCGGCATCAGTAGGGCGTGCCGGGTATTGAACTTAAGTAAGTCGGTTTACTACTATCAAGTTGTTAAAGATAACCAGCCGCTGGAAGAAGCTTTACGGCAGAAAGCCGAGCAGCATCCCCGCGAAGGCTTTTGGAAAGCTTTCAGGCGGTTGCGCCAAGAAGGTTATCTCTGGAATCATAAACGGGTTTATCGCATTTACAAGGCTATTGGATTGAATATCCGGCGCAAAGCGAAAAGGCGCTTACCCGCCCGCACTCAACAGCCCTTGCAAGTACCAGAGTCGTTGAACCACACTTGGTCGATTGATTTTATGAGTGATGCTTTGGAAAACGGGCGAAAGTTCCGCTCCTTCCATGTCCTAGATGATTTTAACCGAGAAGCACTGCACATGGAGGTAGACTTTTCGTTGAAGAGCAATCGGGTAGTCTGGGTACTTAATCATTTGATCAGGCGAAGGGAAAAACCAAAACAGATTCGAATGGATAATGGACCAGAGTTTATTGCTAGCTTAATGACGGAATGGAGCCAGATGCAAGGCATTGAGTTGATTTATATTCAACCCGGCAAGCCGACCCAGAATGCTTTTGTGGAACGCTTTAATGGCACTTTCCGGAGGCAGGTGCTAGATGTCTACATGTTTGAAAACCTGGAGGAAGTAAGAGAAATTACTTCTACTTGGGTAAACGACTATAACCATAAACGACCACATGATGCTTTAGCCGGAATGCCACCCAGTGAGTACGCCAGAAAAAAACAATTAGAACTAATATTATCTGCTTAACCAAATTTATACTTTTACCCAGTTCTAATAATGGGAAGCCGACACCAGAATCTTACTCTGAACTATTTAGAAAATTAAACTCTCATATTTTTGCCTTTAAGAAACATGTTGAAAATCCTAAATTTGACTATACTGAACATCAATTTCCAATTGGATTAGAAAAAGTTGTAAAAGAGGAATGTTTCAATAGTAACCAGAACAATAAGACTTATTTAAAAATAAAAAGATGGCTTTCTAAAAACTTATTAGACAGCTATATCAAAGAAGCGTTTATTTTTGGATCAGTTCTTTTTTATACTTCTTTAAATAAAGATGTTGATGTCGTATTAATCTTAAATACAGCAGAAAAAGAAGCTATATTGGCAATAAATAACAAGATTAAAACTTTAAAATCATCCTTTAAAAATAAATTCAAAAAAGGATTGCACATTACCATTTTTTCAAGCCGAGAAAAGTCATTTTACAAAAAATTCATTTTAAAAAATCAGTATATAGATCAAATATAATGGGAAAAGATTTACACCGTACCATACTACCTTTTATCATGAAGGCTATTTCAAATCATAATAAGGTTAAAAATGTGGAAGTTGTTAATGACCCTGACTTTTATATACTGAAGGTAATTAGGAAACAAAATTTTAGAGATTTATATGTTATTTTAAGTGACGACTATTTCTTTGGTGATTATTCAGCAATAGTTATGCATTCGACTCTTAAGAATGGAGGATTTATTTTGATTGCTCGTCCAGAAACAGATGATTACGATAGCAATGAACCTGAAAATAAAATTGGTATAGGAAAGATTAAAAAGTTATTAGGAGCTTTACATTTAGATGAATATTGGACGTTCCATAGTTAAGAAATTTTGATAATCAACTTTAATAACTAGAAAAGAAAAAACCCTTGCAAATCAAAGATCTACAAGGGTTTCGAGTACCAGGGGCGGGACTTGAACCCGCACGAACTAATGTTCACAAGATTTTAAGTCTTGCGTGTCTACCAGTTTCACCACCCCGGCATGGACAGCTTGCGCCGGTCCAATTCTATAAAGAAAAGACGTTGCGGGCGCAACGTCTTTTGAAGGATTACTTCGTTGAGCGAAAGACGGGGTTCGAACCCGCGACCTCGACCTTGGCAAGGTCGCGCTCTACCAACTGAGCTACTTTCGCGTTTACTATCTCGTTCAACCGATTTAGTGATGCAAATTTAAGCACTATTTTTCATTTGTCAAGTACCAAATTAAAAAAAAGTAAACATTCTTTTCTTCTTCCTGATTATCAGCCGCATTATTTTTATTGTTGCTGCCTAAAAACATTAAACATCAATCAAAACAAGCAATGAACGAGGTATATTTCGGTTTCAGAGAAATCCAAGGAGCTTATAAAGATCGCTTTGGTAACGCTTTTTCTACAAAGAATAGCTTTGCTTGTGCTTGGTAGAGTCAAACTGACCCTCCTAATCTTAGGAGGAAAGCTTTACAAGTAAATCTATCCTCAATTAACAAGTATATTTTATTAGGGTAACTGTTACTACTAATTTCACCCGTTTGGTTCTAGAGCATCTGCTAGCATTCCGGTACAGAACCACTCAAAACACTCCCGAACTAAAAATCACTTCTTCCCCGGTACCTTCTGGGCATCTACCAACAACTTTAATTCGTTTAATTTAAGCAAGGCTTCTACGGGAGTAATGGTATTTATATCCAATTTCTCAAAAATCTCGCGTAGCCGCACCATGGCAGGATCGTTGAGCTCAAACATATTAAGTTGATATTGCTGCTTGGGTACAATTTTTAAATTATTTTTATCCGGGTGTTGCCGTATTTTATCTTCTTCCAGGTGGTGCATGATATCGCTGGCGCGCAGAACAACGGTGTTGGGCATACCAGCCATTTGGGCCACGTGAATCCCGAAGCTGTGCTCGCTACCACCTGGTTTAAGTTGGCGCATAAACAAAATTTTACCGCCGGTTTCTTTCACGCTCACGTTAAAATTGCGCACGCGCGGTAACTCTTCGGCCAGTTGGTTTAGTTCGTGGTAATGCGTAGCAAATAAGGTTTTAGCGCGGGCTTTCGGGTGGTTGTGCAGGTGCTCCACAATGGCCCAGGCAATAGATATACCATCGTAGGTGCTGGTACCGCGGCCAATTTCATCCATTAAAACCAAACTGCGTTCCGACAAATTATTTAAAATGCTGGCAGTTTCGGTCATCTCTACCATAAACGTACTTTCGCCACGGCTTAAGTTATCGGAAGCGCCCACGCGGGTAAATATTTTATCAATAATGCCTACTTCAGCCGCGTCGGCCGGCACAAATGATCCGATTTGCGCCATGAGTACAATTAAAGCCGTTTGCCGCAGCAAGGCGCTTTTACCCGCCATGTTCGGACCCGTAATAATGGCAATTTGCTGCTCGTCAGTATCCAGGAAAATATCATTCGGGATGTAGCTTTCGCCGGGCGGCAATTGCCGCTCAATTACCGGGTGACGCCCTTTTTTAATATTTAAAGCATTTAAATCGTTAACCTGTGGTTTAACATACTTGTAACTCACCGCGGCGCAGGCAAAAGAAGCAAGACAGTCAATCACCCCTAAAACCCGGGCGTTTTGCTGAATTTGGCCCACGTATTCGGTGGTGCTTACTACCAGCTCGTTAAATAACTGCTGCTCGATGGTGTAAATGCGTTCTTCGGCGTGCAGAATTTTTTCTTCGTAGGTTTTTAGTTCTTCGGTAATGTAGCGCTCGGCGTTTACCAGCGTTTGCTTCCGGATCCATTCTTTGGGCACTTTGTCTTTGTGGGCGTGGGTTACCTCCAGGTAATACCCAAACACTTTATTGTAGGCAATTTTAAGCGACGATATACCCGTGTTTTTGATTTCGCGCTGCTGCAGTTGCAGTAAGTAATCTTTACCCGAAAAGGCAATTGCCCGTAATTCGTCCAGTTCCGCGTGAATACCCGGTTGTATAATATTACCCGCATTGGTAAGCATGGGGGCATCGGGCTTTACTTTTTGCTTGATTTCTTCCCGGATTTCGTCGCAGAAAGTTAGTTGGTCAGCCAGTTTTTTTAAAGCCGGAATCTGGCTGAAACCCAGCAATTCTTTAATGGGTACGGTAGCTTCCAGGGCTTTGCTTAGTTGCAGCATTTCGCGGGGATTAATCCGTTTTACTGCTACTTTCGAGATTAAGCGCTCCAGGTCGTTGATTTGCTTTAGGTAATGCGTAATATCTTGCAAAAGATCGTTGTTCCCGATTAAAGCCTCTACCGTATCCAAACGCCTTTGAATTTGCGATACTTCTTTGAGCGGCAGCACTACCCATTTTTTTAGCAGCCGGGCGCCCATGGGCGTAACGGTTTTATCCAGAATCTGAATCAGCGGTACGCCTTCGGCATGTTGCGGGTATATAAGCTCCAGGTTACGGATGGTAAACTTATCCAGCCACACGTATTTATCTTCTTCGAGCCGCGAAATAGTGGCAATGTGGCTGATATCGTGATGCTGGGTTTCTGATAAGTAATGCAGAATACAACCGGCCGCAATAATGCCTTCGCGTAGGTTTTCAATGCCAAAACCTTTTAAAGAAGTGGTTCCAAAATGCCGCAGTAAACTTTCGTAAGCGAAATCGTAACCAAATACCCATTCGTCGAGGGCGTATTGGCAAAAATCCGGACCGAAGGATAGGTAAAATTCTTCCTTCATTTTTTTGCAGAAAAGCACCTCCGCGGGGGCAAAGCTTTGCAGCAATTTCCCGATGTAAGGCCGGTCGCCCTGGGCAGTAATAAACTCGCCGGTAGAAATGTCCAGAAAGGCTATGCCGGTTTCGTTTTTAGTAAAGTGTACGGCTGCCAAGTAATTATTGCTTTTTTTCTCGAGTACCTGGTCGTTAAAAGATACACCGGGCGTTACCAATTCGGTTACCCCGCGCTTTACAATGCCTTTTACCGATTTTGGATCCTCGAGCTGGTCGCAGATAGCTACGCGTTCGCCGGCCCGCACCAGCTTGGGCAAATACGTATCCATTGAATGATGCGGAAAACCGGCCAAAGCTGTTTCCGAAGCGGAGCCAGCTCCCCGCTTGGTAAGTACGATATCCAGGATTTTGCTGGCTTTAACGGCATCTTCCCCAAAAGTCTCGTAAAAATCGCCTACCCGAAAAAGCAGCAAGGCTCCGGGATATTTCGCCTTAATGGCATAATACTGTTTCATTAAAGGCGTTACAGAAATTTCGGCTTTGGTACTCAAAATATAATGGCTTAAACTATTCTAAAATTATAATTAACTACCGGCCACTAAAGCTTACACGAACCAGCATTTTTTAACTTTTTTAAAAATAAGCTAAATTTGCGGCTTCATCATGCCTTAGGTGGTCTCCTGACTTTGCCGGCAGCAATTTTACTTAAACTATCCGCAGTAAAATGCTGGTTGTTATTTCTGCTACCGGAACAATTAAACAAAATTAAACAATTGGAGCACGCCTTACGCATCTATCAACCCAAATTTCATGCGTAAATTAAAAATGGAAGAACTCAACCGGGTATCGGTAGAGGAATTTAAAGAACAGGAAAAATTACCGGTTGTGTTGGTTCTGGATAACGTACGGTCGTTGCACAACGTGGGCTCGGCCTTCCGGACTGCCGATGCTTTTGCTATAAGTAAAATTTATTTATGCGGCATTACGGGCACCCCGCCCCACAAAGAAATTACCAAAACTGCCTTGGGCGCCACCGAATCCGTAGACTGGGAACACGTTACCAATACAGCCGAATTAGCGCAACAATTAAAAGCCGAAGGCTACCAGCTCATTGCCATTGAGCAGGCCGACCACAGCGTTTCTTTAGCTGATTTTATACCGGCCGCTAATAAAAAGTACGCTTTGGTTTTTGGTAACGAAGTATTTGGCGTAGAAGACGAAGTAATGGAACTAGCCGATACCGTAATCGAGATTCCGCAGTTTGGCACCAAGCATTCGCTTAATATATCGGTAGCGGTAGGCGTAGTGACCTGGGATTTCTTAAGTAAGCTGCTTAAATAAAATGAAATTTTTAAATTTTAGCTAAAAAGGAAGCCACTCTTGGATTGGCTTCCTTTTTAAATTCTTCTTAATCGTTTTGGCTTAGTCAAAATCCGAATCGCGGAGTTTAACCGGCGGCGTAGTTGCTTTGCGCAGGCGCATGTTCAGCATTTCTACTACCAGCGAGAAAAACATGGCGAAATAAACATAGCCTTTTGGTACGTGCGTATGCAATGACTCCAGCACCAGCATAAAACCAATCATAATCAGGAACGACAAAGCCAGCATTTTAATAGTAGGGTGTTTGTTCACAAAGTCGGCGATGTATTTCGAAAAGGCCAGCATTATACCCATGGATATAATTACCGCCACAATCATAATTATCACGTGATCCACCAGGCCCACCGCGGTTAAGATCGAGTCGAAGGAAAATACAATATCTACCAGTACAATCTGAAAAATTACCCGATTGATATTCTGATATACTTTCGTTGATCCCAGGTCTTCTTCGTCCCCCTCCAGCTTATGGTGAATCTCGGTGGTACTTTTGGCAATCAAAAATAAACCACCAGCCAATAGTATCAGGTCCCGGCCGGTAACGCCAAAGTCTTCGGCGGTCCAGGGGAGGTTAATGGTAAACAAAGGATCCTTCAGGCTTACAATCCACGAAATTGAAAGAAGCAGTAATATCCGGAAAACCAAGGCTAACATTAACCCAATAGTGCGGGCGCGGCCTTGTTGCGCCTCGGGTAATTTACCGGCTACAATGGATATAAAAATAATATTATCGATGCCCAATACCACCTCCATAAAGGTTAGTGTCAATAAACTGATCCAGGTATCGGCACTCGCAAAAATATCAAACATAGTTTTATTGTGATTTTAAATCTTAACAGGCGTTTAGAAAACAGATTAGTTCGGTTAATTTGCCCGGTCTTAACTAATGTGTTTGGTTGTACAACCCAAACACATTAGTTAATCCGGTATTTTTAAAATTTTATGATTTCATATTAACATACTGCAACGGCAAGCCCAAATTCGACTGACGCATTAAGGCAATTACATCCTGCAAATCATCGATTTTTTTACCGGTAACCCGTATCTGATCGTCCATAATGGCGGCCTGCACTTTCAGTTTACTGTCTTTAATTATTTTTACAATTTTTTTAGCCGTTTCTTTATCCACGCCCACTTTCACCTTCACATCTTTTTTAATCATCGGGCCGGAGGCATACTCTTCTTCCGAAAAATCCAGAGCGGTGGCATCGAGGTTTTGCTTTACCATTTTAGTCATGATAATATCTTCGATGTGCTTTACCCGCATCGAGTTTTCGGTGGTAATATGAATAATGTTTGATTTTTTGTCGAGTTCCACGCTGCCTTTCGTGTCTTTAAAATCGTAACGATTCTGAATTTCCTTCTTTACGGTATTCAGGGCATTTTCCAAGCTTTGCGGATCTATTTTACTTACAATATCAAATGAGGCCATGCGAGAAATATATTAATTACAGGATTTAGACGTATATGCGCGGGTAAAGTTAATATTTTTGGTAACACTTCTTTTCTTTACCGCAGGTTCGCCGGTACTAAGTTGAAACAATATAATGGCAAATTTAAAAAAATAGCTTTTCTGAGCCGGTTTCGCCGGCTTGCTAGCCACAGCTCCCAAACAGGTTAAACTTTTATCGCTTAAATAAGGTAAAATAACCAAAAGCTACCTGCTTTTTAATAGCAGTGCAGTAGTATAAAGGAGCTACTATAGTACCAAATAAATTTTTAAAAATATGCAAAAAAACACCCGCGAAATAGCTATTGCCGCCGGCACAGTGCTTTTAGGAACACTGGCCTTACGATATTTTACCCGCAATCACCAGCCTTTAGAAACTGTTCCGACGGTTGATTTAAACAAATACATGGGCAAGTGGTACGAAATTGCGGCTTTTCCTTTAATTTTTGAGCGGGGTTGCCATTGCACTACCGCCGAGTACAGCTTAGATCCGGCTGGTTTCGTGAAAGTAGTAAACAGTTGCAACCGCAACAATCCGAAAGGCAAGAAAAAAGTAGCCGAAGCGAAAGCTTTTCCGGTGGCGGGCAGCAACAATTCTAAATTAAAAGTACAGTTTCAATGGCCCTTTACCGGCGACTATTGGATTATTGGCTTAGATGCTGATTATTCGTATGCCGTGGTGGGTACCCCGGACCGGCAAAACTTATGGATTTTGAGCCGCTCACCGTTTATGGCGCCTACTTTGTACCAAAACCTGGTAACCCTGGCGCAGCAAAAAGGCTTTGATACCGACCATTTACGCGTAACCGATCAAAGTTGCTTTGGATAATTAATTTTAATTAATCGCTGCGTTTCCCGTGCATTTCGCTTTGCCGCATGGGCATGGCATCAATAATTTGAAACAACACTGCCGGGGCCTGGGGATGCTGGGCCCGGTATTTTTCACCACCGTCTTTGCCCAGTAATACCACCGAAAACTGCTCAGCATTTACTTTATACTCCTGGCGCAGTTTACCGGCACTGGGCACGGCTTCTTTTATGTCTGGATTTAATTCTACGTTATTTTCGATTACCTGCACTACCAGCATGTCGCGCTCAGTTAAACCCGGGTGAGCCTGGCGCAGCATTTTATTTTGTTCCTGCAACAATTCATTCTGACTATTGGGGGCAAATACTAATAAAATGCGGTGTTTTCCTTTATCCATGTCGTTTAAGGTAGCGGCAGCACTGCCAGACTGAGCCATAACCGACCAAGTACAACCCAAGCACCCGAGTAAACAGGTAATAAAAATTTTAAATTTCTTGCTCATTATCAGGTTTTCGCCGCATTGCTCCAAATCTATTTTACCTGTCAAAAAGCGGGCAACCCCGGCGATGCACTAACAAACGGTACTTGGGCTCAACAGGTTATACCTTGCTCTTAAAAAAAGCTACCGTACCGAGCAGCAGCAAAACACCAAATGGAATTAACAGATTACAAAGCAGAAAAAACCGTTGTTTGCGTCGCCGGTTAAACCCTTGTTGCAAAATAAACCCAATCAGAATTAGCAAAGAAACGGCCGCTAACGGAGCCGTTAAAGTAATTAAGATGCCGGAACCCCACCAGCCCTGAAAAAGAAATAAGACGCTGGTAAAACCAGTAGCCAAGGCCAAACTGCAAAAGGAACCCAGCAGGGCTAACCCCAGGTTTTTGAGCATAAAGGAAAAAGATAGCAGCATTTGCCCTAAAAATAACAGCGCCAACGTAGCTAAGGTAAATACCAGTAGTTTATCGGTGAGTAGTTGGTAAGATTTTAAATAAAGTCCGATACCACTAAGGCCAAGCGCCAGGTAAATACATTTGGTATAACCCGCCCAAAAGCTTTGAATATGCAACTGAATAGTTGACTCCTCGGCTGAGAAAATAGCGGGAGTTAAAAATTTAGAGTACATCATTTTATCATTTAGTAAAAATTTAAATGGATTAAAAAATAACGTTAAACTACTCGCGTGCTATCAGCCGAGCCCCGAAGGATTTATAAATATAATCAATTATTATTCAGGGAGTATCAATATTAAATAACGATTTTTAAAATTTTTAGTTTTAATATTTTTTGCACCTTACGCGCCGCATCTGCGTAAGGAGTTTGCGAGCAGAATATTCGTTATCTTTGCTTTATAATACCGAAAGAACAACAGTTTTGAAATTAAAGGATTTTCTGGAACTCTACCGGCTCGACCCGGTAGTTCAAACCATAGCCGAGCGACTTAAATCGCCGGAAAAAACACATTTGCACCTGAAAGGCTTAGCCGGTAGCTTAGATGCCGTGCTGGCTGCCACCGTGAGTAGTCTGCAACCGGGCCACCACGTGTTTGTGCTGCACGACAAAGAAGAAGCCGCTTATTTCCTCTCGGATTTACAACATTTATTTACCGACCGGCAAGAGCCGCTGCTATTTCCGTCGTCGTACAAAAGGCCGTATTCGTTCGATGAAACCGAAAACGCCAATATTTTAATGCGGGCGGAAGTGCTCAATCAAATATCGAATAAAGCAACCGATGGCTTGCTGGTAGTAACTTACCCGGAGGCGCTTACCGAAAAAGTAATTAACAAAAAATCGCTGGTTGCCAATACGTTCAGCGCTAAGGTGGGCGAAAAACTAGACGTAAACTTTTTAACCGAACTACTCACAGAATACGATTTCGAACGTACGGATTTTGTGTACGAAGCGGGTCAGTTTGCCGTGCGGGGGGGTATTGTGGATGTATTTTCGTACGCCAACGAACTGCCTTACCGCATCGAGTTGTTTGGCGACGAGATCGAAAGTATCCGGACTTTTAACCCCAACACGCAGCTTTCCGTGGAAACCAAAACGTCGGTTTCGGTGGTGCCTAACGTGCAAACCAAATTACTGCAGGAAACCCGGGAGTCGTTTCTAGAATTTTTACCGAAAGACACCCGGTTCTGGTTTAAAGATGTGCGGCATACTACGGAAGTAATTGACGAATCGTTTAGTAAAGCCGAGCAAGCTTTTGAGTATTTAATGCTCACCAACGGCGGCACCCAGGTAGTATCCCAACCCGAAGATTTGTTTGAAACCGGCAAAAGTTTTAAAAAATTACTCGAACCTTATACTACCGTGGAGTTTGGCAAACGCTTTACGTTTAAAGCCCACGAAACCATCACGTTTACCACCAAGCCGCAGCCGTCGTTTAACAAAGATTTTAATTTGCTGGTCAGCAACCTGCACGATAATCAAACCAACGGTTTTACCAACGTAATTGCGGCCGAATCGCCGCGCCAGCTCGACCGACTCACGACTATTTTCGATGAGCTCGACCACGCGGTAAAATTTCAGGCTTTAACTATTTCGTTGCGTGAGGGCTTTATCGACGATCAGGTAAAAGTTGCTTTATACACCGATCACCAGCTTTTTGAGCGGTACTACAAATATAAAAACAAAGAACGTTTTTCTAAATCTAAAGCGCTTACCTTAAAAGAACTGCGTTCGTTGCAACCCGGCGATTACGTGGTACACGTGGATAACGGCATTGGCCGTTTTGCCGGATTGGAGAAAGTGGAAGTAGGCGGTAAAATGCAGGAAGCTATTCGGCTGGTGTACCGCGACGACGATTTGCTGTACGTGAGTATTCACGCGCTGCATAAAATAAGTAAATACACCGGCAAAGAAGGTACGCCCCCCAGCATGAGTAAACTGGGCTCGCCGGAGTGGGAAAACAAGAAAAAACGCGTGAAGAGCAAGGTGAAAGATATTGCCACCGAGCTCATAAAATTGTACGCCAAACGTAAATCGGCGCCGGGTTATGCTTTCTCCCGCGATGGTTTTATGCAAGCCGAACTGGAATCGTCGTTTATTTACGAAGACACCCCGGACCAGGCCAAAGCCACCGAGGACGTGAAAAACGACATGGAGCAGCCGCACCCCATGGACCGCCTCGTGTGCGGCGACGTAGGATTTGGTAAAACCGAAGTTGCGATCCGGGCCGCTTTTAAAGCCGCCACCGATAGCAAACAAGTAGCCGTTTTAGTGCCCACCACCATTCTGGCCATGCAGCATTACAAAACGTTCCGTGACCGTCTGGAGAAATTTCCGGTGAACGTGGAGTTTGTAAACCGCTTTAAAACCGCCAAAGACATTAAAGAAACCTTACAACGGGTAGCCGAAGGCAAAACGGATATTTTAATAGGCACGCACCGGATTGTGAGCAAAGATGTGAAATTTAAAAATCTGGGCTTAATGGTGATTGATGAGGAGCAAAAATTCGGCGTTAAAACCAAAGAAAAGCTCAAGGAAATGCGGGTAAACGTGGATTCGCTTACTTTATCCGCCACTCCCATTCCGCGCACGCTGCACTTTTCGCTCATGGGTGCCCGCGACTTATCGGTAATTGCTACTCCCCCGCCCAACCGGCAGCCGGTACAAACCGAATTGCACGTATTCGACCAGATCATCATTCGCGATGCGGTAATGCACGAATTGAAGCGCGGTGGTCAGGTATTTTTTGTGCACAACCGGGTTGCCGATCTGGAAGAAATGGCCAACCTAATTTTAAAATTAGTACCCGATGCCAAAATCACCTACGCCCACGGCCAAATGGACGGGGAGCAGCTCGAAAAACGCATGCTCAAATTTGTGGAAGGCGAGTTTAACGTTCTAATTTCCACCAACATCATTGAATCGGGTCTGGATATTCCAAATGCCAATACCATTATTATCAACCGGGCGCATATGTTTGGCTTAAGCGATTTACACCAGATGCGCGGACGGGTGGGCCGTTCTAACAAAAAAGCGTATTGTTACTTGCTTACCCCGCCGGTATCAAGTTTACCTTCGGATGCCCGGAAGCGTTTAAGTACCCTGGAAGAATTTTCGGATTTAGGCGATGGTTTTAAAGTAGCCATGCGCGATTTGGATATCCGGGGAGCGGGTAACTTACTGGGCGGCGAGCAAAGCGGTTTTATTAACGATTTGGGTTTTGAAATGTACCACCAGATTCTGGACGATACCATTAAAGAACTAAAAGAAACCGAATTCCGCGATTTGTTTTTGAGTTCCGAAAAAGACTTGAATCAGTTCCTGGATGTGGTGCGCGAATGTACCGTAGAAACCGACTTGGAAATTCTCATTCCGGATACCTACGTGAGCAATATTTCGGAGCGATTAAACTTGTACAGCAAACTAGATAGAGTAAAGGATTTACCGGCGCTGGAAAAAATTAAAAATAGCATCGTCGATCGTTTTGGTCCCTTGCCCGAATCGGTAGAAAAACTGATCCAAATTGTAAAGCTGCGTTGGAAAGCGCAGGAAATTGGCTTCGAAAAACTGACGATTAAAAAAGAGGTAATGAAAGGCTACATTCCGTCGGAAAACAACGACAAGTATTTTCAGTCAGAGGTATTTGGCCGGATTCTGAAATTTTTCCAGCAACACCCTCGCCAATCGCGCTTGAAAGAAACCAAAGACAAGCTGATTGTAATTTTCGACAGCATTAAATCAGTGAATGCCGCGTGCGATGTGTTTGAGGAGTTAACGGATGCGGTGAAGCAGTAAATTTCCGGCTTGTAGAAATTATCCAAAGATATTAAAACAAAATCAGGGCACAATAAAAGGCATAAAACTAAACCGCCTTTTATTGTGCCCTGATTTATATACGAAACTGGAGAAATTTTAAAAAATTGTATTGTGGAATTTAATTTAAGATCTATCAGCTAAACTACATACTCCGCAACCAGGCAGTAGCTTCTTCCGGATCATCAAAGGTACGGATGTAGTTGGGTTGATGGGCGTGGGTTAATGTTTTATCGGTAGATAAGCGACTAAGCATACTGGGCGAATAAATCCAAGCAAAAGCTTGTAAGCCATGTCCCCGTAAGGCCGGAAACCAAACATCGGCACCCCATTTAGCAGCACCCGACCACATGCCTTCCACGAGGGTATTGTCGTTTAAAATTTTGGTACAAGCTTCCGATACCATGTATTCTAAAATCTTACCGCACCCATCTTTCACCGATTGAGTAGTTTGGAAGCCAATCCAATTAACGTAAAGCCAATTATTTTCGAGATCGTAAAAAATTTCAATTTGACTTGTAGAATATAATTTATCCATTCGAAAAAGGCGGTTGTAACTTTTACTTGCTAGAAGTTACAGAAGTAATAATCAAGCCAAAAACCAAATATATAATTTAATCAATTTTTAAATTAGTTGGCAACGTATAGCAAGCTCTATCTCCTTAGCTGATTTGCACAAATTTCGTTTATACGATTTTTAATAAATACTGTTATCAAATTTTTATGGTTGGCGGGTAATAAATTTAGCTTTTGCCAGTACAAACTAAGTTTTAAATTTTTAAAAATTTCAGAATCAGCTTTGTAAGGCTATAGCAGTAATTCTTTGATTAGGTAAATAAAAATACCGAAACTACCGGTACCATACCAATTGCTATTATTTTTGAGGGAAATTTTAAAATCCTGATTAGCCCAAGAGTTTGCGTCAGCGTTAAATCAAATAATTTTATTTAGCTAAAAATTTCTTTGCTCCGGCTTATGCTCGCATCAAAACTACCGCAGGTAGGCACCAGTATTTTCACCGTTATGTCGCAGTTAGCGCAACAACACGGCGCTATTAATTTGTCGCAGGGATTTCCTGATTTTAACTGTCCGCCGGAATTGATTGACCGGGTGAGTTATTACCTGCAACAAGGCTATAATCAATACGCACCCATGGCGGGTGTTTTGCCGTTGCGGGAGCAAATCAGTTTAAAAACCGAATTATTGTATGGCAGCAAGCCCGACCCAGAAACCGAAATAACCATCACATCGGGGGCTACCGAAGCTTTATACGCGGCGCTGGCAGCCATTTTGCACCCCCACGACGAAGTTATTGTTCTGGAGCCAGCCTACGATTCGTACGTTCCGGCTATTTTGTTAAACGGCGGCCGGCCGGTTTTTGTGCCTTTGCAAGTACCTTCGTTTACCATCGACTGGAACCTGGTAAAAGCGGCCATTACGCCGCGCACCCGGGCCATTATGCTCAACTCGCCACATAACCCGTCGGGAGCAATTTTAAAAAGTCAGGATTTACAAATACTCGCGGAAATTACGCGGGATACCGCTATTCTGGTAATCAGCGACGAAGTATACGAGCACATGGTGTACGATAATCAGCCGCACCAAAGTATGCTTACGCTGCCCGAACTGGCCAGTCGCAGTTTTGTTATTTCGTCTTTCGGGAAAACTTACCACGCTACCGGCTGGAAAGTAGCCTACTGCGTAGCGCCCCCTGCTTTAACTATTGAATTCCGGAAAGTGCACCAATACCTTACTTTCAGCACGATTACGCCAGTACAATACGCGCTGGCCGATTTTTTAACTAACCGCGATCATTACCTAAACCTGCCGGATTTTTACCAACGTAAACGCGATTTATTTTGCCAGTTACTGCAGGATACCCGGTTTACATTTCAACCATCAACGGGCACGTATTTTCAACTGGTGAGTTACGAAAACATTACCAGCGAAAAGGATCAGGATTTTGCCCGCCGGTTAACTACCGACATTGGGGTAGCCGCTATTCCTATTTCGGTATTTTACCAACAGCAAACCGACCACGGCCTACTGCGCTTTTGCTTCGCTAAAAACGAGGAAACCTTACGAGCGGCGGCTCAAAAGCTGCAGAATTTATAAGCTCAGAAGTATTTAATTAAATAATTTCACCCACAACTTTTTTAATTCGGCAAAAAGAAAATTTTTAAAAAATTAACGCAACAACATGCCTGATTTACGGATTACCCTTATTCAAACGCCTTTGCAGTGGCACGACCGGGCTTTTAACCTGGAAATGCTAGCCCACAAAATCGAGGAAATAACGGAACCTACCGATTTAATTATATTGCCCGAAATGTTTACCACCGGTTTTTCGATGCAAGCGCCGGAACTTGCCGAGTCCATGCAAGGCCCTAGCCTACATTGGCTGCAAAACATGGCGAAAGCCACCGGAGCCGTTATTACGGGTAGTTTAATTGTAATGGATAAGGACAATTACTATAATCGGCTTATCTGGATGCAGCCGGATGGAAGATACACCTATTACGACAAAAAGCATTTGTTCCGGATAGCCGGGGAAACGGAAGTGTATGCACCGGGTACCGACAAGTTAATTGTTGAATTAAACGGTTTAAAAATTTGTCCGTTGATTTGCTACGATTTACGGTTTCCGGTGTGGAGCCGCAACGTGCAAAACCAGTACGATGTGTTGCTCTACGTAGCCAATTGGCCCGCCAAAAGAAACATTGCCTGGAAAACGCTCTTGGCTGCCCGCGCCATTGAAAATGTAGCTTATGTGGTGGGCGTTAACCGCATCGGCGAAGACGATAACGGCCACCAATATTCCGGCGATTCTATGGTTATCAATTACAAAGGCGATATTTTATTTAATGCCGCCGATGAAGCAATTACCCAAACCATAACTTTAAGCCAACAAGAACTAATGGATTTCCGGCAAAGCTTCCCGACTCACCTGGATGCGGATGCTTTTAGATTAGAGTAATGGGAGAGCTTACTTACTAACTTCCGAAAAAAAGCGTTCCAGGTGCGCTATTAAGGTACTATCATCTGGATTTTTTAAAAAATTTAAATTTTGCCGGTTACTAAAAAGGCGTTCTAACCGGGTATGTGGGCCTTGCAGCACTACCTGGGTATTTTCCTGCCGTCGAATCAGAATTTCAGCTAAAGGTAAAACTGCCCCTAACGGCTCTTCGGTATCAACAATATTAAAATAAACGGCGCATTTATCCGCGGCTGCTACTACCTGGTTAACTTGCGCCATTAAAAACTCCTCCGAAAAAGCATCCAGATCCAGGTAATCCAGGTGAGGAAAGCGTTTTTTCACTTTCGCCAAAACCGGCTTGTAGTAAGTGTAATCTGACGACAAGCCTAATTCGATGTAGATAAAAGCTGCCATTTAAGGGTTTACTAATAGTTTGTAACCGGCTGTTTTGCCCGTGGCGGTGTGCACGCGTACGTAATACAACCCGGGTGCTAATCCCACCAGCTTGATGCGGTGCTCTTTGTTTGGCACTGTGTTCCTGCGCACTTGTTTGCCATCGGAGCTAAATAAAGCTACCTGCATTTTTTCCGGGCCGGTTACGGTAACTTCCTGGTTGGCCGGGTTCGGGAATACCGCAATATTTAGCCGGGCTTTTTCTTCTTCCGAAATACCGGTTCCGGTTCTTAATTGTTGAGTCAGGTAAAACAAGCCCCCCCCGGTGTTACCCGCAATTATTTCGGGTTGTTTATCGCCATTTAAGTCAGCGGCTGCCAAGGCTACATGGGTGCCCAAGCGGCTTCTTACGGCCGAGTTACTAATGCTATTGGCGAATAAAGCAGGCGTTTCGGTAAAATTAGCCGATAAATCGGCCATAAAATTGGCGTATATTCTAATTACTCCCCGGTTATCTACGGTTAGCAATTCGGGAGAATTATCGTTGTTTAAATCAGCAATTAAAGGGTATAAGTTGCGATTGGCTTCTTCCTGAAATTCGATACCGCCAAATTTTTCGTTTTCCAGCGTAAATACGGGTTGAGCGGCCGTACCGGTGTTACGGTAAAAAAGCAAAGGCCCGCTGGTATCGGAAATCAGAAAACTGGCCGCCACGATAGCATCCTGGTCGCCATCGTTATCCAGGTCGTAAAAAACCGCTACATCGCCGGTGTTTTCGCCGATATCTAAAGATTGCACTGCACTTACATTAAAACGAAACGGTTGTTCGGCGGCGGCTTGGTTTAAAATATATTTATTGCTGCCCGTTGAGCTGTTGAGTATGCTAAAGGTAAGGTCCAGGCGGCCATCGTTGTTTAAATCGGCAAAGCGCGGTTTTATGCCCTGTAGTCCTAAAGTAGATAAATTGGCATAATCATCGGTTTCTAAACGGAACTCGGGTGCAGTAGCCGAACCAATATTGGTGTATAAACTAATACTGCTCACCATGTTATCACCTTTCATGGTGGCGTAGTTACCTACCAGCATATCCAGGTCGCCGTCGGCGTCTACATCAGCAAAAGCCGGGGCGCTGTCTTCGCCTAAGTCCAGCACGAAATTTTGTAAAAAATTATTTTGCAAAAATTCAAATGCCGGACTGGCATTGGCCGCAGCGGTGTTGCGGTACAGCCAGATAGATTGGTTGGTATTAATGCCATCCATGTTAGCGGGCAGATACGGCGAAACCAACAAGTCGGGCACATTATCAAAAGTTACGTCTTCGTAGTAAGCGGCCAGAAATTGCCGGAAATTAGCAGGTGTGGTATTATCCGGAAACGTTTTTTTTACGCCGGAGCTACTCATTACAGCTTTGGTTGGCGTACCTTGGTTGGTAATTTGTACTAGTTCGCTGCAAGGATCGCCCCCGATTAAAACATCTTTATCCTGATCGTTATCCAGGTCTAGGGCCAAAATGGTTACGGGCACGCTATGTTTGGTGCCGGTAGTACGGCAAGCCGAATTAAACATAAAACTACCGCAGGCATCTTCGCACTTGGTTAATTTGCCCCACCAGGCATCTTCGAGCTTAAACCGCAAACTATCCGGCGACAAGTTATCTTCTACCCGCATGTTTTTGTATAACTGTATGGTGTGGCCCGAGTAAAAATCAAAACAAAGAATATCCAGGTCGCCGTCGTTATCCATATCGGTAATAGCGGGTAAATCGTCGCCGCTTACCTGTAAATTTACGCCGTTGTTAAACCGCACAAAATCTTCTTTTAAAGCAAATCGTAAAGGGCCGTTTACCGGCGTTACGTTTTCGTAAACCCTTATGCCCAGATTGCTCTTGGTAAATAAATCTTTGCGGCCATCTTGGTTAAAGTCGCGTAACACCACCCAATCCGATAAACTATCCGGGAAAAACGCCTCGTATTCTGGTTGATATTGCCAGGACCATTGTCCGTTTATTTGCTGCGCCAGGTACGTAGAAACTTTATTTTGCGTGCGATCAAAAACAAATAAATCCTCGATATCGTCTTGGTTTAAATGAATTTTAGAGAATACCGCGCTGTTTAATCCGCCAGCCCAGGGATTATTTAAAATATTCGTACCATCGCTTATTTTTACGTTATTTTGATAACGAAATTCATAATATTGCTGCCCGAAACCGCGGGTGCTCATTCCGGAAAAACAGACAACCAATAAACAAAACAAAATATTTTTCATACAGGTAAGTAACGCTATCAGCGTAGTAATCTATACAAATATATGGCAGAAACCATTTCGTTGCTTTATAATAAATACTTGGAATGTACGGCCGTTAGTACTGACTCGCGGGCCGACCAGAACAACAATTTATTTTTTGCCTTACACGGCCCCAATTTTAATGGTAACCAGTTTGCGGCCCAGGCTTTGGCTAAAGGGGCCCGATACGCCGTGGTAGACGACCCAGCACTGGCCAGCGACCAAATAATTGTGGTGCCCGATACCTTACAAGCCCTGCAGGAACTCGCCCAATACCACCGGCGGCAATTAACTATTCCGGTAATTGGTATTACGGGGTCTAACGGCAAAACCACTACCAAAGAATTAATTCACGCGGTTTTAAGCCAGCGGTTTAATACCGTATACACCAAAGGCAATTTAAACAACCATATTGGCGTACCGCTTACTATACTTACCATTAAGCCCGAACACCAGATTGCCATTATTGAAATGGGCGCCAACCACATTGGTGAAATAGAACAGCTTTGCAATATTGCCGAGCCTACGCATGGCATTATCACCAACATTGGCAAAGCACATCTGGAAGGTTTTGGCAGCCTGGAAGGGGTAGCCCGGGCTAAAAGCGAGTTATACATGCACCTGCTCCGCAATAAGGGAACAGCCTTTATCAACTCACAAAACGAACATTTGCAGCGCATGGGCAGCCGTTTACCCATTAAAATAACGTACCCGGCGCCCGGCGATTTTTTCCATTGCAAGTTTATTTCGGCCTCGCCTTTCGTGGTTTACGAGTCCGAAAACAACGAAATTGTTACCACTCAAATTATCGGGGAGTATAATTTTGAAAATATAGCCGCGGCATCGTGCATCGGAAAATATTTTAACGTGCCCTTAACTAAAATTAATGCGGGCGTAGCCGGTTATGTGCCTACGAATAACCGCTCCCAGATTATACAAAAAGGCACCAATACCATTTTGCTGGACGCCTACAATGCCAACCCATCATCCATGACGGCCTCGGTGAACAATTTTGCCCATGCCGAAGCCGCGCGCAAGGTACTTATTTTGGGTGATATGCTGGAGTTAGGCACCTCGAGTACCGATGAACACGCCAAACTCGGGAAATTAGTAGCCGGTTTTCCTTTTGATGTGGTGCTACTGTGTGGCCCCGAAATGCAGCAAGCCAGTGCCTATGTCCCGGCAGCTCATCACTTTGCCACCAAAGCCGACCTGAAACAATGGCTACTGAATAACCCGGTGCAGAACAGCTTTGTTTTAATTAAAGGCTCCCGCGGCATGAGCTTAGAATCTTTACTGGATTATTTAGAGCCGGGCAGTTAAAGTTGATTGTCAGCCGGAGCAAAAGTTTAAAATTTTAAAATTATAATTTAAAACTGAGAGTTTAGCTCTTGCAGCGTGGGTAAAACCACATCTTTAGGCGAGATAATGGCGTCGGTAATGCCCCAATCAATACCTAAGGCCGGATCGCTCCATAAAAGCCCCCCTTCGGCAGCCGGGTGGTAATAATTGCTGCATTTATACAGGAAAATGGTGTTATCGGTTAAGGCGGCAAAACCGTGCGCAAAACCTTCCGGAACAAAAAACATATTTCCTTTATTGGCATCAAGTTCGCAGGTAATGTGTTGGCCGTAAGTAGGCGAATTTTTCCGGATATCCACGGCTACATCTAAAACCCGGCCGGCCGCTACCCGCACCAATTTGGCTTGCGCGTAAGGCGGATTTTGGAAATGCAAGCCCCGTAATACCCCTTTCTGCGACAGTGATTGATTATCCTGCACAAACTCGGTGGTAATGCCATTTTCGGCAAAAATCCGATAGCTGTATGATTCAAAAAAATAACCCCGGGCATCGCCGAACCGGCGCGGTGTAATCTCAACGGGACCTTCTATCGCGAAGCGCTTAAATTCCATGAAACGATTTTTAATTATTCTTGAATGGCCTGGGCCAAAGATTTAAATTAAACGCAAAAATACCGAAACAACTACCGGCGAATAGCAAATTTTAAAAAATTTAAATTTTCAACGAACTTTTACCGCCACCGAATTTACCACCGTTAAATATTTATCGATGACAAACTGCTCGTCGAACTTGGTAACGGCGAGCTGGCGGCTGGCGGCGCCCATTCTTTTTAGTTCCTGATCGGGAAGTAAGTAAATTTGTTCCATTTTGGCGGCTAAATCGGTGGCATTACGGGCTTCGCAGAGCAAGCCGTTCTGCCCATCAATTACGGTTTCTTTGCAACCAGGCACGTTGGTCGTAATAATGGGTTTGCCTAGCGCAGCCGCTTCGAGTAAGGTTTTGGGCGTACCCTCGCGGTAAGAAGGCAACACCACGCAATCCGTTTTTAAAATGCACGAAGCTACGTCTTCGGAAGTACCTAAATACGCAATGGCACCTTCATTTACCCAGGCCATAAACGTAGTCTTTTTAATTCCCACGTTGCCGGCTTCGTCAAAACTACCGAGTAACTGACAGCGAACCTCCGGGTATTTTTGCTTGAGTAGTTTACTGGCTTCCACAAATTCCACTACGCCTTTTTCGTAGAGTACCCGGCCAATCATTAAAAAAGTAAAGGGTTGTTGACGGGTAAAAACCGGCGCCGGCACAAACTGGCGGGTATTAATGCCCGAACCGGGTAACACATCTGTGATGGAAGACTTTACAAGTTTATAGTGAAAGAATAATTCGCGGTCATCAGGGTTTTGAAAAAATACTTTTACCGGAAACCGGAAAGCCAAGCGGTATAAACTTAAAGCTACTTTAGAAACCAGGTTGCGCACAATAAACACTGTACCTAAACCCGACACGTTATTTACCGTAGGAATGCCAGCCAACCTGGCCGCCAGCGTACCGTAAATATTGGGTTTAATGGTGTATTGCAGAATTACATCGGGCTGTACTTGCCGGTAAACAGCGTAAAACCGCTTAATTAACAGCATATCCTGCACAGGGTTGGTGCCTTTGTTTTCCATCAGAATGGGTACGTACCGGCAACCCGCGGCCTCTAAGCGGGGCGAGTACGCATCCGGGGGAGCTATGGCTACTACTTCGTGCCCGGCCGCCTGCAGGGCTTTAATCAAATTCAGCCGAAAATTGTAGATGTTCCAGGAAGTATTAATAACAATAGCAATCCGCATACCCGCTTTTAGTCAAACCCTGTTTTAGCGGGGCAAAGATAAGCAGTTGGATTAAAGTTTTCGCTAAAGCCGTTTAAGTTATCCTGCTCCGATTTTTTAAATTTTTGGCTGCCTTGTGGCTAAACAAACCTATATTAGCAGCCTTTTCACTTTATTTAATTCTTATTTTGTCCGGTTTTTAATGCTTGAAAAGCAATTTTTTTTAAAATAGCAGGAAGGTTATAAATGCATCCATGAACCATATAGATGGCCTTTTTGAAAAAAAAACCGTACACTTTCTATTTTAATTTGATTACTACTTATGGCTAAGAAATTACATGATACCGCTAAAATGCAGGAAACAGCGGTTTTGGTAGCAGTGCCTTCTAAAACACAAGCGGATGAAAAAACCGAAGAGTACCTGAATGAGTTGGCTTTTCTGACCGAAACAGTAGGGGCACAAACTATAAAACGTTTTATTCAAAAATTAGATAAACCCGATATCCGCACTTACGTGGGCAAGGGCAAGCTCGAAGAAATTAAAGCTTTTGTTACGGAGTTTCAGATCGACATGGTTATTTTCGACGATGACCTGACACCCTCCCAAGTGCGCAACCTGGAAGCCGAGCTGAAAGTGAAGATTGTAGACCGCAGCTTATTAATCCTGGATATTTTTGCTTTACGCGCTAAAACCGCCCAGGCCCGCACCCAGGTAGAAATGGCGCAGTACCAATACTTTTTACCCCGCTTAACCAATCTCTGGACGCACTTGTCGCGGCAAAAAGGCGGCGTGGGCATGCGGGGTCCGGGGGAAACGGAGATTGAAACTGACCGCCGGATTGTGCGGGATAAAATTGCTTTGCTCCGCGATAAACTCGAAAAACTAGATAAACAAAACTACCAACAACGCAAGTCGCGCACCGAAATGGTACGGGTAGCCCTGGTGGGTTATACCAACGTGGGTAAATCTACGCTCATGAATTTACTTTCTAAATCCGAAGTTTTTGCCGAGAACAAATTATTTGCGACGGTAGATGCTACGGTGCGCAAAGTAGTAATTAACCGCATTCCGTTTTTGCTCTCCGACACCGTAGGTTTTATCCGCAAGTTACCTACCCGTCTCATCGAAAGTTTTAAATCTACCCTCGACGAAATTCGGGAAGCTGATTTGCTGGTGCACGTGGTAGATATTTCGCACCCGGGCTTTGAAGAACACATGGAGGTGGTAAATAAAACTTTAAAAGAAATTGACTCAGCCGAAAAACCGGTGTTGCTGGTTTTTAATAAAATTGACCAATACCGTGCCCAGGAAGCCGAAGAACTAAACGACATGGGTGAAGGCACTGAAAAACCTACGCTGGAAGACTTGCGGCAAACCTACATAGCCAAAATGCATAACCCGGCTATTTTTATTTCGGCCACCGACCGGACAAATATTGATACCTTACGCGACGAGTTGTTTGCGCGGGTAGCGGCTATTCACTACGAACGTTACCCCAACGTGCTTCCACCCACCGAAGAAGAATTTACAACGCCCGAAACAGTATAAATTTTAAGAATTATTTGTTCTGATGAAGATTCCTGCTTTTGCTCCTTACTTGCTGCTATTGCTGCCAATTTTTAAAATTTTACCAAAAGCACCAATTAAAACCAGAAGATAAAACGAACCCCTACCTGTAGGAATGAAGCCATAAAATAATTGCCTGCTATGAAAACCTTATACCTGCTACGCCACGCCAAATCGAGTTGGGAATTTGAGGAATTAAGCGATCACGACCGGCCCTTAAACAAACGGGGCCGGCACGATGCGCCTTTAATGGGCCGGGAATTAGCTTCGCACGAAATTAGTCTGGATTTAATTGTTTCTAGTTCGGCGGTGCGGGCGCTTACTACAGCCTCGCTGGTGGCCAAAGAACTGGAGTACGACACCGAAGAAATTGTTATAAACGAAGGTATTTACGAAGCCGATACGCCGGGGCTTTTAACCATTATTAAACAAACGCCCGATAACCTGGATACCGTAATGCTGGTGGGTCACAATCCGGAAATTACCGAATTAGCCAATCTTTTATCGCCCGAACACCTTGCCAGTATGCCTACCGCAGCAGTGGTGGGCCTGCGGTTTAACTGCGAAGCCTGGGCCGAAATCAGTCAGGAAAACGCGGCGTTGGTACTCTACGATTTTCCGAAAAACCACATATAAGTTACTCCATCTGTTTTTTTCCGTACTAACACGTACCGTTACTTATTCGTAACGCTAACCGCGCTTTACCTGCTGCTATGGAAAAAAATAAAAAAATTTTGAGCCGAGAACTAAGCTGGCTGGCTTTTAACCACCGGGTATTACAAGAAGCCCAAGATATTACCGTGCCTTTATTGGAACGCATCCAGTTTATGGCCATATTTTCTTCGAACCTCGACGAGTATTTTAAAGTACGCGTAGCCACGCTCAAACGCCTGATTCAGTTTAAGAAAAGCGATCGCCAAAAATTAACCCAGGACCCCAGCGAAGAACTAGACCAGGTTTTAACCGAAGTAGCCCACCAGCAAGAAGAATTAGGAGAAACGTTCCGGAACCAGATTGTACCGGCCTTACAAGCCGAAAAGATTTTTATTATCAACGAAAAAACCATCAAGCCTGATCAGGAAGAATTTGTGCGGGATTACTTTACCCGGAAAGTACAGCCTTTACTCGCCCCGGTAATACTCACATCCGATATAAATTTCCTTTTTTTAAAAGACCAGGTACTTTACTTATTAATTGAGCTTACCAAACCGAAGCAACCCGCTGCCACGGCCATTTTGGAGGTACCCACCAAGCAACACGGGGGTCGGTTTGTAAAATTACCAACAAGCCATAAAGAGCGCTTTGTTTTATTTCTGGATGATGTAATCCGGTACAATTTAGCGCAACTGTTTCCGGATTATAAGGTAGCCAAAGCCTACGCCATAAAAATTTCGCGCGACGCCGAGCTGGACATTGAAGAAGAAGTGTCGGATAATTTAATGGCTAAAATTAAGCGCAGCTTAAAAAAACGCGAAACCGGTTATCCTTCGCGGTTGCTCTACGACAGCACCATGCCAAAAAACTTGCAGGATACCATTTGCCGGTTAATAGGCGTTACGTCCGAAGAATTAATAAAAGGCAGCCGCTACCATAATTTTCGGGACTTTTTTGGCTTTCCGGATTTTGATTTGCCCCATTTAAAATACCCGCCGCAGCCCACCTTGGCACACCCACAGCTGCACGGGATTAAAAAATTATTCCCGCTAATTCGCCAGCAAGATTTCCTGGTGCATTACCCGTATCAGTCGTTTGATTACGTATTGCAGTTTCTAAACGAAGCCGCCAAAGATCCGGCGGTTACTACGGTTAGTGTAACCTTGTACCGGGTAGCCGATAAATCAAAAGTAGCCAAAGCGCTGGTAAAGGCCGCTAAACGAGGCAAAAGAGTAACCGCCGTCATTGAGCTAAAAGCTCGCTTCGATGAAGAATCGAACATTTACTGGGCACGCAAGCTGGAAAAAGCCGGTGCCACCGTAGTGGTGGGTTTACCGGGTTATAAAGTTCATAGCAAATTATGTTTAATAACCCGGCAAGAGAAAAACGGCCCGGTGCAATACGCGTATTTAAGTACCGGTAATTTTAACGAAAAAACTTCGCGCATTTACGCCGACCACGGTTTATTTACCAGCGACACGCGCTTAACCAAAGAAGTAGAAAGCGTATTTCAGTATTTACTGGACCGCAACCCCGAAAACAAACAATTCCGGCATTTGCTGGTGGCTCCCTTTAACATGCGCGCCCGCTTCATTCAATCTATTAACCAGGAAATTAGGAATGCGAAGAAAGGATTGCCCGCCTACATTATAGCCAAGATGAACTCCCTGCAGGACGAGGCCATGATCTTAAAACTGTACGAAGCCAGTGCTGCCGGCGTGCGCGTGGATTTGATTGTGCGGGGAATTTGCTGTTTAAACCCGGGAGTAAAAAATTTAAGCGAAAACATTACCGTGCGCAGCATTGTTGACCGTTACCTGGAGCACGCCCGGGTATTTATCTTTGCGAATAACGGCGAAGAAAAAATGTACATTTCCTCGGCCGATTGGATGACGCGTAATTTAAGCCGCCGGGTAGAAGTAGGATTTCCTATTTTCGATAACGTTTTGCAGCAAGAAATCCGGCACTTGATTGACTTGCAACTGCAGGATAACGTAAAAGCCCGCAATCCCAAAAATCAATACCTGGGTTCCGGGGCTTCCGCCGAAACCCGTTCGCAGTACACCACCTATACCTACCTGGAAAAATTAGAAGAACAAATTCCACCTCCTTCTAAATCAAAGTAACTAAAGTTAAGGAGTTGCAGGTATGTTATGCCACTAATTGCGGGTAGATTTCCAAAATTAATTTGGTTAAATCCTTGATTTCAGGAAGCGAAAATTTTTAAATTTTTCCGTTTCTGCGGCTTTATGTATCTAGTTTTCAGCTATAAAAAACATCCCTGTGGGCACCTAAATATGCCAGCGAGTAAACGATAATCCCTCATCAACTTCCGGCGTTAGGTTAAAATTTTACGTATAGATCTAAAGTATTTTCCCTAGTTTTAGGTTTTAACCAGCCTGGCGGTTGGGGCAGAACAGCCCGAATGTTCTGTTATAATGTATCTGTGCGAATGCCTTTAAGAGAAGAATTTGAAATTTCCGGTAACTGGTTATTCCGGCGGCGTGGTTGGTTGCCCATGTTACTTTTCCCGTTTGCTATTGCCTTACTTTATTTTTACCGCGATTTTACCTACGCCTGCGTTACCAGTACTTTTTGGAGTACAGTCTGTTTACTAGTATCCTTGCTGGGTTTGCTGGTACGCGCTCTTACTGTGGGGCACACGCCCAAAGGCACCTCCGGCCGCAATACCGAAAAACAAGTAGCCGATTGTTTAAACCATACGGGAGTTTATTCGGTGGTACGGCACCCTTTGTATTTAGGTAATTTTTTAATGTGGCTGGGCTTGTTCTTGTTTATTGGCATCTGGTGGTTTGTAATTATCTGCGTGCTAGTATTTTGGCTGTATTACGAACGCATTATGTTTGCCGAAGAAGAGTTTTTACGCCGCAGCTACTCGCAAGCTTATGAAACCTGGGCCAGCCAAACACCGGCGTTTTTACCGCGTTTATCGGGCTGGCAGGCTTCTACCCTGCCCTTTTCGCTGCGTAACGTGCTTAAACGCGAGTACAATGGTTTACTGGCCCTGGTAGTTTCTTTTACCTTGCTAAATGCCATGAGCCACTTATTTATGCATCAGCAATTGCAAGTAGATGTATTCTGGCAAATTGTTTTTGGACTCGGCGTTGTAATTTTCATCATCCTAAAATCCCTTAAAAAGTACACCCACGTCCTCGAAATTGCCGGACGTTAGTTCATAGTCCATGGTCGATAGTCCGTAGACCACGGATATTTATACCTTAATATCAGCCGATAGAGTAAATTTTTAAAATTTCTCATTTCTGCGGATAAACGAAGCACCTATTTTACGGCAAATAAACTTAACATTGTCTAGGGTTGTACTTAGAGTTAGCGCAGCGCTCTAAGTACTCTCGGGCAGCCAATCTCCGATTGGCATTTATCTGAATGCATGGATGTGCTAATTAGAGAATAGCCGTCCGAAAATGCGTAGAGACTGCTAACGCGAACTCTACGCATAACTGAAGCCTGGATTTTACTTTTTCAGAAATATCAAAAATTTAAAAATTCAGCTTTATTTAGATTAGCCGAACGGTATGGATCAAAACAAAAAGCCGTAAGTTAAATTAAAATAATGGGCTTCGCCGCCGATGGAGTAGGTGCCGGAAAACACGGCTTTGTTTAAAATATCAACCCAGGCGCCTACCCCGTAGCCGTAGTGCAAACCCCGGAATAATTTGTTGGAAGCATCGTTATCTGCGAAAACCCGGCCGGTATCGTAAAACAACAGCGTACCAAATTTTCCCGGGAACAAGTACAAATTAAACCGGAACAATTGAATACGCGCCTCGGCGTTGGCATACACGGTGCTGCGGCCGGCAAAACGCGTACGGTTAAAGCCGCGCAGGTTGGTAGTGCCCCCCAAGGTGTTAGCCTGGTAAAACCGGTAATCGCCGAAATTATGCGCCGCGCCTAACCGCCCTGCCCAGGTAAGCTGAAACGGAAAATCCGGGGTGAGATAAAAGACTACCTGAGAATTCACATTGGTATAGCGCAATTGGTTGCGCCCCAGCTCACGGTTAAAACTTACTTCGTTTAAAAACTTTATGCCGATGTAGGGGTTAACCGGATTACTAACAGCCTCCAGATTTAGAAATAAGCGTAAACCCAGGTAATCGTTCTTATCAAAAGCACCTTGTACTTCGGCGTTGGTTTGCACTAACTGCCGCGCTTGCTGCCCCGAAGCGGCCGAATCAATCCGGAAATGATCGTATTGCGGACCAATCCCAAATTTTAAAAAACTAAATATATTTTTGTTGATGGTAGGCGAAAAATACAGACGGGAGAACCGCACCCGGTAATCTTTTACTTGATCTAAATCGGCCGGCGTCTTGTTGCCTTCGCCAAAAAAGTTATACAGTAACTGAGGGCCGTACACATAAGCCTGCAATCCTACATCGTACTGCGAGAAAACAGCTTTAAAATCGCCATCATAGCGCACATTATACGCCGCCCGGGCAAAAGAATAATTTGCTCCTACCCGGTGCTCGGTAGCGTACGGTTCTTTCCGGAATTTATGTGTGCGGTAAATTAAACCAGCTCCTATAAAAAATTTATCGTCGGGGTTATAGGCAAACGAAAGCCGGGGGCCGATGTAAGGCGTTTGCTGCTCCGTGCGGTCGTAGCGGTTTACTTCTTTGTAGTTTTTGGTTTCGTTTTTAGTTTCGGGGCCAAAATTAAAGTAATTGCCGGCTTTAGTATCGTAAACCAGGGTTTTACGGACTAAGCCGCTTACCACGGAGTTATCCGTTATCGAGTCACAGTCGCTGCCGCCAATTATGCGTACCCGAATACCTTTTTGCACCTGTCCGTTTACTTTAAACACATCGTCGCCGCCCAAGCCATACAAGCGAATTTCTTTGGTTTCGTTAGTATTAAAAGTACGATCGTATACCAGCCGACCAATGGTTCCGTTTTTACGAATATTATTTACAATTACCTGGGTTTGGTCATTATTTAAGCGGTTCACGATAAAGCGTTCGCGTTTATCGCTGCCGGCTACATCTACGGTTCTGGCCAAAAATGCGTAATAAACGGCGGCCAGTTGAGGCAGTAAATCGCGGCGGGATTTGAGCTTGGCAGCAATTTCGGCACCGGATAGTTTTGCTATTTCGGCGGGCCATTGCGCTACGGCTTGTTCAATTACGGCATCGGTTACGTTTTTTTTAATTTTTTCGGCTTCGGCCAGCCATTGTTCTTTAGTTACTGAGGCTAAAAAAGTACGATCAGCACTTTGGGCCGTTAAATTCAACCCGATGTAATCCTTATAAGTGTAATCAAAATTTTGGATATTTCGGACAGCCCACTTCCGGGTAATAAGGTAAGGAATAAAACCATCAGCTTTGAAAAACACCACATCCCGGTCTTTAGGTACCGGTTCAAAAATTCGTTCGCCATCGCCTTTACGTTCTACCCAGCGCCACTGGCCTTCGTGCCGGTCCCAGTCGCCGATGAGCATATCAAACAAGCGGGCGCGGGCAAAACTTACTTCATCCACGGTATTGTCATTATCCTGTTGCTTGCGTTCGAGCACTTTATCGGTGCCCACCAGATTTTTAGCGTAACCTAAACTAGCCACGTTGCGGTGGTCTTCGTCAGGATTTTCTTCCAAAATTGCTACCTGGTTTTTAAAATTTTCCAGGTATTTACCCAGCAAGGGATCGTCGGGTACGTACACTAATTTCGGGTTAACGTGGTATACGCTAGCTGCTTCGGCCAGAACGGGTAAAATTAAGGCGCCGTACGGGTGTTGCGCCGAAATTTGATCTTGCAGCACATCGCGGACTAAGGTTTGGCGCATGCTGCTGGGCAAGATTTGCGCAGGATTTTTGTTAACTGACCGCAACGAAAATTCCCGGCCGGCCTCGTTGCGTAGCCGCAAAGAAGCGGTTTGCTTGCCGCCACCTAAGCGGTACGGTATCAGGCCGTTTTGTTCGGTTTGCAAATCCAACAAGGGCATTTTTACGGGGGTAGCCCACTCCTGCCGGTAATGTGTTCCTAATAAAAATTGCTTGGTTTGGCCAGCGCCGTACAGTTTGGGATTAGCTGCTATGGTAATGCTGCTATCTTTAAAACTAGGTCGGGCCACCACATTTTCAACTGGTTTTAGAGGAGCAGCATCTTGTTGCTGGTACAGCTTGGTGCGGTACATGAGCTGGCCTTGGTTGCCGTTGCCTTGGGGTTCCCAGAACTCGAGCCAGGATTCGCCGTTGGTGTAATAATTTACGATGGCGTAGCCTTTGGCTTCGTGCCCGAATTGGGCATTGCCGCCGCCTAGTTTCAAGTATTGGGTTTTACAGCCCGAGCCACTCACGATGGTGTGCACATTGCCGTTTTTAAAATGCTGCAAATTATGTTCGTGCCCGGCGGCATACACCACGTTGGGGTATTTTTTAAAAATTTCCATTAAACCGTTCGCGTAAGCCTGGTATTTGGGGTAAGAAATATCCTGACTAATGCCGCCGTAGCGCCGGGCCCAAGGGTAAATAGACCCAACCACCGGCATCGGAATGAACAAATACGGATTTAATTCTAACAGCGGAAAAATATGGTCGAGCACCCGGAAATTGCCGCCGTGAACACCATTACTTTGCAGCGGATGGTGGCCCACTACCATAATGTTTTTGCCGCTGTTGCGATTGATAATGTCTTCCAGTTGCACCAGGACTTCGGCTTCGTCGGCTACGTTGCAGTAATTGTTAGGGCCGTAAGGGCGTTCTTCGGTTTGCAGCCACCACTGCGAGTTTAAGGCGATAAGCACTAAATTTTCCTGTAAAAAAACTTCGTACGGACCGGGGCAACCTTCGTCGGGCACAAAAAAATTACCGCCACTCACAAACGTAGAATCTTTCAGGTATTCTTCTACATATACTTCTTGCCGGATTACCGATTGCAGTCCGCCGGGCCGGCCCTGGGCCCAATCGTGGTTGCCCGGAATCATATACTTTTCGCCACGGTAGCCTTGCAAAATATCCAGTTGGGTGCGGATGCGTTCTTCATCGGTTTTGCGGCCGGGGCTACCGGGTTCGGTAAGGCCATACGAGTAAATATTATCGCCCAAAAAAACCACGGCACTTTTTTCGCCGGCTGCCTGCAATTGCGCACGCAACAGGTTTAACGACGGTTCCAGCGGGTTTTTAGCGGGAGCACCTACATCGCCGATTAAGAAAATAGAATAAGCCAGTTGGTTAGCCGGCGGCGGGGTGTTTTGCTGCCAATTGGCTGCTTCGCGGTTATAATAAGGTTTATGAACAGTACAAGAAGGTACAAGAAAAAGCGTAAGCCAGCAAAAAAGAACACCTGTAATAATTTTACTCATAGATCAATGGGGCCAATAAGAAAACAAATAAACCGGCTGCATTTATTTGCTGCAGCAAAGCTTTTGTATCGTTTAAAAGTAGCTGCCATTTGGTGTTACTGCAACTTAGCCCGATAAGTTTATTTTTTAGGCGAGAACCAAACAATTAGCGCGGTGTTTAGCTTTTAACAATAGCGTAAATAATTGGTTTTCTTTTTAATCGTTCCAGAGAAGTTGGTTGCTACAAAATCAGAATTTTTAAAAATTTCGTATATTTCCTTAACCCAATACCAACCAATGCTGCCAGCTCGCGAGTTAACCTTACGGTAATAATTAGCGTTTTACTCAAATAGCGGGCGCCTGGCTGCGTTTTTTTTACGGGTTTACGCCTTGCGTCATTATTCTATCTATGGAAACATCACTGCTTATAAATAAAGAACAAGAAATTATATTAAAGGCGAGGCAATACGTACAAACGCTTTTTACAGATAAATTATCTAAAAAATACGTTTACCACAATTACCGCCATACGCTTGAAATTTCGCAGGAAGCCAGCCTTTTAGCGGACGATTACCAGTTACCGGAATCAGAAAAAGAAATTTTGCTTTTGGCAGCTTGGTTTCACGATACCGGCTACACCGAAACCTACCAGGGCCACGAAGACCGGAGCGCCGAAATAGCCACTGCTTTTTTACAACAACAAAACTACCCGGCCGCCCAAATACAGCGGGTAAAAGCGTGTATTCTAGCTACCAAAGCGGGCAGCCAACCGGCCAGTTTACTCGAAGAAATTCTAGCCGATGCCGATATTTCGAACATCGGGAAAAAGACTTTTTTCCCGAATGCCGAGCTGCTGCGGGCCGAATGGGAGATTTTTTTAAATAAATTTTATACCGATGCCGAGTGGGCGCAATACCAACTGGATTTTTTAGAAGCTACTCAATTTAAAACCGAAGCCGCCCAGCGTCGCTATAATTACCAGTTAGCCCAAAACTTAATTGAACAGCAAAATATTTTAACGGAAAGCGCGAAAAAAGAAAAAAAGGCCGAAAAAAAGAAACGAAAAACTTACGCGCAACCCAAACGGGGTATCGAAACTATGTTTCAGAGCACCTACAGCAACCACATGAATTTGAGCTCTATTGCCGATAATAAAGCCAATATGATGATTAGCTTAAACGCGATTATTATGTCGGTGATTATTACGTATCTGGGCGCTAAAACCTCCGTAATTGGTACCGAGTTTACCCGTAATCCTATTCTGATGATTCCGGTGGGTATTCTATTGTTAACCACGTTGGGTTCGGTAGTTTCGGCTATTATGTCGGCGCAGCCAGAGGTTACCAGTTTTAACATTAAACCCAGCAAAGTGCAAAGCAAAAAAGTGAACCTGCTGTTTTTTGGTAATTTCACCAAATTACCTTTAGAAGATTTTCAGGCAGGCATGTACGAGATTATGCGCGAAAAAGACGCTTTGTACACCAACATGATTACAGATATTTATTACCTCGGCGATGTTTTGGCCAAGAAATACCGGTTACTCCGCATCTCCTACACCATTTTTATGATTGGTTTAATCTTAACCGTAATTGCTTTTGTGATTGCGATTAGCCGCTAAGTTATTCTGGATAAATCGTGATTTTTTAAAAATTAGCTATAAAGTAAAAAGCCGGTTGATTTACTAACCGGCTTTTTACTTATTAAACTTTAAAGTAATTTACGAATTATTTCTTCTCTTTAGCAGCTTGCTTTTTGTCGGCCAGCATTTGTTCGCGTTCTTTTTGTTTTTGTTCCAGAGCTTCCTCGCGGGCTTCGGCTTTTGCTTCGTCGGCTTCTTTGGCTAGTTTTGCTTTGTCTTTAGCGGCAGCTTCTTTTTCTTTAGCCAGTTGTTTTTGTTGATCTTCTTTGGCTTCCTGCGCTTCTTTGCGGGCTTTTTCTTTAGCCTTTAAAGCATCTTCGCGTTCTTCGTTTTTCGCCGCTAAGGCTTTGGCTTTAACTTTATCGGCATCCTTTTTTTCGGCGGCGCGCGTTTTAGCCAGTTCTTTTTTCTCTTTTTCTTTTTGTTTGGCAGCTTCTTCTTTGGCCTTTAATGCTTCTTTGCGCGCCCGCTCTTTTTCTTTGGCCGAGTCTTGGGCCAAAGCCGGATTAAAGGTAAACACCAGCGTTAATAAAGTTAAAATAGTTAATCTGTAGAGGTGTCGCATAGTTTATATTTTTGTTTTACGCTTGCTAAAATAAAGCCGGTAGCGCTCTTACGCCGGATAAAAACTTATTTCAAAAAAAGACCCCAATTTAGTGCTATACCCACCTGATTTAACTCCTAAAAACTTGCACAATAACCCATTTACTTAACTACAAAAAAGCAAAGTTTTAAAAAATCAGGGCTTCCGATGAAGCAAATACCAAATTTAGAAGCTGGATTTCTGTGAGGAGAATTTTCTGATTGATAAACTCTCCTGACCTGCCTAAAATAAAACACCCACTCACGGGAGCGGGTGTTTAACAGGAAACAGGAAATTCAAAATTTCAAAAATATTGCTATTCTGATCGTTTTTACCAGAAATTTTTTAAATCAAGTTAGTTGTATTGCCAGTATATTATCGCCTGTTTGCCGGAATTCTTAAAAATGCCAACACCAATGCGCTGGCATTTTTTCATAATAGGCGCGTTGTATTGTTTATAAATACAAGAAAACGTACGAACAATTTACTCTAGCGGATTGCGACAGAAGTACTGTTTTTAAAATTTTTAATTTTAGCTAAAGACTTACGGGCAAGTAAAATTTACCGATGCTGTTAATGTTTGCAAAAGCTATCGTAAGCAAATTTGCAGATGATAGCCGCTACCACAATTAAGAAAAACACCCGGATAAAACCCGTACCTTTACGAATAGCTAAACGGGCACCTAATGTAGAACCTAATATATTACAAACGGCCATGGGCACCCCAATGTGATACAATACCTGTTTGGTAAACACAAAGTACAACAAAGCCGACAAGTTAGTGGCTACATTCACAATTTTAGCCGAAGCCGAAGCCGCCAGAAAATTAAAGCCAAACAAACCAATAAAAATAAACATCAAGAAACTACCGGTTCCGGGGCCAAAGAAACCATCGTAAAAACCAATGGCTAAACCTACTCCTATCCCATACAATTTTTCCTGGGTTTCGGTAAGGCGGGGAGCGTGCAGGCTGCCAAAATCTTTGCGTAAAAAAGTATAGGCGGCTACGGCTATCAGTAATAATAAAATTACGGGTCGCAACATATCCGTTGGAATAGCACTTACGGTACGCGCCCCGATAAAGGAAAAAACAAAAGCCGTAATGGCAGTAGGCAAAATATTACCCCAATTAATTTGTACGCTCGTGCGGTAACGCAATAAAGCCGCCGTAGTACCCGAAATTCCAGCTAATTTTCCGGTACCTAATAAACTGGCAATGGGCTGCTGGGGCAGTAAAATAAGCATGGCCGGCGTTTGAATAAGGCCGCCGCCACCCACAATGGCATCAATAAATCCGGCCAGAAAAGCAAAAAAACACAGGTAAACAATCTCAACTTCCACAAAAGCCACATTAAACTTTCCGGTTCCGGAAAACACCCATGCAAATTAATAATATTCGTTTATCCAACGGTTTAAAACCCGTAATCTTCACTTAATCCTTATTTTTTAATTTTTCTATTTTCCCACAAGATAGAATCAGGAGCGCCGGGTTAATCAAAGAGTTAATCCGTAAATTAACCATGGTTTTCGTTATATTTGCTTAAACGAGAGTTTTATGGCCGTTCAGACTAAAAAGTTTATTACTCCGGAAGAATATTTAGCTACCGAAAGAGAAGCAAATTTTAAAAGTGAATACTACCAGGGCGAAGTATTTGCTTTAGCCGGGACGGGTAATAACCATAATATTATTACTGCTAATTTAATTATAGCTTTAGGCAATAATTTTAGAGGTAAAAATTGCCGGGTTTATCCCAGCGATATGCGGTTGCACATTCCACTAAATGGACTTTACACGTATCCCGATGTGCTAGCAGTTTGCGGCGAAAAGCAATTTCTGGACGAGAAAAAAGATACCATTTTAAATCCAGTATTGATTGTAGAAGTACTATCGCCCTCAACGGCTGATTACGACCGGGGCACTAAATTTATGCTTTATCGCAGCATTGTTAGTTTACAGCATTATTTACTGGTTGATTCGCGAACCTGCCACGTAGAAAAATACACCAAAAACCTGGATAACACCTGGGTACTGACGGAAGAACGAGACCGAAATGCCGTGCTAACTTTTACTAATCCTGGTTTTGAAATAGCCTTAGCTGCTATCTACGAAGATACGGAACTAGCTTAAATAAAGTAAGTGCTTCCTGATTTAGAAATTTTTAAAAATTTAGCTTAAAGCTTTCCGCCCACAACCACTGTTTCTTTAAAAGTTTGCACGTTGCCTTGCAGGTTAAATAATTCGATAAATAATACATAATAACCGATGGGCGCTTTTTGCTGCTGATCGTTGGTGCCATCCCATTGAAAAAACCCTTGATTCGCTAAAAGCTCGTTTTTTATCAGACGTTTAATCAAACGGCCGGCCCGATCGTACACGGTTACATTGGCGACCATGCCGTTTTTCGCGGCCGCGTAATTAATAGTAGTAAAATCACGGTCGCCGTCGCCATCCGGCGTAAAAACTTTGGGCTCAACGGTAAATACTTGCGCGGTTGAGCTTGCTTCCTGCACCTGCGAATTGCGATAACCCGGCGTAGCGAAGCCCGCACTGGTGGCCGCCGAATGAAAGTTGCTAGCCGTACTTGGTCCATCTAACCGAATTCGTTCCAGCGATACGCCGTTTACATCGTCAATCAACCGAAAGTGCATGTCTTCGTGGTAACTTACCCGGTCAATCTCTTGCTTATCGGGGTTTAACAAAACCACAGTACCAGCTTCATCGGGGAAAGAAGGCATACTACTAACTTTTAAAAAATTTTCTAATTTGGCTTTCGGATAATGCTGCTGCACAATATCCGGACGCATGGTAAGTACCAGGTATTGCTGCGGTGCCAGAATAAAAGGAGCTGAATTTATAGTGCGGGCATCTAAAGCGGTATCAGCCTTCATATTGCCAATCTGCCAGTTTTGCAAAGAGATATACTTTTCGGAGCGGTTCACAATTTCCACGAAATCTACGCCCCCACTACGCGGATTAAACAAAATTTCGTTAATAACCACATCGCCGGGAGCAGCGGTTTGGGGCAATAAGAAACTAGCTTTAGCCGGGTTAGCCAAAATATTACCACTGCAATCGCGAATATTGGTAACGCTTACTTCGTAGGTTTTACCGGCTTGCAGGCTGCTTCCGAGGGTAAGTTCCACGGTAGTAAAATCGGGGCTTATAACGGTAGCTTTTAAAACCGGTATGTCCGGCGAAATCTTATAAAAACCAGGATTTACGGATTGGGCGCTATCCAGCTTCTCGTTAAAAGTAAGCGAAAGAACCGAGTTATTTTTAATTATAGCTTGATTTAAGACGGGCGGCAAATTATCGGAATTGCTGGCTTTTACCGAGTTTTCTTTACCCGGCGTGCCACCCGCTTCGTTTATGCTGGCTACCCAATTGTTACCCGAAACGCACGGGTTTTGCAAATCAATTATCTCCAAACTCCAGCCGCCTTCGGCTTTACTGCTGCTACGGTACCAGGCTGGCGTATAATTTACTTTATCAATTAATTTACCGGTTTGGTCAAATAACTCTACCGCATCGCCGCCGTCGTTTAAAGAAGGAAAAGTTTTCAACCCAATTACTTTACCAAAAGGCTTAAACTCTAAAGTATCGGTGGCGCGGCAAACAATCCGGTACTCCCCCGGAGCAAATAAAACGGCTGAAAAAACGGCCATAGCGGTTGTAGCATCGGAATACTTCCAGTTAGCCAGGTTAAAAGTTTTGCCGCTGGCATTATAAATTTCAAAAAACTCACTTTCGGGCAAACCTACGGCTGGCGAGTAATCCGCTAGAATTTCGGTAATCCGCACATCGCCGGGTAGGGCAATTACCGGCCGCTCGTAAGTAAAAGACCGGCTCTCGGTGGTAGTTTGGGCATTGGCGTACAAATCTTGAATTCCGGATACCGCTAGCGTATGGGTGCCGGTTGCAAACTCGTCGGCAAAAGTCAGATGGACTAAACCTGGCGTGGCCGCGTCGCGCAAAGCAGTAACCGGATGAACGTTAACGGGCTTTAACGTATAATTCATAACCAGTTGCGCCGAAGTAGTGGAAACGGGTTCGCTGAAATTTACATCCACCGTATTACTGCCTGTTCGGGTAATGCTTAATACGGTGGGCGCTTTTGTATCGCGGATGCGGATATCATCGAAAAAGAACTTTTTAGCATTGGCCGAAGAATATTTTAAAAAAATGCCAAAATACGCCGCTTGCCGGTAAACGGAATCTGTAACTGTGCCTTGCGCTACATAGTTGGTACCGGCCCCAGAAAAATCGGCATCTAGTTGCCATTTCCCTCTGGCGCTCCGGGTAACTTTAACCCGTACTATATTGGCCGTATTACTAGCCAGCGTTTTATCGGTACCATTAATAATAATTATGGGCGATTTTCCGACATCTTTCCTAAAAAGACTTACCTCATCGGCGGTACCACCCAGGCGCACAAAGTAACCGCTGTTTTTACCGCTTAAGTTTACAGAATCAGAAAGTAGATATACATCGGCGTAATTACTGGCCGATGTAGCAAAATTTAATTGCGCCCAAAATTCCCAGGAAACATCGGTTGCCGAAGTAGAAGCCGTAGCTAATTGCAACTGGGTACCGGTAACAGCCGGCCCGTTACTTTGCAACTGACCCGCCGCGTTCACTATAAAAGCATTTACATGGCCTTGCCAGGTTGGATCTTGCGAAAAATTACCATCAGAAAAGTTATCCTGTAACTGGCTAAAGCTCAAAAATGGCAAAAGAATAAAAAAGAAAAGTAAAATTTTTCGCATAGCACGCGATTAGTCCTGAAAATATATTTTCTTTGCGCCGCGTTTTGCATTTGGTTAAAGCTTAAAAATAAGCGATATAGCTGAATCCAGAATTAGCGGAACGTATAGCTAACATTTTTTATATTTTTTAATTCAATTAAAACCCATGAAAGTAGCAGTAGTAGGAGCCACCGGCTTAGTAGGCGGTGAAATCTTAAAAGTATTGGAGGAACGGAATTTCCCCGTAGACGAAGTATTATTAGTAGCCTCGGAAAAATCAATTGGTACCAAGAAAACTTTTAAGGGTAAGGAGCTGACTGTAATGGGAGTAAAAGAAGCCATTGCCGCAAAACCCGAGATAGCCATATTCTCAGCGGGTGGTAGCACTTCTTTAGCCGAAGCGCCCAATTTTGCGGCCGCCGGTATTACCGTTATTGATAATTCTTCGGCCTGGCGCATGGATCCTTCCAAAAAATTGGTAGTACCGGAAATTAACGCCCAGGAGTTAACCAAAGACGATAAAATTATTGCCAACCCCAACTGCTCTACCATCCAAATGGTGGTGGCCTTAAACGAGCTGCACAAAGCGTTACAAATTAAACGCATTGTGGTATCTACGTACCAGTCGGTTACAGGTACTGGTAAAAAAGCAGTAGACCAGTTAATGAACGAGCGGGCCGGCAAAGAAGGCGAAATGGCTTACCCATACAAAATAGATTTAAACGTAATTCCGCACATTGATGTGTTTACCGAAAACGGCTACACCAAAGAAGAAATGAAAATGGTGAAAGAAACCAAAAAAATCTTCGGCGACGATAGCGTAAAAGTAACCGCTACTACCGTGCGGATTCCGGTAATGGGCGGCCACTCGGAGTCGGTAAACGTAGAATTTGAAAAAGATTTTACGCTGGATGAAGTGTACGCTATTCTGGAGAAAACCCCCGGTGTAATTGTAGTGGACGACGTTAAAAATTTAAAATACCCGATGCCGCAAGATGCGCACCAGAAAGACGAAGTATTGGTGGGCCGTGTTCGGTTAGACGAAACCCAGGAACGCACTTTAAACATGTGGATTGTAGCGGATAACCTACGCAAAGGTGCGGCTACCAATGCCGTACAAATAGCGGAGTATTTACTTGAACACAATTTGGTTTAATTTTTTAAATTTTTTCTTTTTACAAAGCCCCAACAGTAGTTGGGGCTTTTCGTTTTTTAAAATTTATACCAAAATAGACTCTGCAAAAGCGCGTAATGCATTTTGCGTTTCCAGCGGTTTTTCAAACATGCCCATGTGGCCGGTGTTGGCTAAAAGCAGCACGGTGGCATTAGCCGGGATGGTACATTGCGCCAAAGTTTGTTCCAGCGTAACGGCCTGGTCGTCTTTACCCGCGATAAACAGCACCGGATACCGGGCATCTTTTAAAACTTTTGTTCTTTTTTTGCGATTGCGCATGCCCTTTACCGCACCCAGAACTGCCTCAATAGAGGTGTTTTTACCAATAGCAGTCAGCATTTTTATTTCTTTCGAAAAATACTTCCGGCGGGCCGGCGAGAACAAAGGCGCCACAAACGAATTCATAAATACATCTAAGCCATTTTTTTTAATAAACTTTATGGTTTTGGTGCGCACTTCTTTTTTCTCTTTGGTATCGGGTAAAGCGCTGGAATGAAACAAACACAAGCCACTTAGCATAGTGCGGTATTTCTCGGCAAAAGCCAGCGCTACGTAACCGCCCATCGAATGCCCCACCAATACGCATTTTTTAATTTCTAAGGCTTTTAGCACCTGGTACACGTAAGCAGCCGCTTCTTCCATGGAATAACTGGTGCGGGGTGCAGTATTTTTACCAAACCCGGGCAAATCAATGGCAATAACCCGGTATGCTTCTAAAAAAGGTTGGGTAAAAGTATCCCACACTGCTTTGCTTTCGAGAAAGCCATGCAGAAAAACCAGTACTTTACCCGCACCACCGGAATCTGTAATTATTTGTTCATCCATATTTTTTAAAATTTCGCTCATGAAAAAACCCGTAAAAATTTCTTCTTACGGGTTTTTGAAAGAAATGCTACTGATTATCCAGCAGAAACACTTTCTTAGGGATTAAGAATTTATTTCAGCTTAAATTTCTTAACGTTTGAATCGTTGATTTTAAAGTATTTAACTACGGCATTGTAATCATTTAAATCAACCGGATATTTGCTCATATCCGCTTTAGTAAGTGGTTTACCGGTAGTACGTCCCCCAATATTTCTACCCGGAATAAGAACAAACCGGAATACCTGATCTGTGGTGTAGTTTTTAAAATCAGCGCCGGATAAATCAGCCGCAGATTCTAAAAACAATAACACGGCCGTGTTGGAATAAGCAAAATTGTAAGTTAAAGATTGCCCTTGCACCGTATAGGTAGCAGGCAATGGGCTCCAGAAAGGAGTATTACCATCCTGCGAGACGCCAACTAATCGATAAACCAGCATAATATCACTGGCTCCAACCGGAAACTCTTCATCAAACTCTAAACCAAGAGAATACTCTTCGGCTGCAGTAAAAGTAGCACCTGGTATGTCAAATACCTGAGCTGAATCGGCACCAGATTCACCGGGAGGGCCTTGCGGACCAACAGGGCCTTGGGCACCAGCAGGACCAGCGGGGCCGGCTGGACCGGGAGCACCGTCTTTCCCATCATCGCCTTTGCACGATGCCAGGCAAACTAAAATCGAAAAAGCCAGAAAAAGTTGTAAGATTTTTTTCATAAGGTTGCATGTTTATGTTGCCTTAATAATAAAGATATAAATGAAAATATTCTAACTTTTCTGGAAAAAATATAGATTTAATTTGAGGCTCTAACTACTAGTAAATGAATATAATCCAGACGATTTTGGCTGAGCTGATAAAAGTTATTTTTTAAAACTTTTATATTACAAAGAAGCCCCTGAAAATTTTAAAATACTGCCAGATAAAAAACAAACCCTGGAGGTTTAGCTCCAGGGTTTATAGTATTGTTAATCGAATAAAATGTTTGTTATTTTTAAACAGTTACAGCTTGAAATAATATCTGGCGTACTGTTTTCTCAATACCGGCCGGATCAAAGCCGCATTCGCGGTGCAGTTCCAGTTGGGAGCCGTGCTCGATAATAGCATCGGGTATACCCAGCCGTTTTACCTGCAAGTGGTAGTTGTTATCGGCCATAAATTCGAGTATGGCACTACCAAAACCGCCTTGTAAGCACCCGTCTTCGATGGTAATTATTTTATCGTATTTCTGGGCTATTTGGTGCAGCAGCTTATCGTCCAGGGGCTTAGCAAAGCGCATATCGTAGTGCCCGATTTTTACATTTTCTTTTTGCAAGTTCCGGCAAACATCTACGACATAATTCCCAATGGGCCCAATTGTTAGAATCGCCAGTTCTTCGCCTTCCTGGATGGTACGGCCGGTGCCCACGGCAATTTTCTTGAGGGGAGTACGCCATTCCGGCATAACCCCTTCGCCGCGCGGGTACCGGATACTAAACGGCCCCATATCGGGCTGCGACGCCGTGTACATTAAATTGCGCAGTTCTGATTCGTTCATGGGCGACGAAACAACCATATTCGGGATGCAACGCATGTAGGCCAGGTCGTAAGAACCATGATGAGTAGGTCCGTCGGCACCGGCAAAACCGGCCCGGTCTAAACAAAACACCACGTTTAAATTTTGCAAGGCTACATCGTGAATTACCTGATCGTAGGCCCGCTGCATAAACGAAGAATAAATATTGCAAAACGGAATTAAGCCTTGGGTAGCCAAACCTGCCGAAAAAGTTACGGCGTGCTGCTCGGCAATACCTACGTCAAAAGCCCGATCCGGCATAGCCGCCATCATGATGTTTAAAGAACAACCGGAAGGCATGGCCGGTGTTACTCCCATTATTTTACTGTTTTGCTCGGCCAGCTCCACCATGGTATGACCAAAAACATCCTGGTATTTAGGAGGCTGCGGCGTATCGTAGTGTACTTTGTAAATTTCGCCGGTAATTTTATCGAAAGTACCCGGCGCATGCCATTTGGTTTGGTCTTTCTCAGCCAAAGCAAAGCCTTTGCCTTTTACCGTAAGGCAGTGCAATAACTTAGGTCCCGGAATATCTTTTAAATCGTGCAGTACCGAAGTCAGATGATTGATATCGTGCCCATCAATCGGGCCAAAGTACCGGAGTTTTAAAGATTCAAATAAATTGCTTTGCTTCAGCAACGTAGCTTTAATCCCGCTTTCTACTTTAGAAGCAATGGCTTGCGCATTCGGGCCAAACTTACTGATTTTACCCAGAATGTTCCAGACATCATCGCGCAGCTTGTTGTAAGTACGGGATGTAGTAATATCGGTTAAATACTCTTTCAGGGCGCCCACATTCGGGTCGATGGACATGCAATTATCGTTTAAGATAACCAACAGGTTGGTATTGGTTACCCCGGCGTGGTTTAAAGCTTCGAAGGCCATGCCGGCCGTTAAAGCGCCATCGCCAATTACAGCAATGTGCTGCCGGTCGGTTTCGTGCTTGTATTCCGATGCCACGGCCATACCCAGAGCCGCCGAAATGGAGGTAGAGGAGTGCCCTACCCCAAAAGTATCGTACTCACTTTCTTTGCGTTTCGGAAAACCCGATAAGCCACCGTATTTTCGATTGGTATGAAAATTATCCCGGCGACCTGTTAAAATTTTATGCCCGTAGGCCTGGTGCCCCACATCCCAGACTAGTTGGTCATAGGGTGTATTAAAAATATAATGCAGGGCTACCGTAAGTTCTACTACGCCCAAACTAGCCCCAAAATGCCCGCCGTAAATAGAAACGTTATCAATAATAAATTGCCGAAGTTCCTGGCAAACTTCTAAAAGTTGTTCCGCCGGTAATTTCCGGAGATCGGCAGGAGAGTTAATAGTAGCTAAAAGCTTTCCGGGCTTTATTAACATGGGCTGGCTAGTAATTGAATGGTAGAAACAGAACAAAGTTCCGGCCAATAAGTTTGCGCATCTGTATGCCTACTTACGTATTAGGCGCAAAATTAGTCAATTTATTTATGGTAATTTAAAGATTGTGCCCGCTTATTCCGGAAAATAAATGGTAGCGGTTTAAAATTCTTCTGATCTGCTAAAAATAAGGCATTGATAAACCAGCTTTGGGCTCAAATTTTAAAAAATTTTAAATTTTAGAAAACTTAACCTTTCTTGCGGTTAGGGAATTTATAAGTAAGCCCAATACCCAAGGTTTCTTTAAACTGAATGCGGGGCCCTTTTCGATCAATAACGCCGTCTTCGTCCGAATCTATTTCGGTTAAAATATCGTCGTCGTAAATCAGGTGCGTGAATACACTCACCGAAATAAGTTTATTCACTTTCATGTTAACGGTATTTTGCCAGTTTACATCAATGTTTTGGGGGTTCCGGACGTAATTCGAAAAAAGATCGAGTTGCGTTTGAAAAGTAATATTTTCCATGATTGGCGTACGGAAACGGGCGTTCAGGTACCCCCCGAACTCGCGCCGGAACTTGTCGCCGGTACCCGGTATAATGGCGCCAGCCGTATCGCGGCGGGCCGCCTGCACCCCAAAAGCTCCCGCATCGGCCAAGGTCTGGTCGCGTACAATGGTTACCTTGCCCGTTACTGCCGATAAAAAAACCGAAAAATTTTCGCGCGGTTTATAATCGATGCCCAGCGAGGTAAGAATAAATGCTGGCGCCAGAAAACGCGAAACCAATACCTTGGTTTCGCGGTCTAAAGTTGGGGTAAACTGACTTCTAAAATTAAGCTGCGCGGCATAATACCAGGCTTTTGATATATTGCGGCCGTACTTAGAAGTAAAATCAATCTGATCATCGCTCTTTTTCAGGCGTTCTTTGTTTAGCTTAGATAAACCGTAAGTAAAATTACCCGTGTTGTTCCACGAACTACGTTCATCTTTGTAGTTAAGGGTTAAGGTAATTAAACTTAAGCCGGATACCGAACTTTGGCCCCCAGTGGCCCAGTTCGATAAGCTCACCTGGTTAAAATTAAGTGTACCGGTGCCATTAAATTTCCAGGGTTTTGCTTTAGTGGCAGTATCTGCCACGGCTATTACAGTAATAGGGGCAGTTTGTGCCGTTGCTTTCGCAAAACAATAATGCAACAGAAAACTTAACAACCAATATTTTTTCATACCAACAGTATGAGATAAGCGCAGGGGTATTTTTCTAATATTTTTAATAAAAATTAAGAACGGCTTTTAAGAATATCGCGAATATCGGTTAGTAAAAGTTCTTCTTTAGTTGGCGTTGGCGTAGCCGGTGCGGCCTCTTCTTTCCGTTTCATCGCATTTATTACTTTAACCAGGGCAAAGATAGCCAAAGCAATAATGAAAAAGTCTACCAGGCTCTGAATAAAATTACCGTAATTAATAGATGCGCCCTCGGTAATAACCTTGCCCCCTTCCATAATAGGTTCACTCAATACGTATTTCAGGTCTTTAAAATCGATACCGCCAATAGCTAACCCAATGGGTGGCATTAAAATATCGTTTACCAATGATGTAACGATTTTACCAAAAGCTGCTCCTATAATAATACCAACCGCTAAATCAATAACATTTCCTTTAACGGCAAACTGTTTAAATTCTGATAATAGGCTCATAAGTAAATAGATTAAGTTGAACAACTAAATTAGTATGGCTATCAAATATAGCAGAGTTAATAATATTTCAAAATTTTAAAAAACTATCTAGGGCGGGGCGCGGCTGTTTTAATTAAGACCGGTATGTTTGATAATGCATGATGCTTTTAATTATATTTGCGCCGGATTTGGACCTGAATGTAGAAGTCCGGATATATGTATGACAACTTATAACAACCTCAAACTTAACCTGCAGGAAGGTATATTAACCATTACCATCAGCCGGGTGGCCAAACTCAATGCTTTAAACATTGAAACTGTAGAGGAAATACAGACGGCCATGCAGGAAGCATACGATAACGATGAGGTAAAAGGCATCATATTTACCGGCGAAGGCGATAAAGCTTTTGCGGCCGGTGCCGATATCGGTGAAATTTCGCAGTTGAACGAAGTAATTGGGCGGCGGTTTGCCGAGCGGGGCCAGGATATTTTTGCCATGATCGAAGAATCTACCAAACCGGTTATTGCCGCGGTAAACGGTTTTGCCTTAGGTGGTGGTTGCGAGTTAGCCATGGCCTGCCACATCCGGGTAGCCAGCCACAACGCCCGTTTTGGACAACCCGAGGTAAACCTGGGCTTAATTCCGGGCTACGGGGGTACGCAACGTTTAACGCAATTGGTAGGCAAAGGCAAAGCCATGGAACTAATGATGACCGGTGACATGATTACTGCGGACGATGCGCTGCGCCTGGGCTTAGCTAACCACGTAACTACCCCGGGTATGCTCATGGAAAAATGCCTGGAAATAATGCGCAAAATAACTTCTAAAGCGCCGCTTGCCGTGGGCATGATTGTAGACTGCGTAAATGCCTGGTACGATAAAGAAGAACACGGCTACCAAACCGAAGCTAATTCGTTTAGCCGTTGCTGCGGTTCCGACGATTTTGTAGAAGGTATCAACGCCTTTTTCCAGAAACGTAAACCTCAGTTTAAAGGGAATTAATTTAGTTGAATGTTTTAAAAGTTAGAAGGTTTAAAGGTTGTAAAAGTAAAATTTTTAAAAATTTACTTTTTAAGTAACCCGAAACTTTATAACCCAATGGCGGTTTGGCAATACTATCTACTACTATCTACCTTTTTTAATTATTGTGGGAGCTTAGATACCGGCATACGTAGCAATCACCAAATAATTCACCTTCCAACCATTTAACAAATCTTTCTGGGGTCTATGGACTGTGAACCATGGACTTTCAACTAAAAAAGCATGAGTATAGCAAAAAAATTAGTGGGGCAAACGGCTGCTTACGGTTTGAGCAGTATTATCGGGCGTACTCTTAATTTCCTGCTTTTCCCGCTTTACTTAGGCATATTTGCTCCCGAAGACTACGGAGTTATTAATGGGCTTTACGCTTACGTAGGTTTTTTTAATATTTTGTTTGCCTTTGGCTTAGAAACTGCTTTTTTCCGGTACGCCAACCAACCCGGCGCCGATCGGCAACAATTATTTAACCGGGTCCTGAGTTTTATTATTTTCAGCAGCGTTCTGCTCACCGCCTGCATTTTACTGTTCATCGATCCTATTTCCCGGGCTATAAAATTTCCGGATCAGCAATTATTTATTTCCTGGTTAGCCATTATTCTGGCCGTAGATGCGATTGTTAATATTCCTTTCGCGCGGCTGCGCCTCGAAAACAAGGCGGCGAAATTTGCGGGTATTAAAATGCTGAATGTATTAATAACCGTGGCGGCTAATGTTTTTATCTACTGGTTTTGCTACAACGTTTACCAGGAAAACTTTTTGGTCGGCTTAAAACCGCTCATTTCAAAAATTTACTTTCCGGAGTGGAAATTAGGTTATATTTTCCTGATTAATTTGGTAGCCAACCTGTTGCTTATTCCGTTGCTGTGGCGGGAGTTCCGGAGTTTTAAATTTTCGCTGGATTTTGCTTTTATGAAGCCGTTGCTGCAATACGGCTACCCCATTATGCTGATGGGTTTTGCCGGCATTGTAAATGAGCTGCTCGACCGGATTTTACTCCTGGAATTATTGCCCCCCGGCTTTTACCCCGATTTAACCAGCAAAGGAGCTTTAGGCGTTTACGGGGGTTGCTATAAAATTGCCACTTTTATGACGTTAGCTATTCAAGCTTTCCGGTATGCGGGTGAGCCTTTTTTTTTCTCGCAGGCCAAAGAAAGAAACTCTGCTCAAACTTTTGCTTTAGTAACCAAATGGTTTGTGATTGTTTGTGCCTTTATATTCTTATTTATCAGCGCCAACCTCGATGATCTTAAATTTTTACTGCGCCGGCCTAGTTATTACCAAGGTATGTCGGTAATACCTGTTTTGTTGCTGGCCAATTTGTTTTTGGGAGTTTACTACAACTTATCGACCTGGTTTAAACTTACCGATAAAACGTATTACGGTACCTTTATAAGTTTTGGCGGAGCGGCCATTACCATTATTTTAAATATTGTTCTTATTCCGGTGCTTGGTTACATGGGCTGTGCTTATGCCACCTTAGCCTGTTACTTTTCTATGGCGGCGGCCTGTTATTATTTTGGTCAGAAACATTATCCTATTCCGTATCCGGTAGCCACCATGGCGGGGTATTTGGCGCTGGCTATTGGTTTAGTTTACATTGCCCAGCATTTTGTTATCGAGGATTTTGTTTGGCGCCACCTTTTCCATTTAGGTTTATGCGGCCTTTACTTAATAGTACTTTATATAATCGAGAAGCCCACTTTTGCAGTTAGCCGGTAATTTTTCCGCGTAAAAATTTTTATTAACAAAACAATTACCGGTAATTTTTCAACGGTATCATTATTTTATTTTAACTTCATCGCCATTAGTAGTAACTCTATTGCGCTTAAATCAGTAAGTACCACACCCATGCTAGTAAATGTAATTAACCAATCGAAGCACGCTTTACCTTCATATCAAACCAGTAGTTCGGCTGGTATGGATTTGCGCGCTAACCTGGAAGAAGCCATTATTTTAAAACCGCTGCAACGCGCCCTGGTTCCTACGGGTTTGTTTATAGAATTACCCCAAGGCTACGAAGCTCAAATCCGGCCCCGGAGTGGTTTGGCCTATAAACACGGCATTTCCATAGTTAATAGCCCCGGCACCATTGATGCGGATTATCGCGGCGAAATAAAAGTACTGCTGGTAAACTTATCGGATCAGAACTTTACCGTAGAAGATGGGGAACGCATTGCGCAAATGGTAGTGGCTCGGCACGAAACCGTGGAGTGGCAAGAATCGGTGGAACTAACTACTACCGAACGGGGCGCGGGTGGCTACGGCAGCACCGGAGTTAAATAAGTAAGAGCTGTTTTACTAATCTGTTAATTTATTTTAGTTCTTAAAACTTTTCTGAAAATTAAAATTCTGAAATACGTATAATCAAAAAATTTAAAAATTTAAAACTATAAAACTATGAGAATTATTGTTCCAATGGCCGGCATGGGCAAACGCATGCGTCCGCACACTTTAACGGTTCCTAAACCATTGGTGCCGATAGCCGGCAAACCGATTGTACAACGTTTGGTAGAAGATATTGCCAAAGTTTGTCAGGAACCCATTGAAGAAGTTGCTTTTATAATTGGCCACTTTGGGTCGGCGGTGGAACAAAAATTAATGGAGATTGCCGCTTCGGTAGGCGCCAAAGGCACTATCTCGTACCAGGAAGAACCGCTGGGTACGGCCCACGCTATTCTGTGTGCCAAAGAATCTCTAGAAGGCCAGGTAGTAGTGGCTTTTGCTGATACGTTGTTTAAAGCCGATTTTACTCTGGATACTTCCGCCGACGGCACCATCTGGGTACAGCAAGTAGAAGATCCGCGGCCTTACGGCGTAGTAAAATTAAACGATCGCGGCGAGATCACGGATTTTGTGGAAAAACCCGATACCTTTATTTCGGACCTGGCCATTATTGGTATTTACTACTTTAAAGACGGTGCTTACCTGCGCGACGAGTTACAATACCTACTGGATAACAACATTAAAGACAAAGGCGAGTTCCAGTTAACCAATGCCTTGGAAAACATGAAAAACAAAGGCACCATTTTCGTGCCTGGTAAAATATCCGAATGGTTAGATTGCGGCAACAAAGACGCCACCGTTTACACCAACCAACGCTACCTGGAGTACATTAAAGGCGAAAAAGACTTGGTTGCCTCGTCGGTACAAACGAATAATTCTGTTATTATTGAACCTGTATACATTGGCGAAAATGCGGTAATAAACAATTCTGTAGTAGGTCCGCACGTTTCTATTGGAAAGAACACCACCATTACCGATTCGGTAATCAGCAATTCGATTGTTCAGGAAAATACGGTAATTAAAGGTGCCAACATTAAAAATTCCATGTTGGGTAGCTTTGTTTCTTTTACCGGTACACCTTCTGATTTAAGTTTAGGTGATTATAATGTTTTGAAGGAGTAATATACTTTGAATGATTTAGTTAAGTATTTTTTATTGATAGTATTCTGCCTGGGCTTAAGCGCCGGGCAGAGTTACGGCCAAAAGAAGCGTCAGCGAAAAAAAGCCGAGAAAATGGAGGTTGCCGAAAAGCCGGTCGAACCTTTATTGGCTGATGCCCGCCAGAAAGAAGCTGGTGAGTCTTTTTTCGTAGATGGGATTAAATTTTTAATGCTGGAACAGTACGACAAAGCCCTGGAGCGGTTTCAGCGTTCGTATGCACTTAACCCGGGCAACGCGGCGCTTAACTATAAACTAGCCGAAACGCACATGCTGGCTGGCCGGCTAACCGATGCTTTACCTTTTGCCCAGGCAGCCGTAACCCTCGATGCTTCTAATCCTTACTATTATTTATTGTTAGCGCAATTATATTCCGGTGGCCAGCGCTACGACGAAGCCATTAAAGTACTTACTAAACTAACCAAAGACATTCCGGGTACCGAACAATATCTATTTAATCTGGCTGATCTGTACATGGCCAAAAACCGGTTTGATGATGCTTTAAAAACCTACGACCGGATTGAAAAACAATACGGCTTTATTGAAGAAGTATCGTTTAAAAAACAACAGATTTACCTGAAGCAAAATAATTTAGAAAAGGCCTTGAAAGAAGGCGAAACCCTTATTGCCAGCGACCCAACAGAAGTGCGTTATCCTTTGGCCCAAGCCGAAATGCTAGCTAATAATAAAAAGATTGACCAAGCGGTACAAATGGTAAACAAAGCTTTGAGCATTGATCAGAATAATGCTCAAGCACGCTTAATGCTCGCCGAACTTCTACGACAAAAAGGCCAGGTAAACGAAGCGGTAACAGAACTACAAACCGCTTTTGGTAACCCGGACCTGGATATTGATGCCAAAGTAAAAATTATACTGGAGTACATCCGGCAATTGCCCCAACCCGCTACTAAAAACCAGGCTCTACTAAATACTACCCTGCACCTGGCTGAACAAACGGTTAAAGCGCACCCGCAAGAAGCAAAAGCCTACGCCGTAGCCGCTGATGTGCAAAATATGGCCGACAAAAAACTGGAAGCCCGCAACAATTACATAAAAGCTACGCAATTAGATAATTCCCATTTTAGTATTTGGAATCAACTGGTGGCGCTGGATGCCGAATTAAACCAAACCGACTCTTTGCTGGCCCACACGGAAAAAGCATTGGAATTATTCCCGAACCAGGCAGTTTTCTGGTTTTACAACGGTACCTCTTACTTAATTAAAAAAAATTACTCCCGGGCTGTTAAATCGCTTGAATATGGCAAAAAGTTATCGTTAGATAAGCCAGAGTTGGTAACCCAGTTTAATATGCGCTTAGGCGATAGTTATAACTCTCTGAAAGAATACACCAAATCGGATGAGGCTTACGAAGCCGTACTGGTACAAGACCCTAACAATCCCCAGGTACTAAATAATTACAGTTATTTTTTATCGCTTCGCAACCAAGATCTGGCTAAAGCGAAGTCCCTTTCGAGTAAGTTAGTAAACTTATTTCCCAACGAAGAAACGTATCTCGATACCCACGCCTGGGTTTTATATAAATTAAAAGAATATCCTCAAGCCTTAAAATACTTCGAGAAAATTGCCGCAACCACTAAGAATGGCACCATTGCCGAACATTACGGCGACGTACTTTTTCAGGTAGGTCAGAAAGAAAAAGCCGTACAACAATGGCAACGCGCTAAAACCTTAGGCGAAGCTTCCAGTTTTATCGACAAAAAGATTAAAGATCAAAAACTCTATGAATAAGTCCTTTCATATTCTATACGCAATATGTTTGGTTGTCTGGTTTTCCGCTTGTAAACGCAATAACATATCCGGTTCCTCGGCTCCCGAAAAAATAAACAAAGTAAACGTAATTAACCTCGATTATAACAACTTGTCGGCTAAAGGCCGCATGCAGTTCGAAAACGACGGTGAAAAAATAAATACCGGCATTACCATCCGGATGCAAAAAGATAGCATCATCTGGATTTCGGTAGTACCGGCTTTAGGCATAGAAGTGGCCCGGGTGCGCATTACCCCTGATTCGGTGGCGATGATTAACCGGTTAGAGAAAACGTACTTTGCCGACAACGTAGCATCTTTAAAAACCCGCTTTAACGTAGATTTAACTTTTAAGATGGTGCAGGCCTTGTTAATTGGAAACTACGTGCCCGGCGAAAATGGCAATGAAAAGTTAATAGATAAAGACCCAATCCAGCACACCCGACAAAATCTGGGCGCCGCTATTTTGGATCAATTTATCTCTACCGAATCTTTTAAATTAAAAAAATTACAGATCTCGGATCCGGAATCGCCTAACACCATTACCGTGGATTATTCTGATTTTGAAAATGTGGGTGATAAGCCTTTGGCTAAATCTACGTTGGTGGTGGCCAATACCGTAAAAGAGAATCAAGCAAAAAAAATGGTCGCCTCTATCAACTATAACAAAGTAGAAGTTAATAGCGCCAATTTAACTTTCCCGTTTGCTATTCCGGAAGATTACCGGCGAAAATAAATTTTAACTACCAAATTGCTGGTCGTTGCTTTTTAGATTTTTTAACTTTGCTTCGGGTAAGCCTCCAAACTTTTTGGTTTTTAATTTTTGTAATCAGGCAGCGGGTAATAAATACCTTTGTTAACAACCTGATAATTTAAATTGGCCAGTTATTATTTATAAGCAGGTATCTTACTTTGTATTTTTTTAAAATACCTACCACTAATTTTGGATGCAGGTTCGGTTTAAATTTTTTTTATTTTTTTTATTGTTTTTTGTTACGCTCTTTAACCACTCAGAGGCGCAGAAACGGACATCACAAACCCGTAAACCTAAATCTAAAGCCCAACTGGAACGTGAAAAGCGCGAAAATTTAAACCGTATACAAGAAGCCAATCGCATTCTGGAGCAAACCAAGCAGCAAAAGGAAGCTTCTTTGGGGCAGTTAAACGCTATTAAAGAAAAAATTACCGTTCAGAAAAAAGTAATTACCAATATCTCCTCTGAGTTAAATTACATTGAATCAGATGTAAAGCAAACCGAAACGGTAGTGGGCAACATGCAAACCGATTTGCAAAAGCTAAAAGCCGAGTACGCTACTATGATTTACGGCGCATCTAAAACGGCCAATAGCTACAATAAACTCATGTTTTTGTTTGCCGCCGACTCGTTTAACCAATTTATCCGGCGGCTTACTTATTTGCGCCAGTATTCTGAATCGCGGAAGAAACAAGTGGCCGAAATTAACCGAGTAACTACCAACCTAGGGCAAAAGCTCACGGTATTAAACCGCCAAAAAAGGCAAAAGAAGAACCTGCTGAACGTGCAGGTAAAAGAAAATTACAACTTGCTTAGTTTAAAAGACCAGCAAGATAATATGGTGCAGCAGCTAAGCCAGAAAGAAAAAGAACTTCGTCAGGAAGTAAACCGCCGCCAGACCGCCGTACGCAAACTGGATAACGTTATTGCCAACATGGTGCGGGAAGAAATTGCCCGGGCTGCCCGAGCCGCAAAGAGCAAAGCTGCCGCCGAAGGCGGAACTTCGGCCCGTACTTCAGCTAATAGAGTAACTCTTACGCCGGAAACAGCTCTGCTTTCATCAAACTTTGGAGGCAACAAAGGCCGTTTTTCGTGGCCGGTAGAACGCGGTTTTATTTCGCAGCGATTTGGGGTACATGCGCATCCTGTGTTAAAAAATGTATCTACCCGCAATAACGGCATCGACATTCAAACTAATGCCGGCGAAAGTGTCCGTTCTATCTTTTCGGGGATAGTCCGGGCTGTGCTTGAGGTTCCGCCTTACCATACCGTCGTCATGATTCAGCATGGAGAGTATTTTACCACTTTTTCTAAATTAAAATCGGCTTCGGTAAGCGAAGGTCAGAAGGTAGATGCGAAAGAGGTAATAGGCACCGTATACACGAACCCCGATGGAACCACCGAACTGCACTTTGAGATTTGGCGCAATACAACCAAGTTAAATCCGGAAGCCTGGCTCCTGACCCGTTAATTACGAACAGTTTTTTTCGCCATTTTAAGTAATTAAAAAATTATTTATTCTACCGGATCTTGTTATTGCTGCCACCAGCAATTAACATCTATTTAATCCTACAATAAAACTTCTAATAACCTGATGCTGAAACTCGTTTAATTTTTTAAATATTTTAAATTTTGTAACATTAAGCTAAGTGCAACCGGCTGTTCTTGCTTCTATCTTTCGCTAAAGCTAATATCGGGTAAACTTTAGTTTGCATATTAATCCGAACTAAACTACTTTCAACTAAATCTGAATAGGATACAAGATACGTAAATAAAATACCGTTAAGATTTAAGGAGTCTGTCTGAAAAATACTTTTAAAATTGGGCACCATTTTAAAGTTTAATCTCTTTTATACCTAAAATTCAAATATTAATTTAATTTTGTAATTCTAACATTTAAATATTAAAGTTATGGCAATGAATAATGTGTTGGCTTTTATTGGCGGTTTAGGTACCAGCGAAGTAATGGTTATTATGTTGGTAATCTTATTACTTTTTGGCGCTAAGCGTATTCCTGAACTGGCGAAAGGCTTAGGTAAAGGTATCCGGGAATTTAAGGATGCTACCAAAGAAATTAAAAACGAAGTAGAGAACGCTGTAAAAGACGATTCGCACACTACTTCTAAATAAGGTAGCCCGTGATAGTACCTACCGTGTTCGCATTTTTGGGAGTAACCGAAGTAATTTTAATTATTGCTGTTTTAGTGCTGTTTTTCGGTGCCAGCCGCATTCCCGGTATTGGTCGTGGTTTGGGTAAAGGCATCCGTGAGTTTAAAGATGCTACCAAAGGCAAAGACACCCCGTCAGAAAAAAGAAATAAAGAATAGAAACGAACCCCATTAGTTTGAAGCGTTATAATAGCCTATCGGAAGTACGCCAGGACTTAGCCAATGGTACTACTACCTGCCGGCAACTGGTGCACTACTACTTAGATAACATCGAGCGTAAAAAATACCTGAATGCCTACCTGGAGGTTTTTGCCGACGAAGCCTTGGCAAAAGCCGACGAGGTAGATCAGAAATTAGCCAATGGTACAGCCGGCCGGTTAGCCGGCATGGTACTTGGCCTTAAAGATGTACTGGCCTACAAAGGGCACTCGCTGCAATCGTCCAGCAAAATTTTAACTGGTTTTAAATCTTTATTTACTGCTACCGCGGTACAAAGGTTATTAGACGAAGATGCTATTGTTATTGGTCGCCAAAACTGCGACGAGTTTGCCATGGGCGCTTCGAACGAAACCTCCGCTTTTGGCCCCGCCTTAAACGAAGCCGACCCTACCCGGGTACCGGGTGGTTCTTCCGGCGGTTCTGCCGTAGCTGTACAAGCTGATTTATGCTTGGCCTCTATCGGTTCCGATACTGGTGGATCTGTTCGTCAGCCGGCTGCTTTTTGCGGGGTTATTGGCCTTAAACCTACTTACTCGCGCATCTCGCGCTATGGTTTAATTGCTTACGCCTCTTCCTTCGACCAAATTGGCCCAATTACCCGCAGTATCGATGATGCCGCTTTGTTGCTCGAAGTTATGGCTGGTCCGGATGAATACGATAGTACCGCCAGCCAGCGCGAAGTTCCGGCCTATAGCAGTTTACTGGAAAACAGCAGTGAACGCAAATTCCGGATTGGCTATATCAGCGACACTTTAGAAAACGAAGGTTTAGATCCGGAAATAAGGGAGGCCGTGCAAAGCGCTATTCAAAATCTGCGCGAAGATGGTCATACCGTAGAACCTGTGGATTTTCATTACCTCGATTACATTGTTCCGACTTATTATATTTTAACTACCGCCGAAGCCAGCTCTAACTTATCGCGCTTCGATGGGGTGAAGTACGGTTATCGCAGCGCCGATGCTACCGACTTACTGTCGATGTACAAAAAATCGCGCGCCGAAGGTTTTGGCCACGAAGTACAAAAACGCATTATGTTGGGTACCTTTGTATTAAGCGCCGATTACTACGATGCTTACTATACCAAAGCGCAAAAAGTAAGAAGAATAATTAAAGAAAAAACCGAAGAGCTCCTGGAGCAATTTGATTTCTTGATTATGCCTACTACCCCAACCACAGCTTTCCCGTTGGGTGGTAATTTAACCGATCCTTTAGCTATTTATTTAGGTGATATTTTTACGGTTCAAGCTTCTTTAGCAGGCGTGCCGGCTATTTCGGTTCCGGTAGGGTCTGATAAGAACGGCTTGCCTATTGGCTTACAGATTCTCACTAAATCTTTTGCCGAAACTAAATTATTGGCTTTTTCTAAATCAGTCACGGAAAAAATCAGCACTACTGCTTAACGGAATCTAACATGAGGAAAAATCTTTTTACACTTTCTTTTATTCTTACCAGCCTGTTGTTTTCCTTTACCAGTGAGGCAAGTTTTTTTAAAAAAGAGCAAAAAAGATTTATCCCGGTTGATACTTTATACCCCACAGCTTTAACAGATACCGTACGCCTATCCGATACTACTCGTCTGGAAGAGATATTGGGTTTTGCCTTGCCCGATTCGGTACCAATGGTAACGAATGAGCTTATTTTGGACCGGTTAAGCTGTTTGCAAAAAGAAATTCCTTTACAATTTAACCCTTATGTACGGGGTTTTGTGGATTATTTTACCATCCGTAACCGCAAATACTCTCGCCGTATTTTATCGCGGGAAAATGTTTATTTCCCTTTGTTCGAGCGCTACCTGGCTAAATACGGGCTCCCCAACGAACTGAAATATTTAGCAGTAGTAGAATCGGCGTTGCTGCCCAAGGCAGTTTCGCACGCCGCTGCAGTGGGTTTGTGGCAATTTGTTCCAGCAGCGGCTTCGGATTATAAGCTAAAAATAAACGCTTACATTGATGAGCGCATGGATCCCGAAAAAGCTACCGATGCGGCCTGCCGGTATTTGCGCAATTTACACCGGATGTTCGGGGGTAACTGGGAATTAGCTTTAGCCGCTTATAACTGCGGGCCGGGCAACGTACGTAAAGCCATTAAACGTGCTAGCGGGCAAGCCGATTTCTGGACCATTTTCCCTTATTTGCCGAAAGAAACCCGTGGGTATGTGCCTTCTTTAACGGCTATTATTTATACCATGAACCACGCGGTGGAGCACGAGATTGTAGCAGACACCATCCTTTATGCCACGCTCACCGATACGATAATGATTAACCACTCGCTCGATTTAAAAAGGTTATCGGAGCAGCTTAGTTTAGATCCGGAGGAATTAACTAAATTAAATCCGGAAGTAAAGAAAGCCATTTTGCCTGCTACCATTCGCAATTACCCTTTAAAAGTGCCGGCTACCCACAAAAATCAGTTGGTTGCTAATCGCGCTTCTATTTTAGATTCTTGCAAATTACCCGGCGTAGTAACCCCCTCCTATCAAAATATTGCTTTAGCAAATAAGCAGGCTACTCCGCCCGTACCAATCACTAAATCCTTACCTTCCGATTCTGCTGCCACGGATTCTTTACAGCAAAAAGAATACATTGTTGCTGCAGGTGATAATTTATCCCGGATAGCTAAAAAGCATAATGTAACCGTAGCGCAATTACTTGCTTGGAATAATTTAACTGCTGAAGACAAACTGTTTGCCCGGCAAAAACTACTTTTATTTATCCCGGTTTCATCAAACCCATTGTTGGCAAGTAATGCATCTGCTACAGAGCCAGAACCAGCAGTGCAATTAGTTTCGGCGCGAAAAACCAATACTACTAAAAAGTCGTTGCCTAAAGTAACCCAAATACACACCGTGCAACCAAACGATACCCTGTGGAGTATTTCCAGACGGTACAACGACATACCAGTGGAAAAAATTAAAAAATTAAATAAACTTAAAAATAATAGCTTACGGCCAGGCATGAAGCTGGTAATCAGCTAGTATTTTTTAAAATTTTTATTTTTTGTATATCAGGCGTCTGTGCCTGATATTTTTATTTTATCCCTGTTGTATCAGCCAATTTTAAGTACACACTTTTGTTAGTACAATAAGTACTACAAGTAAATAGCTTAAGCCATTGCTTTTGATTAATTTTACTAATTACAAAAATCTGGTCTTGCACTTTTTTACTTACCCCAGATTCTGCTAAACTTTTCTGCTATGATTAAAATTAACAAACAAGATGCGCTTAATTATCACCAACAAGGGCAACCAGGAAAGATAGAGGTAGTCCCTACCAAAATGCTTTCGTCACAACTGGATCTAGCTTTAGCTTATTCTCCCGGAGTAGCGGAACCTTGCAAAGAAATTTCTTTAGATAAAGAAGATGCCTATAAATATACTTCTAAAGGCAATCTGGTGGGTGTTATCTCCAATGGCACCGCAGTATTGGGTTTAGGTAACATTGGCCCCGATGCTTCTAAACCGGTAATGGAAGGCAAAGGGGTATTATTTAAAAAATTTGCCGGAATAGACGTATTTGATATTGAAATTGATTGTACCGACCCAGATGAATTTATCCGGATTGTGCGCTCGCTGGAGCCTACCTTTGGCGGCATTAATTTAGAAGATATTAAAGCTCCGGAAAGCTTTAAAATTGAAGTAGCTTTAAAAGAGCAGATGAACATTCCGCTCATGCACGACGACCAGCACGGTACTGCCATTATATCGAGTGCGGCTTTGCTTAATGCGCTGGAACTGGTTAATAAAAAAATTCAGGATGTACAGATTGTAATGAACGGGGCTGGTGCCGCCGCTATCGCCTGCGCCAAACTTTACCTGGCTTTAGGTGCCAACATTAACAACATTGTAATGTTCGATAAAGATGGTATCATTAATCCGGAACGGAACGATTTAGATATTTACCGGGCGCAATTTGTAACTACCCGTAAAATTACCACATTAGCTGAGGCCATGACCGGTGCCGATGTATTTATCGGGCTTTCGGCGGGTAATGTGCTTTCGCCGGAACATGTAACCTTAATGGCTAAAAACCCCATTATTTTTGCCTTAGCTAATCCTGATCCGGAAATTGCGTACAATGTTGCCATGGCCGTGCGCGATGATTTGATTATGGCAACCGGTCGCTCAGACCATCCGAACCAGGTGAATAATGTACTTGGCTTTCCTTATATTTTTAGAGGGGCGCTGGATGTGCGGGCTACCGAAATAAACGAAGCCATGAAACTAGCCGCTGTTCATGCTTTATCGGAGTTGGCGAAAGAACCGGTGCCCGAAGTTATAAATAAAGCTTATGCTGATAAAGCTATTACTTTTGGTCGCGATTACTTGATTCCGAAACCACTCGATCCGCGTTTAATAACTACTGTTTCGCCGGCAGTTGCTAAAGCCGCAATGGACTCGGGAGTGGCTAAAACGCCTATTCAGGACTGGGTAAAATACGACCAGGAATTGCAAGAACGGATTGGCATTAATCAGAAGTTAATGAACCGGATTATTAATCAGGCGAAAACCAATCCAAAACGGATTGTTTTTGCCGAAGCGGATCATTACAAAATTTTAAAAGCTGCCCAGATTGTACAGGATCAGCATATAGCCCAGCCTATTTTATTGGGAAACCAAAAGCGGATTGAAAATTTAATTGCTGAAAACGCCTTGGATTTAGATGGCGCCATTATTATTGACCCTTCCAAAGAAATTAAAAAACGGGAAAAGTTTGCCCATATTTTGTATGAAAAGCGTAAACGTAAAGGCCTTACCCTGTACGATGCCCGCAAGCTGGTGCGAAGCCGTACGTATTTTGGCGCCTTAATGGTAGATACCGGCGAAGCAGATGCCTTAATTTCTGGCTTAACCAAAGATTACTCGCAAACCATATTACCGGCTTTGCAAGTTATTGGCGTAGAAGAAAATGTAAACCGGGTGGCGGGCATGTATATTATCCAGAACAAAAAAGAACCTTACTTTCTGGCTGATACTACGGTAAATATTAATCCCACGGCAGAGGAGCTGGTTGGCATTATCGGGCTTACCGCCCGCGCCGTCCGTTTTTTTGATGTAGAGCCACGTATGGCCATTTTATCGTATTCTAATTTTGGCTCTAATCAGGGCGAAATACCGGCAAAAACTATTCTGGCTACAAAACTAGCGAAAGAACGGTACCCCAATTTGCTTATTGATGGCGAAATGCAAGCAAATACCGCCGTGAATAAAAGTTTATTACAAGAACACTACCCTTTTAGCGAACTAGCCGACAAAGGAGCCAATACGCTTATATTCCCGGATTTAACTTCTGGCAACATTGCTTACAAATTATTGCAGGAAATTGGCGGCGCCGAAGCAATTGGCCCGATTTTGATGGGCATGCATAAACCAGTTCATATTTTACAGTTAGGATCTTCCACCCGCGATATTGTAAACATGGTAGCCATAGCCGTAGTAGATGCGCAAAATCACGAAACCCGGTACCATAACCAGAAAGCAACTTCATCGGAGGTGGTAAATAATGGGTCGGGAGCTTTAAATTAATTGGATTAGGTAATGAAATACTAGTAGTGCAGTAATAAAATCAGGGTTCTTATTTTATGCAGAACTATTTGCCTTGGATCTGCCTTTATCATTTACCTAATGGTAAAGGCTACAATTCAGTTTGTAACTAGCCGGTTTTTTAAAAATTTTACTGGTTATAACCTATACCTATAGTCAATATCTATGATTGCATACATCGACGGTAAATTAACTTATAAAGATCCCACCTTTGTTATTATTGAAGTAGGTGGCGTAGGTTATCAAATAAAAATTTCATTAAACACTTATGCTGGTTTAGCAGAAGGGGAACGTTGCAAACTATTCACCTTCCTGCACATTAAAGAAGATGCCCATACGCTCTATGGCTTTAGCGAGATGGCCGAAAAAAATATTTTCCTGCATCTTATTTCTATTTCAGGTGTGGGTCCCAATACCGGGCTCATGATTTTATCCTCTTTAAGCGTAGCCGAAATTCAGCAGGCAATTGTGCGCGAAGATGTGCGCACCATCCAACGGATTAAAGGAATTGGAGCAAAAACCGCTCAGCGATTAATCTTAGAATTAAAAGATAAATTAAAAAAAGATGTACTCGTTGATCAGGCAAACGTTTCGTTTACACCACACAATACCAACCAAAATGAAGCGTTATCTGCATTAATAACCCTAGGCTTTGCTCGAACTGTTGCCGAGAAAACGCTTGATGCCATTATTAAGCGGGAGGGCAACCACCTGACGGTGGAGGAATTGATCAAACTTGCTTTAAAATCTTCCTAAAGTAACATATTTACATTTCGCTTGAATACAAGTACACATCACGTAATTATTGCGTCTGTTGCGGTTGTTACTATGTTTGGCTGGCTTTCTGAGGCCGGAACATTAACCGGGGGTAGCGCTTTAAATATTAATGCGCTCCGCAGTTTAGTAGTTGATACCGTTATTACCGATACCACCACCAGCGAAGGCTATCGGAAATCCAGACGTCCCGACTTTCGGCCGAAAGATCGAGTAGGTGACCCATTTTCTAATCGGACATCCCGCTCTCCTATGTTGCTTAAAAATCCGGATAATGTTGACTTGAACGTTGACTTGGACGATAGCTTGAAATATTTTGAAATTAAGGAGAAAGTAGGCGATCTGAATTTTCGAAATCCTACAATAATGACGTACGAAGAGTACACCAAATTTCAACAGCAACAAGCCATCCGGAATTATTGGCGGAGCAAAGCCGAGGGAGGTGTAACCGGAGAAAAAGCTTCTGGGCGTTCTTTACTGAGCCCTAAAATACCTGTAGTTAGCCCCTTGTTCGATCGTATTTTTGGTGGCAACTTTGTCGATATTCAAACAAATGGAAATGCCGGATTAAAATTTGGCGCCCGGTTTAACCGTAACTTTAACCAATCGCTCCCGCTGCGCCGGCAACGGACTGGCGACTTTGAATTTGATCAAAATTTAGCTATTAACGTAACCGGCCGGATTGGTGAAAAACTTAAACTTAATTTTAACTGGGATACCAAAGCTAACTTTGAGTTTGAGAATAACATTAAAATGGATTATACCGGCTATGAGGAAGAAATTATCCGGAAGATTGAAGCTGGTAACGTTAGTTTGCCTTTAAATAACAGTTTGGTTACTGGTGCCCAAAACTTGTTTGGGGTAAAGGCCCAGTTACAGTTCGGTAAATTAGGGGTAACCACGGTTATGTCGAATGTGCGGGGCCGCACGGATCAGATTAATATTCAGAATGGAGCACAGAACCGGCCTTTTGAAATAAAAATAGACCAATACGAGCGCGACCGGCATTATTTTTTGTCGCAGTTTTTCCGCGACCGTTATGATCGTTCTTTGCGCGATTTACCCCAACTTAAATCCGGTATTACCATCCGGCGGCTTGAAGTTTACATCACCAACGATAACCGGCAAACCGAAAACCTGCGCAACGTAGTAACCTTAATGGACTTAGCGGAGGCTGATACTGCTAAAATTTACCGGGATGTATTTGCTAAAACTGGCACTGCGCCAACGGTACCTGCCAGTAACGATGCTAATACTTTGTTTAGCCGAATAAGTAATTTCCGGGATAATAATACCGTAGACGAGCAATTACAAAGTTTAACTCCAGGATTTCAAAAAAACGTAGACTTTGAGCACGTTCGGGCCCGGCGTTTAGATCCGAAGGAATATAATTTTAGCCCGGAGTTAGGTTACATCTCCCTGAATATACAAATGCTGCCCGAGCAGGTATTGGGCGTAGCTTACGAATACACCTATAATGGCCGCGTGTACCGGGTAGGCGAATTGCAGGACGATTACCAGAACGTTGGTGATAATCAAGTGATTTTTTTAAAAATGCTCAAATCTACCAATCCAGCTTTAGGGTTGCCGACCTGGGATTTGATGATGAAAAACGTGTATTCGCTGAATGCCAACCAGGTAACCCGCGAAGGATTTCAGTTGAAAATTATCTACAAAGACGATGAGACTGGCGTAGATATTACCAGCTTAAAAGAAGGTCAAAATATTAAAGACGTTCCGCTAGTTGAAGTTTTTAATCTGGATAAAGTAAATACCAATAATGACGCCCCCGCCGATGGGAACTTCGACTTTTTAACCGGTTTAACCATCGACCCCGAAAATGGCCGCATTTACTTTCCCGAAGTAGAACCCTTTGGCTCTTACCTGCAAAGTAAGTTTGCACCCGGCGAAGAAAATATAGCTCAGAAGTACGTGTTTCAGGAGTTGTATGAACAAACTCAAAGTGATGCGCAGCAAGTTACCAGTAAAGCTAAGTTTTTCCTGAAAGGACGCTACCAAGCCAGTTCCACCGACGAAATTGCTTTGCCCGGCATTCAGGTAGCTGAAGGTTCGGTTCGGGTACGGTCCGGAGGAAATTTGCTAACCGAAGGGGTTGATTACCGGGTAGATTATGCTTTGGCCCGCGTCAAAATTTTAAATCCAAGCTATCTAAATTCGGCGAGCAACCTGAGCGTAGAATTTGAGAAAGCCGAGATAATTAACCCGCAACCGCGGGCATTGGTTGGTACCCGCCTAGATTATGCTTTAAACCGGGATATTGGTTTAGGAGCCACCATCTTACATCTCGGCGAAACTCCTTACAATAACAACCGGGTAAGCCTCGGCGACGAACCTTCTAACAATACCATCTACGGGTTAGATATAAATTTAAAAAAAGAATCGCGCCTATTAACTACCCTTACCGACAAACTCCCTTTTATTGAAACCAAAGAGCCTTCGGCTTTTGCTTTCAACGCCGAGTTTGCGCAACTACTACCCGCTAAAGCAAAATTAAAAGGCGAAGATGGGGTTTCTTACATCGATGATTTTGAAGGGGCCGAGTCTTCTTACTCTTTATCCAGCAGCAGTAACACGAATAACTGGCGTTTGGCAGCCACGCCGGCTCCCTTAATTAATGGCCGAACTGGTCTGGCTTATGCCAATAACCGGGCACACCTGGCTTGGTATACGATTGACCAAGGCGTATATTACCGTAACGGACCGCAGCATCCAAGAAACATTTCGGACGCCGATTTGCGAAACCATTATATCCGGGGTATTAACCGGAAAGAAATATTCCCGAACCGCGATTTAGATGCGGTAAACAACTACGAATATCCTTTCGACATAGCCTTTTATCCTGCCGAGCGGGGGCAGTATAACTACAACCAAGGCGTAAGCGCTGACGGTAAATTTCTGCCGAACCGGAATAACCCGGTTGATAACTGGGGCGGTATTAGCCGCGAAATAACCTTTGATACCGATTTTGATAATGCTAATATTGAGTATCTGGAATTCTGGATGATGGATCCATTCCTGAAAGTAACAAACCCCAATACGCAACTAGCAGATATTAACGATGATGAAGGCACAAATTCAAGAGCCAATACCACCGGAGGTGAATTAATATTTAACTTAGGAAACGTATCGGAAGATTTATTAAAAGATCAAAACCGCTACGAGTTCGAAAACGGATTACCAACCGAAAATTTTACCGGTAATATTGCCACTACACCCAAACCCGATACGGACCGCACTCCCTGGGGAGTAGTAACGCGGCGGCAGTTTTTAACCGATGCTTTTGATAATACTTCTGGTAGCCGCCAGTTTCAGGATATAGGTTTAGAAGGACTAAACGACACTGAAGAAAAACAATTTTTTGCTGGGGTATACCAACAATTAGCTGACCCCTCGAACGATAATTTTAAACACCATTTAAATCAGGATTATGATAACCGCAATGTTAAAGTACTTGGCCGGTACAAATACTTTAACGGTATGGAAGGTAACTCTGTTGAAAACAGCGTAGAAGCCGCCTACCCTTACCCGGATAAAGAAGATTTAAATAAAGATAATATTGTATCGGATGTAGAACGCTACTACGAATACAAAATTGATTTACGCCCGGGCAAATTAGAAGTAGGCCAAAACTACATTGTAGACAGGGTGGATACCACCGTAAGCGGCGATAAAGTTTCCTGGTATTTATTCCGGATTCCGGTTCGCCAACCTACCGGCAACGTTAATAACATGCAGGGCTTTAAATCTATCCGGTTTATGCGCATGTACTTAACTCAGTTTCAGGAACCAGTAGTACTCCGTACAGTACAGATGCAATTTGTATCCAATCAATGGCGTAAATACTTGGGTTCTGTGTCGGAAGGAGGAGTACCATGTACCGGCAATTGCGATACCGATGTAGATAATTTTACTGTTTCTACGGTAAACCTCGAAGAAAACGGCGAAGCGGATCCGGGTAATATTAAATACGTGATACCACCAGGTATTTATCGCCAGTTTGATAACTCTTCGGTTACTACCCGCCGGCAAAACGAACAATCGCTGCAAATTTGCGTGGATAACTTAAAAGACTCTTTTGGTAAAGCCGTTTACAAAAACGTTACCATGGATATGCTTATTTATAAACGTTTAAAGTTATTCATACATGCGCAAAGCTTAAACGGCAGCACCCGCGACGACGAAGTAAGGGCCTTTATCCGGATTGGTACTGATTACACGCAAAACTACTACGAATACTCTTTACCTTTAAAAATTACCCGGAATGGGGAAATCAACGAGCAGGAAATCTGGAAGGTAGAGAATATGATTGATGTAGCCTTTCAGGATTTTATTAACGCGAAATCTGCCCGCAACCAGGCCCAGGCCAGTATTTTGCAACCATACAAAGTAGATCTAGAAAATGGTCGTCAGATAGTAGTAGTGGGTAACCCGGATTTTAGTTCGGTGCAAGGCATTATGATGGGCGTTCTTAACCCAAGATCTCCCGATCGGGCCGATAAATCGTTTTGTATCTGGGCTGATGAATTGCGCGTAGCTGATTTTGATAAGAAAGCCGGTTGGGCGGCAAATGCCCGCGCCAATTTAAAATTAGCCGATTTAGCTAATATCTCGGCAACCGGTTCGTATACTACCGTTGGCTTTGGTGGTTTGCAGGAAAAAATTGCGCAACGGGCCCGGGCTAATACCGCTCAGTTTGATGTAAATGCCAATATTGCGGCAGATAAATTCTTACCCGAAAATTTAGGCATTCGCATTCCGGTTGCTGTGCAGTACGGCAAGGCCACCCAGGAACCGCGCTACGATCCCTTAGATCCGGATACGCCCCTGGAGCAATCTTTAAAGAAGTTTGCCAACGATAAGGACCGACAGGAATACCGGAAAGAAGTTATTAATCAAACTACAACCAAAAGTTTTAACTTACTAAATGTCCGGAAAGAGAAAACCGATCCGGACTCTAAATCTCGCCCGTACGATATCGAGAACCTGTCGCTTTCTTATGCTTACAGCGAACTGTTGCATACAGATATATTCACGGATCGGGATTTAACTAAAACGTATACCGGCGGTTTGGCTTACGCCTTTAATGGTGCGCCTAAAAACTATACTCCGCTAAGTAAAGTGGCGGCCTTAAAATCGCCGTATTTAAAATTCTTACAAGAATTTAACTTTACTCCGTTACCGAGCCGGGTTGCTTTCCGGGCCGACTTAGACCGGCGGTATAACGAATTGTTCCTGCAGCGCCGTCTTAACCCAAATGAAACGCCGGTACCCTTAGATCCGAAATATGCCACTTTTCAGAAGACTTTTTTCTTTAACCGGGTTTATGATATTAAATGGGATTTAACCAAAAGCTTATCTTTTGATTATACTGCCACTAACCGCTCGGTGGTAGATGAGCCGGATGGCAGAATTAACCGCCACGATGAAGACCCGTTAGTCCGGGAAAGAAGTAACGAAATTTGGCGCAATCTTTATAAAGGTGGCCGTACCACCAACTTTGATCAATCAGCAGCCGTAACTTACCGCTTGCCACTCGATAAATTTCCGTTAACTGACTGGGTTAGCGCTGATGTACGTTACGCGGCCGGATATACCTGGACATCAGGATCTACCGTATTGTTGAGCGATTCGCTCGGTTTAGGTAATACCATCCAGAATAACAGCGATGCCAGTGCTACTGGTAAAGTAGATTTATTACGCTTGTACAATAAGGTAAAATTCTTAAAAGCAATTAACGAAGCTACGCCCAACGCCGGTGCCCGCCCACCACAACCAGCAGCACCAGGCACAGAGGCCGCGCAAGATACTACCGAGAAAAAGCCCGAGCTAAGGGCCTTAAAAGCAACGCTTAAAGTATTAATGGCTGTGCAATCCGTTAATTTTACTTACCAGTTAACGCGAGGCAATTTAGTGCCGGGCTATCTACCTAAATCTAAATTCCTGGGCTTCGACGAAGGTTTTAATGCTCCGGGCTTGCCTTTTATTTTAGGTAAGCAATTTGAGTTAAGTGATTTGTATGATCTTATTTACCGGAACGGTTGGTATACCCAAAACAGTCATTTATTAAACACGGCGTTTAGCGGCTTACGAACCGAAAATTTCTCGGCCCGGACCAATGTGGTACCTTTTAAAAACTTTAACATCCAGGTAGAAGCTCGCCGGGAACGTTCGGATATTGAAGAAGCTTTTTATCGCTTATCCGTTGATGAAGCCACCGGAGAGCCAATTAGTACCACCCCAGAATTGCAGAACCCCTACCACACTGGTTCTTTTAGCACTTCCATTATATCGTTAGGTACCATGTTCGAAAGCAAACGGGGCAATAGCTCGCAGGCATTTGATAATTTTATAAAATACCGGTCTACTATTGCGCCCCGGTTAGGTGCCGCCAACCCCGATAAAACGGGTACTTACACCAAAAATTCGCAGGATGTTTTAATACCGGCTTTTATATATGCTTATACTGGTAAGGATATTAACACGTATGATCCAACAACCAAAGCAGGCCGGTCTACCAATTTGTTTAAAAGCATTCCGTTGCCCAACTGGCGTTTAGATTATAATGGCTTAGCAGAACTGCCATTTATTAAACAGTATTTTAGCTCGTTTACCTTGGCGCACGCTTACAGCTCGGTGTATAGCATTAACAACTTTGCTACTTCGCTTAAATACAACACCGAGCCAGAATCCGGTTTCTCAACGGTTAAAAACGAGCGAAATGAGTTTGAGCCGTATTACGTTATTAGTCAATTAACAATCATGGAGCGCTTAACTCCTTTGTTGGGTATTAATTTTAAAACCCAGAAAAATGTAATTGGCCGCTTAGAATATCGCACCGAACGCAACCTGGCCTTGAATATGGCTACCAATGCCCAGGTTACCGAAGTGGGTATCAGAGATTACGTAATAGGCTTAGGTTATGCTACCACTAACTTCCGGGTTCCTTTTAAAATCAACGGCGAACGCATTGTTCTTAAAAATGAGTTAAATGCCCGCTTTGACTTTACTTTACGCGATAACATCACTATTCAACGTTCCATAATTAGCGATACTACGGGTACTGGTGGCGGCTTTGAATTAGAGCGTAGCTTAAACGAACCCACCAATGGCACCAAGCAAATTCAAATTAAACCAACCATTGATTATACGGTAAATCAAAAATTAAACATCCAGTTTTATTTTACCAGGGTAGTATCGGAACCTAAAATATCCAGTTCGTTTAAAAATACAGTTTCGGAAGGTGGCATTCAGTTACGTTACAGCTTGTCGCAATAAATAAAACATTATTTTAAAAATTAGGTATTATGGTAAGGCTGTAAATTAGCCAGGCAAGTAAAGTTAAATTCTTATTATATTTGCTTCAGCACCCTGATATAGAAGCTCTGAAATTAAATAAACACCTAAACCTGAAACTAAAGATGAATTTACCACAGGACCTCCGGTATACGAAAGATCATGAATGGGTTCGTATTGAAGGAGATATAGCCTTTGTTGGCATTACTGATTTTGCGCAAAGCGAACTAGGGGATATTGTGTATGTAGATATTGACACCCTGGATAAACAAGTAAACAAAGAAGAAGTATTTGGCACCGTAGAAGCGGTAAAAACCGTTTCGGATTTATTTAGTCCCCTTACGGGTACTGTACTGGAAGTTAACCCAAAGCTGGATTCTAACCCCGAAATGGTAAATTCTGATCCGTATGGCCAGGGTTGGATGATAAAATTGGCTATTACGGACACCAGTGAAATTGAAGAACTATTAACCGCTGAAGCTTACGGCGACTTAGTTGGGGCTTAAATGAATTTTAAAAAACAAAGCGCCGGCCTTATTTCGCCAGGTACTGGTACGCTGGCGCTTTTATTACCTTATATACCGGCTGTTATTTGGGCTAGTATTATACTGGTATTAACTTTATTACCGCCGCAAGCTTTGCCTAAAGTTCCGGATTGGAGCCTTATCAGTATAAATTCGCTGGCGCACCTGTTTGTATTTTTAATTTGGTCTTTTCTAATACTATTTGGCTACTATCGTTCTAAGTCAAATCTGGTTACCCGAAATATCAACAGCATTATAATTACTTTACTTTTGGCAGTAAGTTACGGCGCGCTGATTGAGTTATTACAGGGTTTAATGCGGTTAGGCCGCCAGCCCGATATCGCTGACATTTACTTTAACACCATTGGAGCCGTGCTGGGTATTATCTTTTTTTATCTGGTAAAAAAGTATTTTAAAATATAAGCCCATCCTATTAAAAGCAGTAAACAATTAGCTGCCTAAAATTAAAATAAAGCATTTTTTAAATTTTTATCCTGCGCAAAATCGGTGATGTTTTGCAGGGTTACTTCGGCGATGTTGTGCATGGCATTTTGCGTAAAAAAAGCTTGATGCCCCGTAATTAGCACATTAGGGAAAGCCAATAAACGGGTAAATACATCGTCCTGTATTACTTTATCGGATAAATCTTCAAAAAATAAATCGCCTTCTTCTTCGTACACATCTAATCCAAGGTAGCCGATTTGTCCGTGCTTTAAACCTTCAATAACCGCTACGGTATCAATCAGCGCACCCCGGCTGGTATTAATCAGCATTACTCCCGGTTTTACCTGGGCTAAAGTAGTTTCGTTAATCAGGTGAAACGTATCTGCTGTAAGTGGGCAATGCAAAGAAATAATATCGGACTCAGCGTAAATGGTAGCCAGATCGGTAAAATTAATACCTATTTCTTCGCATTCGGGCGACTGCACGATATCGTAACCTAAAACGCGGCAACCCAAACCTTTAAAAATGCGAGCAGTAGCAAAACCGATTTTCCCTAAGCCAATGAGCCCGACCGTTTTGCCGTGTAAATCAAACCCCATTAAACCATTCAACGAAAAGTTGCCTTCGCGTACCCGATTGTAAGCCCGATGCGTTTTGCGATTAAGCGTAAGCACCAAAGCTAAGGTATGCTCGGCCACTGAATACGGTGAATAAGACGGTACCCGCACCACTTTTAAATTATGTTTTTGAGCTGCTGTTAAATCTACGTGGTTAAAACCTGCAGATCGTAGGGCCAGCAATTTTACGTTTAAGTCGGCTAACTGTTGAATTACCGGGGCACTGGCTTCATCATTTACAAAAATGCAAACTGCCTCGAACCCTCGGGCTAACACGGCGGTATCGGCATGCAAGGGTACATCCAAAAAGTGGAGTTCGTGCCCGAAAGATTGGTTTAATTCTTCAAAAAAATGCTTATCGTAAGGTTTGGCACTAAAGAATACTATTCGCATCGGATCAGCCGGCTTAAATTTTAAAAATTTAAAATTTACAAAATGTTATTCAGTTGCTCTTTTATCTTTTCCAGTTCTTCTTTCATTTCTACCACAAACCTTTGAATAGTGGCATCGTTGGCCTTTGAACCAATGGTGTTAATTTCGCGGCCAATTTCCTGCGAGATAAAGCCTAATTTTTTACCGGTTGGTTCGGGCAAATACACTGTTTCGGTAAAGTAATGTAAGTGGTTGATTAATCTTACTTTTTCTTCGGCAATGTCCAGCTTTTCGATAAAATAAATCATTTCCTGCTCAAACCTGTTCTCGTTAAACAGCTCGGAGGTATTAATTTCGGCGAGGTGACTGCGGAGCCGGTTCCGGATATGCTCTATCCGGATGGGGTCTTGCTTATCAATTTCTGCCAGCAAAATCCGGATGCGATCAATGTAAGTCATTATTTCGGCTGTAAGCGCTTTGCCTTCGTCTACCCGGAAATTATTAAAATTTTGCAGAGCTTCTGTTAATACTTCCTGCACTTCGTCCCAGCTTATCGCCTCATTTTCTTCTTCGGTGCCGGAACCTTGCTGCACTACTTCGGGCATTTGCAGGGCCAACCGGAATAATTCATTTTTATTAGCCCCAACCCGGTCTGCTGCTAATTCTAATTCGGTATAATACAACTGTAATAATTCGGTATTTATAAAATTGCGGGTTTTAGCCAAGCGGGAACGCGTAAAATCAATCGTTAGATTTATTTTGCCCCGGATCAAATTCTTACTTAATGTATTCCGGATTTCGTGTTCCTTATCGGCTAAAAAGCGCGGAATCCGAACCGACAGATCCATACTTTTAGAATTTAAGGATTTTATTTCCACGGAGATAGCATACTGTTCGGTTTCTTTCTGGGCCAAGCCGTAGCCCGTCATTGATTTTAGCATTCGTACTATTTTAAGTAATCCAAGTAAAGGTCAAAGTTACAGGATTAAGTAATGTTTATATTTTTATTTTTTATTTGCATTCCCCCCATTTTACCCGATTTTTAAAATTTGGTTTTTGCCAAACTGGAAACTAATTTTGCATTAAAATCCTTATTTCAGTGCGCTACAAGGTAAAGCGAAAGAATTAGTATTTACAATGAGATTAAATTCTTATAAAACTCTGAAGACGAAGTGCGGCAAAGAGTTTGATAAAGACCTACTAAAAGTAATGGCCTTTACTACCAAAAACGTGAAGTATTCCCACATTACGTATACTATTTACAAAACCGAGTCAGAAAATTATATTTATTGCTCTCATAAGTATGATGCGGTTACCGATTTTATTACGGTTGATTGTGAAATTATTAGTGAGCAGGAAGCAATGGCTCACTTAAATAAAACCAGTTCTTAACACGAAAACATTAAAATTAGCTGGCTACTTTTACCAAGTAGCCTTTTTGTTTTTCCGGATATTCTATAACACATTAACTCAGATGAGTTATTTTAATGCGGTTTAAAACCCTTATATTTGTCTCATGAAATTTGGAGTAGTAATTTTTCCAGGCTCTAACTGCGATCAGGATGTGATTGAAGTTTTAAGCCGCACGTCGCATAAACCTGTAGCGCGCCTCTGGCACAAAGATCATGACCTGCAGAACTGTGATTTTATAGTTTTACCGGGTGGTTTTTCTTACGGCGATTATTTACGCTCCGGTGCTATTGCCCGGTTCTCCCCTATTATGCAGGAAGTAATTGCCCATGCTAACAAAGGCGGCTATGTGTTAGGCATATGCAACGGTTTTCAAATTTTAACCGAGGCCGGTTTATTACCGGGAGCTTTACTACGCAACATTGAGCAAAAGTTTATTTGCAAGAATGTGTTCATAAAACCCGAAACCAATACCTTATTGCCTACCCGGCACCTGGATGTAAACAAAGCTTATAAAATTCCGGTGGCGCACGGCGAAGGTCGTTTTTTTGCAGATGCCGATACGTTAAAACAGTTAAATGACAACGAGCAAGTCATGTTCCGGTACAGCGACGAAAACGCTAATACCGATGCTTGTTTTAATTGCAATGGCAGCCTGGAGAGTATTGCGGGTATTAGCAATGCCGGTAAAAATGTATTTGGTATGATGCCTCACCCCGAGCGTGCCGCCGACCCGGATTTAGGAAACTTGGCAGGTTTATCTATTTTTGAATCTATTATGGATAGTGTTCCAGCTTAGCAGAGCAGTAATGCTTAGGCAACAGGATAATTAAAAATTCTATATCCGTTTATATTCTGTTAAAATAAAAAGCTCCTGGTTTAACCAACCAGGAGCTTTTTATTTTAACAGAATTTTAAAAATTTAAAAATCGTAACCCAAAGTAACGTATACCACCGGACCGGTGCTTCTAAAGTTTTCCTGGCCCCAAGCTACATCGGCTTTGCCATACACCCCTAACAAGGTAGTACGGGCACCAACACCATAACCAAACAAGAATGGATTACGGTAATTAACCACCGTAGCCTGGAATGGGTTGGTATTAAAGTCGCCTTGTTTACCACCTAGCACTTGCGTGTTGTACGAGTTTTTCCGGTTAAAAGGACTTACCCCGGTATAAGCAGAACCGATATCGGTAAAGCCGGTAAACTGCAGATTGCGGAAAAACCCGGAACCAATCGGTGTATCTTTAAATAAATACTGCACAATCGGAATTCTTAACTCCGAATTTAATAATAAAGCCGAGGTACCATTCCGGGCGTTGTATTTAAAACCCCGCATGTTGGTAGCAAATTGCAGGAAAAACAACTCTGCGGGCCGGGGTGGAGTACCGTTGTAAATATTAGGTCCGTCATCGTCGTAAGACGAGAACAGCCAGTTATCCATCCCACCCAGTATAAAGCGATTCGGCGAAGGCCCAAAATAATGGCCGTAAGTTAACCGGTTAGCAAAAACAATTTGCCGGTGCACTTTTTGGTAATGCCGCAAATCAAGGTAAAACTTATTAAATCCTTCTTCTTTTCTATCTAAACCTTTTAAAGCCATAATGCCCGCTTTCATACGGGTACCTTCGTACATGTTTACTCCCATAGTTACGGAGTTATCAAACACAACTTCGGCCCCACCACCGGCAAAATTCATGACGCTATCGGCTTCGGCTAAAATATTGGTAACCGCATATTTGGTATGCACAAACTTAGGCAACACCCGAACGCTTAAGCTATGAGTAAGCGGATAAATTAGCGCCGGGGTAAACTCATGCCGGCCATACCGCAAATCTTTACTTTGGTATGAGGTAAAAATGCTTTGTTTTTGATACGATACCCGCAAATCATAACGGTGTTTCAAGTTGCTGTACTCGGCGTAAAAGTTACTCGACCGTAAATCTGTTACTAAAAACACCCCACCCCGAATCCGGTGATCTTCGAACATATCCGACATACCCACTTCGGCTACCAAACCAAAGCCCATTAATGGGTCCTGATACACCGAAGTAACTAGTTTATTGATACTAAACCGCAAATCGTATTTTACAGGCCCGGCTAATTGTACGGCTTCGTTGGTTTGTACGAGTGCATTTTGGTTTGCGCGAGCTCCTGTAATTGACCTAGGCCGGGCGGGCTTTTGCTGATCGGTTTCAAACTCGTAATTACGGGTATCTACCGCTTTGTCTTTGGCAACTGCTTTATCCGGGGTATTTGTGGCTTGAGTAGTGTCGGCAGGTGCGGGTGCCGTTTGCGGTGTTTCTTTTGGCGTAGTTGCCGTTACCGCCGGGCGAATAGAGCGCTGCTCCAACGTTTGCTGCCGCACTGTTTTAAAATCCGGATTGGGCTGAAAACTAAAATTAGGAAAAAGGTACACAAAATCGCGGTCGCGGTCGGCGGCGACAAACGTAAGCATACTATTATTGGGGTTATAATCGTAGCTTTTAATATTTTGCTGATAAGCCGAAACTCTTTCGTTTTGCCCGGAAGCCAGATTATACCGATACAACGAACGGACGCCGGTTTCTTCGCCTAAATACAAAAAGCTTTGTTCATCTAAAGGCCTAGGGCTGGTTTCGTTAGAAATAGAACGGGTAAGCTGCTTAAATGCAAAGCCAGTTTTTTCTAAATCGTAGTAATAAATATCAAAATTGTTAACTACTTTATCGAACTGCGGCACTACCGAACCCGTGGAATCCAGGAAGCGGTTAGAAGAAAACAACAATCCTTTGTTTCCTTTCATAAAAACTACGTTGCGGTCGTCGTAAATATCGTTGGTTATTTGTTCGGCTTTACGGCCCCGGTACAAATAAATATCACTTTTACCATCGCGCACGGCACTCATTACCAGCATTTTTCCGTCGTCGGAGTAATCCATGTCTAAAATCTGGGTAAATTGGTTTAGAGCGCCATCGGGCTTACCAATAATCGATTTTATAACTTTTGAAATTGAAAAATTACGTCGGTCCAGGTAATAACTGGATAAGGTAACCACGCCGCGTTTTATTTCGGCAATTCCTAACTGCGTGTTCGATTTCCATGCCAACAAGGGCATTTTAGTATCTATCTGCTGATCGGGCGTTTTGTATCCGCCTTTCTTGATGTTAGTGATGCGCCGTTTGGCAATATCGTAGAGCTTAATTTCGTATTGGCCGCGGTCATTTTCTACGTAAGCCATTTTGGTACCATTGGGGGTAAATACCGGCTCGGTGTAAATATTATCTTTGCGGTTTTTCCGGAATAACTGGCGGTTTGCATCTACCGTGGTTAAGCGCGAACTGGTTTGCGAATTCATTTGCAGGTAGTAGCTATTCCAGTCGCGGATAAAGCGCCGGTAAGGAATGTTTAAACTACTGGAAATACCAATTTCTACGTCGCGGGTGATACGGGTTAAATTTAAAATATTCTGGATAGAAGTGTAACCGTACCGTTCGGTAATGTAATTCCAGACGGCTTGCCCCGCTAACTGCTGGTTCCGGACAAACAAGGCTTCCGGCTTTTTATTTTTGGTTTTAATAACCATATCGCGCATGTAATTATCCATGTCTACGTTCCAGCCTTCGGTAATGTAAGTAGCGGCTCCGGTTATAAACCAATCGGGCAATTTCAATAAATAACTGCTTTGCAATACTTCTTTTAAGCTGCCTCCGTACATCATATCGTTCAGGAGCAGCATGGTAATATTATAGCTGATATTTTTCTTAAACCGGGTTTGGGTACCATCAAAGGCCAACTCTACCTTATTTTTTAAAAACATGGTTTCGCCACCGGTTTGGTAACGGTCATCGTTCAGGCCAATATTACTTTGGCGCATGTCGGCAATGGAGTTGTACAGGATTAAGGTGGTTTTGGAGTAAGGATAATACCCGATAATACTGGTAATACGCTTTAATTCCTTTTCGGCATATTCAGCGGTATTAATAGCAGCTTGCTTGCCACCGGTATAAAAATAAACGTTAAAATTTTGCGTGCTATAAAACTGCCAGTCGAAACTCTTGTACTGAATGCGGTTCTTGCCAAAGGCATCCTGCCCTACCATTTGGTTCTGGGCCTGGGTGGTTAAATTAAAAAAAATTACTCCTATTGCCAGCAGAAATACTTTTTGCCAATAAAAAGTAAAAGCGTGTTTAAAAGTACTATTCATATGAAAGAATCAAATTCCCGTAAAATATTTTAAGAACCGGCTAATATCGGCCTCCGGCTCCAGTTTAGCGCCTTGCAGGTTTGCCACAAAATTATGAGCCAGGTAAGGCGCCATCATTACTCCTTTAGAACCCATGCCGTTAAAAATACCTATCTGGTGGTGCACCGGGTGCCAACCCATTAAAGGCCTGCGATCTTTAACCGCCGGCCTGATACCCGCCGCTTGTTTGGTAACCACAAAGCGTTTTTTTAAAATTTGACCAGCCCGCTCCGTTAACTCCGTTAAAGCTTCGGCGCTAGGTTGTTCATTTATTTCGCGCCAGTTATAAGTGGCCCCAACTTTAAACCCATCAGTACCAAAAGGAAGAACGTAAACCGCTTTGTTATAGATACATTCCGCTGGTAAATTATCCACTTTAATGTCTAAAACTTCTCCTTTATTTAGCGAAAAAGGCAGCCAGCTAAAGTAGGGATTATTAATTGCCTGAAACCCTTCACAAAAAACGATTTTTCGGGCCGTAATAGTATTATTATCTTGTTTATAAGTAATAAAATCTGCATTTAAATTTAACCTGCTAAACTCAAAAAATTCTTGTATAAGCAAATGGCTTTGAGCTAAGGCCACCAACAAGCAATCTAAGAACTTATTTACATCTACGTAGCCGCTTTGGGCTATTTCGATGGCGCCAAAATCCTGATTGATACTTTCGGAAAAAGGCAACCGCAGATGTACTTGTTTAATAAACTCCTGAATGGCTGGATTACTACTTTTACCCATCCAGGTGTTTTGCTCTTCTACCGATGAAAAAAATTTAAAAATAGGCAGCGGTTGCCAAATTTTCACATTAAATTCTTTTTCTATTTGCTGGTAAAAAGCAATGGCAAAGGGCACCAGTTTTTCGGCCAGCCACGATTTGGCAAACCGTTTGCCTGCCAGCGGGTTAATTAATCCGGCCGCTACCCGCGAAGCCGAGTTGGCTTTAAAAGTATCAAAAACAGCTAGTTTATAACCCTGCTCACTCAAAGTACGCGCTAAAATTCCGCCGGCTAATCCATGCCCTACCAAGATAAAATCGTAAATCATGCGGGTTAAGATACTACAAGTATTCCTGAATTTAGTAACTTACCGCTTATTTCAAAAGGATTATATTTGAAATAAAAGCCATCAATAGTATTCAAAACTTCAGTAAACACGTATTCCGGATTTTAGCAGCAAACTGGGGTAAGCCCCGGCAGCCTCATTGTTAAAATACGAAAAATTTAAAAATAAATGATTGTTACCAGCTTTACTTTTAACGCCTTTGCGGAAAACACCTATGTACTGCACGACGAGACCAAAACGTGTATTATTGTTGACCCAGGATGTTATGATAAAAGTGAACAGCAAACCCTGGTAGATTTTATTAAAACCGAAGGTTTACAGGTTACACAATTAGTGAATACCCACTGCCACATCGATCACGTGCTGGGCAATAAATTTGTAGCCGATACCTACAAAGTTGATTTAGCCATTCACAAAACAGATTTGCCCACGTTACGTGCCCAAGCGGTATTTGGGCCCAGCTATGGGTTTACGAAGTACGAAGAACTATTGCCCGCTCATTATTTGCAAGAAGGCCAGGTACTGCAGTTTGGAAAAACGGAGTTGCAAATTTTATTTACGCCCGGCCATGCGCCTGGCCACGTGGTTTTTTACCACGAAGCATCGCAGCAATTAATTGCGGGCGATGTTTTATTTCACCGTAGTATAGGCCGCACCGATCTACCTGGTGGTAATTACCAAACTTTGATACAGAGCATCAAAACGCAATTATTTCCGCTGCCCGATTCCACCAAGGTTTACCCGGGACACGGCCCCACTACCACCATTGGCGAAGAGAAAAAATTTAATCCTTTTCTGCGTTAGTTCGTGGGCAATTTTTTAAAAAATTATGAAAAAAGCGATTCCCAATACCATTACCTGCTTAAACCTGTTTACCGGCTGCGTCGCCATTTTTGCGGCTTTTCAGGATAATTTGGTATTTGCGGCTTTATTAGTTTATATAGCAGCTATTTTTGATTTTTTAGACGGTATGCTGGCCCGGTTGCTGCACGCCTATTCCGAAATAGGCAAACAACTGGATTCCTTGGCCGATATGGTTTCGTTTGGCGTGTTACCTGGCGTAATCATGTTTAAATTAATGCAGCAAGCCATTCGCTCTTCCGAAGCAGCGTCGTTAGTAACCATGGAGCTTTTTCCATTTTTTGCCTTTATCATGGTCATCTTTTCGGCGCTCCGGTTAGCCAAGTTTAATATTGATTCGCGGCAAACTTCTTCTTTTATCGGGGTTCCTACGCCAGCCAATACCCTTTTAATAAGTTCGTTACCGCTTATTCTGGATAATGATGTATTTGGTTTGCATGAGTTTATTCTAAACCCGGTTACCTTGGGCGTTTTAACCCTGTTAATGAGTTATTTACTAGTAGCCGAAATACCGCTGTTTGCCTTAAAATTTAAAAATTTAACCTGGAAAGATAATTCGATCCGGTTTATTTTTCTATTAATTGCTTTACCCTTGTTGTTTCTGCTTAAATTTGCGGCAATACCACTAATAATTGTTTTATATATTCTTCTATCCTTAATAAAACCTTCTTACTCATGAAATTTACCGCCGAAATTGATATTATGCCTCACGCCGAACTACTCGATCCGCAAGGCAAAGCGGTGATGTTAGGCCTGGAACATTTAGGCCTGGAACAAGTAGCCGATGTACGGATTGGCAAACACATAACTCTGGCTTTAGAAGCCGAAAACGAAGCTGCTGCGCAGGAAAAAGTAGAAAACGCCTGTAAAAAATTATTGGCTAATTTAATTATGGAATCGTACTCGTACGAACTTACCCCCGCCCAGCAATAATTTCTTTTTTCTACAGTTCATATTAGCATACAGGAACTGAAAACAGAAGTTCTTAAAGCGCCTTTCTTTAAGAACTTCTGTTTATATTTTTGGGATATATGCTTAAAAGCCTTTTTAGCTTTTTACTTTTTTGGTTATCCCTTTCGGCATTTGGTCAAACGGCGCCTCACCCCCAGCCGATATTACGCCGGTACGCCGATGGTTCGGTATTGCGTACTGGTGAGTGGTATAAAATTGGCGTTACTACCAGTGGTTTGTATAAACTAGATAAAGCTGCGCTGCAAAAAACAGGAATTAGTACTACCAATTTAAGCCCGCAGTTTATTCGCTTATTTGGCAATGGTGGCGGCATGTTGCCCCAACTTAACGCCACTCCCCGCACCGACGATTTAGTGGAGAATGCTATTTACGTAGCCGGCGAAACAGACGGCAAATTCGACGATGGCGACTATGTTTTATTTTACGCGCAAGGCCCGCATACCTGGGAGTTAGAAGCAAACAAACAAACCTTTCGGCATCAGTATAATATTTATTCCGATACTGCCTATTATTTTCTGCAGGTGGGCCAAACTGCTGGTTTACGCGTACAAAATCAAGCTTTGGTTACGGGGGCCACTGTCACCATTACCTCTTACCAGGAAAGACTTTTTCACGAAGATGATTTAAAAAACAAACTATTATCGGGTCGGCAATGGCTAGGCGAAGAGTTTAGTTCTTTTACCTTAAGCCGGGATTTTATTTTTCCTGTTCCGGCCATTTTACCCGAGTCAATTATTCAAGTAAAGGCAGCCGTAGTGGGCGATGCACCTTCCAACACTTCTTTTAATTTAAAACTGAATGACACGGCTTTAGGAACCATTCATGTGGCCGGACGAGGCAATTTTGATTATCATCCGGTAGGAGTATTTCAGGTGAGCACTTTTGAGCAAAACAGCAGCGCCGTACCTTTTACAAACGAACTTAAAGTAAATGTAACTTATAACACGGCCGGTAACGCCGCTGCCTTGGGGTATCTCGATTATTTAGAAATTTTAATGGAAGCGCCTTTAAAACTCAGCGGTAATCAAACCCTCTTCCGCTCCTTGCAAAATATCTATCCGGGCGCGGTATCCAGCTTTACTATTGGTAATATGCCACCAGAAGCTGTTGTCTGGGACGTAACCAATCCTACCCAACCACAAAGTTTATCTTTAACCCATAACGGCTCCGAAGCCACTTTTACTACCGCCACTGATTCGCTGAAAGAGTTTATTGCGTTTACCGGCCAAGATTTTCCGGCACCCAGTTTTACCGGAAAAGTAATTAATCAGAACCTGCACGAGTTAAATAAAGACGGAAAATTAAACCTGGTAATTGTAACTCATCCTCACTTTTTACCGCAAGCCGAACGGTTGGCCACTCACCGCCAAACCCACGATAACCTGCAGGCAAAGGTAGTTACCACAAATCAGATATATAACGAATTCTCTTCGGGAGCGCAGGATGTTACGGCCATCCGCGATTTTATGAAAATGCTGTATGATCGAAAAAATGCCGAAACGCCTTTATACCTGTTATTGTTTGGCGATGCTTCTTACGACTATAAAGCTGCAAATACCAATAACCCGGCAAACCGAACGGTAAACAACACCAACTACGTTCCGGTTTACCAATCCCGGGAGTCGTTAGATCCTTTAGAAAGTTATTCTTCGGAAGATTACTACGGTTTTTTAGACGACAACGAAGGCTTTTGGGATGAAACTAACTTCTCTAATCCGGACTTACTGGATATTGGTATTGGCCGTTTACCCGTACGCACATTGCAAGAAGCCGAAATAATAGTTAATAAACTCATTCACTACAACGATCCCAAAACTTTCGGTAATTGGCGCAATCGCTTGCTTTTAGTGGCGGATGATGGCGATGGCAACGAACATTTGCGCGATGCCGAATTTTTAGCTGATTATATGAAAGCCAACCATCCGGGCTATAATTTGCGTAAAATATACCTGGATATGTTTAAGCAAGAAAACAATGCGAGTGGGCAGGTATCATCGGAGGCCAGCGCCAGTATTGACCAAGGGCTAAATCAAGGCGCTTTACTGGTTAATTATACCGGCCATGGCAGCGAGACTACATTGGCGCAAGAAAAAATTGTGACTATTCCGCAGATAAACAACTGGCAGAATAAAGATAAACTAACCTTTCTGGTTACTGCCACTTGCGAATTTGGCCGGTACGATGATCCGGCCCGAGCCTCGGGCGCCGAACAAGCGCTTCTGAATGCTAACGGGGGAGCCATAGGTTTAATTTCTACTACCCGGCCGGTATATGCCGGAGGAAACCGCGTATTAAACAAAAACTTTTTTGAATATGCCTTTACCCCCATGAATGGCCAAATGCCCCGTTTAGGCGATGTACTCCGGTTAACTAAAAACAGCAGCCTTTCGCAAGTAAATAACCGAAACTTTGCTTTACTTTGCGATCCATCAATGCGGTTGGCCTACCCTGCCTTGCAAGTTAGTTTAGATAAAGTAAATAACCGGGTCGTTACTACCGGCATAGACACCTTAAAAGCTTTAAGCACCATTACCTTAACCGGCAGTATAAAAGACTTAAATAATACCGTAGCAACTAATTTTAACGGACGGGTACAAACTACCGTTTTTGAAAAAGAAACCCAGATAAACACTTTAGGCGACGAGAGCGCAAATGGGGTTAGCAACGTGCGGGCAGTACAAATCCGGGAAAACATTATTTACGATGGCATTGCCTCGGTGCGGGATGGTTTGTTTTCTGTAACGTTTATGGTACCTAAAGATATAGCCTATAATTTAGGTAAAGGCAAGATTAGCTTTTACGCCTATTCCGATTCAGGTGATGCTCACGGGGTATACACGGATGTTATAGTGGGCGGTGCCAGTTCCACGAGCCCACCAGACACAAAGCCGCCAACCATTCGCTTGTTCATGGACGATGAATCTTTTGTTTCGGGTGGCTTAACTGGTACCAATACAACCTTAATCGCTCATATTGCCGATGAAAGCGGCATAAACACCACCGGCGTTGGGATTGGCCACGAAATAACTGCCATTTTAGACAACAATAAAAGTAAACCAATTAGCCTGAATAACTATTATACTGCCGAAATAGATAATTACAAAGCTGGCCAGGTTCGTTATCCGTTCACCAATTTATCCGTAGGCGAGCATACCTTAACGGTTAAGGCCTGGGACAATTATAACAACTCCGCCGAAAGTGAAATTGAGTTGATTGTAGCCAGCTCAGAAAAGCTGGTATTGGATCAGGTTTTTAATTTTCCGAACCCAGTCCAGGACCAAACCACCTTTCAATTTAACCATAACCGGGCGGGTGAAGACTTAGATATAAAAATTAATATATTTAATAGCACTGGTAGCCTCATAAAAACAGTAACTGGCACCAGTTTTGCCAGTAAACCGCAATTAAAAGCTATATCTTGGAACGGTTTAAACGAAAATAACCAAGCTATAAGTAAAGGATTATATATTTATGTTCTCCACGTTCGTTCCAAACGTGATGGTTCAGAAGCATCCAAAACCCAAAAATTAATTTTGTTAAAGTAAAATTTTTAAAATTTTAAAAAGTAGAACGTTAGAAATCGCTAAACCCATTATGAATAAATTCTTCAAAAGTCTACTAGTAGCCTTTCCGGTTACTACTCTTTTTATTTCTCATTTATCTAATGCCCAAGCAAGCTTTACGGGTTCTAACGTTGTAACCACGGCCGTTCCGGTTTTAACCATTGCCCCCGATGCCCGTTCTGCTGGTATGGGCGATGTGGGAGTGGCTATTTCGCCGGATGTAAATGCCTCTTTTTATAACCCTGCGAAATTAGGTTTTATAACCACCGATTTTAGTGCCAGCGCGTCTTACTCGCCATGGTTACGCAACATCATTAATGATATGTCTATCTCTTATGTTTCGGCGGTGAAAAAAGTAAATGAACGGGCTTCTTTTTCGGCTTCCCTTCTTTACTTCGACTTAGGCGATATTCAGTTTACCGATAACCAAGGCAACCCGGTACAACAATTTAACCCGAAAGAATACACTGTAAGCCTAGCTTATGGCCAACAATTAAGCGAAAATTTAAGCTTAGGTGTTGGCGCCCGTTTTATTCATTCCAACCTTTCGGCGGGTATTAACGATTCCAGACCGGGTAACTCTGCCGCCGCGGATATTGGTATATACTATACCAAAGACCTTACCCTGGGTGCCCGAAATTATAACCTAGCCTTAGGTGGTAATATATCTAATATTGGGGCTAAAATCGCTTATACCAACGCCGACCGGAAAGACTTTTTACCTACAAATTTAAAATTAGGTACGGCCTTTACCATGGAGTTAGATCCTTACAATACTTTAACTTTGGCCGTAGATGCTAATAAATTGTTAGTGCCGTCACAAGGTGCTAATTTCGGCCAGAGTGTACCTAGCGCCATTTTTAGCTCATTTACTGATGCTCCTGGTGGCTTTAGCGAAGAAATGCAGGAAGTTGTTTTAAATACAGGTTTAGAGTATTGGTACAATCAATTATTTGCCGCTCGTTTAGGTTATTTTTACGAAAGTCCGGAAAAAGGCGACCGTCATTATTTAAGTTTAGGTTTAGGCATCCGGACACAGAAATTTGGCTTAGATGCCGCTTACCTAGTTCCTAACCAAAACAGAACCAGCCCATTATCTAACACTATTCGCTTTACATTACACTTAAACTTAGGTACTGAAGATACAACCAGCCCAACTGAATAAAAAATACATGCTTAACCGATCTGTAGCACCTGCTCTGCAAGAAATAACCACCGTACAATTACCTGCTGCCGAAGTAGCTACTTTTTCGAATGGCAGTCGTTTACACTGCCTGTATAACGCTACGCAGCCTATTCTTAAATTTGAAATTGTTTTAAAAGCAGGCAAGTGGTACGAACCTTATAATGGCATTTCGTATTTAACGGCAAAAATGCTTTTAGAAGGTACCCAGAACTATTCGGCCAGGCAAATTGCTGATATTATTGCCTTTTATGGGGCATCCCTGGAAAGCAACCAAGGCTTTGATCGGACTAGCATTACGTTATACACGCTTACCAAGCATTTTAATCCGTTACTTGATCTGTTTGCCGAAATCCTGCATTCACCTACTATTCCGGAGAAAGAATTTGATTTATTAAAAATCCGGACAATCCAGAATGTAAGTGTAGAGAAGAAAAAAAATTCTTACTTAGCCAATCAGCTATTTACCCGCAACATTTACGGCCCTAATCATCCATACACCACCGGAATGGATGAAGTAATTTTAAATCAGGTTACTTTAGCTGAAGTAAAAGACTTTTACAAAAAACACTATAACCTCTCGGAAGCCGAAATTTTCATCTGCGGGGATTTTGATGCAGCCAACGTAGCTAAAGTAGAGCAACTATTTGGCGGTTCGTTATTAGCCAAAGAAGAACGGCCTGCTAAATCTTATAAGGCTACCGGAAGCATCAAAAAAGATTTTCTGGTTAAAGAAGATAGCTTGCAATCTTCTATCCGAGTTGGCAGTTCCTGGCCCGCCATGAATCATCCGGATTATCATAAACTGGCCTTGTTAAACAAAATCCTGGGGGGGTACTTTGGCTCCCGTTTAATGAAAAATATCCGCGAAGATAAAGGCTTTACCTACGGTATTTACTCTACTATTTCCGCGAAGGAGCAGCATGCGCTTTTATTAATAGCTACCGATGTTAACTACTTAAATTCTCAGCAAACTTTAGACGAAATTTACAAAGAAATAGCCCTGCTAAAGAATGAACCCGTGGAAGCATCAGAACTGGAAACGGTACAAAATTATACTTTAGGTAAACTGGCTAATGATCTCAGTACTATTTTCGATCAATCTGAAAAGTATAAGAACCTTATTCTGCATCAATTGCCATTAACCTTTTACTCCGATTATATCACTGAAGTAAAATCCGTTACTCCGGAACAATTACTTTCCCTGGCAAATCAATATTATGTATTCGATAACATTCATGAAGTAGTTGTTGGGAAACCGGTAGAGCAATAAAATTTAATAAATAGATTTACCTAAAACAAAGGGCTTCTAAACTGCTAGTTTAGAAGCCCTTTGTTTTGTCCTGACTTTTAAATTTATAATGGGAACCTGATAAAATGGTTAAAAAGTAATTTTTTAAATTTTGTCTTTTCTACCAACCAGCTATGCTCTTGAAAGACCTACTTAATTATTTATTTTTAATTAAAAATTTTAACTGAACACCCGCGTAATAATTACGGTTTGGGGCAGCTTGAAAATAACGTCCGCCAAAGCCATTCAAGTCGTTTCCTAAACTGTATTTCTTATCCAAAGCATTATCAATTCCGCCGTAGAGTTCTGCTTGCCACTTAGTACATAATTGCCGCCTGATTCCTGCCCGAGCCCCCAACAGCAAGTAAGAGTCGGCATAAACCGTATTGGCATCATTCAGTGGTAATTTGCTGGTATAATTAGACGTAACATTTGCGTACAGTCCGAACTGGCTTTCAAAATCCAAGCCCATTAACCAAACGTGGGGCGGCGTACCCGTTAGCTTATTGCCCGAATAATCTGCATCGTTTTGCACATAATCCTGGAACCGGAAATGGCTATAAGCATAAGTGCTCCATACTTTAAAAAGTTTTACCGGCCGGTTGGCATTTTGAATAAAAGTATAAGCCAACGCTGCTTCAATACCTTGTTGCCGGGTAGCGCCAGCGTTATCAAAAATCACAATTCCATCCGGATTAGTTCGGCTTACAATGGTTTCATGTAGTTTAAACCAAAACCCCACTAAATCAAAGCTAAGCTTTTGCTGTAAGGCACTACCGCGAAAACCCAATTCATAATTAAGGCCGCGCTCCGGTTGTAAGCGGGTGTTAAAGCTACCATCCGATGGCCGTATTTCTGAATCAGTAGGAGGTGAAAAACCAGTACTAATACTTCCATGAGCAGATAGATTAGGGTTGATCACCTTCAATAGAGCTATCCTGGGCGAAAACTGAGGATTAATTGGTTTTTCATTCCGGTAGTTACTGGTAGTATCGGCATCAGATACTCGGGCTAGATCGTAACGCATAAAGTTTAAACTAGCGCCTAATGTAAAAATAAAATTGCCCGGTAAATTGGTCTCAGTCTGGGCAAAAACAAAACCTTGATCTGTAGATACTTCATCGTCAAAATTTAGCTTACCCGGCTCTCCTACTTTATTTTCATAATGCCGTGAATTTACAAAACTGTGCTGATACTCCCCGCCTAAGGTAAACCGGGCAGGCAAATCCGAAATAGAAGTTGCGTAAGTAGTTTGTGTACGGCCGCCAAAAGACTGATTAGCATTACGCTCGTAATCCGTAGTAAACGGATTATCCAGAAAAGAAAATACCCCGAATAGAGCGGTATTATTACTCCAATGTTCATTAAACTGGTATTGATGCCCCATGCCTAAATTAATGCCTTGCAATGAAAGCGATGTTTTTTGATCAATATTTATTTGCCGGGCCGCCCGTGGGTTTGCATTGTATTGTTCCCGGGTAAGGGCTCCGGGTAATTGATAATATAAGTCGGTAAAATAGCCATGAAAACTAAAGGTCTGTTTATCGGATGGGTATAATTGTCCGGTTAATAAAACGGCATCCCGGTCCATAGCGCTTTGCTGGCGGTATCCGTCCAGTTGTTGCTTAGCATAACGAACCAAAAAACCTGACTTTTCTGAACCAGTAGCAGCCGTGGCCGTGTACCGGCGCAAGCCATATGACCCGGCTAAATAACTAGATTCCAAAGAACTTTCTCCCGCATTTGGCCGGATTGTTTCTAAACGAACTGTACCGCCGGTACCGGCGCCATACACGCTACCTGCCGGCCCTTTTAAAACTTCAATCCGCCCAATAGTACCCGCATCAATTAAATTAACCGGTAAAGTTCCGTTAGCTTCCACTAAGGGCACATCATTTAAGTACATCTTCACGTTCCGGACCCCAAACGGAGCCCTTAAACTGCTCCCTCTGATGGATAATCGATAGCTGGCTGTGGCCCGTTCTTCCATCCGTACTCCTGGTAAGGTATTAAGAGCCGGCACCAGGGAAGTGGTACTAAAACGCTCTAACTCGCGGGGCGTTAATAACCCAACCGAGGCAGCTGTTTGCTGGATCGGGCGGTTAGTGGCATAACCGGATATTACTACTTCCTGCAACGCTTTATCAGCAATTTGCAAGTAAATTAATCTTGTATTTTGCAGGACTGCCGCCTTTAATTTCTTAGGGAAATATCCTACTATAGAAATTACAATAGTATCTTCTTCCGAGGGGATTGTTAAAGAGAAATATCCTTTGTCGTTTGTTATTGTGCCATCGCTCGCTCCCAGAATACTGATACTTGCCCCTGCTAATGGTTGCTGCGTTGTAGCTGCTATAACTTTACCTGAATATTGCCTTTGCGCAAAAGATGCTGATACTAAAAAACTTAGAACTAAAATCAGTAAAGAAATTTTCATTTAGAATATAGTAATAAAGTATGGACGTGATGGCGAAAGAAGTTATTATTCTATTTCCATTTAAATTAAAAATGCTTTGGAAATCGCCATAACAACCAGGCATTCGCATCAAAAACATCGTAAATATAGGTTAGATATAACCATTATCTATGCAAATTATTTTAGAACCTTAGCCGCATTAACTTTTTTTAAAAAATATCTATTTTAAACACTTATTATAATCCCCAACAAAAAAGGCTTCCTTATCTCTAAGGAAGCCTTTTTTGTTGGGGCATTGTTGCTTTTACTTCGAAGCTAATTCTTTTTGAATTTTAAATGTAGTCCGGCGATTTTGTTGGTGTTCTTCTTCCGAACAAGAAACGCCATCTACGCATCTGTTTACCGGTTGAGACTCGCCGTACCCTCGGGCTGTTAACCGTTCCCGGGCTACACCTTGAGATACCAAGTAATTTACAGTTGCTTCAGCACGCAGTTCAGAAAGTAATTGATTGTAATTATCTCCCTCGCGGCTATCGCAATGCGATCCCATTTCTATTTTCACTTTAGGATTTGCCAGTAAAGTAGCGGCTAATTTATCTAGTTCTAACGCTGCATCCGGACGGATTTCCCATTTATTTAAATCAAAATAGATGTTTGCTAAAGAAATAGGGGTATTTGTTTGAATGCGATCAAAAAGTAAAGTAACATTTACGGTATCTGGCGCATTTAAAGAAATCTGCACGTCTGCTGGCTGGGTTAAGAAATTAGCTTTAGATCCTAGCAAAGCATAATTATTTCCTTTAAATACATTGAAGTAATAATGTCCTTTTTTATCAGAGGTAACTATTATGGAGTCACGGCTATTGGGTTGGGTTAAACGCAAACGAACATTGCTGAGAGGCATTAAACTTTTTTTACCAATCTGGCCGGCTAAACGCTCTAAAGTAGTTACGGCTAGTACAGCAGGCTGCTGAATCATAGAAAAGCTATAAATATCTGCTGTTGCTTCCTCGCTAAAACGATCGGAAGAAAACAAACCGGTTTGTCCGGCGCCTTCTACTAACATGCCGTAATCGTTCCGCGAAGAATTGATAGGCGCCATTAAATTAGTTACCGCTGACCACGTTGAACGTTCGCCTTTAGCAGAAAACAAATCAAGTCCGCCGAAACCGGCATGTCCATCAGAAGAAAAGTACAGGGTTCCATTTTGATCGAAAGCAGGAAACATTTCGCGTCCGCTGGTATTAATAGTATTACCGGCATTTACTGGTTTGCTCCAGGAGCCATTGCCCATACGTTCGCAGTAGTAGATATCAGTAAGGCCAAAACCACCGGGCATATCCGAAACAAAGTAAAGGAGGTTCCCATCGGGTGATAGAACAGGATGGCCTACCGAATATTCTTCTATTTTATTATAAGCAAAAGGCTTAGCATCCGCCCATTTTTCACCTTGTTTCTCAGCAAAATAGATTTCCAGGCGGTTAATAAAACCAGAAGCAAATGGATTTTCTACCCAACTGGTTGGGTCCGGATTAGCCTTTGTATTTTTTAATTTTACCAGATTAGTGCGCGTAAAGTAAATGGTAGATTTAACGGAATCTAAAGCGGCCGGACCATTATGGTAAGTTGCATTAATGTTAGAAGTTAGCAGAGTTGGTTTAGACCAGGTAAGCCCATTTTTTTCGCTGGAGTACAACTTTAAATAAGGACGGCCAGTCCAACCGAAAATTTTCTCTTTGGTTTTTCCCGCTCCAGCTACGCTCCGGTCCGAAGTGAAGATAATGCCATTCTTATACGGAATTGGGCTAAAATCAGAGTACAACGTGTTAAGTTCTGTAGCTGCTTTTACCTCAAACAAAGGAGAACGTTTTAACCATTGCGCTGCAGTATCGCAGGCATCCGCTAACTTACGTGCTTGGGCAGCTTCAGCAGGTTGCTTTTCGGCGTATTGCAGGTATTGTACTTTAGCTTCATCGTACTTGCCATTGGTATGAAGCATTTGGGCATAGTACATAATGTTTATGGGGTCTGCTTCCGGGTTTTTCACTACTTCGGCGTACCAAGACTCCGCTGCTACCGAACGGTTGCTGAGCCGGTTAGCATCGGCTAAACGTTGCATAACAGCCAGCGTAGGTGGTTTGCTTTCAATAGCCTTCTTGTATTCTTCTATTGCCAGAGCATATTTATAGCTATTAAAATATTGGTCCGCTTTCCGGAGAGCCGATTGAGCCTGCAATCGGGCAGGTAAGCTGCCTAGTGCAACTACCAGTAATAAAATAAAAACGTTTGTATAAGTATATTTCATGGTAATCGAGTAGCTAATTTTTAAAAATATTGGGGAGTCAACATTTTAGTTTCTGCTTTCTTGAAGAGTAAAACCCCTAAAGAAAACTCATGCGTACTGTAATTATTTAACTGCGTTAGGGTGAAATCGTAGGAGTAACCCAACCGAAGCTTAGGTGATAAGAATATCTCTCCTATGGCAGAAACGGCATCTTTGGCAGTTAAACTGGTTGCTTCAAAATTATTTTTAAAAATATTGGCAGCAGTCCGGTAAGAGCCACCCAACCAAATACGGTTCTCGATTAATAAGAATGCATTTACATCAATATTGGTAGGCCCCTGGAAGTTTTCTTTCATCAGAACAGAAGGCTTAAACTTTAAATGTTCTCCTAAATCGAAAACGTAACCAGCCGTAAGAAAATAGTTGCGGTCGGTGTTAAAGGCAAATTCCCGGTTTGCCCCAATCAAGTCAGTGGCTGACATGCCTAAATAAAACCGGTCCGTATGAAAGTATAAACCAACTCTTAAATCCGGATTAATAACATTTGTTTCCGCGTTAATAATGGTAGGATCATCTGGATCTATGGTAGTTAGTTTGTTCCGGTCTATTCTAAATTGCGATGCACCAGCGGCTACTCCTAAACTTAACACGCCTGTTTCAGACACATTTAATTTTACAGCGCCATTGATGGTGGCAGAAGTTCGCCGCTGAGCCCCAATCTGATCGTTAACAGCTTGAGCACCAATACCTATCCGGTTAGATTTAGTTACGCCATCAATACTGAAAGACTGCGTAGTGGGAGCTCCTTCCAGACCGGTCCATTGCGTCCGATAAAAGGCGTTTAAGTGGATCACATCTTTACTGCCCGCGTAAGCAGGATTTATAACCAAGCCATTGAAGATGTATTGGGTATACTGCGGTTTTTGCTGCGCTAGGGTACTAAAAGACACCAGCATGGCAAGAATAAATAAACGTAATTTCATATTTAAATTTTTCAATTTTCGTTGTTGATTATCTTACTACAGTGATATAACCCCGGTAAACTTTGGTGGTATTGTCGCATAATTTTACCCGCAGTACATAAAAGTAAGTAGCTTCGCCTAGGCCATTTGCCCGCCAATCGTTTTGGTAATTTTTAGCCCGGTATACTTCATTACCCCAGCGGTTAATAATCTGAACCTCATTTTCGGGGAACTTAGTCAGGTTTTTCACTTCCCAGGTTTCATTTTTACCATCGCCGTTTGGAGTAAAGGCAGTTGGGAAAATCAGGTTTGCATCGGCAGCTCTGGCATCTGCTGCCAAGGTAGCGGCTGCACTAGAACAGCCATTTACATTGTTTGCTATAACCGTAATGGTACCTTTGCGATCTAAACCATCGGCAGCAACTTTAATGGTAGTTGTACCCTGGCCGGCCACAATGGTAAAGCCCTCTGGAACAGTCCAGGTATAGCTGCTTGCCCCTGGCACCTCATTGATAGAGTACATTAAGCCGGAACACGCACCACTTTTATCGGTAATAACTGGTAATGCGGGAATAGCAGTTGGTGTAATATTGCTGGTTGTTACACTACCACCCACTCCGCATGTGTTAGCAATTGAAACAGATACTGTACCTGGATTAGTACCTACGATTACGGTAATGCTTGTAGTATTTTGGCCAGACCGAATTTGCCAGTTTGCGGGTACACTCCAGGTATAAGTTGCAGCACCAGCAACCGGAGCAACACTAAATGTTTGCTCTGAACCAGCACAAAAAGCAAGCGGTCCGTTAATAGCTTCAGGTAGTACCGGCGCCTGATTTACTTTTACACGCACCACTAAAGGTTCCCCGTTAGCGCAAACATTATTTAAGTTAAGTGGAACAATAGATATCTCGGAGTTTTCTTGGGCCGTTGCATCTACTCTCACTACAATGGTGCTACCAGAACCAGTTATTTTGGTAAATCCTTTAGGCAGGTTGTATTGAAAACCGGTAACTCCATTTGAATTTTCTACGGAATAGGTTATAATATCCCCCACACATACTTGTGTTTTGCCCGCAATTAATACCGGAACCCGGGGTGTTACGCAAATTACAACCTGAGATACGTCGTTTGATGGCTTTAAATCTACCTGATTACCAGTAACCCGAGCCGTATTCCATACTTGACCTACAATAGTGGGAATTGCTGTTATGGTAACGGAAGTTTGAGCCCCGACCGCTAAACTGCCTACATCCCAGGTGTAAACACCGGCAATATTATCAAATACAGCTTCCGGAGAAGAACGAACATATGTAAGATCATTTTTTAAATCGTTAAATAATTCATCGGTTATAACTATCCCGGTAGCTTCTTTCGGGCCGTTATTGCGCACTGTAAGGGTATACGTTACTTCAGAACCTAACGCTACGGTAGCATTATCAGCCGTTTTCGTGATTTGCAAATCTGCTCGTGGCACATCACCTGCAATTGTAGTAACCGTGGCTCGGTTATTTAGGCTGGTGGGGTCCGTTACCGCATTATTAGATATCTCAGCTCTGTTGATTATTTTACCACTTTTAATAATACGGGCTCTGATTATTAACTCAACAGCTTTATCCGGACCTACTTCCAGCGTTCCGATGGTAAACAAGTTAGAACTACTCAGTGAAGTAGGATCGAAAGAAATATTTTGCGTATACAGGGTTCCGGGGCTAACTACTGGTTCACCGAGAACAGTTAAATAATTGGCCGGGAAAATATCGGTTAAGGTAACGTTAGTAGCCCGGTTAGGCCCTAAATTTTCAACCCGAACTTTATACTCTAACTCATCACCCACATTAGCCACTTCTTTATCTACTGTTTTGGTTACCTGTAGATTAGCTGAAGTTGCGGGTATTTCTACTGTTACCTGGGCATTATCTTGCGTGGGATTCGAATCTTTTACTTCAGATAAAACAGAAACCAGGTTTGTTACTTCGGTTTTAGCTACTAACGCTCTGGCAATTACCGTAATAATTACTTTTTCCTTTAATTTTAAATTTCCTAGCTTAAACTGGAAGATCTTATTGTTACGATCCACAATAACATCGGCCGTACCAGGTGTATTTTGATAAGCTACATCATAGCTAACCACATCCATGTAAGCCCACGGAAAATCTTCTATTACCTGCACGTTAGTGGCTTCTTGCGGGCCGTAGTTGGTTACGGTTATTGTAAAAGTTACTTCTTCGCCGATTGGCACTTTTTTGCGCGACGAAATTTTAGTAACACTTAAATCTGCTTCAATTACATTGGCCAGAGATATATTATTATCCTGGAGGGTAACACTGCCGTTAATTGCAAAAAGACGTCCTTCTACGCTGGCACCATCGCTCAACCGAATGGCTTCGCCCGTAGGAGAATCATTGTTATTTACTAGAAAATTACCTCTTAAAGCCGAGTTGGCGCCTGTTATGCCCCCAGAAGTAGCTGGAACCATAACACCATTAATTTGAAAGAAAATGTTTTTTGCCTGGGTACCACTTTCTATATTGATAACAGAACCAGGTTCAAAAGTTAAATTTCCATCTATTTTAAAAATGAAAACGGCATCCGGGCGATTTAAGCCGTTCAGCCGCAACAGGCCAGACAAAAGCACATCAGGACTGCTAAAGCTGTATACACCCGGAGTTAAAACCATACCGTTTGTAACTGCCGGATCATTCTCGGGAGTAAAACCATTACCTAATTTGGGCTCCAGCGTATTGGTTGCCGACTGATTTTTTAAGAAATCATAGGCTTCTTTCGCACTTTGCTGCACAGCCTCGGCTGTTGCATTGTTTACTTCCGCGTTACGAAGAACCCGTCCTTGGTCTGTTTCCGGATTAAAACCAGTTAAGGAACCAGTAGTAACTGCCACATCCGCGTAAATTACCGTTTCCTCTGTACTTGTAATACCAGCCGGTCCTAGCACAGCAAAATTTTGAGCTGCCTTTAAATCCGGAGCCTTCTCTTGTTGCGCATATAGTTGAAATGCTGCAAAAAGTAACAAGATAATAATGGGTAATACTCTTTTCATATAATGATTATAATATATAAAGCATTTTGTAAGTCATTATGTAGCACGAACTTACTTAGTAATACATATAATTACTATATACAATTACAAATATGATTCCACTTTTATATATAATTACATATTAATACTAAAATTTTTATATTTTTTTTATTTACTACCATTTACCCAGCTTGATTTTTTGCTCTAAAAACAGAAAGCCCCGTCAGATTACTGACGGGGCTTTCTATAAACTTAACTATTTATATTTTAGATAAATACGTGCCGCTCGGCGTGATAAGATGATCGTACCAGAGGCCCAGCTTCTACGTATTTAAGTCCGCGATTTAGTCCTTCTTCCCGGTAATGGGCAAATAAATCCGGATGAATAAATTCGGCTACTTCTAAATGCCTTTTGGTAGGTTGCAAGTATTGGCCTAATGTAAGAATATCTAAACCGTTTGCCACCAGATCGTCCATGGCCTGGTAAACCTGATCTTTGGTTTCGCCTACGCCCAGCATAATGCCAGATTTAGTACGTTTGCCGTAAGCTTTAATGCGCTTAATCTGCTCCAGGCTGCGTTCGTATTTTGCCTGAGGCCGCACCATGCGGTATAATTCTTTAACGGTTTCCATGTTATGAGATACCACTTCCTGTCCCGCCGAAATCATGGTAGTTAAAGCGTCCCAATTGGCTTTTACATCCGGAATAAGGGTTTCGATGGTTGTTTCGGGTGATAATTGCTTTACCTGCACCACGGTTTCGTGCCAAATGCTGGCGCCACGGTCTTTTAATTCGTCCCGGTTTACCGAAGTAATAACGGCGTGTTTTACTCCCATCAGCTTAATGGCTTCGGCTACCCGGCGCGGCTCGTCCTGGTCGTATTCGTTCGGGCGCCCAGTTGTCACCGCACAAAACGAGCAACTACGGGTACAAACGTTACCCAAAATCATAAAAGTAGCTGTACCTGCTCCCCAACATTCGCCCATGTTAGGGCAATTGCCGCTTTCGCAGATGGTATGTAATTTATATTGATCTACCAGATTTCTAACCTTGGCGTATTCTTTCCCAACAGGTAATTTAACCCGTAACCAATCAGGCTTACGCGCTTTGACTGGCGCTTCTACCGGCTGAATAACCGGAAGCATAACAATTTCTTCCATAATACAAAGATAGGCAATTATTCGGATGCAATAAATTTCTTACAATTTAGCCGCAGTAAAACCTAAAGTAAATTAAGCTGCCTTTCTAAGCGACTAATTTAAGAAATTTTTAAAAATTTAAATTTTGATAGCTGAAAGCAAGTAACCAATTGCTCTGCATTAATAACAATAAATAAGGCAAGATGTTGCAACCTTATTAAGCTACCGCTTTTAAGAAATTAGCAATGCAATAAAAAGACAGGATTTTTTTTACTTCCGGCGACCGTAATACAGCGTTAAATAAAACGATGGAAAAAATTGAGAGTTATCTGCTTGCGGAATAATAACCATTTCCTTGGCAAAAGTTTCGAGCACAAAACCTACCTCTACCCCGGTAACATCTTCGCGGTAGCGGCCATACTCAAAATTAACCCCACCCCGCACATGCAATCCGGGCCGGATTTTACTTTCGCCTAAACCCGTAAAGAATGCAGCACTCCCCCGGATTCTATTTTCAAAATCGGTGTGGATTGCCGGGTTGTAGGCTTCTACCCGGTAATCAGCTACGGCATTAGGTCCGCGGGAATAATCGGTGTAGTCGTATACTATATAATAAGGAGCTAGTAAGCCAATAGAAGGTCCGGCCGAGAAAAAGCCATTAACCTGCACTCCCGCTTCCGGCGCTTTCCGGAAGAAAACGTATTCGCGGCCAATTTCGGGGCGAAGTACAAATAAGTAATTAGCTTTTCCGTATATAAAGGAGTTGCCGGTGCTGGCCGAGTAGCTGCGGTTTTCTTTGGGGTGCTTTACTTCTACTACTTCTAAAGCCCAAAATTTAAACCAGTTGTTTTGTAAGTAGCGCGACGATTTAATTACACCGCCCCCAATAAGCCCGCCGTTGGTATTAAAATTAATACCATAAGTAAACTCTTTTTGCGGCAATTGGTCGTCTTGCTGCGCGTAGGTAGGTATGGTAGCTAAACTAAGAGTAAAGAAAAAAAGTATATATTTTAACACTTTGATAACCATTTAAATTGGTTAAAATTAAATAAATTTACGGGCACCTCAAAAATAAGTTTATCCAGATAATATTTTCTATTTTAGTTAGTTACCTCTGCTATTAAACTTATATATTAATAAAAAGTATTATCCAGTTCGCCACAAAAGAACCCTTCCCAATACGCTATTTTCAAAAAAACTACTTCAAAGAAAACACCAACTTTATCTTATTGCTATTTAACTTAAAACTGTTGAAATTAAAATTTAGATCCTGAGAAAATCACGAAGGAAGGAATAAACCTTGGACTCTTTCAACAAAGTATTATACAGGCAATACGGTTGCCTATTACCCGGTTAAAATAAATTTTATGCCCATAATTTAAGCTGACCTTTTATCAAAAATTAAACGCTATTACCGTTGTTTCATTGTATCAAAGTAAAACTTAACCTTTGCCATCTCAGCAGCTAAAAAAAGAAGTTCCGGGTTTGCTGGCTAAGTTGTTAGTAGCAGCAAAATCCGGAACTCCTTTCTCTTTCTAATTATAATTATTTTTTAAATTTTCACTTCAATCTGATTAACTAAACCAACGCTTTTTTTACTTCTTCCAGTTTAATTCCTAAATGCGACCAATCGGAAGTGCATTCGCCATCTTGAATTAAAAGTAGTTGGGGTGATTCATGTCGTACGTCGAAAGTAGAGGCAATCTGGTTCGAAACTGTCCGGTAAGAAAGCAAATCTAAATAATAGGGCTTCACATTCTCTAAACCTACCGAATCCCATTGCCGCTCTAACCGGCTTTTAGCGGTGGCGCTGATGGAACACGAGGTGCTGTGTTTAAAAATAATAACTGGTTGCTGTTTTGATTCTGCTTTTATATTATCCAGTTGTTCGGCAGAGGTAAGGGCATTCCATTGAATCATGAATAATTCTTTTTTTATCGTAAATACATTAATTATTTTTTCTTCCGGTTACTCTTGCGTTTAATTTTAAGTTTTACGGGCTCGGTATAAGTAAACTGGTCTAGGTTATTATACTTGTAATCTTCCCAGGTTTCTTCTACTTCTACCCGCTTCCGGCTAGCTTTGCCCTTCTTATACGTAAAATAATTGGTATTTAGATGTGTTTCTTTGTAATCGGAATCAATACGAGCCGCCTCCCGTTTGCTACGCTTAGTTTCTGCTTTTAACTGACTGTTGCCCACAAAAGCAATTTGCGCAGATACCTGTATATGCAGACCTAGCATAAATATTATAAAAACAAAAGTAGTTTTTAACAATAATCCGGAGAGCAGTTTTGTATTCATAATGACTTCGATTTATATATCAGCATACACCTATTATACTGATTTTAAACGCTTTGGTTTTTGCTTTAAGCTTTTATAACTTTTCTTTTTCATTAATCCATTCTTATCGTAACTGGTGGGTTTACTTTGGCCAAATCCTTCCTGATTGGGAATGGTTGGATCAGCCTTTTTTTTAAAAAAAGCTAACCCACGCTTATTGCCAATTTTCGGGCAAGGAATTTTGCCGCTGTTACAACTTGTAAGCAATACCAAATAGATTAATAAAACCGGTAGAAAAACGCCAATGGACGTTATGCCATTTCTAAATAGCACTGGTAAATAGCTTCTATCGGGTTTAAACATAATAATATATAAATATAAGCCTAAATTAACAAACCAAATTATATAAACCAAATAAATATATAAATTTTACTATATTATTTTTAAAATTTCTCCTTCCCCGCTCTATATTTCTTTAATCAGGCTACTATTACTTCTAAAAAGCCTCGTAACAAACTAATTATAACAAAATTAGATACTCCATTATTTCTCCAGATTTATCACGATTTACCTCAAAATAATCTCATTAAATAAAACATGGTCTAAATTGGGCTTTTGATAATTTACTGCTTGTATTTCATTTATTAGTATTGCAGCAACTCTTCTATTTTTTGTTTTAATCGCTGAATCGGTAAAAATTCTTGTTCTAAGGGTGGTGAGAAAGGAACCGGCGTATCTAAACTACCCACCCGCACTACGGGGCTATCTAAATAGCGAAAACAATGCTCGGAGATCCAGGCACTTATTTCGGCTCCTATGCCCCCGGTTACCGTATCTTCGTGTACAATTAATACCCGGCCGGTTTTCTGAACAGTTGTGCGCACAGCTTCTTTATCCCAGGGCATTAAGGTTCTTAAATCCAATATATCGGCTTTTACTTGAGGCATGGCCTGGAGTAATTGCGTAGCCCAGTGCACTCCCATGCCGTAGGTGATAATCGAAAAATCAGGACCTTCAGCTACTAAGTTGGCTTTCCCAATTTCTAAGGTATAATAATCATACGGAATTTGAGCAGATAAGGAACGGTACAGTAATTTATGTTCGAAATACATTACCGGGTTGGGATCGGAGATAGCGGCATTCAACAATCCTTTGGCATCGTAAGGGTTAGAAGGATACACAATCTTCAAACCAGGGGTATGAAAAAACCAGGCTTCGTTGGATTGGGAGTGAAAAGGACCAGCTGCCGTACCGGCGCCGGTAGGCATTCGGATAACTACGTCGGCATTTTGACCCCAGCGGTAATGCGATTTAGCTAAATTATTAACAATTTGATTAAAAGCACAGCTCACAAAATCGGCAAACTGCATTTCGATTACGGATTTCTTGCCTTTAACCGATAATCCTAAACCAATGCCCACAATGGCCGATTCGCAGAGCGGGGTGTTACGGATGCGGTCTTTCCCAAATTGCGCTACCAGACCTTCTGTTGCTTTAAACACGCCCCCGTATTCGGCAATATCCTGCCCCATTAATACTAGTTCGGGATATTTTTCCAGGCTTTGGCGAAGGGCATCAGTAATGGCATCTACGTAGCGCTTTTCTGACTGCTGACCGGATTGGGGATTTTCTATAATAGGATTGTAAGGGGCATATACATCCGCTAACTCGGTAGCTGCATCGGCAGTAGGCATGGGTGTGGCAAAAGCTGCTTCTAAGCCCTGATCAATGCTGGCTTTAAACTCATCACGGGTTGCGGCTAGTAAACGCGCCGTTAGCACTTTTTCGTCGAGCAGGTATTTTTCGTAAGTTTCTACCGGGTCTTTTTTCGACCATTTTTCAAATAATTCCTGCGGTACGTATTTCGTGCCGGATGCTTCTTCGTGGCCCCGCATCCTAAACGTCATGGCTTCAATTAAAATCGGGCGGGGATTTTTGCGCATACTGGCCGCAGCCTGCCGGACAGTATCGTACACTTCTATTACATTGTTGCCGTCAATCTGTAAAGTATCAATGCCGTAAGCGGGCCCTTTATCAATAAAATAATTAAATTTAAATTGCTCCGAGTTGGGCGTGGATAAACCATAACCGTTATTTTCAATCATAAAGATTACTGGCAAATTCCAGACGGCGGCTACGTTTAACGCTTCGTGAAAATCCCCTTCGCTGGCTCCGCCATCGCCGCTAAATACCAGAGTTACTTTCTTTTTCTTAGCAAGTAAGTCGGCTAAAGCAATGCCATCGGCTACGGCTAGTTGCGGGCCTAAATGCGAAATCATGCCGACAATGTGGTGCTCCTGCGAGCCAAAATGAAAAGACCGGTCGCGGCCTTTGGTAAAGCCCGTGGTTTTCCCTTGAAATTGGGCAAACAACCGGTCGAGCGGCATATTACGACAGGTAAAAATTCCGAGATTGCGGTGTAAAGGCAAAATATATTCGTCGGAGTCGAGCGCCAAAGCCGCGCCTACCGAAATTGCTTCCTGCCCAATACCCGAAAACCACTTACTAATCCGGCCTTGGCGCAGCAAAACCAGCATACGCTCCTCAATCATGCGGGGCAGTAAAATACCGCGGTATAAGTGCAACAGGTCATCGTCGGAGTAATCTTTGCGATTATAATTCATTCGTAAAATTGCGTTTATTCTATCAAAATTAGTTAAAATATTAATGGCAGTACTGTTTTTTACACCCGCAAACTTTAAGCAGAATGTTAGTAACCGTACGTTTTAAAGCAGAAAGGTTAAAAATGAAAAATTTTTAAAATATTATATTTTAAAATTTATATATTTATAAAATGTGCAAATCACTTTATGAAACAATATTTACTTTCTTTTGCTCTTTTTTCTCTTTTCCCATTAACTGCTTTATCCCACAACAGTTCTTTTCTATTATCTAATAATTGGTTTAAAGGTACTCAAGATACAACTCTTACCATCGATTCAGTTAATCTTGGCAACCATTCTCTATTTAGAAGTCAATTTACCGGTGCCATATCTACCATTAGCCAAAAGCAATTACAGCAAGTAGCCGTTATATCCGTAGATCATGCTTTAAAGGGGCAGGTAGCCGGAGTACAGGTCACTCAAAATTCAGGTATGCCCGGCGCTGCTGCTGCCGTACGGGTAAGGGGAATATCTACCTTATTCAATTCCGCTGAACCGCTTTACGTATTGGATGGTGTACCTTTTATTCAAACTTTATCGGGCAATGCAAATTCATTTTTGTCAATTCTGAATTCTATAAACATAAACGATATTGCTTCCATCGAAATTTTAAAAGACGCAGGTGCTGCTGCCATCTATGGAACTCGGGCATCGAACGGGGTGGTGCTGATTACTACGCGTCGTGGTCAGGCACAATCCAACCAAGTAACTTTTGACACCTATTTTGGCCTGCAAGAAGCGCCCCGGCAAATACCTTTATTAAACGCAACAGAGTACGCTGAATTGATAAATAAAGCCTTAAAGCAGGAAAGCCAAGCACCTAAATATAGTGCAGCCGAAGTTAAAGCTTTTGGCAAAGGAACCAATTGGCAAGAGGAAGTATTCCGGACAGCTCCTCTCTTGAATAACCAGCTAAGTTACACCGGTGGTACGCAGGCACATCGTTTTTTTGCCAGCGCCGGCTATTTAAATCAACAAGGCATCGTTATCCAATCTGGGTTACGGCGCTACAACTTCCGGCTAAACTACGACGGGCAAATTGGAAAAAATTTAAAAATCAGCATTTCCTCTTTGATTAGTACACTCAAAAACCAACCAACTGATCCAAATAGTATTTATTACACCTTAACGGCACCACCTGTTTTTAAGCCAAATGATACCACCAACCATTTTAGGAATCCAATTAGACTGCTCCGCGAAAATACCTACTCAGAAGAAGGTAAACTACTTTGGGCAAATTTCTTTGCAGAGTATCAAATTAAACCAGGTTTATTAGTAAAAGCTCAATATGGAGTAAACGAGATAAAACAAGAGAGCAGACAAATTTTTCACGCCAGATTATCCAACGACATTAGATATACAAAAATAAATTATAGTAGTAAAACACCCATGTTAGAGGCGACCTTGCGTTTCCATAAAAGCTGGCAAAAGCACACTTTTTTCTTACTAAGTGGTTTTGCCGGGCAGCAACTGGAAAATTCATATATCAATAAAGTTAACCTAAGCCGATCCGGAAATGGTTTTGAGGAATATAGCGAGGAAGGTAAACGGAGTAAAAACAAGTTTTTCTCTTACTTCGGACAATTTCATTATAGCTTTAACAATAGGTACTTTATATCTGCTTCTGTGCGGAAAGATGGCTCCTCGCAGTTCAGTCCACCAGAAAGGTATACGGCTTTACCCGCAATAGCAGCGGCTTGGCAAGTCATCCATCAACAACAATCGAAGCAGATTGTCCAAAGTTTAAAATTCCGGACCAGCTACGGATTAACAGCGTATGGGCAATTTTCTGGTAATGATATGGATCACACTAATAGTGGATTCATTGACCCCACCATCCATCCGGAAGTAACAAAACAAATAAATTTAGGAGCTGATTTACAATTATTATCAAACCACATTCAATTAACAACAGACTTGTATCAAAGAACTACCTCGGATGCCATAGTACTTATACCAGCTGCCTCTAGCGCTGGATATTCTTATTTCAGAAAGAATTTGGCTGGTTTAAAAAACCAAGGTTTAGAAATAAGCATTAACAGCCATAATTTAAAAGGCGCCGTTACCTGGAACAGTTCTTTTACATTTGCTGCAAATAAAAACATAATAACCGACTTAGATGGTTTGAAAATCGTGTTGCTGAATACCCGTAACCGTACATTCCTATATTCAGAAGGGCAATCTATTGGAGCAATCAATGGCCTTAAAACAGATGGGCTTTATCAATCTCAAGACCAATTACCTAACTCATACACTTTGCCCGGTGATGTAAAATACCGGAACCTGGACAAGAGTGGGAATTTAAATAGTAATCAAACTTTATTAGGTAGCACCCATCCCGCATTTACCTATAGTTTTAATAATGATCTCAGTTTTAAAAATTTTGAATTAAATTTATTTCTGCAGGGTGTACAGGGCGACAAGATTTATAACGAAACCTTGGTGCACTTAAATAACTTTTATACAACTGGCAGTGATAACACCGATAATGGCTCCAGGCGTTTACTCCAGCATTGGTCACCCCAACATACGAATACGTCCATCCCACGATTAAATGGTAGTTATAGCAACACCGTATTTTCTGATCAGTACATAGAAAATGGGTCTTTCCTGCGGGTGCGCCAATTAACTTTTGCTTATAATTTACCTCCCAAGTTTACCCTAAGTAATAAAATGCTACTGGCTAAAGTTTATATATCTGGGCAAAACCTGTTTACCTTTACCAGGTATTCCGGCTACGACCCGGAGTCAGGAGGTTTACCAATTGCTGAGCAAGGCCTGGATGCCTATAACTATCCTATTCCTCGAACCTACCTGGCAGGTATCAGAATTACTTGGTAGTAGAAGCTGGATGGTTAAATTTGCGTACAACCTACTCCTAAACATTTAACTTAAAAAAGATAAACTCGTGATAGATTTTAAAGAATTTACCTTAGATAATGGCCTGCGCGTAATTGTGCACGAAGATTTTTCTACGCCCATGGCAGTATTGAACGTGTTGTACGATGTGGGGTCGAAAGATGAATCGGAAACGCAGACCGGCTTTGCGCACTTGTTCGAGCATTTAATGTTCAGCGGCTCGGTTAATATTCCGAGTTACGACGAGCCTTTGCAAAAAGTAGGCGGCGAAAATAATGCGTTTACTAGTCCCGATATTACCAACTACTATTTAACGGTACCGGCGGCTAATATTGAAACCGGTTTTTGGCTGGAATCGGATCGGATGTTGGATTTAGCTTTTTCGGAGCAAGGCCTGGAAGTGCAGCGCAAAGTAGTGGTAGAAGAATTTAAGCAAAACTACCTGAACCAACCCTATGGCGACGTTTGGTTAAAATTACGGCCGTTGGCTTACCAGCAACACCCGTACAAATGGGCTACCATTGGCAAAGAAATTTCGCATATTGCCGATGCGCAAATTACCGACGTTAAAAACTTTTTCCGGAAACATTACTCGCCGATAAACGCCATTTTGGTAGTAGCTGGTAATGTAACTGTGGATAAAGCGAAATACCTGGCCGAAAAATGGTTTGGGCCAATTCCGTCGGGGCAAAGATATCACCGGCAGTTGCCCGCTGAACCAGCCCAAAACCAGCCCCGCCGCTTAGACGTGGAAGCCGATGTACCCTTAAGTGCCTTGTATAAAGCGTACCACATGCCGTCGCGCCTGGATGATGGCTATTACGCCGCCGATTTACTCAGCGATATTTTGGGTCGGGGAAAATCTTCGCGCTTGTATAACGCCTTAGTAAAAGAACAAAAGATATTTAATTCCATCAGCGCTTCTTTAACGGGCTCTATGGAGCCTGGCTTGTTTATTATCCAAGGCAAATTAAACGAAGGCGTTACTTTAGTCGAAGCCGATGCAGCCGTAGAGGCCATTACCGCCGAAATTCAACAACAAGTAGTAGCCGAACAGGAATTAACCAAAGTTAAAAACCAATCAGAAGCGAGCATTGTATTTTCGGAAATTGAGCTGTTAAACCGCGCCATGAACCTGGCTTATAGTAAATTGCTGGGCGACGCCAACTTTGTAAACGAAGAAGGTTCGCACATTCAGGCTGTTACGCAGGAAGATATTTTAAAAATGGCCCGCCAGGTGCTGCGGCCCGAAAACTGCTCTACGTTATACTACCAGGCAAAACCGCAAGCCGTTACCGACGAACACTAATCTCGTTTTTAGTTATCTGGCTATTAGGTTTCTTATAACTATATACGGATTTACGTGAGTCAGTAGACCTTAGTAAACAAAAGCGGTAACCTGATTTTTTAAATTTTTACCTGATTGCGGGCTTCACTTTTACCGTAGAAGCGGGGGCATTAGTTCCTGCTTCTTCAGAGGAGCTGGGAATAGGTTTAAAAGAACTGGTTGGCGTTGTTTTTTTAGCGGGCGCTAAGGCTTGCACCAACCAAGGAAAGATAACTGCCGGAACCAACAATCCCAAACAACAACTCAATACTAACCGGAGCATCCGCTTCATACCGACAGAAATAAAAACAGGAAGAAATAATTTTGATTACTAAGAAGGTGCAAGCAAATTATTCTTTTAATTCCGAGTTTAAAAGCAAAAACCCGAATAAAATTTCAGTATAAAAATAACCCGAATAAAAGCGTAAAAGCCGGAAGCAAGAGGTGAAATTACCACTTGCTTCCGGCTTTTACATTTAAGCATTTATACCTGCCGTTTAGAGTTGCTCAACAAGGTTTTTGCAGTTAAAAACAAACTACACGTCCGGCTGTAAATGCCTAAATTTTTGAAAATTTTAATTTTAAGAAACCATTTTTACCTCGGCCAGCAAACCATTGATCTTGCTAATTTCGTCGGCGGTAAGCATAAAATCGGTGGCTTTGGCATTTTCGGTTACTTGCTCCGGATTACGGGCACCCACTAAGGCCGCCACAATGGCGGGTTGTTGAATGGTCCAGTTTATTACTAATTGCGCTAAAGTTACGCCGTAGCCATCTGCAACGGGTTTTATTTGCTGCAGAAACGCATTAATGGTTTTGCGGTTTTGTGGTTTAAAGTGCAGCGTGTTGGGCCGGTGGTCGCCTTCTTCAAACTGGTAATCGTCGGTGATTTTGCCGGTTAAAATGCCCCGCTGTAAGGGGCTGTACGCTAAAATACCACGGCCGTGTTCCAGGCAGTACGGTACTACGTCGGCTTCTACTTTGCGCTCTACCATGCTGTAAGGCACCTGGTTGGTTACTTGCTTTACGGTTTGGTCGGCAATGCGCATTTGCTCGGCGCTGTAATTACAAACCCCTGAGGCCCGGATTTTACCTTGTTGCAGCAACTGGTCTATGGCTTCCATGGTTTCTTCAATGGGCGTAGTTACATCGGGCCAGTGAATCTGGTACAAGTCAATGTAATCGGTTTGCAAACGGCGTAAACTTTGCTCGCACTCGTAAATCACGCTTTCTTTGCCAGCATAACGATAAATTTTTATGTCCTGACCGTTGTTATCTTTGGAAGCCATAAAATCGCCGGGGCGTTCGATATTCCAGCGCATGCCGTATTTGGTTAAAATCTGGGCTTCGTGGCGTTTGCCTTTTAAAGCTTCGCCCACAATTTCTTCGCTTACGCCTTGGCCATAAACCGGGGCGGTATCAATGGTGGTAATACCCAGTTCTAAAGCTTTATTTATCGCGGCCAGCGCATCATCTTTATCGGCGCCGCCCCACATCCAGCCACCAATGGCCCAGGCGCCAAACGTAATTGCCGATACTTTTATGCCACTATCCGCCAGTTCATTGTATTTCATAGTTTGTTAGTTTTTGTAATTTCCGTTAAATGTAAATTATAATATCATTGCTTAAATAGCTTTGTGCTTCCTAAACAGCGTGCTTTATACGTGCGGCAAATCAAGTTCAGGTAAATTTTAATTAAGCTATTTCATTTTTTTAAAAAATCTGTCATAAATTCCTCCCCACTGACCAGCTAGTTTATGCAAAAGACGCCAATTACGGCGTCTTTAAGTTACATTTACTACGCAATACAGCTTTAGTTAGGCTAATCCGGCTTCCTGCAACATAGAGCGTAGCGTTTGTAAATCGCGCTTCATGGCGGCAAAAACTTGGTCTTTAGGTATGGTAATCTGCTTTTTACCTTGGTCGGCTCCCCCAAGTTCGTACTCCAGGTGAATAGACATCGGCCCCGAAATATTAAATTGTTTAATCAGGCTAAAGAATTTTTTAAAATTTACCATTCCCTGACCTAAAGGCACGATTTGGTGCTGCCATTTGCCGTCTTTTTTGGCCCAGTAAAAATCTTTAAAATCCAGGCAGTTTACGTGTTTTTGCAGCAAGTCCAAACCATTTAACCACGACTCTCCGCCTTCGGCGGTAGCGTGCATAATATCGTATTGCACCCCCAACCAGCGTGGATCGATGTCTTTTAATAATTCATAAATATCCCAAACGGCTGCCCCCACGCTAGTACCCGAATGGTTTTGGTAAGCCCCCCGAATGTTGTATTTTTTGTTCAGCCCAGCTAATTCCCGGAATTGTTTTTTATACTGCTCTAAAGTTTTTAAAATACCCAGCTTAGGATCGTAATTTACCCAATTGGTACGGTAGTACTTAACGCCCGCCTGGCTGGCCGCTTTTAAGATGGGTTCCGTAAATGGATCTTTTGGGTCGGTGATGTTGGTAACAATCATGGGCACTTCCAAGCCAGCTTTACGGATTTGCGCTACGGCTTTGGGCAATTCGGTGGCGGCTTGTTCCGGCTCAATGTGCCCGCCTTTTCTTACGGTTAAGTCAATGCCATCGTAACCCAGATCGGCTACCGCTTTCGCCATTTCCGGAACACCCAACCATTGCAAATGCTTCGAGAAAACACAAATTAACCGCTCTGATTTAACCGGTGAAACGGGCGTAAATGGATTAGCTAAACCAGCCATTGGCAGCAACGCGCCGGCTGTAGCCAAAGTGCTCACAAAATTCCGGCGCGACATACTGGATGCAGTAATAAAACTATTTTCGGTTCTGGCCATTTTTAGAATTAACGTATCCTTATACAGGTTTTTAATTTTTAAAATAATCCTAAGTTAAGAAATGGCGCGTTTTATCAGTGAAAGAACTGATAAATAAAAAAGGGAAATATACATTTCCCTTTTTTTAAATTTATTCTTTTTCTGAAGCTTTATAGAAACCGACTTCGGCGAGTTGCACGGGTTGTTTAGCCTGCAATACCGTTACCCGCACTTTGCTGGTTTTTATTTCCGGGAAACGCAGGAGCCGTTTGTAACCGATGGTAGTAAAAGTTTCTACTTTTTTCCAGGCTTTACCATCCCAGTACTCCAGGGTAGCTTCGGCGTTGCGCTGGCCATTGGCAATATTTTCCTGGAACAAAGCCCGATCGAACGTGATTGTTTTTTTAAAATCCAGTACCAGCGGCTTGTTCACAGGTACGGTTACGTGAGTTTTTAATTGGTTATCGGTGAGAGCGGCAGCCATACTGCCTTTACCCAGGTTAGTTTTAAACGTTTCGTTCAGAATACTCCGGAAATCGTACAAACTCTTGATATCTGGTTCAGAGAAAAGACCTTCGCGGTTTGGAGGAATATTTAATAAAAGCAAACTATTACGGCCTACGGATTGGTAATACAGGTTTACTAATTCCTGGCCGGTTTTCACTTTACTGTCTTCGGCAGCGTGGTAGAACCAACCCGGGCGGATGGATACATCGGTTTCGGCCGGAATCCAGGATTTGCCGTTAGGATCGCCGGTATTTAAATACTTCGAATCAGCTTTACCGGGTGCTAAGTTAGTAGCATCAATGGTTGACCAGCAGGTTTGGCCGGCATTACCGGTTTCGTTACCCACCCAACGTACATCCGGACCAGCATCCGAGAACAAGACTGCTTTGGGTTGTAATTGCCGAACTAATTGCCAATATCCATCAAAATCGTACTGCATGTCTTTGGCGTTTTTGCCTTTGGCGCCATCGAACCAAACTTCCGCCACTTCGCCGTAATTGGTAAGCAGTTCTTTTAATTGGTTTTTGTAAAAATCGTTGTATTTGTCGGTGCCGTAAGTAGCTTCGTGTTGGTCCCAGGGTGAGAGGTAAAACCCAAACTTAATGCCGTACTCCCGGCAGGCATCCGCAATTTCTTTAACAACGTCGCCCTGGCCATTTTTCCAGGGGCTGCTTTTTACCGAATGATCGGTGTATTTGCTGGGCCACAGGCAAAAGCCATCATGGTGTTTGGCCGTTATAATAGCGATTTTAAAACCGGTTTCTTTTAAAGTTTTTACAATTTTGCGGGCATCAAACTGCGTAGGGTTAAATATTTGTGGGCTTTCGGTGCCATCGCCCCATTCTTTATCGGTGAAGGTATTTACCGTGAAATGCAGAAAAGCGGTGGTTTCGAGTTGTTGCCAGGCCAGTTGCCGCGGGCTAGGCTTAGGTAAGTTTTGCGCGTTTAAAGATTGAAACAGGAATAAAGAAAAGAACAAAAAACTAAAAGTACGTAACATGAGTATTTTTTTAAAAATTTCTCTTTCTGGATTTACTACCTAGGTAAAACCCGGCCCAATTAGAGTACGTTTACCCGGCACCTCCCCCAAAAATTAAAACGAAGGAAACCAATAATCTTTAAGGCACGAAATATTGCCGGTAAATTTTTTACAAACGCCACCAAAAGACATAGGATAACCCGCAAACAAGCAAAATTTTAAAATTTTGTTAAACCGAAATATAATTACATCATCCCGGAATAACTACCATAAAAAAAGCCGCTCCTTTTCAGGAACGGCTTTCTCTACGAATCTAAGCTCTTTCATCACGGAAATAACACGGCGCGATACTGCGTAATATCGGCGGTAGGTATTCTGGAATTGTATTTGGTGTTAATGGCTTTGATCATCTCGTTGGCTACTATGGCGTAGCCGCGCGGCGTTAAATGCACCCCATCCAGCGAAAACAAATTACCGGTAATAAAGGCCGTCGAGTAACTTACCCCATTCTGCGTAAAACCACTCTGAATGCTGTTAAAATAAGCATAAGCATCATAAACCGCTAAATTCTTCTCTTGGGCTTTGGCTTTTAATACCGAGTTAAAGCTTATGGTAGCGTCACTTACTTCTTTTTGCTCGGCATCGTCTAATAACAGGGCACTGGGCCACGGGTTACCGGCGCTTAGGCCAAATAGCTGGGTAGTATCAACCTGTAAGTTTTGCAAGATGTTGGCTAAACCGAGGGTAGGATTGGTGGGCACCGCTTGCCGGGCTAAATCGCGCCAGTATTTGCCGGTACGCTGGCCCACCAGGGGCAGGTAAGCGCTGGCGGTTAACGGAAACAAAATGGTACCGCCGGTGGCATCTTTTATTTGCGAAACAGCAAACGGTACCCGGGCACTCCCTTTGCGGGTTAAAGCAATCATGCCGGGCGCCCCGGCGGCGCTTAATAAACTTTTAACGGTTGGCCCTACGGTAGTAAAAAACGGAATACCGGTAACATCCGGAATAGTGGCCACAATGCCTTTTGCGCCGTTGGCCGTTAAGGCGTTTATTATTTCGGTAGTGTTGGCAGTAAAAATTTCCGGAGTGGTAATGTCGTTGGCAGCTGCGCCGGCGGTAGCGTAGCCCAGCACATCGTTATTGCCTAACCAGCAACTAAAAAAAGTAGGATTACTGGCCACTACTCTTGCCAGATAAGTTTGCGTGGGATTGGTGGTGATACGCTCAAAATAAGGGTTGCCCAGCGCACTGCCATAACCCGGAGTTAAAATATCCGACATCCGAATGCCCGGCACGCCCAGGTTATTTATTTCTTCGGTGTATTTAGTATAAAGCGTTGGGTTCTGGCTGCGGATCGCTAATTTATCGGTAACTGGGGCAAGTTCGGGAGTGCCGGCTGCCCCAAATCCGGCGAGGCGCAGGTAACCGCTGCCATTGGCTTGTTCTTCGGTAAATAAAGGCTGCGTAAATTCGCCGCCACCCGCCTGCCGGAACTGCCCCGCCAGAATATTTGGATACGAACTGAGCTGCCCTTCGCGGTACAAGCCATTATCCATGTAACCGGCTGTAAGCGAATTACCAACGGCCACGTATTTATCCAGGTTTAAATCGCCTTTACTTACTTTTACCGCATCATTAATCTCTGGTTCGCAAGCAGCCAGCACCAACAGGCCAGCAATAAAGGCCCCTATTTTTTGTAAGCTATTTTTCATATAAACTGTTACCGAATGATTTTTTAAAAATTATAATTAATGGCGATGCCGGGGATGTAACCCACCGATTTAAAAGTGCCCGGCACCCCACCCGACAAATCAGCCGCATCAGTCCGTTTTTTCCGGTTTAAATATAAAAAGGAAGCATCCAGGCCTAATTTCTCAGTGAGTTGGTAACTTAAGCCCACCGATAAGCCTAAGGCATTGGCATCGGGGGTTTCGGGCGTTAAATAGCCATCTTTCACCGGCGACTGGTCGAGGTAAGCCCCGGCCCGCACCTGAAACTGATCTGAAACGGCGTACTCGCCGCCTAAACGGTAAATAAACACATCCTGGTAATTACGGGCATTTTCGGAGAAATTGCTGCCATTTACGGTTTGGGTATAATCAAAGCGCAGCGATTTATAGGCACTCCACTGCACAAACTGCACATCGGCGGCAAGGGTTAACTGGTCGGTAGCGCGCAAACCTAAGCCCAGAGTAATATTAGCGGGCAAAGGCAAGGTAGCATCAAACTGGGTACCCGCCGGAAAACGCGAAGCAATGGGAGCAGCCGAAGGAACCCTAAAAGTAGCATCGCCGTCTTTTACTTCCATTTTTACTTTGGAGCGGTAATTTAAACCCACCGATAAGTTTTCGGTTGCCTGGAAATAAATACCGGCGTTAAATCCGTAAGATACGGCATTGCCGTCTAGCTCCACGTGGCCTTCCTGTCCGTTAGCGGCCTGTAAGGGTATGCTGCGTTGCAGGTTCACGTGGCCCAGCGCAATTATTGGCCCGGCACCCACACTTAACTTATCGGTAAGCGCGTAACTAAAAGTTGGCTGAATAAAAATAGCCCGTAAGGTAAGTTCGTTTAAGCCGTAGCGGCCTTGCCAGGTATCGCCCCAATTAACAGTAGAGCCATAAGGAGTATACACGCCAATGCCTACCCGGGCTTTGTCGTTGGCAAACCCATAAGAGCCATACACCTGAAAAGGCGTACCGAGCGGGTTATCGGTTTTGGCGGTAGTATTGCCAGGCTCGGGTTCCTGGTAAGCTATTTTAGCAATTAACGGACTCACGCCCACCTGCACGCCATTTTGCCGGATGCGCGCCAATGCGCCTGGGTTAAAAAATATGCTGGCCTGATCGCGGGCTAAACCTACCCCCGCGTGCCCCATACCAATTTGTTTCTGGCCTTGTAAATTTACCTGAAATCCTCCGGCATAGGTCATCCCGGATAATAAGGTTCCTCCTAAAATAGAAAGTAATTTTGCTCTCATACTGCTTCTTTTGTTCGTTTAGGCACTTTCGGCTATAACAAATGTAAATATTTAAAACCGCGCTACCGCACTACTTTTTTAAAAATATTCACTTTTTGCCCTGATATTTTAACCGTTGTTAAATAACACGGATAATTGCAGATGCTCTGTTAGAATTTTTTAAATTTTTAAAATTCTGAGATTAAGGCAACTCTTAAACTTAGTTACTCATTATCAGGCACTTTCCTTTCTATACTATTAAATCCGTTTTCAGTTCTTCTGTTTATATGTTTTACAGCTAACTTTTTTCTTTTATAAATCCTAAAGAACCACCTGTTTTTAGCCGATAAAATTAAGAGCAACTCCCGGCACCTGAATTCGTTTACTTAACCGAAAAAAGTTATCGACATGTACGATGTAATTATTGTGGGCGGCGGCCCGGCCGGAACCAGCGCTGCCATGTTGCTGGGGCGCTGTGTGCGCAAAGTACTCTTATTTGATTCGGGCTTAGGCCGAAACCGGTGGTCGAACCACATGAACGGATTTATTTCGCGTGATGGCTATAACCCCGTAGAATTTATTAAACTGGCCCGCGAAGAATTAAAAAAATACCCCGTTGAGATAAAAAACCAATTAGTTAAAGACGTTAAACGCGTAGAAAATTATTTTGAAGTTACCGACCAGGACGACCATTGCTACGTAGCCCGTAAAATTTTGCTGGCAACCGGCCTGAAAGACCGCGTACCCGAAATACCCGGCATCGAAGAAAAATACGGCAAAAGTGTGCACCACTGCCCGTATTGCGACGGCTGGGAATCGCGGAACAAACCTTTGGGCGCTTACGGCAAAGGCCGCGATGCGGTAGGTTTATCTTTATCGTTAAAAACCTGGAGCTCCGACGTAACTTTATACACCGACGGTACCCGCAAACTGCGCCGCGAAGACACGGCCTTGCTGGAAGCCAACGACATTAAAATTTGCACCGCTCCTATTGAGCGCCTGGAAGGCGAAGGAAGCGAATTATCCGAGATAATTTTGGAAAGTGGCCGCCGGATGCGCTGCGAAGCTTTGTTTTTTAGTACGGGCTCGGAGCAGCAATGCGATCTGGCCACCAGCTTGGGTTGCGATTTTACCAGCAAAGGCGTAGTGCGCACTTACAAAAACCAGCAAACCAACATTCCGGGCTTGTACGTAGCCGGCGATGCTTCCCGCGATATGCAACTGGTAATTGTAGCGGCCTCGGAAGGCACCAAAGCCGGCGTAATGATTAACAAAGAATTACAAGAAGAATTTAGGTTGCAAATAACGGACGTGCGGGTGTAAATTTTAAAAATTTGCCCGATCCCCTGCTTAATTTTTGAGCCTATGCGTTTTCGATTGGTTGTTGTTGGGTTATTGGTATTGTTGCCACCGCAGGTTTTTTCGTGGGGCTTTTTTGCGCACCAGCGCATTAACCGCTTGGCGGTATTTACCCTACCGCCTGAGATGATTGGTTTTTACAAACAGCATTTGGCTTACCTCACCGAAAATGCCGTGAACCCCGATAAACGCCGCTACATGCTGCCTCAGGAAGGTCCGCGCCATTTTATAGATTTAGATGTGTACGGCGATAGCGCTGCTTTAAAACTGCCCCGCACCTGGCAGGCGGCACTCACTAAGTACACCGAAGATTCTTTGCTCAAGCATGGCATCGTGCCCTGGCACATCAACCGGGTAAAAAACCAGCTCACCGAAGCTTTTAAGCAACACGACCAGTTAAATATTTTGCGCTTGTCCGCAGATTTAGGTCATTACGTAGCCGATGCTTGCGTGCCCTTACACACTACCCACAACTACAACGGGCAGTTTACCAACCAACGCGGCATTCATGGTTTATGGGAATCGCGGTTGCCGGAATTATTAAGTAATCAGTACGATTTTCTGGTTGGCCCCGCGCTATACATCAATCAGCCGCAGGTACAAGCCTGGAAGATTGTGCAGCGCTCCAATGCTGCTTTAGATTCGGTGTTTCGGTTTGAGAAAGAAGTATCCGCCAGCTTTAGCGCTGACAAGAAATACGCTTTTGAAGAACGGGGCGGCACTACGGTACGGGTTTACGCGGCCGCTTTTTCGAAAGCATATCACCAACGTTTAAACGGACAAGTAGAACGCCAAATGCGGCTCGCCATTAAACTCGTAGGTAGTTATTGGTACACCAGTTGGGTAGATGCTGGCCAACCCGATCTCCGCAACCTGCAACCCCTTACCGAAACGCAGAAAAAGCTTTTGCTCGAAGAAAAACAACAATTGAAACCTACACTCACCCCGGATCGTCCGCACGAAGCTTTTTAGGTTAGATATTAAATTGAGTAATAGTATAATTTTAAACCGTCTTGACTTAAGTTGTCAAATTTAATCAAGTAACTTTCTCCTTCTTATTTAGATCTACATTACCCCGCTTCTTGGTAAATTTTTAAAAATTTGGGAATCACCAAACCTTCAAACTCAAGCTTCCTCTTGTTTCTGGTTCTTCAGCAATGCCAAGTATTTTGTACCTTCGCTGCTGTTAAATGTAGCCACCTCTTATGTTATCTATAGCCCCGAAGCGTACGTGTTTTTTGTTGTTTTTGGTATTAGCTTACGCTTGTTCTTTTTCAGGAAAGCTGCTGGCGCAGGCATTACCCGACCTTAAAAAGTTGGATGCTTATTACGAGAAAGCCCGCAAAGACTGGAACGTACCCGGTATGGCGATTGCCATTGTAAAAAACGATTCCATGATTTTTGCCAAAGGCTATGGCGTGTTAAATGCCAAAACCGGCGGCCAGGTAAACAGCAACACCTTATTTGGCATTGCCTCCAACACCAAAGCTTTTACGGCGGCGGCTTTGGGCATTCTGGTAGACGAAGGCAAATTAAACTGGAACGATCCGGTAACAAAATACTTACCTTACTTTCAACTGTATAATCCGTACGTGACGCAAGCCGTTACTATCCGGGATTTGCTAAGCCACCGGGTAGGATTGCCAACTTATAGCGGCGACTTGTTGTGGTATAACACTACCTACTCACGCGAAGAAATTTTGCGCAGGGCCCGGTTTTTAAAATCTACCTATGCTTTCCGGGATGGTTATGGTTATTCCAACATCATGTTTATTGCCGCCGGTCAGGTAATTGAAGCCATCTCGGGCCAGAAGTGGGAAGACTTTATCCGGACCCGTTTTTTCCAGCCATTGGGCATGAATCAATCCTACGTTTCGGTGGGAGAATTAAAAGACAAACCCAATCAGGCTTCGCCGCACGGTTTTAACGCCAACCAACAACCCGTACCCGTTTTTTCCAGCCATTGGGCATGAATCAATCCTACGTTTCGGTGGGAGAATTAAAAGACAAACCCAATCAGGCTTCGCCGCACGGTTTTAACGCCAACCAACAACCCGTACCCACCACTTTTACCCCTTGGGATGCCTGGAACCCCGCCGCTGGTATTTTTACTTCGGTTAGCCAACATGCCCAATGGATTCGGTTGCAGTTAAACCGCGGTACATATAAAGGCAAGCGCATCTTCAGCGAAGCTGTTTCCCGCGACATGTGGGCGCCGGTTCAACCCATTCCTATAAGCAAAGAAGCCGAAGTAATCTCGCCTTCCACGCATTTCTCGGCCACCGGTTTAGGTTGGTTTTTAACCGATTATCAAGGCCGGAAAATAGTAGCGCATGGCGGTGGCCACGAAGGCATGAACTCACGGGTAGTGTTGGTGCCGGAAGAAAATTTGAGCATGGTAATTTTAACCAATAGTATGAGCAGCATCATGACTCCTTTGGCGAATCAAACCCTGGATGCCTTTTTAAAAACCCCGGATTCCCGCGATTGGAGCCAGTTTTACTTAGCTGCTAAAAACAAAGCGGCGCCAGTTAATCAAAATACCAAAAATAAAACCGAAGTCCCGGCTAAAAACCAGTTACCCATTTCTTTAGCGGCCTATACCGGCACCTACAACAGCCCTTTGTACGGCGATGCTACCGTAACCCTCACGAACAATAAACTGCAATTGCAACTGGTGGCAGCACCCACTCTAAACGGCAGCTTATCGCCCTGGCAGACCCACATTTTCGATTTGGATTGGAAAACCGATTATGCTTTGCTTACCCCTACCCGGGTCCGGTTTTTACCTGGCCCAGATGGCAGTATAACCGACATGCGCCTGGATGCGAATAACCCGGACTTTATTTTCGCGGAGCTGGAATTTAAAAAAGTAAAGTAATGCTTCCGGTTGCTGGCGCGAGTTTCTTGTGCAACAATTAATAGCGATATGAGCTACCCGTTCGCAACAGCTAGAAGGTGAAAATTTTTAAATTTTAAAAATTTTACCTTACAAGAACTGCTTTAACTATAAGTACAAGTTTCTGGATTTTACTTACTGCGGTGAAGCTTATAAAAAACAATGGCGTTTTCGTCGAGCTTTTTTACTTGTTTGTTTTTTTCGTCGACCAGATTAATCAAGCCTTGATTTTTTAAATTATCAAAAGCCTGCAGGTAATTTAATTTGCGGTAAGGTGTGCCAATTACGTGTTCTTCGTAAATCTCCTGAATGGTGCTGTAATGAAAACGGCTTCGACTATTCGCTAGTTCTTCCACCAAATTTTCCTGGCAATACGGGTGCAGGTACCGGAAAAACTCAGGCAACTCCACGGGTTGCGGTTTTTGGTTTACCTGAAATAAAGGCACGCCATCGGCTTGGTAATCGCTGTGCTGCTCCAGTATTTCGCGGAATTGAAAATACAAAGGTTTATTCTTAGACGCTACCATTAAATAATACTGCAACTGATCTTTCCCGGGTAAATTAATCCGCAATGTCGCACAATTATAGTTTTGGTCGCGCAGGGCATTTTCCAAGGCTTCCACGCTTTTTTGCTCCCGTTTGCGCAGGTTTGTTTCTTGCTGCAACATTTGTTTTAATGGCTCCCACCGGGCACCAAACAGTTCCGCGAATAGGCTTTTTTCTTTTCCCGGGGTAGTAGCGGCTTTTAACTTGTTCAAATTAAACAACAACCACAAATCGGTATGCGCGCCGTTTAAAGCTTTTAGTAGTAGTTCCTGCGCGTAAGCTGCGCCAAAAGGGTCGGCGGCCAATAAAGTTGCTGTTGTATCTGAAAAGGTAAATGTTGCTTCGGCTTCGGGTAAGTGAATAGGTAAATTTTTCAACGCAGCAAAAAAAGGCTGATCTTCTAAATCAAGCTTTAACTTGTCAGAAGCCCCTTTGGCCGCGGCGTAAAAATACGTTTGCAACGATTCGTTTAGCTCGGGTAAAGTTTCATGGGCATTTACTACGGTTTGCAAAATAGTTGCGGGCGAAACATCTTCCGGGTTACCGGCTCCAGCCAACAAATCCAGATATTGCAGATTATAAATTTTTAAATTTGGTTGCTGGAGGTAAAAAGAATACCACGTATTAAAACAGGATAGTAAAATTTCTGATTTAATCTCGGCGGCGGTGCGCTTTTGCTTGAAGAAAGAATTGGTTTCGGTAACAGGCATTTAATTACGGTTCCGCGCGGACAGCTTATCTTGATACAAATCTACGCGATCCTTTGTTACTTACCGATTAATCCGAAGGTTATAATAAATTTAATTCATTTTGGTTTTCCCGTCCTGATGTTGGTGCTTATTGCATAAATTTTTAAAACAGGAAAGCGATGAAAACAAAAAAGGCAGTTAGGTAACTGCCTTTTTTAAATTTTTCGGTTTTAGGAATAGCCTTACACCAGTTTTTTGTACCGAATGCGTTTGGGCTCTACATCGCCGAGGCGTTTACGTTTGGCTTCTTCGTAATCCGAGAAGTTACCTTCGAACCACACCACCTGCGATTCACCTTCGAAAGCCAGAATGTGGGTAGCAATCCGGTCCAGGAACCAGCGGTCGTGCGAAATTACTACGGCGCAGCCGGCAAAACTTTCCAAAGCATCTTCCAGGGCCCGGATCGCATTTACGTCCAGGTCGTTGGTGGGCTCATCTAATAACAACAAGTTAGCGCCTTGCTTTAAAGTCATGGCCAGGTGCACGCGGTTACGCTCCCCGCCCGATAAAACGCCTACTTTCTTTTCCTGGTCGGCGCCGGTAAAGTTAAATTTACTCACGTAGGCTCGGGAATTAATTTGGCGGTTAGCCAGCAACATGGTTTCGGTACCGCCCGAAATAGTTTCGAATACGGATTTGTTCGGGTCCAAAGATTCGTGCTGCTGATCGACGTAAGCGGTTTCTACGGTAGGTCCAACGGTTATGGTGCCGGCATCGGGTTTTTCGCGATTGGTAATAAGCCGGAACAAAGTAGATTTACCCGCACCATTTGGCCCGATAATACCCACAATACCAGCTGGCGGCAACGAAAACGTTAAATTTTCAAATAATAACTTATCGCCGAACGCTTTGCTCAGTCCTTCGGCCTCAATTACCACATTACCCAAACGAGGACCATCCGGAATAAATAATTCCAGTTTTTGTTCTTTCTCGCGGGCTTCTTCGCTGGCCAGTTTTTCGTAATTTCCTAAACGGGCTTTGGATTTGGCCTGCCGCGCTTTCGGCGCCATGCGCGCCCATTCCAATTCGCGTTGTAAGGTTTTCTGGCGTTTGCTTTCCTGCTTTTCTTCTTTGGCTAAGCGGTTAGCTTTTTGCTCCAGCCAACTGGTATAATTGCCTTTCCACGGAATGCCTTCGCCGCGGTCCAGTTCTAAGATCCAACCGGCTACTTTATCCAGGAAATACCGGTCGTGGGTTACGGCAATTACGGTACCTTTATACTGCTGCAAATGCTGCTCCAGCCACAATACACTCTCGGCATCCAGGTGGTTGGTTGGTTCATCGAGCAATAACACATCGGGTTCCTGCAACAACAAACGGCATAGAGCTACTCGCCGCTTTTCACCTCCGGATAAATTGCCCACAATGGCCTCGGCGGGTGGCGTGCGCAGTGCATCCATGGCGCGCTCCAGTTTGTTATCGAGCTCCCAGGCGTTGTGCTGATCTAGTTTTTCCTGCACTTCGCCCTGGCGGGTTAAGAGTTTATCGTAGTCGGCATCCGGGTCAGCAAAGGCTTCGTTTATTTCGTCGAATTCTTTTAAAAGCGCTACTACTTCGGCTACACCTTCTTCAATGATTTCTTTTACCGTTTTGTTTGGGTCGAGCTGCGGTTCTTGTTCCAGGTAGCCCACGCTGTAACCCGGCGAAAAAGCTACTTCGCCCTGGTACTGCTTATCCACGCCGGCAATGATTTTTAATAAACTCGACTTACCGGAACCGTTTAAGCCCAGTACCCCAATTTTGGCCCCATAGAAAAACGAGAGGTAAATATTTTTTAAAACTTGCTTTTGCGGAGGGTAAATTTTACTTACACCCGCCATCGAGAAAATAATGGTTTCGCTACTCATGCTTATCTTTTCGTTTACAATAGTCGTAGTAATCAGTTATTAAATTCCGGAACAAGATTCCGGATAAAATTAAAAAAGGCAATTGGTTTCTCCGCAAGCATATCAAACTAACAGATATTACGTATTTCAGCAGCAGTACTCCCCTAACTGCGGATTATGCCTTAAAAGTGGGCAAATATCGCAAATTATAATAGTTTCTGATTATGAAAATAGTTGGAAATGGTTAAACTTGTAAAAAATTAGAAATTAAATTTACCGCGTTCCCTCGATGGAAAACAAAGATTTATTGGAAGAAGCCAAGAAGTACGGCTTTATTCAGGACAATCAGGTGTGGCTAAAGCCTTTTATGGATTTCCCGGCTCGCCAGGTAGGCGATGTGAAAGAAGTAGAAGATGAATCGCTGCAGTATTTTGCCTTTCGCTTTCAAACGTTTCAGGAGAAAGTTAATGCCCTCCTGGAAAAAATTACTACTTCCGAAAATAAAGGTTCTTTCCTGATGAAAGTGCTGCATTTAAAGGAACTTATTGGGAAATACGACGCTCTCGGCGATTTTGAAGCTATTTTTCACCAGCTTACGCAAGCCGAAAACGAAATTAAAGTTGCCATAAGTAAAAACCGGGATAAAAATTTAACTACCAAGATTGGCTTAATAGAAGAAGCCGAAGCCCTGCAGGACAGCATTGACTGGAAAGGCACTACCGAAAAGTTAAAGGAACTGCGGCAAAACTGGATTAAAACCGGCCCCATTGATAAAGCCCTGACGGATGAAATTGAGGATCGGTTCAGGAATGCGGTGGAAGTATTTTTTAAGCGCAAGAAAGATTTTTACCAGGATAAGCAAAGCATGCTTAATCGCACCCTGGATAAATATAAAGCCTTAATTGCTGAATCGGAAGCGCTGAAAAACTCTGAAGATTGGGAGGGTACTACCAAAAAACTGAAAGATTTACAAAATCAATGGAAAGCTATTGGCGGTAACTTACCCCGCAAAACTTCTACGGAGCTATGGAATACTTTCCGGAAAGCGCATAATTACTTTTTCGAACGGCTAAAAAACAAGATTACGGTTACCAAAACCGAGTCGAAAGATCGCTTCTTCGAAGAAAACCTGAACAAGAAAAAACAACTGGTAGCTGAAGCGCAAGGCTTATTGCAGCTAAACACGCACGAAGCTGTGGCGCGTGCCAAGGAATTGCAAGCCGCCTGGAAAAAAGTAGGTCCGGTAAAAGGCGAGGAATCGGACCGGGTGTGGGAGCAATTTATTATTGCCTGCGACAAAGTTTTTGAGGTAAGCAGTCTGGAGCATTTTATGCGCAAAAAATACCCGAACGCCGATAGAAACAACCAGGCCGAACAAGTGCATAACCGCATTAACGCGCTCCGGGATTTTATAAAATCCGATAAACAAGAACTGGAAGTACTGGAAACCAACTTAGGCAAACTTTCGAGCGCCCCTAACAACGATGCTTTCCGGACCATGATCCAGGGCAAAATAAAAAACTTTAACCGGAAAATCCGGACCAAGACCGAGCTTATAGAATTATTTAAAAGTAAATTAAACCGGGAAGTACCTAATTAAGTAACCCGAATGAACTCCGCGTATTTTTAAAATTATTAAAATTAGCAAAATAAGGCGGCAATAAATTAATCAGCTAAGATGCTGTTACTTACCAGCAGTTTTTTAATTTAAAAGCGTAGCTGGTATTTTACCGGGGTAAAACCGGCTACAAAAATTAAAAACATAGTCAAACATTTACCTTGGTTTAAACGTTGTGTTTTTAAAAATAAATAACTACTTTTTCTATATTCAGTTAAAACTTAGTTATTTTTTTATATTTTGGGTTTTATTTAGCATTCCACATTTTAACGTATTTAAGGAGATATAAACATGTATTGGACACTGGAATTGGCATCGTATTTAGAAGATGCACCCTGGCCTGCTACAAAAGATGAATTAATTGACTATTCTATTCGTTCCGGCGCTCCGATGGAGGTGGTTGAAAACCTGCAAGCCCTGGAAGATGATGGTCAGCCATATGAAAACATAGAAGAAGTTTGGCCGGATTATCCAACCAAAGAAGACTTTATGTTTAATGAGGATGAGTATTAAAATTAATTAGAAATTAGAAATTAGAAATTAGAAATTATGAATTAGAAATTAAAAATTAGTGATCCTTATTTCTAATTTCTAATTCATAATTTCTAATTATAAAATGTTAGAAGTTAAAGGCTTGGTTGCCGGATACGAGCATCGTGTGCTCATCCGCAACCTTTTTTTTTCGGTGCCCGAACCAGCATTGGTAGCTATTGTGGGCCATAATGGCGGCGGCAAAAGCACTTTTTTTAAAATTTTAACCGGGCAGTTGCCTTATCAACAAGGCGAAGTGCGGATTCAGGGTCGTAATCTGCAAGGTTTATCCCGCCGGAGTGCTACGGGTTTATTATCGTACCTGCCGCAAAAAAATACCGTTTCTTTTCCCATTCCCGTGCGCGACCTGGTGGTTATGGGCTTACTCCGGAAAAAGCATTTTCTGGAAAATTACAGCGCCACCGACTACCGCCAGGTAGATGCGCTACTGGAAACACTGGAGATAACCCACCTGGCGCACCGCGATTTTACGCAGCTCTCCGGCGGCGAACAGCAACTGGTGTGGCTAGCGCAGTTAATGCTGCAAGATACCCGCCTGTGTTTACTGGACGAACCTACCCAGCAACTGGATATTTACCACCGCAAAAAAGTATTTGAGCTGATTGCCGGTTGGGTAAGCCAGCAGCAAAAAACCGTATTGTGCATTACCCACGATTTACAAAACTTATACGGGTACTCCGGCTATATTCTAAATCTTTCTAAACCCCAGCCCCACCTGGAAATACTAAGCCCCGAAACCATTGAGCAGAACATTGCTTTTTTAGAGCAAAAGCCAGTGCTGAGTTACTGATTTTTTAAATTTTTCGATTTCCGGGAATAGTAATTACCGTACCATAGCCCGCATGGCTTTTACATTGTTTACTTCCATTGCATCGGGTTGCAGTAAAATCATTTTATAAATAGTATTGCGCGCCTTGCCGCCAAATAAAATTACTCCTAAGTTATTCGCGCGGGCTTTTTTCATTTTGGTAGCGTCCATGCTTTTGCCTTCGGCTACCAAGCCGTGCAAGCGATTATCCCGTATAATTTTTAAATTTTCTTTAAAATCACCGCTTATGTCCAGATACAGCTTTAATTGAGGCTCTGCCTCCCGAAAAGCATTCAGCATATCGGGTTTGGAGTAAATAATGCACAGTTTATTTAGTGGGTAATGGTATTTACGGAGTAAGTTCATCACACTTTGGGCAAAAAAAGCGTTCCGGTTGGGATTATAGCTGCGTAAATCCAGGTGCAGGTATGGGTACTCGGGTTGTTTGGGTAGTTCCCGCAGCAAATCTTCGAGCGAAATAATTTTTTCGTCGTGAAATAAATCATAAAACCAACCGCCTGTATACGCCAGACTCAGTACGTCATCGGCAAGCAAATCTTCAATCCGGCCTTTACCCACCGACATGGTATTTAAAGTTTCGTCGTGGTATAATACCGGAATACCGTCGCGGCTTACGTGTACATCCACCTCCAGTCCGTCAGCACCATCTTCGTGTAAAGTACGCAGCAGCGATTCCCGGCTATTAGGCGGTAAAGGATTAAAAGGGTTTAAGGGCGAAAAAAAAGCCCGACCAGCGTGACCTATAATTTGTACTTCTTTTTGTTCAGGAGTGAGTAAACCTAATTGCTGCTTAAACTGAATAGCATCGTAAGCAAAAAATATTAACGTGCTAATAACTACAATTACGGCCAGAAGCCATAATTTGCGGTACCAACGGGTTGGCTTTCTGGATGAGCGATTCATAAGTCAAAGATAAAGCCCGCGGGTTGAACGCATAAAATAGCAGCATCTATTTTTTTAGAAGCCTTTCTCATTATTTATGTCATCAACGTCCAGAGTTCCCGACCCCAATCCCGATTTTTCTTCTTTACCCAACGCGGCTAATACTACTAAAGGCAATTTAATTCCTTTATCCTTAATTTTACTTATAGCTCTAGTTGTTAGATTACTGGCGGCTTTTTTCTCTAGAGGTTATGCTTTTCACGACGATCATTTTGATGTGATTGAAATTGCCCAGAGCTGGATGTATAATCTGCCCATCTGGATTCATGATAAAATACCGCCCCGACACAGTATGTTTTACGCGGGTATTCATTACGTTATTTTTTATGCTTGCGAAATGCTGGGTTTAACCAGCCCTACAGGTAAAATGGTGGTAGTGCGCGTGCTGCACGCCCTATACTCGTTGCTGGTAGTTTATTACGGCTATAAAATCACCGAACTCCTCTCGAACCAGCGCAACGCCCGGTTGGTGGGTTTAATGCTGGCACTTATTTGGTTTATGCCCTTTATGAACGTGCGCAACCTGGTAGAGATAACGTGTATTCCGCCATACCTGGCCGCTTTTTATTTAATTTTAAAGCCCGACTCCACTAACAAGAAAGTAATTTTTTGGCGGTACCTAGGGGCAGGAGCTTTGCTGGCACTTTCGTTTGTGCTGCGCTACCACGTACTGTTGCTGGCCGCCGGGGCTGGCTTCGTGTTGCTTTTTCAAAAACAATGGTTAAAAGTAATTTACCTGGGTTTAGGCTTTAGCATCGTGGCTTTTCTTATTCAGGGCACCATTGATATTACTTTTTACAAATTTCCGTTTCATTCGGTGGTTACGTATTTTTTGTATAACTCCGATAAAGCCTATAGTTATAGCACCGGGCCGGTATACCGGTATGTTTTAACTGTTCTGGGTTTTCTGGTGCCGCCGCTCAGTGTTTATTTACTCATTGGCTATGCCCGCACTGCTAAAATTGCTCCTACTTTGTTTGTAGCCGGCTTGTTGTTTTTTGCGGTGCATTCGGCATTCCCGAACAAGCAAGAACGATTTATGTTGCCGCTCTTCCCTATTATTATGATTTTGGGGGTAATTGGCTGGCAAAGTTTTGTGCAGCAATCGCGCTTTTGGCAAACCCGTCGTAAGCTATTGGCTGCCAGTTGGACTTTCTTCTGGGTTTTAAATATTACTACTGGGGTATCATTGGCTTTTACTTTTACTAAAAAAACCCGGGTTGCTCCCTTGGTTTATTTATCCGGGAAAGAAAATTTGCACGGCATCTTACTGGAGTTTGGCAACCACAGCTTTAAAATGCCACCGTTGTTTTACCTGGGTCGCATGGCCGCCGAAGCCGAACCATTTATAACCGACCGCAAGAATATGTGGCAGAAATATAAAACCGGTACTCCCTTGCCCGCTGATTTTGTAATGGTATATAGCTTAAACGACAAAAAGCCCCTGAAAACTCTACTGGCCGAGATCAAGCTCCCTTATACTCCTAATTACGTGGTGATATTGGGTGCCGATGATTTAGATAAACGTTTGCAGCGCCTACAACAACTTTATCCGCGGTTAAAACTAGTACAAACCATTACGCCTTCGCTCTACGACCGGGTACTATACCGGTTAAACCCCCGGGTTCACCGGGACGAGCACGTACGCATTTATCAGATATTGTAATACCATTTTTAAAGCGTGAAAGTGAAGAAGTAGTTGAAAAAGAAATTCCAGAAGAACACCAGTACAATGGCGCAGAACTTAGCAACGTAAAAGTTAAGTTTTGCTTTTTCGGTGAGTAAATATAGAATTAGGTTGTTTAGTATTAATCCAACCAAGGCAATTAAAACAAATTTCGAAAACTGAACGGCGATGCCCGGATCAGCACTCCGGAAAGTCCACCACCGGTTTAACAGGTAATTGCTGGTGCAGGCTACTGCAAAGCCCAAGCTATTGGCCAGGTATTTATTCCAGCGCAGCTTTTCTTTGGTAAGGTAAGTAATGCCAAAATCGAGCAGCAAACCCGAAAACCCCACCAGCCCAAACTTTAAAAATTTAAAAAATAAGGCGGTTGGGTTATCAAACATGTAAGATTTTGCGGCGGTAAAGCAGATACAATATTTTTAAGAAGCAAAGGTAAATACTTTAGCATAGCAAGCCAAAACACCTACCGCTGCCTCAAGCATTTCTCCTGGTTAGCTGATGCAGAAATGTTAAAAATCCGCAACAAGTAAACAAATACCCGTTTAGGATGACTTGGGTGCGGATTTACCTCGGTGGCTTATAATACCAATAGGATAGTAAATCCGCACCAGTGGGCTAGAATATAAAGCCTGGTTAAATGCAGCATCTCAGCCCACAAAAGCAATAAGATTAACTGCTCAGTTAAATTGAGTTCTGTTAATTAACCAAATAGCTTTGTATCCGAAATTGATATCCGGCAACTAAACCGCACCTGAGATAAGGGGAAATAAGAATTTTTAAATTTTCTTATTTCGCCGGCGAAGCTGATTTAGGTGGATTAATCATGATGTGAGCGTTGTGTTTTCCGGGATCCATAATCCAGGGCAAGCCGGGGCCATCGGGTTTAAGCGGCAAACCAGTGCTCTCGGAAGTAGCAAACGGAATGTACACCACCGAACGCAAGTAACCATTTTTTACTTCGCCGGTAGTTTTGTTAAAATCATCCTCTTCCGCCGAAAAAGAAAATAAGGTGGTCGGGTTCTTCGGCATTTTTAATTTTCCGGCTTTGGCTTCTTGCTCGCGGGTATCAAAAATTTCCTGGCCCGATTTACCAGCTTTCCGAAGTGCCCGGCCCCGCGCCATAAAAGGCTCTAAATCTTTGTGATAACAAGATGCATTAAAACCTTTTTGCTTGGGGTCATCGCCTAAGCAAATTAGCTCGTTCGTTCCTTTCCGTAACAGCGTTAAGGTACCATCGCCGGTGTAACCGTATACCGCGGCCCCATCGCGTTTATCGGCGGGAGCAGCTAAAACTGCTGCTTTAATCTGAACTTCGGGGGTAGGAACTGTGGTTTGAGCTACGCTGGTAAAAGCAGGCGCAGCCATCAGTAAAAAGGCTAACAACTTTTTCATAGGCTTTATTTAAAGTTTAGTTTTACTTCTTCCTGAAAAAATGCGGAAACTGTAAGGTAGTTATTTAGCGAAAGGTTTAAAATAAAATTTGTATTATTTACCTATCCATTTAAAAGCAACTACATTTTAAAATTTACCTGTTGTACGTTAATCCACAATAAAAACGGTAGCGCCGTTGCCGGATGCAATTTTATGCGCCTCGGTATTATCGGCTACCACAAAGGTTTCGCCGGCTTGTACCATACTGGTTCGGCCATCGGTTAAAGTTACCAGCACCTCTCCTGCCAGTACCAGCATTACCTGCCCCCGGTGGTTCCAATGATTAGCCTGGTACTCGGGTAGGTATTGCACCAGGCGCACCCGCACGTTACCCAGTTCCCAGATTTTGCTCATGGCGCTACCTGTTAAACCCGGCACTTCCACCACCTCTACCTCGTCCCAGTTAATCAGCTGAAAAGGAATATTTTCAATTTTCATACAGTATGGGTTTAAGAAAACAGAAAAATTTTAAAAATTGATTGCTCCCGGAAGCTTGGGTTGTTAGGGCTTACCAGTCCGTAATTGCGCATAGCGCACGTGCACCAGTAAAGCTAAAACCGAAAAGATTAACCCAATAAGTACTACCCCCGGCCACTGCCAAATGTGCCACAACTGGCTGGCAATAAAGGTACCGGAAGCCCCGCCTAAAAAGTAAGTAACCATGTACACCGTATTTAAACGGTTCCGAGCTTCGGGCTGCAACGAAAAAATAAGCGTTTGGTTAGAAATATGCGTGGCCTGTACGCCTAAATCCAGCAAGATTACCCCGGCCACTAAACCAATATAACTGGTTCCAAAAATACCGAATACCAGGTACGATAAAATGATTAAGCCAATGCTGTAAGTAGTTATTTGCCTGGAGTTACCTTTATCGCTGATGCGCCCCATAAATGAAGCGCCTAATGCGCCAAAAGCGCCCACTAAACCAAAGGCGCCCGCCACATCGCTGCCGGCTTTAAAGGGCGGCTCACGCAGTAGAAATGCCAGGGTAGTCCAGAAGGCGGCAAAACTGGCAAAGCACAAAGCCCCGCGCACCGCTGCCATGCGCAGCAAAGGTTCATCACGGATTAACCAACCCAAGGATTGCATTAATGATTTATAATTACCTTTATAGTCGGGGTATACCTCGGGTAATAAAAAGTATAGCACGATCCAAAGCACGAACATAACTACTGCCGCTATAATAAACATAGCCCGCCAGCCCAAATGGGCGCCCACAAAACCACTAATGGTCCGGGATAATAAAATACCAATCAGCAACCCACTCATGACAAACCCCACGGTGCGCCCCCGTTCTTCAGGACGGGCCAAATGCGCGGCCATAGGTACCAGTAACTGGGGAGTAACCGAAGTGGCACCAATAAAAAAACTGGCCGCCATTAAAAACCCGGCATTAGGCGCAAAAGCTGCCAGCAACAGGGCCACGATAATCAACGCAAAATTTACCATAATTAGTTTTTTGCGCTTCAGCATATCGCCCAACGGAATAATAAACAGCATGCCTACGGCGTAACCAACTTGGGTGAGCATCGAAATGCTGCCGGCTTTGGCCTGCGTAATCCGGAAAGTGCGGGCAATTTCGTCGAGTAAAGGCTGGTTGTAATATAAGTTGGCTACTACTAACCCGGTAGCAATGGCCATTACCCAAAGGTTTAATCTGGTTAAAGGAGGGGGCGCCAAAGTAGGCGAATGTTCTATCATTACGGATGGTGATGGTTAACAGGGAAAATAAAACTGGTTCTTTTTAAAATTTACCAGAACAAATAATTGTGTTACTGTTAACCGGTTAAATAGTTTAGCATCCGGCACATTTTAATGCCCGATAGTAGCGCAGAATAGTAAAAATTTAAAAAATGCAGGAAACCCGGTTCTGAAAACAATCCGGAACTGTATTTTATAATTCAACAAAAAACCCGTTGCGGTGTAACAACGGGCTTTTTATTAAATTAAAATAACTTTTCGCCGGGCGGGGTTACTCCTTTTAAGCGCAGGTAAACCGTAGCCTGACCGCGATGGTGCGTTTGGTGCTCAAATGCTTTATCAAAAGCTAAACCGCGGTTAATATCCTGGTTAAATACTTTTACGTTTTCGGCCAGTTGGGCATCGGTAACCTTGTTTAAGGCGGCAATTACAAAATCGTAACTTTCCAGAACTACTTTACTCAGGCCGGCCTTGGTTTTAAACTCATCCATTTTTTCTAAATTTTTACCCTGGTACGGGTTCGTAGCGCCGGAAGCAGCCGCTGCAAAGTTAAAATTAGCGTTGGCCAGGTGCAGCATCTGCTCGGCGAAACTGCGGATTTCGGGCGTTGGTTTATAGCTGAGACCGGCTTCCGGCATGGCATCTAAATACTCTTTGGTATAAGCCTTGGCCCGTTGCCAATCGGCTACCATCTGACTTTTAGACGGTGGAGTAGCCGCCCGAAGGCTGCTTATCAGTATAAATAATAAGGGTAAAAGGAAAGTAGCTTTTTTCATATAAGGCAGAAGTTAAAGGTTAAATAACGGGTTATAAAACCGAATGTAATAAAATTTTACGCATTGCCATTTAACAAAAATTTAAAAATTAACCTGAATTTAATCAAACAGCTAAAGCAAAATAATAGCACAATCCCGGTTGAATTAAAACCATTCTATATCCGGGTTTAAAGGCAAATAATTGTTTTTGATTTGCTGGTTGGCAGCGTGTACCGTTATGGCTACGCAACGTTCTTGTTCGTTTATTTCAAAGGCAATACCTGCGGCCGCGGCATCGTAAATAAAAATTTTGCCCGTTGTTTTTGGCACCGGGTAAGCTCCTGCTTTTACTACCCCAGGAAAAGCCTTTTGAATAACCGATAAGCTGGCATTTACGTGAACAGAATCGGTGGTTATAAAATAAGGCGAGGTAACCCGTATTTGATCTACCCGGCTAGCCTGGTTGGGGGCACCCATGTTGGTTTTAAAATAAAGGGTAGTTTGGTGACGGGTAGTGTCTTTAGCGTTAGCTGCCGGTTTCGAGAACCACGTAGATAAAGCCTTGCCCATCGCGGCATCGCCTTGGTCGGGTTTACCTAAGCGCGCCGTTACTGCTTCGGCTTTTTCCTGCAAAGCAGTTAAACCAATACTTTTTCCGGGCACAATTAAACGGCTAGAATCGATGGAAGCAGTACTGGAGTTGTTACTTGGTGCTGGTTTGGCGGCGTTATCCGCTGATTGATTTTCTGGTTGAGTCGTTTGGTTTTCTTGTTTGGCGGTGCAGCTCCAGCTTGCCCAAAGTAAAAAAATAAAGAAAATATAGTTTCGGTGATTACGGTGCAACATTACAGTTTTAATTACAAGTAAGTGGTGGCGATAATTTTAAAAACAAATACAGCCAACTGTTACTACCCCTGTGAGAATTAGAATAAACTTGACCGGATTTTTAAATTTTTAAAATTTACTCATTTAAATGTAGTGGGCCTTGTACCATTATGAAGGCTTAGCCTTTTCCCGCTCCGACATTTTCCGGACCAAGGCCGTTAATAATTTACGGGGAACAAAACGCGCCGAGTTAGCAAGCAGCCAATTACGAAAACCCGGAATAGCCACCGTTTTCCCGGCCATGAAAGCCCGATAGCCGTAAGCGGCTACTTCTGCAGCGCTGGAAATCTTTTTGCCTTTAAATAATTTAGATTCTTCCAGGGCAGCCGCCTGCAGAAAGCCCGATTCGGTTGGGCCGGGGCATAGCGCCGTAACGGTAATGCCCGTACCCTGCAGCTCATTGGCTATAGCTTCCGAAAACGACAATACGTAGGCCTTAGTAGCAAAGTAAACCGCCATTAAAGGGCCAGGCTGAAAAGCGGCCGTAGAGGCTATATTTAAAATCCGGCCACGCCGGCGCTCTACCATGTCGCGGACAAACAATTTAGTAAAATGCGTGAGCGCCGTAATATTCAGGTTAATCATTTGTTCTTCTTTCGCCCAATTTGTTTCTACGAAAAAACCAAAATCGCCGAAACCGGCATTATTTACTAGATAGTCCACGTCTATGTTTCTGGCTTTTAAACTGGCATAAACTATTGTTGCGGCTTGGGGCTGACTTAAATCCTGCGCTACTACGGTTACTTGCACGTGGTAAGCTGACTGCAATTCCCCAGCGATTTGGTTTAATTTAGCTTCGCTCCGGGCTACTAATACCAAGTTATGTTGGCGCTGCGCAAACAGTTTGGCAAACTCGTAACCGATGCCACCGGAAGCCCCCGTTATTAAAGCCGTTTTCATGGAAATAATCTATTGTAAAAACAGAAAAATTTAAAAAATCAGGTTCCTGATTGTGCCGGTAGTGCCTTTTATCAGAAATCGAACTTGATTCCTTGGGCTAAGGGCAATTCGCGGCTAAAATTAATGGTATTGGTTTGGCGGCGCATGTACACTTTCCAGGCATCCGACCCGGACTCGCGGCCACCACCGGTATCTTTTTCGCCGCCAAAAGCGCCGCCAATTTCTGCGCCCGAAGTACCAATATTTACGTTGGCTATGCCGCAATCCGAACCCCACGCCGATAAAAAAACTTCGGTTTGCCCCAGATTAGTTGAGAAAATGGCTGAAGATAATCCTTGCCGTACCCCGTTTTGTAAGGCAATCGCATTTTCTAATTCCCCGGAGTATTTAATTAAATACAAGATGGGCGCAAATGTTTCTTCCTGCACGGTACGGTAGGTATTTTGGGCTTCTACCAAGGCCGGAGTTACGTAAGTACCGGTTTCGTAGCCTTCGCCGGTTAAAACTTCGCCGCCAATTAAAAGGGTACCTCCTTCTTGTTGCACGGCTATTAAAGATTTTTTAAAATTTTCTACAGCTTCCTTATCAATTAAAGGCCCAACCAGTACGGTGTCGCTTAAAGGATTACCGATGGGTAGATTAGAATAAATTTTCAGCAGGCGTTCTTTCACCTCATCGTAAATAGAGTCGTGCACAATCAGGCGACGCGTGGTAGTGCAACGTTGGCCGCAAGTACCTACCGCGCCAAAAACCACGGCCCGCAGAGCCATATCCAGATTGGCGTTTTCGGTTAAAATAATGGCGTTATTTCCGCCTAATTCTAATAAAGCCCGCCCTAGCCGGGCACCAACAGCCGCACCAACTTTTTTACCCATGCGCGTAGAACCGGTGGCCGACAACAATGGAATCCGGCTATCCGCCGCCATTAAAGCGCCAATTTCGGCATCACCGATGATTACATTAAAAATTCCTTCGGGCAAATTATTTTCTACTAACACTTCTTTTAAAATGTGCTGACACGCAATGGCTGTTAAAGGCGTTTTCTCCGAAGGTTTCCAGATGCACACATCGCCACATACGGCGGCCAGCATGGCGTTCCAGCTCCAAACCGCCACCGGAAAGTTAAAAGCCGAGATAATACCGACAATTCCTAACGCGTGGTACTGTTCGTACATGCGGTGCCCCGGCCGTTCGGAGTGCATGGTAAAACCGTGTAACTGGCGCGATAACCCAACGGCAAAATCACAGATATCAATCATTTCCTGCACTTCGCCTAAACCTTCCTGGTAAATTTTACCCATTTCGTAGGATACCAGTTTGCCTAAAGGCTCTTTGTACTGCCGCAGTTTGTTGCCAATTTGCCGCACGATGTCGCCACGTTTGGGAGCGGGTACCTGCCGCCATTGGATAAAAGCTTGTTCGGCGGTTTTAATTACTTGTTCGTAATCGTCGGGTGTAGCCAGATTTACCGCGGCGATTGCCTGTCCATCTACCGGGGAGTAAATTGTTTTCGTGTTTACATTACCCGTACCGCCCCACACTAAGCCTGTACTAAAAGCCGGGTTAGTAGCTTTAATACCCAGGGTAGTTTTTATTTCTTCCACAATTAATTGCTGCGGACTAACATCAATGGCTTGTTTCATAATACCTGATACGGACTAAATTTTAAAAAAGTAAAAAGACGAAGCACCAATTTTTAAGATAGGTTTGGCGAGTACCGGTATAAAATAAAAAAGCCGCTGCTTTATAGCAACGGCTTTCTGTAATAAAATTTTTTAAAAAATTAGCGGCGGCCAATTGGATAAAATGCCCGGCGGCCATCCGGATAAGTACCTTCTACCAGTACCCCGGATTCACTTTCGGCTTCTTTTAACAGGCGCTCTACATCCTGCGGTTTTTCCACTTTCGATTTATCAATCCGGGTAATAATAAAACCATCTACCATACCGGTTTGCTTAAACTCGCTAGATTTTACATTGCTGATTTTAGCACCCCCATCTAAATTAAGTTTGGTCATTTCGGCTTTAGATACAGGTTCAAATTTGGCGCCTCCGTAAGTAACGGCTTTGGCTAATTCCCGCTTTACTACGTTGGTATCGCCCATGCGATTGCGCAGGGTAACGGTGGCGGTTTTGGTTTCGTTATCGCGTAAGTAAGTTACTTTTACTTTATCACCGGGGCGGTAACGGGCAACCTGCTCTTGCACTGCGGCACTGGTATTTACGTTTACGCCGTTAATTTGCGTAATTACGTCTCCCTTTTTCAAGCCAGCATCTTCGGCAGCACTGTTCTCGGAGAAATTATTGATGTAAATACCGTTTAACGTTTTAATTTTTTTCTCTTCAGCTAATTTAGCATCTACTTCCCGCATCGAAATGCCCAGGAAAGCCCGTTGCACTTCGCCGTATTTTAATAAATCGTCAATTACTTTGCTTACAATCGAAGAAGGTACCGCAAAAGAATAACCCGCGAATGATCCGGTTTGAGTGGCAATGGCGGTATTAATACCAATTAAATCGCCATTCAGGTTTACTAAGGCCCCACCACTGTTACCCGGGTTAACGGCCGCATCGGTTTGTATAAAAGATTCTACGCCTAAGTTATTGCCTTGGGCATCTACGTTCTGCACAATACCTACATTGCGGCCTTTCGCGCTAATAATACCGGCTGTAACGGTTGAATTTAAATTTAACGGGTTACCCACAGCTAGCACCCATTCCCCTACCCGAACATTATCGGAGTTACCATAACGCACGGTAGGTAATTTATCGGCGTTTACTTTTAACAAAGCCAAATCAGTACTGGGGTCCGCACCAATTAAGGTAGCCGGAAGCTCGCGCTTATCGTCCATTACTACTTTAATTTTATCGGCTTTATCGATTACGTGATTGTTGGTAATAATATAACCGTTAGAAGCAATAATTACCCCAGAACCCGAACCTAAAGAAGGGCCTTGCCGACGGTGATAACCTTCGAAATCATCACCAAAAAAGTCGCGGAAGAAAGGATCGATATCTTGCCGGCGCGATTTATTCTGGGCTAACTCGGTACCATACTCGGTCATAACGTGCACTACCGCCGGGGTTACCGCTTCGGCCGCTGCTACAAAATTTAATCCCTCCGGTACTTTTACTTCGCTGTCGTGCATTAAGCTGGAATAACGGAAATTGCGTACCGGCTGCTCTTGTTGCACCTGCACTACGGGCTCGTCGTCTTCCAGCAGTTTGTAACCACCAATGGCTAAGCCTCCACCCATTACGGCAGAAAGCACCAACCCGAACATAAATTGTCTTGGTTTCATCACTTTATACTTAACAATATTTTTTTAGCTGTTATTTTATCTCAATCTTACTAATTAAACATACAACGCACAAGTATTTGGCTTATTGTAGTTTATTCTGTACGTAAAATTGCAAAAGAGATTGTTTAAATTTAAAACAATCTTGAATAAAAAAGGCGCCATACAGCGCGCCTTTTTACTTTAAAATTTTACCTAAAATCCTTATTTAATCTGGATCTGGTGTTTTTTAACTTTTTGCTCGTCTTTTGGTACTACCACATGTAAAATACCATTCTCAAAGTGGGCATCAATTTGAGCCGGATTTACATTATCGGGTAAGAAGAAAGTTCTGCTGAAAGAACCATATTGTGTTTCGAGCAAGTGGTATTTTTTGTTTGGGTTTTCTTCTTCTTTGTTAAACTTGCGCTCACCCGCAATAGTTAACTTACCTTCCTGAAAGTCGATGCTTATATCTTCTTTGCTTAAACCAGGCAACGATACGTTAAACTCGTACTGGTTTTCGGTTTCAAAGGCATCTACGTTCGGGGTGAAATCAGCTAATTGCCGGCGGTTGTTTACAGTTTCGTTGAAAAAACGATCTAACATAGTGCTGAAAGTTTGCGGCATTTTATCAGTTAAATAACCGTTATACTTTGTGATTGTCATCGCTTTAATCTCCTATTTTTATATTTTTAAGTTTTATTTTTCTGATTGATATACTTTCTATAGTAAATATTATACCAACAGAGTAAAACCGCTAAATCCAGACTTAATGACATTAAAACTTCTACCCACAAGGCAAATAAATGACATTAAGTCTTAAATTTTTAAAAATTTAACTTTTCAGGAGCACGATAGCTACCTAAATACGCTATTAATCTTGCTGAACCGGCATTGGTATCCGGGGAAAAGGCTTATTCCCCTGAAAAATTGTATATCGGAATTCAACTCCCCATATGGGAGTAATGCTATTTTGATTTTCGCCGGCAATTACCGTTTTGGTTTGTTCATTTACCTTATCCGGTAGCTGTGAATAATCGGTTTGTTTGGTAAAAAAAGGAGTAAAGGTAAGATGCGGATTAGGTTGTATGGCTACTTCAAAGCGCAAACGGGTACGGTCAGCTATTCTGCCGACATAAGGCTTCGTAGATTTAAAATCTGTGTATAAAAACAATTCGTAACCCGCCCGGAGCCGGATAGGCAGATTATTTATTTTAAGGGCTTTATCCAGATCTAACCGGGGTCGCAGCCGACCTACAGAAGAGGTAGTGGTATATTGCAGGTAATCTACCATTAACCGTTTTATTACTTGTAAACCAACAATGGAGCTTAAGTGGCGCAGGTATACATCCGTAAAAAAAAGTTTGCGGCCAGGTTCAAAGCTAAACATTTGCGAACCTCCCACCCCCCAGGCATTCGTTAATACATGCTCGTAACCTACTCGAAACTGGATTCGCTTTAACTGATTATTCAGAATTGGTGAATGTAAACCTTGATAATCTTGGTTGGTGGTAAAGCGGTATTGGTGTCGAAAAAATAAAAAACTGGTACTTTTAAAAACGAATTCGGCTTGCACCTCGGGCCACAGTTCTGGTGCTAGCTGTTGCTTTTGCTGCCCCTGAACCAATATAGCATTGAAGAAAAATAAAAAATTAAAAAAAAAGACTCGTGTAACAGGTACTGCCAATACATTAAAGCCCCACTTCATACACCCAAATCAACGTTTGTTCGAATGGCAAAACGGATGTACCAGCTAACTGGTTATGAATTATGCTCTAAATTAATTTTTTAACTCACTTAAAGCCAACCAGGCCATTAAGCCAATGCCGGTTTCTAAAGCAGTTTCGTCGACATCAAAAGTGGGGGTATGCACCGAAGAGGTTATACCGCGTTCTTCGTTGCGGGTACCTAAGCGGTAAAAACAAGCATCAATTTGTTGGGTATAATACGCAAAATCTTCGGCCGCCATCCATAAATCCAGGTCTACCACGTTTTCTGAACCTAAATAGCTCTCGGCAGCAGCCCGCATTTTTTCCGTTAATTCAGGCGAATTTTGTAAATACGGATAGCCTCTTCTGATTTCGAAATCGCAGCTTCCGCCCATCGCTTCGGCCAATTGCTCGGCCATTTTTTTCATTTTAACGTGCGCCTCGGCTCGCCATTCCTCGTTCATGGTCCGGAAAGTACCTTCAATTCTTACTTCATTCGGAATTATATTGGTAGCCCCATTGGCAATTACTTTCCCAAAAGAGAGAACCGTTGGCACTTTGGGGCTGGCCGCTCGGCTTACTATTTGTTGTAAAGCCACAATCAAGTGCGCCGAAATAAGCACCGGATCAATATTCATTTCGGGCATGGCTCCGTGGCCACCCTTTCCAGTAACGGTAATATATAACTCATCGGCGCTGGCCATGTACATGCCCGGTCTTACGCCTACTTTACCGGCTGGTAACTGCGGAAATACATGTTGCCCAAAAATAGCCGCAGGAGCCGGATTTTGCAGCACCCCTTCTTTAATCATAATGGAAGCCCCACCGGGAATTAATTCTTCACCCGGTTGAAAAATTAGCTTTACCGTTCCTTCAAATTGATTTCGTAATTGACTTAAAATACGGGCCGTACCTAACAAAGAAGAAGTGTGCACATCGTGTCCGCAGGCGTGCATGACCCCTGTATTTTTTGATTTATAGGGCACCTCGTTTTGCTCGGTGATGGGTAAAGCATCCATATCGCCCCGGAGGGCTACTACTTTTTTGCCTGGATTTTTGCCTTCAATTAAAGCCATAACACCCGTTTCGGCCATGGTTATTGGCTCCAGGCCAAACGACTTTAACTTTTCTTTAACAAAGGCGGCTGTCTGGTATTCCTGAAAAGAAAGTTCGGGATTGGCGTGTAAATGTTGCCGGATTTGTACTACATCGGGGGCATATTCACGAGCTAGCTTTTGTACGACTTCTTTCAGATCAGACATGATAAGAGTTAAGAGTTAAAGGTTATAAGTTGAAAGTGATAAGTAAAAGTAACCAAAAGGGCACCCAGATCATCCAGAGGGCTTATTTGCTTATTCTAAAATTTAAAAAATCAGCTTTAGGTTACCGGATAATTAAAGACAACCCGTCATTATTTTACCGGTTTATATTTATCTGGTCAGTAATTATCAAGGCGTTCGGCGAAATATCCCGGATGCGGGAAAGTACTTGCTGCGCTTCAATCCGGGTTAAGTAATCACCTACTTTAAGCCGGAAAGTTGGTTGCCGGTATTGCAGGTAATCCCGTTCCTCGGGTATCCGTTCGATAATAGCTCGCCGCATGTCCATGGCCGTTTTACGTTCTGTTCCGGTATACATTAATATGCGGTAACCAGAGGCATATTTTATGGCTTTGTTCGCGCTAGCCATGGTATCAAGCAAAGCTGTTACACGGTTGTTCACGTGGTTAGTAGGAGTAACTAATACCGTAGGCTCGGTGGTAGGCTTAGGGTTCTCCGTAGATTCTGTGGGAGGAGCCGGAAACTTGGGCCGGTAAACGCTAAAATCTTCTACTTTTGCTGCTGCTTCGGTATTTGAGGAAGTTCCAGGAGGCCTGGTGCAGGAAATAAGCACTAAAAATAAAAAACTTAGCTCTTTAAATCTGATTTTTCTCATGCTTTATAAGTTGCACTCCCACCGATGTACCTAAACGATCAGCTCCCGCTTTTATTAATTCCTGAGCAAAGTTAAAATCCCGGATACCACCTGATGCTTTAATCCGAACTTTATCGGGCAATGAATCCCGCATAAGCATAATATCTTCTACTAAAGCGCCTTGCTGCGCAAAACCCGTGGAAGTTTTTACAAAATCGGCTTCAGCTTGGGCGCAAATAGCACAGGCTTCTATAATTTCTTCTTCCGATAACAGAGCAGTTTCGATAATTACTTTTAACAAGCCACCCCGCAAATGGCAAAGTGTAGCTAGTTCGCCAATTTCATTTTCTACATCGGCCAACTTACCCGATTTAAAAGCCGCTAAGTTCCAGACTACATCTATTTCGGAAGCCCCGGTACTTAATGCTTTGTGCGCTTCAAAAAATTTAACTTCGGCCGTTTGATAACCAAAAGGAAAACCTATTACGGTAGCTATATTAACCGAACTTTCGCCTAAAATGCTATTGGCAATTTTTACATAGCAAGGAGGCACACAAACCGCCGCAAACTGATACTCCTGGGCTTCGGCACACAATTGCCGGATCATACGCTCATCGGCATCGGGCCGCAGGAGCGTATGATCAATGTAATGGGCAATAGGTGGAATATTTGATTTAGTCTTCAATGATTACACAGAGATGGTTTAACACATCCTGTTCTACGCTTTTGTATTTCACATCGCGTACGATCCGGCCATCATTGTACTGCACGCTTACTTTATCGTTACGGCCTGCCACTTTATGCGACCGCACCGGAACCGCTTTTACAGCAGCCTGCGCCTCCGCAGCTTCTTCGGCCGCCGGACCTTCTAAAACAGAATGTACTTCTTCTTTTTGCACTTTTAAGGCCGGAGCTTTAGCGGGTTTTGGAGGCCGCGCTTCTTGCACTTCTTCGGATCTTTGAACCGGAATATCCGCTTTAAACAAGAATGAAACCGTTTCTTCGTTTACTTTGCCAATCATGCGTTTAAACAGCTCAAAAGATTCAAACTTGTAAATTAACAACGGATCTTTTTGCTCGTAAACGGCATTCTGTACCGATTGTTTTAAATCGTCCATCTCCCGTAAATGCTGCGTCCAGGCCTGATCAATGGTAGCCAGCGTAATTGCTTTCTCCATTTCTTTAATCAATTCCCGCGACTGCGTATTATACGCTTTTTCCAGATTCGTCATGGCGGTAATTTGCTTGCGCCCATCTGAGAATGGCACTGCTATGGTTTCAATCATAGCACGGTTCTGGTAAATATCCGTGATAATTGGCATAGAATGCTCCGCAATGGCTTTATTCTTATTCAAGTAATAAGTTAAAGCTTCGTTGTACAGCTTCTCCGTTAACTCAGCGTCTGAAGTGCTGGCTAACTCATTAGCCGTAATGGCGGTATCAAAACCAAATACCCGGATTATATTTAAAGTAAAATCTTCAAAGTCTCCACTGGCTTTATGGCCCGCTACAATATCTTCGCTCAGATCATAAATCATGTTCCAGATATCCAGTTCTAACCGCTCTCCATACAAGGCATTCCGACGCCGGCGATAAACTACCTCCCGTTGGGCATTCATTACGTCGTCGTATTCCAGCAAGCGTTTCCGGATACCAAAGTTATTTTCTTCTACTTTTTTCTGGGCCCTTTCAATAGAGTTAGAAATCATGGAATGCTGAATAACTTCGCCTTCTTCTAAACCTAAACGGTCCATTAGTTTGGCAATCCGCTCGGAACCAAATAAACGCATCAGGCTATCGTCCAAGCTCACGAAAAACTGTGAAGAACCCGGGTCACCTTGCCGGCCGGAACGACCACGTAATTGGCGGTCAACGCGGCGGGATTCGTGACGCTCCGTACCAATAATCGCTAAACCACCAGCCTGCTTTGATTCTGGCGTTAATTTAATATCAGTACCCCGACCAGCCATGTTGGTGGCAATAGTAACGGTGCTGGGCTTACCAGCTTCGGCTACAATTTCGGCTTCTTTTTGGTGGAGTTTGGCATTTAATACCTGGTGCGGAATTTTCCGGATTTGCAGCATCCGGCTTACTAATTCTGAAATTTCTACGGAGGTAGTACCTACTAATACCGGACGACCTGCGGCGGTTAACTCCTGAATTTCTTCGGCTACGGCGTTAAATTTCTCGCGTACGGTTTTATAAACTTTATCGTGGCGGTCTTCACGAACAACTGGTCTATTCGTTGGAATAGTAACCACGTCCAATTTATAAATTTCCCAGAATTCGCCGGCTTCCGTTTCAGCGGTACCAGTCATACCGCAAAGTTTGTGGTACATCCGGAAATAATTTTGCAGCGTAACCGTAGCGTAAGTTTGCGTAGCATCTTCTACCCGTACGTTTTCCTTGGCTTCAATAGCCTGGTGTAAGCCATCGGAATAACGGCGACCTTCCATTACCCGGCCGGTTTGCTCATCTACAATTTTTACTTTCCGGTCTTCCGTAACAATATATTCTACGTCTTTTTCGAATAAAGTATAGGCTTTTAATAATTGGTTAATAGTATGCACCCGCTGCGATTTCTCGGCAAAATCATTCATTAACTTTTCTTTGCGGTGCAAACGCTCCTCATCCGAAATAGACTTGTCGTTTTCAATAGTAGCTAACTCAGTACCAATATCCGGCATAATAAAGAAGTTTGGATCTTCTCCCTGACCGGTAATCATATCAAGCCCTTTTTCGGTTAGTTCGATGTTATTATTTTTTTCATCGATGGTAAAGTAAAGCGGCTCATCGGCTTGCGGCATTTGGCGGGCATTATCCTGCAGGAAAAAGTTTTCGGTTTTTTGCAAAGCCGCCCGGATACCGGTTTCACCTAAAAATTTAATTAAAGGTTTATTTTTAGGTAATCCCCTGTAAGCTCTAAACAAAGATAAACCGCCTTCTTTTTCGTTGCCTTCTTTTAATAACCGTTTAGCTTCTACTAAAAAATTACCTACTACCTTTTTTTGCGCTTCCACCAGCATGGCAATACGAGGCTTCAGTTCATAAAACTCGTGTTCATCGCCGCGTGGTACTGGCCCCGAAATAATTAACGGTGTACGGGCATCGTCAATCAACACAGAGTCTACCTCATCTACCATCGCGAAGTGGTGTTTGCGCTGCACCAATTCGTCGGGGCTACGAGCCATGTTATCGCGCAGGTAGTCAAAGCCAAATTCGTTGTTAGTACCATACGTTATATCGGCCTGGTAGGCGCGACGGCGGCTATCGGTATTGGGCTGGTGTTTATCAATACAGTCAATGCTAATCCCGTGGAACTCAAATAACGGCGCCATCCATTCAGAGTCACGCTTGGCCAAGTAATCGTTTACCGTAACCACGTGCACGCCCCGTTTAGCTAAAGCATTCAGGAAAGCTGGCAGAGTTGCTACCAATGTTTTACCTTCACCGGTACCCATCTCAGCAATTTTGCCCTGGTGCAACACAATACCCCCGATTAACTGCACATCGTAGTGCAACATATCCCAGGTAATTTCGCTACCAGCAGCCAGCCATTTATTTGCCCATATAGCTTTATCGCCTTCTAAACGCACGTTTGGTTTACGAGCAGCTATACTACGGTCCAGGTCGGTAGCCGTAACTACTAATTGGTGATTTTCTTTATACCGGCGGGCCGTTTCTTTTACAATAGCAAAGGCCTGCGGCAATACTTCCATCAGTACTTGCTCTAATTGTTTATTCCGGTCTTTTTCTAAAGTATCTATTTCGGAAAAGATATTTTCTTTCTGCATGATGTCCAGTTCCGGCTCATTATTAATCCGGTGGTGCAGGACTGCAATCTGGTCATCAATTTGTTTCAGGCGCTCGTCAATTATAGCTTTTACATCCTGGGTTCTCTGGCGGAGCTCATCATCTGAAACTGCGGCTAACCGGGCATACTCTTCGTTGATTTGTCCTACGTACGGTGTTACTTCCTTAATATCTCGTTCGGATTTGGTGCCGAAGATTTTAGCAACCGTTTTTCCAATAAAATCGAACATTGCTTGTCGTTAAAAATTAAAATAGATGTAAGTCAAAATTACAGGGTTTTTCTGAAATATCGGTATACAAGCAATTAAAACAATCTGTTTTAACTACCGCGTAGTTACTCCTATTAAAGAACACCCAAGACTTATAACAAAAAATCCGCCTAAATAATTTAGGTACTCACTTTATTACAGATGGTTTTTAAAATTGATTCAGGATTTTAAAATAATGACAGTAAATAAGTAATTAAATCTGCTTTAGAATACACACCAGGCTATTTTTGAATTATTTTACTAAAACGAAGAGTGGGTATGTCACTTTTTTAAATTTTACCTCCAACTAATCTAAATTCACCCGCTTTGGTCTGACTATTCGTCAGGGTACCAGGCAAATTTTAAAAAATTAAAAACCTGAGCCTGATAAACTTTCCAACTCAGGTAAAAAAGGTGCTGTAATTACTTTACCACTAATTTTAATTGTTCGCTTAGCAAGCCCTCTTTTAAGGCGTAAGACGAAACCCGGATTTTATATATTTCAAAATTTTCCAGAACAAAATCAATTAATATGGTAGCTACTACAATCATATCTACCCGCATTTCTGCCATACCCGGAATTTTTAAGCGCTCGGAACGGGTTTTCTTTAAAATATCATCGTAGATTTCGTAGAAGTCCGATAAAGCTAAATCCGCTTCGGTGCACGGATCGCACGAACGGTCTAGCCCTTTACGGCGCACATCAATATCACAAAGGGTGTCAAAAGTACCCGACGAACCAATTAATACACAAGGTTTATATTGTTCTATGGCTTCCGTTAATGGCTGCAGGGCTTTTTCCAGAAACTCCATCTCGGCTTCGGTATCGGCCGCAGAGATTGGATCGGTAATAAAAAACTTATCCATTAAACGTTGGGCACCAATTTCAAAGCTTTGCTTCCAGTAAATATTTTCTTCGTCGCAGATAATACATTCTACGCTGCCACCGCCAATATCAATAATCAAGCTACGCTCGGAACCAATTTCCAAAGCAGATTTAACGCCGTAATAAATTAACTCGGCCTCGCGATCGCCCGAAATAACGTCCACGTCAATGCCAATCTGGTCGCGGATAGCCTGCACCAACTTAGGTCCGTTCGTCGCATTCCGGACAGCACTGGTAGCTACCGCCTTAATTTCCTGTACTTCGTGCTTTTCTATCTCGGTTTTAAAAGCAGTTAAAGTTTGCAGCGCCCGTTCAATTGCATCGGGGGCAATAGCGCCCTGGCTTATACCATCCTGCCCCAATTTAACGGGTTCTTTCAGCTTAACTAAAGCAACAGGTTCTCCGACAGAATTAATTTCTGAGATTAGTAAATGGAAGGTATTCGTACCCATATCAATCAGGGCAAGGCGGCGACTTTTCATTTAGTTTCTATTTTGTTGTACAAAACGGTGCTAAAGCGGTAAAAGGTTCCCAAGGGCAGTTTGCGCTGGCCTTGGTCTTGTAGGTAAATTTCGCCTACCTCTTGCTGCTTTTTAGCGTGTTTCTGAAAGTTGTGCGTAATTAAGTTTTCCAGAATTAACCCGGAAAATCCTAATGAATACAAATTTATTAAAAATAAGTTATCCTGCGGATCTAACAATTGGGCGCATAATTTAATTAATTCATTGAGTTCATCTTCTAGTTGCCATTTTTCGCCGTTAGGTCCGCGGCCATAAGCCGGCGGGTCCAAAATTAAGCCTTGATAAACATTGCCGCGTTTTACTTCGCGCCGCACAAATTTCATAGCGTCTTCTACAATCCACCGGATTTGATTTAAGTTACTGGCTTCCATGTTTTCGCGCGCCCAGTAGTTCACCTGTTTTACCGAATCGAGGTGGGTTACATCGGCGCCGGCCGCTTTGGCGGCCAGAGAGGCGGCCCCGGTATAAGCAAATAAATTTAAAATTTTAGGCGATTGGGTGTTAAGCTGCCGGGTAGCGTTATAAATAAACTGCCAGTTAGGGTCTTGTTCCGGGAATAAACCCACATGTTTAAAAGAAGATAAACCTAACCGGAACCGTAATTTCATTTGCTGGTATTCGTAATTAATAAACCACTGCTCGGCCATGCCTTTCCGTAGCTGCCACTGCCCTTTTTCGGAACTGCCTTTTTCGCGCTTAAAGATAGCTTGTGCGCGCTTGTCCCATTCCGAAGCCGGCAAATTTTTATCCCAAATGGCCTGCGGTTCAGGTCGCGCCAGGTAATAATCGCCAAACCGCTCCAGTTTTTCAAAATTTCCGGAATCTACCAGCTCGTAGTCGGACCAGTTAGAAGTAGTTAAAAAAGAATACATGCTTGTAAATAAATACTTAATTTTTTAGTTAGGGGCAGCTTACAGTGTTTAAATTTTTTAAAATTTACTTTTTCTGCGTTAGTTTTTGTTGTTAGCCTTAACCTAGTTACCCTGGTAGCAAACGGCAAATACATTGTAACCCGGAAGGCAAAATTAGTAATTATCGGGTAAGACTAAATTTTAAAAATGCAAGTTGCTCTGGAGCTAAACTATTTAATTTAACCTGTGTTTTTACCTAACTTAGCTCTTGTTTTTAAAATTTCATTACTATTCCTCACCGGAAAAGAATAAACTTGCAGTAGAATTTACCTGAACCATGAACGTAACTTTTTATAAATACCAAGGCACCGGCAACGATTTTATCATGATTGATAATCGGGAATTGTTTTTTGAAGCAGATAATTACGCTTTAGTTGCCAAGCTTTGTGAACGCCGGATGGGTATTGGCGCCGATGGTTTAATTTTACTGCAAAACCGCGAAGGTTACGATTTTGAAATGGTATATTATAATGCCGATGGCCGCCCAGGTTCTATGTGCGGCAATGGCGGCCGCTGCACCGTACAATTTGCGCGGCAGTTAGGGGTTATTACCAATCAAGCTTTTTTTCTGGCAGCCGACGGCGACCATTATGCCAGCATCGATGAGAAAGGCCTGGTTTCTTTAAAAATGAACGATGTAAACCACATTGAAACTGGTGCTGACTACTATTATTTAAATACCGGCTCGCCGCACTACGTACAATTTGTAGATGCTTTAGAGCAGTTTAACGTGTTTGCCGAAGGTCAGAATATCCGCTACAACGACCGGTTTAAGACCGAAGGCACCAATGTAAATTTTGCCCAGCTTCCATCTGAGCCGCAATTATTTGTGCGTACTTACGAACGTGGAGTAGAAGACGAAACTTTTTCGTGCGGCACCGGGGTAACCGCTACGGCTTTAGCAGCTAGTTTTAAAGGCGCTACCAGTCCAGTAGCCATTCGTACATTAGGGGGTAATTTGCAGGTATCTTTTGAGCCTACCGCCACCGGTTTTACTAATATTTACCTTATTGGCCCGGCGCTGCCTGTTTTTACCGGTACTATTCAGGTATAAATGGCACGCGAAACATGTTTTTAACCGGCGAACAAATTTACCTGCGACCTTTAGAACCCCACGATCTTGACTTTTTATATACTTTAGAGAACGATACTTCTATTTGGTTGGTAAGCAATACCACTACCCCGTATGCCAGGCACGTTTTACAAAACTATTTAGATCAAGCTACGGCAGATATTTACACTGTTAAACAGCTTCGTTTACTTATCTGCACGCAACAACACCAGGCGGTGGGCGCTATAGATTTATTTGATTTTGAGCCTACCCACCAACGGGCCGGCATTGGTATTGTAATTTCCCCCTCTTTCCGGCAACAGGGCTTTGCTACCGAAGCATTAAATTTAATGTTGCATTATTGCCAGGAAAAACTTTTGCTGCACCAGGTATTTTGTTCCGTAATTAGTACCAACCAGAACAGTGTACGTTTATTTAAAAAAGCCGGATTTCAGATGGTAGGCCAGCGACGGGAGTGGATTAGAACCGCGTCGGGTTGGCAAGATCTAATAGAATTTCAAAAAATCTTTATTTAATAAGAACATTTTAAACGCACCTTCACCAAAATCGTGGCACCTCTCTTCTAAAAGTAAATATTTTATAATTTTAAATTTTCCTTTCTTTTTTAGCATTTCAAACAATCCTATTTATTTATAATCAGCTTCTACATTGCTGCTGACTATAAACGTATTACCAGATATGGTTTAATCACATCTTATTTTATTGCAAAATTAGCAAATTAAATTCTATAAAATAATTGTACTTTTTATTGTTTCGATTTGATAATCAATAATTCAGTACAAAGAAAAAATACGGATTTTACAATCGGTCTTTCTACTTAAAAGCACAGGCATTAAGGTTTATTTTTAATATATGCAACATCTTTTTAAAAAATCTTGCGTATGGATGTTATGTAATTAAAACCCTTGTTGCTGCTAAGCTTTCGTTGAAAATTTCTTAATAAATTTCAAATTTATTTAAATGATAAAATAAGTGCACGTTACCTCTATGCTAAAATCTGACCACACCAGTTCTTTGACTCCTGAAGCAAAAAACCAAACTATTAACCTTAAGTCTACTGCGCCTACAGCTACAGATAACCTAGAGTCCTTTATTCAAGCAATGCCCGATGTTGTTTGTTTATCGCATTTGCGTTGGGATTTTGTGTATCAACGGCCACAACATTTGCTTTCGCGTTTTGCAAAACACACCCGGTTGTTCTTTTTTGAAGAACCTTATTTTTACGATGGCGCGAAACCCCGTTTAGAAGTAAGTCTTCGCGACCCGAATGTACACATTATAGTAGCGCACTTGCCGCATGGTTTAACGCCGCAGGAGTCTGACGCTATTCAAATAGAGTTAGTAAACAATTTTATTAAAGAGCAGCAACTTAATCGTTTTATTGCCTGGTATTACACGCCTATGGCTTTAGAAGTATATGGCCATTTGCAACCAGCCTTAACCGTATATGACTGCATGGATGAGTTATCGGCTTTTAAAGGCGCTTCGCCACGTTTGCGCGAGCTGGAAGTAGATTTATTTAAAAAAGCTGACCTGGTATTTACTGGTGGCCATAGCATTTACGAATCTAAACGGACACAGCACCCGGATGTATATGCTTTCCCGAGCAGCATCGATAAAGCCCATTTTGCGCAAGCGCGCACCGGTATGCCGGAACCAGAAGATCAGAAAAATATTCCGCATCCGCGATTTGGTTTTTATGGGGTAGTAGATGAGCGCTTTGATATTGAACTGTTGCGCGAAGTTGCTGCCTTACGCCCGGATTGGCACTGGGTAATTATTGGTCCGGTAGTAAAAATAGATCCGGCCATTTTGCCACAGGCAGAGAATATCCATTATTTAGGCGGAAAAGATTACAAAGAACTACCCGCCTATTTAAGCACCTGGGATGTAGCCACCATGCCTTTTGCCATTAATGAATCAACCAAGTTTATCAGCCCAACTAAAACTCCGGAATATTTAGCAGGTGGCAAACCCGTAGTTTCTACTCCCATACGGGATGTTATCCGGCCCTATGGCGATCAGAACTTAGTACACATTGCTTCTACTGCCCAAGAGTTTGTAACTGCCCTGGAGAAGGCCTTACAACAACGGGAAGATAAACAATGGTTAGCCGAAACAGATGCCTTTTTAGCCAATATATCCTGGGATCATACCTGGCAAAACATGGTAAGCCTTATTCAGATTGCCTTAACCGAAAAAACAAAGTAAGCTCCTTACTTTTCACTTATATCATTAATTGTTAAACTATTAAATTAAGAAAATATATGTTCGACTATCTTATTGTTGGAGCTGGCTTTGCCGGAAGTGTATTGGCCGAACGCCTTGCTACCCGTTCTAATAAAAAAGTATTAATCATTGATAAAAGACCGCATATTGCTGGCAACGCCTTCGATCATTACAACGAAGAAGGAGTTCTGGTACATAAATACGGCCCGCACATTTTTCACACGAATTCAAAAGATGTTTTTGACTATTTATCGCAGTTTACTGAATGGCGTTCGTATGAGCACCGCGTATTAGCCAGCGTAGATGGTCAGTTAGTACCAATGCCCATTAACCTGGATACTATTAATAAATTATACGGCTTAAATCTTACTTCTTTTGAATTAGAAGATTGGTTTGAGTCGGTAGCAGAGCAAGTGCCCGTAATACGCACCTCCGAAGACGTGGTAGTAAGCAAAGTTGGCCGCGAGTTATACGAAAAATTCTTCCGGAATTATACCCGCAAGCAGTGGGGCATGGATCCATCGGAATTAGATAAGTCCGTAACATCGCGGGTACCAACCCGCACCAATCGCGATAACCGTTATTTTACCGATACCTATCAGGCTATGCCATTAAATGGCTTTACGGCTATGTTCGAGAAAATGCTGGCGCATCCCAATATTAAAATTATGCTCAACACGGATTACAAAGAAATTATTGATGTAATTCCATTTAAAGAAATGATTTTTACCGGGCCCGTAGACGAGTATTTTGATTATAAATTTGGTAAACTACCTTACCGCTCGCTCGATTTTAAACACGAAACTTTAAACACCGAAACCTTCTTGCCAACGGCGGTAGTAAATTACCCGAACGAGCATGCTTATACCCGCATTACAGAGTTTAAATACTTAACCGGGCAAAAACATCCAAAAACCAGCGTAGTTTACGAATATCCGCAAGCCGATGGCGATCCGTACTACCCAGTACCGCGGCCCGAGAACGCGGAGTTGTATAATAAATACAAAAAATTAGCAGATCAAACCCCGAACGTACATTTTGTAGGGCGTTTAGCTACTTACAAATACTACAACATGGACCAAGTAGTGGCCCAGGCTTTAACGCTTTATAAAAAGTTAACCGAGAAAACCGAAGAAGATAAAGCTATTGCAGAAATTGAGAAGATCGTAATCAAAGGAAAATCCTTGAATGGATCTGCTATCAAAATCTCCAGTAAAAATGGCAATCATTGATTTATGGGGCGGAATTGAATGTAGTTGTAACCGGGTAGGAGAACAGTTCTTCGACCAGTTAAGCAGAAATGGTCACCGCGATCGGATTTCTGATCTCGACCTATTTGCTTCTTTAGGAATTAAAAAGTTACGCTATCCGGTGCTTTGGGAGCATGTGGCTCCGCAAAGCCTGGATCAGCCAGATTGGTCTTGGTCGGATGAACGGTTGCACCGCTTGCAGGAACTGCGCATTGAACCTATTTTGGGATTGGTACATCATGGTAGTGGTCCGGCTTACACCAATTTAACCAATGCTAATTTTGCCCCTTTATTAGCGCAATATGCCGGCATGGTAGCAGCACGCTATCCGTGGGCAAATTACTATACGCCCGTAAACGAGCCTCTTACTACGGCTCGTTTTAGCGGCTTATATGGGCTCTGGTATCCGCATGGCACCTCCGATAAAGAATTTATCCGGGCGTTGCTCAATCAGCTTAAGGGTACCAAAATGGCCATGCAGGCCATCCGACAAGTAAATCCGAACGCCCAATTAATACAAACCGAAGATTTAGGCCAAACCCATAGTACCAGTTTATTAGCTTACCAGGCTGCTTTTGAAAATGAACGCCGTTGGTTAAGTTTTGATTTGCTATGTGGTAAGGTTACTCCGGCGCATAAACTATATAAATATTTAATAAAATCCGGAGCAACTCCCGAGGAGTTACTAGAGTTTGAGCAAACGCCCTTACCGCCCGACATCTTTGGTATCAATCATTACATTACCAGCGAACGCTATTTAGACGAACACTTGACCTTGTTTCCGTTGCACACCCATGGCAGCAATGGCAGACATAAATACGCCGATGTAGAAGCCGTTCGGGTAAAAGGAATAGAGCGGGCCGGCATTAAAACCTTATTGCAGGAAGTTTGGCAACGCTACCAGGCTCCCATAGCTATAACCGAAGCGCATTTGGGATGCACCCGCGAAGAACAAATGCGTTGGTTTATGGAGGTTTGGGAAACAGCTACAGATTTAAAAAATTCCGGGGTAAACTGCCTGGCTGTTACTGCCTGGGCCTTACTGGGCTCTTACGACTGGAACTCATTACTTACCCGCAATAACGGCTTTTACGAAAACGGCATATTTGATTTACGGATTGGTGATCAGCCTTGGCCAACGGCTTTGGTTCCTATGCTGCAAAGCTTAAGTAATACGGGTAAGTATCACCACGATGTGTTACAACACAAAGGCTGGTGGGATCGGGAAGAACGTTATGCTTACTCGCATGGCGAAAAGTATATAGCCAAGCCTACGCACAAACCAATTCTGGATAAAAATCAACGCCCTTTACTCATTACCGGAGGTACTGGTACCCTGGCAAAAGCTTTTGCCCGAATTTGCCGGGATCGTGGATTATCTTATGTATCATTAACCCGGAAACAATTAGATATAGCCAACCCAGCATCGGTAGAAGCTGCTATTTCGCAGTATAATCCATGGGCAGTTATAAATACCGCAGGTTATGTTCGGGTAGATGATGCCGAAAAAGATCCGGAAAAATGCTACCGCGAGAACACCAAAGGTCCGGTTATTCTGGCAGAAGTCTGCCGGGAAAAGAACATTCAATTTTTAACTTTTTCTTCGGATTTGGTTTTTGACGGCGAAAAAGCAGAACCTTATACTGAAGAAGATACGCCTACCCCCCGGAATGTATACGGCAATAGCAAAGCCCTCGCCGAAAGTAGAATTTTAAAAATTTTGCCCGATGCTTTAATTATCAGAACCAGTGCCTTCTTCAGCAGTTGGGACCGCTATAATTTTGTTTATTTTGCTTTAAAATCGTTTTTGCAAGGAGCACCTTTTGTTGCGGCTAATGATGTAAAAATAACAGCTACCTACGTGCCAGATTTGGTACATACTGCCTTAGATTTATTGATTGATCGCGCAAATGGCATTTGGCACCTAACCAACCAGGGTTCTTATACCTGGGCCGAGTTAGCCAGATTAGTGGCAAATGTAGCTTTGTTAAAAAACGTGGTAATTCAGGAACAGCCCGTAAGTGTATTTCATTTACCGGCTTACCGGCCAAAAAACTCTGTTTTACAAAGTTCCAGAATCCGTTTGATGCCATCTATTGAAGATGCCTTGCACCGGTGCATACCAGCTTTAATGCAGGAATTACTGAAACAAAAAGAAGTAATAGATCAGGATGTAGATGTATTAGAAACAGAAGAAAACCTGAACCGGAAGTTAAGTGGTTAAAGTAAAATGTAAATATTTAAAAAGGCCGCCCATACGAGGGGTGGCCTTTTTTGTTTAAGTTAAATTAAAAGCTAATACCTTTGCTGCCGTTAGGTAATAATTTTTTTATAAACCTTATGCAGGGTTTATTCTAACCTTCAGGAATTTTTAAATATGTATTCGTATCAAAAGCTCTTCACATTTACTAAAAATATTTTCGAAAGCATCGGGTGCCCGAAAGAGGATGCTGACTTAGCCACGGAAGTATTACTTTCCGCTGATTTGCGGGGCATTGATTCGCATGGCGTAGCCCGGCTAATCGGTTACGTACGCCTTTGGGAAAGTAATCGAATTAATGCTACTCCTTCCATAAAAACCGTTCACGAAACTCCCAGTACCGCCGTGATAGATGGGGATAGTGGCCTTGGATTAGTTGTAGCTCCTAAAGCCATGGATTTGGCTATTCAAAAAGCACAAGTGGCGGGTACCGGTTGGGTTGCCGTTAAAAATTCAAATCATTTTGGTATTGCTGGTTACCACGCCATGAAAGCTTTACCGCACGATATGATTGGCATTGCAATGACGAACGCCAGCCCTTTAGTAGCCCCTACAAACTCTTTAGAACGTTTATTAGGTACTAACCCCATTGCTGTAGCCATTCCGGCCCAGGAGCAGCCCGCATTTGTAGCCGATTTTGCTACTACTACCGCCGCTAACGGTAAACTCGAAATTTTGCAACGGAAAAATCAGGAAGCGCCAACCGGCTGGATTCAGGATGCCCAAGGAAATATGTCAACTAACCCAAACGAATTAAAAGCAGGTGGTGCCCTAGTACCACTTGGTGGCGATACGGGAAGTCACAAAGGCTACTGTTTAGGTGCCACAGTCGATATTTTCTCGGCGGTATTATCGGGCGCTAATTATGGCCCCTGGGTACCGCCTTTTGTTAGCTTTCTGCCGGTAGCCCCCAATTTGGTAGGCGAAGGCATTGGTCATTTTTTTGGCGCTATACGTATTGATGCTTTCCGGCCAGCCAGTGAGTTTAAAACGCACATGGATAATTGGATTACCACCTTCCGCAACTCTAAATCAAAATCCAGCGATCAGCCAGTACTTATTCCCGGTGATCCCGAAAGACTTACCTCTGCTAAACGGCTGCAAGAAGGTATTCCTTTGTTAGACCCCGTAATTAAAGATTTACAAAGTTTAGCCCAACGTTTTTCATTAAGCTTTTAAGCTAAACAAAAAAGCCCTTCTATTAAAGAAGGGCTTTTTTAAAATTTTTAATTTCCAGAACTTATATAATTGTGTTTCCGGATTGCGTGTAATAAGCTAAAGCCGATTCCGCATCCAAATAATCCGAATTGTAATCTTTTTTATCCGCGTGAATAAAAAGACAGGTTTTATCTTTTACCTCATCAATAATCTTTGAGTAATTTTCCATAGGCAGAGCCGGGCAACCTTGGCTGCGGCCTAAGCGCCCATGCTGCGCAATAAAATTATCGCTTACATAATCGGCACCGTGCATAACCACGCAACGCTCCAGAGCATTGGTATTAAAATCTTTATCTTTACCAACCAGTTTTAACGATTTACCGTGCTTACCGTAATAAATATTTTGGGTTACGTAAAAACCTAAACTACTTTTCTCGGAACTTACGGTATTGTCAAATTCCTGGGCTATGTTATCGCCGGAATTTTTACCATGAGCCACCAACGAATTAAAAAGTACTTTTTTAGCAGCTAAATCAATTACCCAAAGGCGTTTCTCCGTAGACGGTTTATTAAAATCTACTACGGTTAATAACTTTTTATCGGATAATTGGCCTTGCGCTTTCAAGTTAATATACCCCAGCAGAGCTTCGTTAAAAACATCCAGAGATAAACCACTTTGCTCTAAACCAATCTCTTCGTATAATTTATAAACATCTACCTGAAAAGCCGCAAACCGGATTGCCTCGGAAGTAGCCGCCGATAAATGTGTTTTCTGAGTTTTAGTATCATGATTATTACTACCGGCTGGCAGCGAAAAATGCGCAAAGAAAAAAGGCGCTAAAAACGGAATAATACGCCTGATGCGACGATTCCCTTTTTTTACTTTCCGGATAATACCTTTATTTTCCTGTACCATTTCTTTTTCTGTTTTATTAAGAGAAAAATGATTTCTCTAATAGTACCACACTCTTTTTACGTTATTAAACGCAAAAGTCCTGTAATCTTGCAATTAACAGGTTGTACAATTTTGATATTATATGTACTAAACGCAGTTTTATGCTGCAAAGTTCATGTACTACTTTTGGAGGTTTAAATTAGCACAGTAAAACTCCGGCATTAAAAGCTTTAAAAAGTAACGAATTTATGCTGCTAAAAAATGCCCTTTTTTAAAAATTTATGATTTTCAGATTTTCTAAAGAAGTAAACGCTATAAAAAAAGCCCTGTTAACTACAGGGCTTTCTTCATATACTAGGTTTATTTTTTCTCCGGTTTTTTCTTTACCAGAATAAATACTTCTTCTGTAGGGCGTTTCATGTAATATTTTTCCCGCGCATATTTTTCCAGAAGCTCCGGATTACTCATGAGTTCCGTCCGATCTTTTTGTACTTCGGCTATTTTCTGCAAGTAATATTCTTTATCAGTTTCTAAATCATTCAACTTTTTGCTCATCTGATATTGAGTCACAAAATCATTGGAATCAAAAAAAAACATCCACACTAAAAATGTTACTGTAGATATAAAGTAAAAGCTTCTGACAAATCTAGGCACCCGTATCCGCATATATCAAATATAAAAAAATAACAGGACGGTAAAACAAATATTTACCGTCCTGCTAATCTGAATTTTTAAAAAATTACATTTTTTTACCCGGGAAGTAAGCAGTTTCTCCCAGTTCTTCTTCTATGCGTAGTAATTGGTTGTATTTAGCCATCCGATCGGAACGTGAAGCAGAACCTGTTTTAATCTGACCGGTATTTAAAGCAACCGCTAAATCGGCAATGGTATTATCTTCCGTTTCGCCAGAGCGGTGACTCATAATGCTCTTGTACCCATTTCTGCGGCCCAGGTTAATAGCATTTATGGTCTCGGTTAACGTACCAATCTGATTTACTTTAATTAAAATAGCATTAGCTATTTTCTCATCAATTCCTCTTTGCAACCGGTTTACGTTTGTTACAAATAAATCGTCGCCTACTAATTGTACTTGGTTGCCAATCGATTCCGTTAATGATTTCCAGCCAGTCCAGTCATCTTCATCCATACCATCTTCAATAGAGATAATCGGATATTTTTTACTCCAATCTGTCCAGAAACTAACCATTTCAGAAGAAGTAAGTTTATCTCCTGTAGATTTTTTGAAGTGGTATTGGCCAGTAGAGGCATCATAAAACTCAGAAGCAGCAGCATCCATCGCAATCATTACTTCGTCGCCAGGTTTCCGACCGGCTGCTTCAATGGCCTGCAATACTACTTTAATGGCATCTTCGTTGGATTTAATGTTAGGAGCAAATCCTCCTTCATCGCCCACGTTGGTAGATAAGCCTTGTTTGTGCAGTACATTTTTTAAATTATGGAAAATCTCAGAACCCCAGCGCATCGCTTCGGTAAAGCTGCTTGCTCCAACGGGCATAATCATAAATTCCTGAAAATCTATTGAATTATCTGCATGGCTTCCACCGTTCAAGATATTCATCATAGGAACTGGTAACGTATTGGCATTTACTCCACCCACGTAACGATACAGTGGCATCCCCAATGCCTCGGCCGCAGCCCGAGCAATGGCTAAAGAAACGCCCAGTATGGCATTAGCTCCTAGTTTTCCTTTGTTAGAAGTACCATCTAATTCTAACATGATAGTATCGAGCTTATTTTGCTCAAATACATTTTCGCCAATTATTTCATCAGCAATTATATCGTTAACATTCCGCACAGCGTTTAAAACGCCCTTACCCATGTACTGCGATTTATCACCATCCCGTAACTCAACAGCTTCGTGCTTACCGGTAGAAGCTCCTGATGGAACTGCTGCACGACCGATATATCCATTATCTGTGATTACATCTACTTCTACCGTAGGATTACCTCTTGAATCGAAAATCTGACGTGCTTTTACGCTTGAAATTAAAGTCATCTTTTATAACTGGTTAAATTAAACTAAGAACAATATTAAATGCAATACTAGCAATAAAGTGGTAAATAACTTAGAAGTATATTAACCATTTTTAAGTAATTGAATGAAATTATCAAAAAGGTAATTAGAATCGTGTGGCCCAGGCGAGGACTCAGGATGGTATTGAACAGAAAATGCTTTTTTACCTTTTATACGGATACCTTCAATGGTTCCATCATTTAAATTAATGTGAGTTACCTCTACATTCTCGTTATTTTTGATGGCTTCGGCATCTACGGCAAACCCGTGGTTTTGCGAAGTAACTTCGCATTTGCCGGTTATTAAGTTTTTTACCGGATGATTTAAGCCCCGGTGACCGTTATGCATTTTATATGTGGCAATGCCATTAGCTTGAGCCAAAACTTGATGCCCCATGCAAATGCCAAATAAAGGTCTGTCCCGTTCCAAAATCCGGTTTACGCTTTCCACTGCCATGGTAGTTGCCGCAGGGTCGCCTGGGCCATTAGAAATAAAGTAACCATTAGGCCCCCAAGCTTCCATCTCTTCAAACGAAGTATCAAACGGAAAAACTTTACACTCACATCCCCGGCTAACTAAGTTGTGAATAATATTTTTCTTAACTCCTAAGTCCAAAATCGCTACTTTAAATTCAGGATTCTCCGGTTTTAAAGTATATTCTTCTGAAGTACTTACCTGTGAAGCAAGTTCCAGTCCATGCATGGATGGAGTGGCATTTAACTTTTCTTTTAAAACTTCAACATCCGAAATTTCCGAAGATATAATGGCGTTCATAGCACCTTTGTGTCGTATATGACGCACCAGTTCTCGGGTGTCAATCTCGCATATACCTACTATGCCTGCTTTTTCAAAATACTCTTGTAAAGAACCCTCAGCCGATTGACGGGAGAAAAAATCAGAAAACTCTTTACAAACTAATCCTTTAATTTGAATTTGTTCTGATTCAACTTCTCTGTTAAGAACACCATAATTTCCTACGTGCGAAACTGTAGTTATAACAATTTGCCCGTAATAAGAAGGATCCGTAAAAATTTCTTGATATCCTGTCATGCCGGTGTTAAAGCATAATTCACCTGAATTAGTACCAATGCACCCTAAGCTTTTTCCGTGCCATTGCGTACCATCCGCCAATAATAAAATAGCATCAACTGCTTTCTTCTCTTTCATAGACTAAATTTTTCTCAAAAATAAAAAAGGGATATGAAGTAAATCATATCCCTTTTAAAAATTTATGAATTAGTTAAAATCACTTTATTAAACTTCTTCGTTAGTTGCAACAGGGGCATCGGTATTGTTAGTTGTTGTAGAAGCATCATTAGTAGTAGAAGCAACAGATGCATTATCTTTCTTCTTACCACCTCTTCTTCTAGTTCTGGTTTTTGACTCGGAAGCAACACCAGAAGCACCTAACATTGCTTCGTTATAATCTACTAACTCAATAATACACATATCCGCATTATCCCCTAACCGATTGCCAGTTTTAAGAATACGGGTGTACCCTCCCGGACGATTTGCAATTTTGCTGGAAACTTGATCAAACAATTCTTTTACAGAATCTTTGTTTTGCAAGTATGAGAAAATTGTTCTTCTGGAGTGAGTAGTATCACTTTTAGATTTTGTTAATAAAGGTTCTACATATTTACGTAGCGCTTTTGCTTTAGCAACTGTTGTAGATACCCGTTTATGCAGGATCAATGACGATGCCATGTTAGACAACATTGACTTACGATGAGCCGATGTTCTGCCTAAATGATTTATTTTTTTACCGTGTCTCATTTTAATTAATCTTCATCTAATTTGTACTTGGACAGATCCATACCGAAATTCAAACCCTTCTCTTCCACTAAGTTTTCCAATTCAGTTAGGGATTTTTTACCAAAATTCCGGAACTTCATCATATCCTGCATATCTAACTGCACTAAATCGCCTAAAGTTTTGATATCTGCTGCTTTTAAACAGTTGTAAGCACGAACAGATAAATCCATATCATGTAATGGTGTTTTCAAAACTTTGCGCATATGCAACATTTCTTCATCTACCGCTTCCTCTTCTTCCGGTTTAGCAGTTTCAAAAGTCATTGTATTGTCTGAGAACAACATGAAATGCTGTATCAAAATATGAGCAGCTCCCTTTAATGCTTCTTCAGGATGAATTGAACCATCAGTTTGAATATCAATAGAAAGCTTTTCGTAATCTGTTTTTTGCTCTACCCGGGTATTTTCAATGCTGTACTTTACATTTTTGATAGGAGTAAATATAGCATCAATGGCAATTTGTCCGAATACCTGCTCATTAGGTTTATTTTCATCAGCAGGAACGTAACCGCGGCCTTTTTGAAGAGTTAATTCAATTTCAAAATTAACTGTTGGCTCTAAATGACAGATTACAAGCTCTGGATTTAAAACTTGAAAACCATTTGTAAATCTGCTAATATCTCCCGCTTGGAAAGTATTTTTATTAGAAATGGTTACAGTAATTTTGTCTTCTATAGCTTCGCTTACTTTTTTGAATCTCACCATCTTCAAATTAAGAATAATTTCAGAAACATCCTCCATTACACCTTCGATGGTAGAAAATTCATGTAATACCCCAGGGATGCGAATAGCTGTAATAGCATATCCTTCTAAAGAAGATAATAATATTCTTCTAAGAGCATTGCCTATAGTTACACCGTATCCTTTTTCCAAAGGTTTAAATTCAAATTGACCATGAAAGTCGTCGGCTTTTTCCATAACAACTTTCTCTGGCATTTGAAAGGCTAATATTGACATATAGTGTAATATTATATTTATGAATATTAAAATTCGGGAGCTTATTTAGAATAAAGCTCAACGATCAATTGCTCCTGAATTTTCTCAGGTATTTGATCCCTTTCTGGTTCAGAAACAAATTTTCCAACCATGTCTTTTCCGTCCCACTCTAACCAGTTAAACTGACGAACGTTACGTGTACTTAAACTTGTTGTGATTGACTCAAGAGATTTGGATTTTTCCCGAACACCAATTGTTTGACCAGGTTTTAAGCTGTATGATGCAATGTTAACTATTTCTCCGTCAACTAAAATATGTTTGTGCAACACAAGCTGACGAGCAGCTCTACGAGTTGGAGCAATGCCTAAACGATATACCGTGTTATCTAATCTTGCTTCTAGTAAACGGAGTAAGTTTTCACCAGTAATACCACCTTTGCGGTGCGCTTTATCAAACAAATTAGCAAATTGTTTTTCTAAAACACCATACAAGTATTTAGCTTTTTGCTTTTCCATCAACTGGATAGCATATTCAGACTGCTTTTTTCTTCGGCCTCTACCGTGCATACCTGGAGGATAAGCTTTCTTTTGTAAAGCTTTACTTGCTCCAAATATAGGTTCATTAAATCTTCTTGAAATTTTGGTCTTTGGACCAGTATATCTTGCCATCTTATATCAAATCAGGACCTAAAAAGGTCTACCATTTTATATCCTTAAACTCTTCTTCTTTTAGGAGGTCTACAACCATTATGTGGAAGTGGAGTAACATCTTTGATTGTAGTCACTTCAATACCAGCACCTTGCACTGTCCGAATTGCAGATTCTCTTCCGGCACCAGGACCTTTAACAAAAACTTCTGCTTTACGCATTCCTAATTCATGTGCTACTCGTGCACAATCAGAAGCAGCCATCTGGGCAGCGTATGGTGTGTTCTTCTTAGAACCTTTAAAACCCATTTTACCAGCAGAAGCCCAAGAAATGACCTGTCCGTTATTGTTGGTAATAGAGATGATAATATTATTGAAAGATGCTTTGATGTGTACTTGTCCTGTAGGTTCTACAACAACTACACGCTTCTTGGCTTTATCTTTTCTTTTTTGAGCCATAACTATATTACTTATTTAGTAGCTTTTTTCTTGTTAGCAACTGTTTTCCGCTTACCTTTACGAGTACGCGAGTTGTTTTTAGTACGCTGACCTCTCACAGGCAAGCCTTTTCTATGACGAAGGCCCCGATATGAACCAATATCCATCAAACGTTTTATATGCAGCTGTACCTCTGAACGCAACACACCTTCGGTCTTATGTTCTGAAGCAATAATGCTACGAATAGTACCTGCTTCTTCTTCAGTCCATTCGCTTACTTTTTTATCCCAGCTTACTCCAGCCTTAGTCAGTATAGATTGGGAAGCTCTACGACCTATACCATAAATATAAGTGAGCGAAATCTCACCTCTTTTTTTATCTGGAATATCTACTCCTGCAATTCTAGCCATATAAAAATAAATTATCCTTGTCTTTGTTTATATCGTGGGTTTTTCTTGTTGATCACGTAAAGCTTCCCCTTACGACGAATTACTTTGCAATCTACGCTTCTTTTCTTAACAGATGCTTTAACTTTCATTTTCTATTTGTATCTATAAACTATTCTTCCTTTAGTTAAATCGTATGGCGACATCTCAATCTTAACTTTATCTCCGGGAAGAATTTTGATATAGTGCATTCTCATTTTGCCGGATATATGAGATATTACTTGATGCCCATTTTCTAATTCTACTCGAAACATTGCATTGGACAATGCCTCTACTATTGTCCCATCTTGTTCGATAGAAGACTGTTTAGCCATATATAATTATTCTTCCTTTTCTATGTATTTGAAAGTAGTCAGAACTTCAGCCTGATCTTTTCGTACTACAACTGTATGTTCAAAATGAGCAGAAGGCTTGTTATCTTTAGTACGGATGGTCCAACCATCTAATTCTTGAAAAATATTTTTACTACCTAAATTAACCATGGGTTCAATAGCTAATACTAAACCTTCTTGCAATTTTATTCCTGTACCCCGTCTTCCATAATTAGGAACTTCCGGGGCTTCATGTAAATGTTTACCTATTCCGTGGCCTACTAATTCTCTAACTACTGAAAATCTTTTTCCTTCTACATAACTTTGAATAGCTGAACTAATATCACCTAATCTTAATCCAGCTATAGCATTTTCAATACCTAGATATAATGACTTCTTAGTAGCATCTAACAAATTCTTTATTTCCGGCTCAACTACATCTACAGCATGAGTATAAGCTGAATCTGTATGATAGCCTTTATAAAAAACACCACAATCTACAGAAACAATATCTCCAGGTTTAAGTTCATAATCACTTGGCAAACCATGAACTACAACGGAATTAACTGAAACACATAAACTATGAAGAAATCCATTATAACCTTTAAAAGAAGGACTACCCCCATGATCTAGTATAAACGTTTCAGCTAGTTCATCTAAAAATTTAGTGGATACTCCAGCTTGGATGTATTTAGAAATTTCACCATGAGTTTTGCCTAATATCTCAGCTCCTTCACGAAGTATACTAATTTCTTCTTCTGTTTTGTAAAAAATCATTTTAAGAGGCCAAGGCTATATTCTGCGACCTTCCTTTTAATTTACCAGATTTCATCATACCATCATAATGGCGCATGAGTAAATAACTCTCAACTTGATTAAGAGTATCTAAAACTACTCCTACCATTATAATTAAAGAAGTTCCTCCAAAAAAAGCAGAAAACTCTCTAGTTACTCCAAAGATTAATGCTATAGAAGGGAAAATAGCAATTAAAGCTAAAAATAATGCACCAGGCAAAGTAATTCTATCAAGAACATCTCCAATATATTCAGAAGTTGCTAGACCTGGTTTTACACCAGGGATAAAGCCACCACTTCTTTTTAAATCATTAGATATTTGATCGGGATTAACACTAATGGCTGTATAGAAATAAGTAAAAATCAATATTAAAAAGCCAAATAAAGCATTATACTGCCAGCTTGTATAATCAGAAAATGTTGTTCCAATATAAGAAGCAGTTTCACTTGTATCCCGCCAGATAGAAGATATTAAAGCCGGAATAAACATTAAAGATTGGGCAAATATAATAGGCATTACTCCTGCAGCATTTACTTTTAATGGTATAAACTGCCTTTGACCACTATATTGTGTAGTACCACCTACTTGCTTAGCATACTGTACAGGTATTCTGCGAACTGCTTGAGTTAACATAACTACTGCCATAACCACTAAATAAAGAACAAATAGCTCTAATAAAAATATTAATAGCCCATTTAATCTTTTTGATAATAATTCTTGCAAAATAGCACTAGGAAGTCTAGAAACAATTCCAATCATTATCAACATGGATATACCATTACCTATTCCTTTATCCGTAATTTTTTCTCCTAACCACATACAAAAAATAGTACCTGCAGTTAAAATGACTACAGAAGAAATTGTAAATGATAAGTTACTTACGGCAATAGCTTCAGCATTTATGGTGGCAATAAATCCAATTGATTGCGCAGCAGTTATAGCTATTGTTAAAACTCTAGTATACTGATTAATTTTTTTCCTGCCAGACTCTCCTTCCTTTTGTAACTTTTGAAAATAAGGAACAGCTATAGTAAGTAGTTGCAAGACTATGGAAGCAGATATATAGGGCATTATACCTAATGCAAAAATAGAAGCATTACTAAATGCTCCTCCTAATAAAGTATCTAATAACCCAAAAATGCCTTGCGAGTTAGACTGTAGTTTAGAAGAATCAATGCCCGGTAAAACAACATAAGAACCTAATCTAAAAATTGCAATAAAACCTAAGGTATTCAATATACGAGTCCTTAGGTCTTCAATTGCAAATATATTCTTAACTGTTGTTATAAACTTTTTCATAAAGCTAATTATATAAGCACGATTTTACCACCTGCTTTTTCGATCAACTCAGAGGCAGATTTAGAAAATGCATGAGCATGTATTTCTATCGGGTTATTAATTTCGCCACGTCCTAAAACTTTAACTTTATCATTCTTAGAAATAAGACCGTGCGCTTTAAAAAATTCTAAATCAACAACATTCACCTGTAAACTATTAGCTAAAGATGAAATCACATCGATATTGATAGGAGAATATTCAACTCTATTAAAATTTTTAAAACCAAATTTTGGCACACGTCTTTGCAAAGGCATTTGACCACCTTCGAAACCGATTTTACTAGAGTATCCAGACCGTGACTTTGCTCCTTTATGGCCACGAGTGGAGGTTCCTCCACGTCCGGAGCCAGTACCCCGACCTATTCTTTTTCTATCCTTAACAGAGCCTAAGGCTGGTTGTAATAAGCTTAAATTCATTGCTACAATTCTTTAACTTCTACTAAATGTTGAACTTTACGGAGCATACCTGCAATCTGCGGAGTATTTTCAACAAGAACAGATTTGCTTATTTTCCCTAAACCTAAAGCTTGAATCGTAAGCTTCTGATTCTTGGAACTATCAATAATACTTTTAACTTGAGTAATCTTAACTTGCGCCATTTCGTTATCCATTAAAAACTTTTGAAAGATTAACGCCACGTTGTTGAGCAACAGCTAATGGATCGCGCATTTTAGAAAGTGCATCAAAGGTTGCTTTTACTACGTTATGCGGATTAGATGAACCTTTAGATTTAGCTAATACGTCTTTAATACCAGCACTTTCAAAAACAGCTCGCATTGCACCACCGGCTATTACACCAGTACCAGCAGCAGCTGGCTTAACAAGCACGAAGCCTCCTGAAAATTTTCCTTCGATAGAATGAGGTACTGTATGATGATATACAGGAACTTTCACTAAATTTTTTTTAGCATCATCAATGCCTTTAGCAATTGCATCAGTTACTTCGTTAGCTTTACCTAAACCATAGCCTACAACCCCATTTCCATCACCTACAACTACGATTGCTGAAAAGCTAAATCGACGGCCACCTTTAACTACCTTAGCTACCCTTTTTATGGCAACTACTCTTTCTTTAAGGTCAATGTCACTAGCCCGTACAATTCTTAAATTATTCTTAGACATATATTAAAATTTAAGGCCTCCTTCACGAGCACCTTCAGCCAACGATTTTACTCTACCGTGATATAAATATCCTGAACGGTCAAATACAACTTCTGTAATCCCTAGATCCAGTGCTTTATTCGCTAACGTTTTTCCTACATGAGAAGCAATTTCAATTTTTGAGCTTCCAGTAATATCAATGGAACCTGAAGAAACTGAAACCAAGGTTTTACCCTCTTGATCATTAATCAACTGAGCATAAATTGCACGGTTACTTCTAAACACAGATAAACGAGGTTTTGTAGATGTACCGGAAATTTTCGTTCTGATACTCCGTCTGATCCGTAGCCTTCTTTCTGATTTTTGAACTGACATTATTATCGATTATTTAGATGCTGTTTTACCAGCTTTTCTTCTGATTATTTCGCCAACAAAACGTATACCCTTGCCTTTATAAGGTTCTACTTTGCGTAAGGATCTTATTTTTGCTGCAACCTGACCAATTAATTGCTTATCTATACTTTCTAATATAATCACTGGAGCCTTACCTTTTTCGGTAACAGCACTTGCAGTAACTTCTTTAGGTAAAGCTAAAAATATATTATGCGAGTAGCCAAGAGAAAGCTCTAAAGTATTATTAGATGCTGTAGCTTTATAACCAACACCAACTAATTCAAGTTGCTCTTTAAATCCATCACTTACTCCAACAACCATATTATTGATCAATGAACGATAAAGACCATGCATGGCTTTATGTCTTTTTTGATCAGTTGGTCGTTCTACAATTAGCTGTCCATCAACTTTAGATAGCTTAATATCTCGGTCAACTTGGGTTTGAAGAGTACCTTTTGGTCCCTTTACCAAAATGGTATTGTCTGCGTTAAGATTAATCTCAACACTGGCAGGAACAGTTATAGGCAATTTACCAATACGTGACATATTTCAATTTATTAATAAACGTAACACAATACTTCACCACCAACATTTAGACCTTTAGCTTCTTTTTCGGTCATTACTCCTTTTGAAGTAGATAAAATGGCAACTCCTAAACCGTTAAGTACCCGCGGAAGATTTTCAAAATGAGCATATTTCCGCAATCCAGGCTTGCTGATTCTTTCTAAATGAACTATAGCAGATTGTTTAGTTGCAGGATTGTATTTAAGTGCAATCTTTATAGTGCCTTGTACCGAAGAATCATCGAACCGATAACTTTGAATATACCCTTTCTCATGTAAAACCCGTGTGATTTCTTTTTTTATTTTGCTAGATGGTATTTCAACTATGCGATGATTTGCTTTGATAGCATTCCGCAATCTAGTTAAATAATCTGCTATGGGATCTGTATTCATTATGAATATAATTTTATAGCTCAGTTTTTCGAGCCGCAAAGATACTATTTAATTGTATAAAAAAAAATAAAATTACCAACTAGATTTGGTAACACCCGGAATTTTACCAGCTGAAGCTAATTCCCGAAAAACTACCCTGGATATTCCAAATTTCCGAATATATCCTCGTGGTCTTCCGGATAATTTACAACGATTATGCAACCGCACAGGTGATGCATTCCGTGGTAGCTTATCTAAAGCTTCATAATCTCCAGCTTCTTTTAATTCTTTTCTTTTAGCTGCATACTTTTCAACAGCTTTTTGTTTTTTTAATTCGCGCGCTTTTACAGATTCTTTCGCCATTATTCTACTTTTTTAAATTTTGAAAAGGCATCCCGAAAGCTTTTAACAATTCATAACTTTCTTCATCATTCTGCGCTGTAGTTACGAAAGTTATGTCCATACCTGAAATAGCCTTAATTTTATCAATACTAATTTCTGGAAAAATGATTTGCTCCTTTATACCTAATGTATAATTGCCTCTACCATCAAAACCTTTATCATTTATACCACGGAAATCCCTTACCCTCGGCAATGCCACAGTTAAAAGTCGATCCATAAATTCATACATCTGATCACCTCTTAATGTAACACGAGCTCCAATAGGCATGCCTTCACGCAATTTAAAATTAGATACGGAATTTTTAGCTTTGGTAGCTACCGCTTTCTGACCTGTAATAGTAGTCAATTCGTCAACGCCAATATCAACTAGTTTTTTATCAGCAACGGCATTACCAATGCCTTTGTTGATACATATTTTAGTGATGCGTGGAACTTGCATGATGCTTTTATACTGAAATTTTTCTTTCAGCGAGGATATAATCTCCTTTTGATATTTCTCCTTTAATCTTGCAGTTGCCATTTTATATATTCTCTCCAGTTTTTTTTGAATAACGCTGCAACTTACCTTCAGCGTTTAACTTTTTGCCTGTTCTCACTACTTGGTCGCCTTCTACTAACATAACATTACTTGCATGAATAGGAGCTTCCTTTTGGGTAATGCCACCATTAGGCGTTTTCGCAGTTGGTTTATTATGTTTTGTAACCATATTTAAACCTTCTACAACTACTTTATTAGTTTTAGTAAGTACTGATATAATTCTACCTGTATTGCCCTTTTCGTTACCTGCAATTACCTTAACTGTATCACCAGTTTTAACATGTAGTTTGTATGGCTTTTCTATAACTTGTTTCATGATTATAATACTTCAGGTGCTAATGAAACAATTTTCATAAATTGCTTTTCTCTTAACTCACGAGCCACTGGACCAAAGATACGTGTTCCACGTGGTTCATCGTTATTATTCAATAATACAGCAGCATTATCATCAAAACGGATATATGATCCATCTTTTCGACGGATTTCTTTTTTCGTTCTTACAACTACTGCTTTAGAAACTGATCCTTTCTTAACATTACCCGAAGTAAGGGCAGACTTTACAGTTACAATGATTTTATCTCCAATAGAAGCATATTTTTTACCAGTACCACCTAGTACCCTAATGCAAAGAACTTCTTTGGCTCCGCTATTATCGGCAACTGATAACCTTGATTCTTGCTGTATCATTTCCTATTTTGCTCTTTCAATTATTTCAACTAAACGCCAATTCTTCGTTTTACTTAAAGGCCGCGTTTCCATTATTCTAACCGTATCACCAACTCCACACTCATTTCTTTCGTCATGAGCCTTAAACTTTGTGGATTTAGAAACGAACTTACCATAGATTGGATGCTTCATTTTGCTTTCCACAACTACAGTAATAGATTTGTTCATTTTATTTGATACAACTCTACCAGTTTTTTCTTTTCTTAAATTTCTCGTTTCCATCATATTATAATTGAGAGCTTGTGTTTAATTCCCGATTACGCAACTCTGTATTTAATTTTGCTATAATCTTCCGCGACTCTTTTATCTTTAAGGGATTTTCAAGAGGAGAAATTGAATGAGCAAACCGTAAGTTTTGATTATTTGTTCTTTCTACAGCAAGGCGCTCCTTTAGTTCATTTAAGGAAAGTGCTCTTATATCTGAATATTTCATAATTATTTCTCAACGTAATCTCTACGTACAACAAACTTGGTTTTAACTGGTAACTTTTGAGCAGCTAACCGCAACGATTCTTGAGCAGTAGCAAGGTCAACTCCATCTGACTCAAACAAAATGGTACCTGGTTTGATTACTGCTACCCAATATTCCGGAGATCCTTTACCTTTACCCATCCGAACCTCAGCAGGCTTTTTAGTAATAGGTTTATCAGGAAATATACGAATCCAAACCTGTCCTTCCCTTTTCATTGCTCTTGTCATGGCAATACGAGCAGCTTCTATTTGGCGACTGGTAATCCAAGATGCTTCTAATGATTTTATAGCAAAGGAACCAAAGGAAATAGTACTGCCTCTATAAGCAAACCCATTAACCCGGCCTTTATGCATTTTTCTATAAACGGTCCTTTTTGGCTGTAACATTTTTAATTTCTCTTAATATGTAAATTATTAACGACGGCCAGCACCACCGCCTCCTCTATTTGAACCACCTCGGCTATTATTACCCCGGTTACCCCGATCATTGCGTCCTTCACCACGATCATTACGATCATTTCTTCCTCTTGAATTACGGTCACCGCTTCTATCTCGGTCTGTTCTGTCTCCACCTCGTTCATTTCTTGGCGAAGTTGCTGAATTATTTACGGCTTTAGCAGGTTCTTGATTTGGAGACAAATCTTTTTTACCAAAGACTTCTCCTTTAAAGATCCATACTTTAATGCCAAGTTTACCATATACTGTCTGCGCCTCAGATAAAGCATAGTCAATATCAGCACGTAATGTATGCAATGGAGTACGACCTTCTTTATAGTGTTCAGTACGGGCCATTTCAGCGCCACCTAAACGTCCAGAAACCTGGATTTTTACTCCTTCAGCACCTACCCGAATAGCAGAAGCAATAGCTTGCTTCATTGCTCTTCTAAAGGAAATACGAGCCTGTAATTGCTGAGCTACGGACTCTCCCACTAATTTAGCATCAAGCTCTGGTCTTTTGATCTCGAATATGTTAATTTGAACATCCTTATTAGTGATTTTCTTTAACTCTTCTTTGATTTTATCTACCTCTTGCCCTCCTTTACCAATTACAACACCAGGTCTTGCAGTATTAATTGTTATTGTAATTCTCTTTAAGGTTCTTTCCAATACAATTTTTGAAATACCACCTTTAGGAATCCGTGCTAAGATATATTTTCTTATCTTTTCATCCTCAATAAGTTTTTCAGCAAAATCTTTACCGCCATACCAGTTAGAATCCCAACCTTTAATAACGCCTAGTCTAAAACCTACCGGATTAACTTTTTGTCCCATCTTGAATTTATTTGGCTTTAACCGAGTTTTGTGAAATACTTACTAATTCTTCTTCTGAAATACTATCAATGACTATTGTCACATGATTCGAACGCTTTCTGATTCTATGACCCCGGCCCTGAGGAGCTGGTCTTAGTCTTTTCAGCATTTTACCTTCATCTACAAAAATGCTTTTTATAACTAAGTTAGCATCTTCTAAGCGAACATCTTCGTTCTTCTGTTGCCAATTAGATAATGCAGATAAAAGAAGCTTTTCAATTTTCTCAGCTCCAGCGTTAGCTTCAAATTTTAATAAACCCAAAGCTTTGTTAACACTCTTTCCTCTTACTAAGTTCGCCACAAGACGCATTTTACGAGGTGATGTTGGAACGTTTTTTAATTTAGCTATTGCTTCCATGCTTATCTTTTACCTTTATCTTTCTTAGCTACGTGACCACGGAAATTACGAGTTGGAGCAAATTCACCTAATTTATGTCCAACCATATTTTCCGTCACATAAACCGGAATAAATTTATTGCCATTATGTACTGCAAACGTATGCCCTACAAAATCAGGTGAAATCATAGAACGACGTGACCAAGTTTTTATAACAGCTTTTTTACCAGAGCTGTCCATTGTAGTAACTTTATTCTCGAGCCGAAAGTCAATATAAGGCCCTTTTTTTAATGATCTTCCCATTATTTTTTACCTCTATTAACAATCAGGTTCTCAGAATATTTATTTTTATTTCTTGTTTTTCTACCTTTTGCGTACAAACCTTTACGTGAACGTGGGTGCCCACCTGATGATTTACCTTCACCACCACCCATAGGGTGATCAACAGGGTTCATAGCAACACCTCTTACTCTTGGACGAATGCCTAACCATCTGCTTCTACCTGCCTTGCCTAGATTTTCATTCATGTGATCTGCATTAGATACAGTACCTACTGTAGCAACACAGTTAACAAGAACCATCCGCATTTCGCCTGAAGGTAATTTCAAAGTAGCATATTTACTTTCACGAGCTACTAATTGAGCATAGGTTCCTGCACTTCTGGCTAGTGTTCCGCCATTACCCGGCATTAACTCTATATTATGTACAATAGTACCTAAAGGAATATCCGTCAAAGGCAAGCAATTCCCCACTTCTGGTGCCACACCTGGACCTGATATTACAGTGCTTCCAACTTTTAAACCAGCAGGAGCTAAAATATAGCTTTTTTCCCCATCTGCATAGTAAAGTAATGCAATTCGTGCTGTCCGATTTGGATCATATTCAATCGACTTCACAACAGCCGGAACACCGTATTTATTTCTTTTAAAATCTACTAACCGGTACTGTTTTTTATGACCACCGCCAATGTAGCGCATTGTCATTTTACCGGAATCATTTCTACCACCAGATTTTGAAATTGGTGCCAACAAAGATTTTTCAGGAGTTGAAGTTGTAATCTCATCAAACTCCGGCGCAATTCTAAATCTTTGACCTGGTGTTATTGGTCTTAATTTTTTTAATGCCATTTTATAGTTACGTATTAAATGCTACTGTAAAAATCAATAATATCACCTTCTTTAACAGTGACAATTGCTTTTTTTACCATTGGCTTACGCCCAGATACGACACCAGCTTTGGTATTTTTAGTTTTCAATTTACCTTGTATACGCATAGTAGCCACCTTCTCTACTGTTACTCCATAGAGTTTTTCGATATGCTTCTTTATCTCTACTTTGTTTGCGTTTTTACCAACTTCGAATGCATATTTGCCTTTCTCGTTCAAAGCGGTCATTTTCTCCGTTACTAAAGGTCTTTTCAGAATTTCCATTTTTATCTCGTATAGAGTTTTTCTAACGTACTTACAGTTTCTTCTGTTAATAACAGATTGTCTGTATTCAACAAATCATAAGTAGTTAAATTTGCAGCTGTTAATACTTTAACTCGTTTTAAATTACGGCTTGACAGAAATACATTCTCGTTTGCTTCGGATGTAACAACTAATGTTTTTTTATCAGCAATAGATAAATTAGTTAAAATCGAAGTAAAATCTTTAGTTTTTGGTTGAGCTAATTGAATCGGTTCAACTAAAGCTATTTTATTATCTTTCATTAAAGAAGACAATGCAGATATTCTAGCTAAAGATTTTACTTTTTTATTTAATTTAAATGAGTAGTTTCTTGGTCTAGGTCCAAACACTCTACCACCACCTATAAATACAGGTGATTTCATTGAACCGGCACGTGCGCCACCTGTACCTTTTTGCTTTTTAAGCTTTTTAGTAGTTCCAGAAACCTCGTTACGTTCTTTTGATTTATGAGTACCTTGTCTCTGGTTGGCTAAAAATTGCTTTACATCCAGATACATAGCATGGTTATTTGGCTCAATTCCAAATATTTCATCTGAAAGAGATACCTTTCTGCCAGTATCCTGTCCATTAATATTTAATACAGAAAGTTCCATTTTATTTCTCTAATACAACAAATGAATTTTTGGCACCAGGAACAGAGCCACTTACTAAAATTAAATTTTTGTCTGATAAGACGCGCATTACCCGTAGGTTCTGGATTTTTACGCGATTATTACCCATGCGGCCTGCCATACGCATACCTTTGAAAACTCTTGAGGGCCAAGAGCATGCTCCAATTGAACCTGGATGCCGAGCCCGGTTATGCTGACCATGTGTTTGGCCACCAACACCACCGAAGTTGTAACGTTTCACTACCCCTTGAAAGCCTTTACCTTTAGATGTACCAACTACATCCAAGTACTCTCCTTCTTCAAATAAGTCAACACCTACTGTATCCCCTAATTTAAAACTTTCATCTTCTGTTCTAAATTCAACAACTTTAGCCTTAGCAGAAGCGTTAGCTTTTTTAAAGTGTCCGTTTAAAGCACGAGAAACTTTTTTTTCTTTTACATCACCAAAGCCTAATTGTACAGCTTGGTAACCATCCACTTCTACAGTTTTAACCTGTGTCACTACACAAGGTCCTGCTTGAATCAGCGTAACTGCTACGCTTTTTCCTTCAGGCGTGAAGAGGCTTGTCATTCCGATTTTTTTACCGATAATTCCAGGCATTCTTTTTTTTGATTAATACAAAATTCCACCTTAACCTTTCGCTAAGGGAGTGCAAAGATAGTAAATTAATATTATAATTTACAAACTTTATCTAGCAAATAATTAAATACATACATAAAAAAAGGAACCAGAAATCATCAGGTTCCTCTTTTTATAAATGTATCAATTATCAAACTTTTATTTCAACATCTACTCCACTAGGTAACTCTAATTTCATTAAAGCATCCACGGTTTTAGAACTAGTAGAGTAAATATCAACTAAGCGCTTGTAAGTACATAATTGAAATTGTTCTCTTGCTTTTTTATTTACGTGGGGAGATCTTAAAACTGTAAATTTATCTTTTTCGGTTGGCAATGGAATTGGACCACTTACAATGGCACCGGTAGCCTTAACTGCCTTGACAATCTTCTCAGAAGATTTATCAACCAAGTTATGGTCGTAAGATTTTAATTTAATTCTTATTTTCTGATTCATATTATTCTTTACTATTTACCGGTTCCTTTAATTTTTGCTACAATTGCATCCGCAAGGTTCTGCGGCACTTGCTCATAATGAGAGAATGTTAAGTTTGCCGTTGCTCTACCTGATGTTAAAGTTCTTAAATCGGTTACATAGCCAAACAATTCAGACAAGGGCACATCAGCTTTTACTACTTGTGAACCAGCTTTTGTGTCCATTCCTTTCATTAAACCTCTTCTTCTATTTAAATCTCCTGTAACAGGCCCAGTATATTCATCTGGCGTGATAACTTCTAACGCCATTATAGGTTCTAGTAGCTTAGGAGCACATTTACGTGCTGCTTCTTTAAAGCCTTGGCGAGCTGCTAACTCAAAAGACAATGCATCCGAATCTACTTCATGGTAAGAGCCGTGGAATAAACGTACTTTCATAGCTTCGATCGGGAATCCAGCTAATACGCCATCTTTCATTGCTTCTTCAAAGCCTTTCTGAATCGCAGGAATAAATTCTTTTGGAATAACACCACCAACTATTGCATTAACAAACTCTAAACCAGCTTTATCATCTGTGCGAGGTCCGATTTCAAAAACAATATCACCAAATTTACCTCTACCACCAGATTGCTTTTTATAAGTTTCCCGATGTTCAACGCTTTTAGTTATTGTTTCTTTATATGCTACTTGTGGCGCTCCTTGATTTATTTCTACCTTAAATTCTCTTTTAAGGCGATCCATAATAATTTCCAGGTGAAGCTCTCCCATTCCTCTCAAAATGGTTTGGCCTGTTTCCTGATCAGTATGTACTTGCAAAGTGGGATCTTCTTCAACAAGTTTTCCAATTGCCATACCCATTTTATCAGCGTCAGCTTGTGTTTTAGGCTCAATTGCATACCCAATTACTGGTTCTGGAAAATCCATTGCTTCCAGTACAATTTTGGCGTCCTGCGCACAAAGAGTATCACCCGTTTTAATGTCTTTAAAACCAACTACTGCACCAATGTCTCCCGCACTTAATCTTTCAATTGCATTTTGCTTATTAGCATGCATTTGAAAGATTCTTGAAATACGTTCTTTATTATTTGAACGCGTGTTGTATACATATGAACCTGATTCCAATACTCCTGAATAGGCTCGTATAAAGCAAAGGCGGCCAACATACGGGTCAGTAGCAATTTTAAATGCTAATGCAGCAAAAGGATCACTTTCTGATGGCTTACGAGCAACTTCTTCTCCTGTATCTGGATTTGTACCTTTAATACTTTCTTTATCTAAAGGAGAAGGACACAATGCCATTACATAATCAAGCATGGTTTGTACCCCTTTGTTTTTGAAAGAAGAACCGCAGAGCATAGGTACAATAGCCATATCAATAGTAGCTTTTCTTAATGCAGCTAATATTTCATCTTCCGTGATAGATTCAGGATCTTCGAAATATTTTTCCATTAAGCTTTCATCGTACTCGGCTACTGCTTCTAATAACTTCTCCCGATATTCTTTTGCTTCTTCCAGCATATCATCTGGAATTGGAACTTCTGTAAAGGTCATTCCTTTATCATGCTCATTCCATTCAATGCCCCGGAAATTTACTAAATCAACTACCCCTCTAAAATTATCTTCGGAACCAATTGGCAATTGTAATGCTACTGCATTACTTCCCAACATTTCTTTCACTTGTCTTACTACAGCAAGGAAGTCTGCACCAGACCTGTCCATTTTATTTACGAAACCAATACGGGCAACATTATAGTTATTTGCTAATCGCCAGTTTGTTTCTGATTGAGGTTCTACACCATCAACAGCGCTAAACAAGAAAACTAAACCATCTAATACCCTAAGAGAACGGTTTACTTCCACTGTAAAATCAACGTGTCCTGGTGTATCGATAATGTTAATGTGGTATTTATCTCCTCTATAATTCCAATTAACAGTAGTAGCCGCTGAAGTAATTGTAATTCCGCGTTCCTGCTCCTGTTCCATCCAGTCCATAGTTGCAGCTCCATCATGAACCTCACCTATTTTATGGCTTACTCCAGAATAGTAAAGAATACGTTCTGTTGTGGTTGTTTTACCTGCATCAATGTGTGCAGCAATACCAATATTTCTTGTGAACTTTAAATCGCGAGCCATTTTTAAAATCTAAAATGTGAGAAGGCTTTATTTGCTTCAGCCATCCGGTGAGTATCATCTTTTTTCTTAACAGCAGCACCTTCCCCTTTAGCAGCAGCAATTATTTCTCCTGCTAGTTTATCAGTCATCGTTTTTTCACCCCGCTTTCTAGCGTACAGAATCATCCATTTGATACCTAATGAAATTTTTCTATCAGGTCTTACTTCTGTTGGAACTTGAAAAGTTGCACCGCCCACCCGGCGGCTTTTAACCTCTACGCTAGGCATAATATTATTTAAAGCCTTTCTCCAAGTCTCTAAACCATTTTCTTTTGTTCTTTTTTCTACCACTTCGCATGCATCATAAAAAATATTGTAAGCAATACTTTTCTTACCGTCATACATCAGGTAGTTTACAAATCTTGTTACCAAAGTTTCTTTATACTTTGGGTCTGGAAGAAGAACTCTATTTTTAGGTTTTGCTTTTCTCATCTTTTAACAAACTATTTTATTTCTTTTTACCTGGAGCTGGTTTACCGCCTTTAGCAGCAGCTGCTTGTCCTGGTTTAGGACGCTTTGCTCCGTACTTGGATCTTCTTTGTAACCTACCATTAACTCCTGCTGTATCTAATGCCCCACGAATTATATGGTAACGAACTCCAGGCAAATCTTTAACTCTACCGCCTCGGATTAATACAATTGAGTGTTCCTGCAAATTATGTCCTTCCCCAGGAATGTAAGCATTTACTTCTTTTCCATTTGTTAAGCGCACTCTAGCTACTTTTCTCATAGCTGAGTTTGGCTTTTTAGGAGTAGTCGTATAAACACGGGTACACACACCTCTTCTTTGTGGGCATGAATCTAAGGCAGGAGATTTTGATTTTGTTGTTAACTTTTCTCTACCTTTTCTTACTAATTGCTGTATAGTAGGCATTTAATAATGTTTTATAATAATCTATTTTCTTCCAAAAACGGTTTGCAAAGGTATATAATTTACTTTGCAAAATCAAAAATTTAATTAAGTAATTATTAGGATGTTATTAGTTATTTAATGAATATAGAGTAACTTCATTCTATCTCTACCCTAAATTATTCTATTTTAAAATTGGATTAAGTTCAAATCCTATTCTTTTACATCTATGTAACTTTTTAATATAGCCAGATATTTAGTTGCCTTATCTTCTATGATATATAGTCAGAAGCTTTATATTATTCTACTTAAAACAAATAAGTTATTACTGCTTTTCTGTAACTATCTTATATTCACTAGTAACTTCTACTTGCTTTTACTTGATATGATAATACACTATTCCTAAATTTTATATTTTTTTAATAAAAACAGGATGTGCTAAATTGTTATCTTTTAAAAAAATCCTAAATACATAACATAAAAAAGCCCTTGCTACTAACAAGGGCCTTTTTATGTTATGTAGTAGGTTATGCTTCACCTATATTATTCCCAAAGTTCATCGGAAAACTTGGTTCTTCTTGAGTTTGTTTGATTGTACCAAAAGAAGTCTCATATCTTTGAATATTATCTGCTAAAGCTGCTAACAATCGTTTTGCATGCTCTGGTGTGATAACAATTCTAGATTTAACCTTTGCCTTCGGTATTCCTGGCATTAAACGGATAAAATCAATTACAAACTCGCTACTGGAATGTGCAATCATAGCCAAATTAGCGTATTCCCCTTCTGCAATTTCTTCAGTGAGTTCAATATTAATTTGATTCTGATCATTTTTAACCGATTCCTTTGCCATACGATTTTATCTATTTAATAATTCAGACTGTCTGGCTTTAGTTGCTTGCTTAGAAGCAATTAGCGAGTCGTACTCTTCCCGTGACCCTACAATTAAATTATTATATTCGCGTAAACCAGTACCAGCAGGAATCAGGTGCCCTACAATCACGTTTTCTTTCAGGCCTAAAAGCTCATCTGCTTTTCCTTTAATAGCAGCTTCACTTAACACTTTAGTTGTTTCTTGGAATGAAGCAGCAGAGATAAAGCTTTGAGTACCTAAGGAAGCTTGCGTTATTCCTTGTAGTGTTGGCTTAGACACAGCTGGTTGCGCATCGCGTACTGTTACTAAACGTAAGTCACGGCGTTTTAAACTCGAGTTCTCATCTCGTAACCGGCGTGAAGTAACAATTTGTCCTGGTTTTAAATTTGATGAATCACCAGCATCTTCCACAACTTTCATATCAATAATCGTATCGTTTTCTTCCATGAAAGAAACTTTATCTACAATTTGATTCTCTAGGAAAGTTGTATCTCCTGGATCTATCACCATAACTTTCTGCATCATCTGGCGAACTACTACCTCAATGTGCTTATCATTGATTTTTACCCCTTGTAAGCGGTAAACTTCTTGAATCTCGTTAACCAAGTATTCTTGTACTGCACCTGGGCCTTGAATATTTAAGATATCCGTTGGAGTAATAGCACCATCAGATAGAGGCAATCCGGCCCGGATAAAATCGTTATCCTGAACAAGGATGTGCTTTGATAATGGCACCATGTACTTTTTCTTCACGCCATCTTTCGATTCAATGAAGATTTCACGGTTACCGCGTTTAACTCCACCGTATGTAACTACTCCGTCAATCTCCGATACTACCGCAGGATTAGATGGATTACGAGCTTCAAATAACTCCGTAACACGTGGCAAACCACCAGTAATATCACGGGTCTTACCAATTGCACGTGGTATTTTAGCTAAAATTTGTCCTGCTCTAATCTGCTCTCCGTCTTCTACGGTCAGGTGAGCCCCTACCGGAATATTATAACCTTTGCTTTCTCCGCTACTTGGATTTACAACGATAGATGGGTTTTGAGTCTTATCTTTGGTTTCAATAATTACTTTTTCCCGGTGACCGGTTTGCTCATCCGATTCTTCCCGGTAAGTGATACCTTCAATTAAAGACTCGTATGAAATAAGACCATCAAATTCAGATAAAATTACTGCATTGTACGGATCCCATGCGCAAATCTCATCACCTTTGTTAATAGTTTGGCCTTCTTCAACCGTTAAGAATGAACCATAAGGAACGTGATTTGTGATCAGGATTTTATTTGTACCTGGTTCTACAATTCTCACTTCACCAGAACGCCCCATTACTACTTTAACTGTAGCACCTTCATTATTGACTGTTTCTATCGTCCGAACATCTTCAAACTCAATTACTCCATTAAACTTAGCCCTGATAGCTGCATCTACAGCAATGTTTGATGCCGTACCACCCACGTGGAAAGTACGAAGAGTTAACTGAGTACCTGGTTCCCCAATTGACTGAGCTGCAATAACACCAACGGCTTCCCCTTTCTGCACCATACGTCCAGAAGAAAGGTTACGGCCATAACATTTGGCACAAATTCCACGCTTGCTTTCGCAAGTAAGCACCGAACGGATTTCAATAGTTTCGATTGAGGTAGCTTCTATTTTTCTAGTTATCTCTTCTGTAATCTCAGAACCCGCCTCTAAGATCATTTCATTATTTACTGGATCAATAATGTCGTGAACATTTACCCGGCCGAGAATTCTTTCTGAAAGAGATTCAACAATATCCTCATTATCCTTAAGTGCACTTACTTCCAAACCACGTAAGGTACCGCAATCTTCTTCGTTCACGATCACGTCCTGAGAAACGTCAACTAAACGACGTGTCAAGTAACCAGCATCTGCGGTTTTAAGTGCTGTATCGGCCAAACCTTTACGAGCACCGTGCGTAGAAATAAAGTATTCAATTACATCTAAACCTTCCTTAAAATTAGAAAGAATAGGGTTCTCAATAATTTCTCCTACTGAACCTTGTAATGATTTCTGTGGCTTCGCCATCAGTCCCCGCATACCACCTAACTGACGTATCTGCTCCCGGGAACCACGTGCTCCAGAGTGCATCATCATATAAATAGAGTTAAATCCTTGATCGTCTTTTTCCAGACGACTCATCAGAGTTTCCGTAATCTGGTTGTTTATACGAGTCCAGATATCAATTACCTGATTGTATCGTTCGTTGTCGGTGATTAAACCCATGGAATAGTTTGCCCATACTGCATCAACATCTTTTTTGGCTTGCTCTACCAGTATATCTTTTTCTTTTGGAATAACGATATCGCCAAGCCCCATTGACAAACCACCTTTGTAAGCAGACTGGAATCCTAAAGTTTTAATATCATCCAGGAACTGGGCCGTACGAGCCATACCAGTTGCTTTAAACACTCGGGAAATAATCTGCTGTAATTTTTTCTTAGTCAAAAGTTCATCCACAAAGCCCACTTCTTCCGGCACAAATTGATTGAATAGTACCCGACCAGCTACCGTCTCAATAACTTTGGTTACTATCTTTTCATTTTCGTCCAGTACGTTCGTTCTAACCTTTATGTAGGCATGTTTAGAAAGTTGGCCTTCATTAATAGCAATTATTACTTCTTCAGCACTATAGAATGTTCTACCTTCTCCCGCGATTTTCTCGTTTTCAGTAGAACGCTTCCCTTTAGTTACATAATATAAGCCCAATACCATGTCCTGCGATGGTACTGCAATTGGCGCACCATTAGCTGGGTTCAGAATATTATGTGATGCCAACATTAACATTGAGGCTTCCAAAATAGCCGCCGGACCAAGTGGAACGTGTACCGCCATTTGGTCACCGTCAAAGTCAGCGTTAAAAGCAGTACATACTAATGGGTGTAACTGAATCGCTTTACCTTCAATTAACTTAGGTTGGAAAGCTTGAATACCTAAACGGTGAAGCGTAGGAGCCCGGTTCAATAATACCGGATGTCCTTTCAACACGTTTTCTAGAATGTCCCAAACAACCGGGTCTTTCCGGTCTACAATTTTCTTGGCTGATTTTACTGTTTTAACAATACCCCGTTCAATCAACTTGCGAATGATAAACGGCTTAAAAAGCTCAGCAGCCATGTTTTTAGGCAGACCGCATTCATGCAGCTTTAATTCCGGGCCAACAACAATTACGGAACGGCCTGAATAATCTACCCGCTTACCTAATAGGTTTTGACGGAAACGGCCTTGCTTACCTTTCAACATATCTGAAAGAGATTTTAAGGCTCGGTTACCTTCCGCCCGCACCGCGTTTACTTTACGAGAATTGTCGAATAAAGAATCAACAGCTTCCTGTAACATACGCTTTTCATTCCGTAAAATTACTTCGGGAGCTTTAATCTCAATTAATCTTTTCAAACGATTATTCCGGATAATAACCCGACGATACAAATCATTTAAATCTGATGTAGCAAAACGCCCACCATCCAATGGCACTAATGGACGCAGTTCTGGCGGAATTACTGGAACCATCCGGATTACCATCCACTCAGGTTTATTTTCTATCCGCGTAGCTGCATCCCGGAAAGCTTCTACAACACGTAACCTTTTTAATGCTTCTCCTTTTCGCTGCTGCGAGGTTTCGTGAGCGGCAGAATAGCGTAATTCATAAGACAAATCATCAAGGTTAATTCGAGTTAACAATAACTCTAATGCCTCAGCGCCCATCTTTGCAATGAATTTGTTAGGATCACTATTGTCTAACATTTGATTTTCCCGAGGAAGTTTATCTATCATATCCAGATATTCATCTTCCGTTAAGAAATCTAAAGTGTTAACACCATCTTCAGCTAAAATACCAGGTTGAACTACTACATACCGTTCGTAGTAGATAATCTGATCTAATTTTTTAGTAGGTAGCCCTAATAAGTAACCAATTTTATTTGGCAATGATTTAAAGTACCAGATATGAGCAACCGGAACCACTAATTCAATATGGCCCATCCGCTCCCGGCGTACCTTTTTCTCCGTTACTTCTACACCGCAACGGTCGCAGATAATACCTTTATATCTGATTCTTTTATATTTACCGCAGTGACATTCCCAATCTTTAACCGGACCAAAAATTCGCTCACAGAATAAACCACCCATTTCAGGTTTGTAAGTTCTGTAGTTAATTGTTTCCGGCTTAGTTACTTCACCATTCGACCGTTCCAGAATAGACTCCGGAGAAGCCAGGCTAATTGTAACTTTAGAGAAGTCCTGAACTAATTTTTTATTTTTTGCAAATGCCATTTTTCAGATTTGAAAATTATACAATTTGTCTGTTCTAAACACAACGAAAGGAAGACCAGAAACATTTCATTTCTGGTCTTCGCTTTTAAATATGTGTTAATCTAATGTGATTTCAAGAGCCAAACCTCTTAACTCATGAATCAATACATTAAATGATTCTGGTATATTAGGTTTTGGCAATACATCACCTTTTACTATAGCTTCGTAAGCCTTGGCTCTACCAATTACATCATCTGATTTAACAGTCAGAATCTCTTGCAATACATGAGATGCACCAAAAGCTTCTAACGCCCAAACTTCCATCTCACCAAAACGCTGGCCACCAAATTGGGCTTTACCACCCAACGGTTGTTGTGTAATTAATGAGTACGGTCCTATAGAACGCGCGTGCATCTTATCATCTACTAAGTGACCTAACTTCAGCATGTAAATCACACCAACTGTAACAGGCTGATCAAATTTATCACCGGTTAATCCATCATATAGATAAGTCCGGCCATAACGTGGTACGCCAGCCTCTGTCAACTCGGCAGATACTTGTTCCTCAGATGCGCCATCAAAAATTGGTGTAGCGTACTTTTTACCTAACTTTAAACCTGCCCAACCTAATACTGTTTCATAAATCTGGCCAATGTTCATCCGGGAAGGTACCCCTAATGGATTTAATACAATGTCCATTGGTGTACCATCTTCTAAGAAAGGCATATCTTCTTCTCGAACAATACGAGCTACTACCCCTTTATTACCATGCCGCCCCGCCATTTTATCACCTACTTTAAGCTTACGCTTTTTGGCAATATAAACTTTTGCTAATTGTACAATACCGGCTGGTAACTCATCCCCAACTTCTAATGTAAATCGCTCCCGTTTGAAACGAGCAGAAATATTGTTACGACGCTTGTTATAATTTTTAACCAGCTCAATAACCATATTATTAATTCGTTCATCGGCAGTCCAGTTCTCCAGAATCAGATCTTTAAATAAATTTACTTCTTCTGGTACGGCGTAATTACTCTCGTCTTTATAAGGGTTTTTATCCGGAAATAAGTTTTCCGCAATGTTTTTCCGGGAGAATTTCACACCTTTCGACATGATTTCGTCCCCAAACTTATGCTTAACCCCATTAGTAACTTGTCCATCAAGTAATTGAGATAATTTATCGATCATTATATTTTTTACAGCTTTTAATTCGCTGTTATAATGCGACTTTAAATCTTCAACTTCTTTCTTAGACTTAGCCCGAAGATTTTTATCTTTTTTCGGACGGGAGAACAACTTGGTTTCTATAACTACCCCGTTTAAAGATGGTGGCGCTTTAAGAGAGGCGTCTTTCACATCACCAGCCTTATCCCCGAAAATAGCTCTTAAAAGCTTTTCTTCAGGAGTTGGATCTGTTTCACCTTTTGGCGTAATCTTACCAATTAAAATATCACCTTCTTTTACCTCAGCACCCCGGCGGATAATACCGTTTTCATCTAAGTTACGAACAGCTTCTTCACTAACGTTAGGAATTTCAGACGTTAATTCTTCTTCTCCCCTCTTAGTCTCTCTTACTTCTAACTCAAATTCCTCTATGTGGATAGAAGTAAATACATCATCACGTACTACTTTCTCCGAAATTACGATAGCATCCTCAAAGTTATAACCTTGCCATGGCATAAAGGCTACTTGCAAATTACGTCCTAAAGCTAATTCACCATCATTGGTTGCGTAGCCTTCGCATAAAGCCTGACCTTTTTTCACTATGTCGCCTCTATGCACAATGGGAGTTAAGTTAATGCACGTATCTTGGTTAGTTCTTCTGAATTTAATCAGATCATAGGTTACATACTCAGCGTCGAAGCTTACTAATTTATCATCTTCGCTCAAGTCGTATTTAACTACCACCTTTGTTGCATCCACAAATTCAACAACTCCTGGACCTTCAGCTACAATTAAAGCTCTTGAATCAATTGCAGCACGCCCTTCTAAGCCAGTACCTACAATTGGAGCTTGTGGCTTTAATAATGGTACAGCTTGACGTTGCATGTTTGAACCCATCAAGGCCCGGTTAGCATCGTCGTGTTCTAAGAATGGAATTAGAGACGCCGCCACTGATACGATTTGATTAGGAGCCACGTCCATATACGTATAAGTCGATGGTTCTGTAACTGGGAAGTCACCTTCAAAACGTCCTTTTACTCTATCGGATAAGAAATTACCTCCTTCATCTATCACTGCGTTTGCCTGGGCAATATGGTGTGTATCTTCTTCTTCCGCAGTTAAGTAAACGACACCTTTTTCTACTTCTACCTTTCCTTCGGTTACTTTACGGTATGGAGTTTCAATGAAACCCATATTATTTACCCGGGCATGTACACATAAGGAAGAAATCAAACCGATGTTTGGTCCTTCAGGTGTTTCAATTGTACACAAACGTCCGTAGTGGGTATAGTGTACGTCACGAACCTCAAACCCGGCCCTCTCTCTAGATAAACCTCCTGGTCCTAAGGCAGAAACCCGGCGTTTGTGAGTTATCTCGGCCAAAGGGTTAGTTTGGTCCATAAACTGAGATAACTGGTTTGTACCAAAGAAAGAGTTAATAACTGAAGAAAGAGTTCTTGCATTGATCAAGTCAACCGGCTTAAACTCCTCGTTATCCCGAACGTTCATACGTTCTTTGATGGTACGAGCCATACGGGCTAGTCCTACACCAAATTGAGCATATAATTGCTCACCTACGGTGCGTACCCGACGATTGCTTAAGTGGTCGATATCGTCTACTACAGCTTTAGAGTTAATTAAACCTATTAGGTATTTTACAATAAGAACTATGTCTTCATTCGTAAGTACCTTTGCATCCCAGTTATTATCCAGGCCTAATTTTTTATTTATGCGATACCTTCCAACATCTCCTAAATCGTAACGCTTATCCGAGAAGAATAACTTCTGGATAATATCACGAGCAGTTTCTACGTCTGGAGCTTCTGTATTACGTAACTGACGATAAATCTGCTCAACAGCTTCTTGCTCAGAGTTAGAATTATCTTTTTGTAACGTATTATAGATGATAGTATAATCGGCAATATTTACATTTTCCCGATGCAGAATAATCGACTTTGCTCCAGAATCCAGAATGGTGTCAATATCTTCTTCGGTTAAAGTGGAATCACGCTCTAATAAAACTTCATTCCGGTCAATAGAAACAACTTCACCAGTATCTTCATCCACGAAATCTTCTGTCCAGGTACGTAATACCCTTGCGGCTAACTTACGTCCTACAGCTTTCTTCATGGTCTTTTTATCAGCAGGTACTTCTTCCGATAGCCCGAATAAATCCAAAATATCTTTATCTGTACCGTATCCAATAGCCCGGAGTAGAGTAGTTACTGGAAATTTCTTTTTCCGATCTATATAGGCATACATCACGTTGTTTACGTCAGTAGCAAATTCAATCCAGGAACCTTTAAAAGGAATAATCCGGGCTGAATATAGTTTTGTTCCGTTAGTATGTTTACTTTGAGCAAAGAATACTCCCGGCGAGCGATGTAGCTGAGAAACAATAACCCGTTCTGCTCCGTTGATAACAAAAGATCCTTTTTCCGTCATATAAGGAATATTTCCTAAGAAAACTTCCTGTTCGATAGTTTCGAAATCTTCATTATCTTCGTCATTACAAATCAGACGAAGCTTTGCCTTTAAAGGCACAGAATATGTTAAACCCCGATCAATACATTCATCAACAGAATATTTAGGTGGGTCAACATGATAATCAATAAATTCAAGAACAAAATTTTCCCGAGAGTCAGAAATTGGAAAGTTCTCAGCAAATACCTTAAACAGTCCTTCATCTGTCCGGTTTTCAGCGGGTGTTTCTAATTGAAAAAAGTCGCGAAAAGATTGTAGCTGAACATCAAGAAAATCTGGGTAGTCAATTACGGGTGTAATCGAAGCGAAGTTAATGCGCTCACTTATTTTATGTTTAGCCAAAACTTTGATATTTAAAGTTTACAAACTTATTTATATTTAGCCCAAGTACCTTTTAAATGCATATTAGAAAGTTTCTTGGGTACAAACAGGAAAAGACCTGACTAAATTGCCAGGTCTACTTATTGGTAGAAGATTGTAAGGATTAAGTTTATTTATTTAACCTCCACTTCAGCACCTGCTTCCTCTAAAGATTTTTTCAGAGATTCTGCTTCATCTTTAGCAACACCTTCTTTCAATGGTTTTGGAGCAGCATCAACTAATTCTTTAGCTTCTTTCAGGCCTAAACCAGTTAATTCTTTTACTAATTTCACTACTGCTAGTTTAGAAGCACCAGCACTCTTCAATATTACATCAAAAGCTGTTTTTTCTTCAGCTGCAGGAGCATCTGATCCACCAGCAGCACCGCCGGCTACCATCACAGGAGCTGCAGCTGCCGGCTCAATGCCGTATTCATCCTTTAGGATTGTAGCTAGTTCATTTACCTCTTTTACAGTTAAATTAACTAACTGCTCAGCGAATGCTTTTAAATCTGCCATTTTTATTTAAAAATTAAAGTTATTATTTATTGTTTAAGTTATTCTTTTTCAGACAATGTTTTTAGGATACCAGCAAGTTTGTTACCACCACCCTGAAGTGCCGAAATAACATTTTTCGCAGGAGATTGTAATAGACCAATAATCTCGCCTATCAAATCTTGCTTCGACTTAATTGTGTTTAGTACTTCTAAGTTTTCAGCACCAACAAATACATCACTATCTATGTAAGCTCCTTTAAATGCTGGTTTAGGTTCTACACCTTTACCATAGGCTTCAGCTTTATAAAAAGCTTTTAAAAGCTTAGCAGGAGCACTTCCAGATTCTTTTGAAAACAAAACACCTGATTGTCCTTTTAAAGCCACATCTAACGATGTAGTATCTGCGTTCAAAGTATCTAGCGCTTTGCGGATTAAAGTATTTTTATATACTTTATACTCCATGCCTCTATCATAGCATAATCTCCGGAAACGATTGATACTAGCTACGGTTAAACCAGCTGCATTTGTAATATAAAAAACTTGATGTGTAGCAAATTTATCCGCTAGTTCATCAACTATAGCTTGTTTTTCTTCCCTTGTCATTCTCTTATTTTCCTGAAGTTAAACTTGGATCTACTGGAACTGCTGGACTCATTGTGCTAGACAATGTAATACTTCTGATATAAGTTCCTTTTGCAGATGATGGTTTTAACCGATTTAATGTTGAAATTACTTCTGAAGCGTTCTCGGCTAGCTTTTCCGGAGAAAAAGAAACTTTACCAATGCTCGTGTGAATAATGCCGGTTTTATCAACTTTAAAATCAATTTTACCTGCTTTTACTTCTTTTACAGCTTTGCCTACTTCAGGTGTTACAGTACCAGATTTAGGATTAGGCATTAAATTACGTGGACCTAAAATACGTCCTAAACGACCTACTTTAGCCATAACAGAAGGCATTGTAATAATTACATCAACATCTGTCCAGCCTTTTTCAATCTTTTGAATATATTCATCTAATCCAACGTAGTCTGCTCCAGCATCCTTCGCTTCCTGCTCCTTATCTGGAGTGCAAAGTACAAGAACCCGCACTGTTTTACCAGTTCCATGTGGTAATGTAGCTATACCACGAACCATTTGATCAGCTTTACGAGGATCTACTCCTAAACGCACGTCAATGTCTACAGATGCATCAAACTTGGTGAAAGTAATTTCTTTCACTACTCCTGCTGCATCCAGTAAAGAATATTCTTTATTCAGGTCTACTTTCGCTAAAGCAGCTTTCCTGTTTTTAGTATTTTTTGCCATTACTTTCTAACACTTATTCGCTCCATGGAGCTTTTCCAGTAACTGTAATCCCCATACTGCGTGCAGTACCTGCTACCAACTTCATTGCAGATTCAATTTTAAATGCGTTTAAGTCGGGCATTTTTGTTTCTGCAATTGCTCTAACCTGATCCCAGGTAACTGAACCAACCTTATTCCGGTTTGGTTCTTTTGAACCATTTTTAACTTTAGCAGCATCAAGCAGTAACACTGGAGCTGGAGGAGTTTTGATAACAAAGTCGAATGACTTGTCAGTGTAGATTGTAATCAGTACGGGACAGATTTGGCCGGCTTTATCTTGGGTTCTAGCATTAAATTGCTTACAGAACTCCATTATATTTAAGCCTTTAGAGCCAAGTGCAGGTCCAATCGGTGGCGATGGATTCGCGGCACCTCCCTTTACCTGTAATTTCAGGTAACCTTTTATTTCTTTTGCCATTTTTTAAAACTTCAGCTAATTGCTTAAGTAAAATTATTTATTTAGCTCCTTATTTTTAAAATTTGGTACTAAGAGCTGTTAACACCAAACCTTTTAAGATTCTTTCTCTACTTGCATGTAGTTTAACTCAACCGGGGTATTTCTACCAAAAATCTTTACCATTACGTTGAGTTTCTTTCTTTCTTCAAACACCTCTTCTACAGTTCCGGCAAATCCATTAAATGGTCCATCCATCACCTTCACTGTTTCTCCAACTATAAATGGAGATTCTAAAGTTTCTTCTGTTTCATCCGTTTCATCAACCTTGCCCAGAATACGATTTACTTCAGACAAACGTAAGGGAACCGGCTTTTTCATTGCAGAACCTTCATTAGCTCCCAAAAATCCAATCACACCTGGAGTACTAATGATGATGTGCTCTGCTTCACCGTGGGATAGATCAGCATGAATTAAAATGTAGCCTGGAAAAAAATTACGCTCTCTAACTCTTTTTTTTCCATTCCGCATTTCGTAGACTTTTTCTGCCGGAATTAGAACTTGCGGTACGTAGTCTGTAAGCTCTTGCCGGGCAATTTCGGTTTCAAGATAGGATTTAGCCTTTTTTTCTTGACCACTTACCGCACGAACTACATACCATTTTAAATCTGCCATGAACTTCTAGATTAAAATTGGTTATAAAACCACGATAAAGTAGAATCGTACACAAAATCCATGAGGCCTACAACAATCGCAAACACAATTGAGCCTACCAACACTAATACCGAGCTATTTTGCAACTCCGCATATTTTGGCCATGAAACACGGTGTCTCATTTCCTCAACTGTATCACTGATATATTTCTTAACCTTTTCCATCTACTACGAAATTGCCAAAATTATTTGCACGGGTGGAGAGACTCGAACTCCCAGCCAATGGTTTTGGAGACCACTACTCTACCAATTGAGCTACACCCGTAAAAAATGCACACCATTTTTGAAATGGAGTGCAAATTTAATTAATTTATATATATAAACAAATCCGCTCCCAGTTTTTATTTGAGAGCGGATTAAATTTATTTAAAAATTAGTCTAAAATCTCAGTTACCTGACCAGCACCTACGGTACGACCACCTTCACGAATCGCAAAACGTAAGCCTTTCTCCATTGCTACTTTGTTAATTAATTTAACAGTAATAGTAATGTTATCACCAGGCATAACCATTTCTACACCTTCTGGCAGAACAATTTCACCAGTTACGTCAGTTGTACGCAGATAAAACTGTGGACGGTATTTGTTAAAGAATGGCGTATGACGACCACCTTCTTCTTTAGATAATACGTAAACTTCCGCTTTAAACTCAGCGTGCGGTTTAACAGAACCTGGCTTGCAAATAACCATACCTCGACGGATTTGGTCTTTGTCGATACCACGTAACAATAAACCTACGTTATCACCAGCTTCACCTCTGTCTAGGATTTTGCGGAACATCTCTACCCCTGTTACTGTAGATTTTAAACCTTCAGCACCCATACCTAAGATATCAACAGGTTCGCCAGAGTTGATTACACCACGCTCAATACGACCAGTAGCCACAGTACCACGACCTGTAATAGAGAACACGTCTTCTACTGGCATCAAGAATGGAAGATCTGTTAAACGAGTAGGAATTGGAATAAAGTTATCTACTGCTTCCATTAATTGCTCGATAGTAGCAACCCACTTAGCATCTCCATTTAAACCACCTAATGCAGAACCTTGGATTACCGGAATGTTATCACCATCGAAATCGTAGAATGATAATAATTCCCGAATTTCCATTTCTACCAGCTCTAATAATTCTGGGTCGTCTACCATGTCAACTTTGTTCATGAAAACAACTAGTTGAGGTACACCTACCTGACGAGCCAACAGGATGTGCTCACGAGTTTGCGGCATTGGACCATCTGTAGCAGCCACTACCAGGATAGCGCCGTCCATCTGGGCAGCACCAGTAACCATGTTTTTCACATAGTCAGCGTGACCAGGGCAATCTACGTGTGCGTAGTGACGGTTAGCCGTAGCATATTCCACGTGAGAAGTGTTAATGGTAATACCACGTTCTTTTTCTTCGGGAGCGTTATCGATAGAGGAGAAATCTCTTTTCTCGGCAAGACCTTTGTTCGCTAAAACCTGAGTGATAGCGGCAGTCAGGGTTGTTTTACCGTGGTCAACGTGCCCGATGGTACCGATGTTAACGTGCGGCTTCGAGCGATCAAAATTTTCTTTTGCCATTGTATTTTTATTATTGAATTGTTAAATTTTTATTATTTCATTAATATACAAAACCGCTTAACAAGCACAAAGCTTCGCTAAGCGGAAAATGCTATTGAGCCAACGATGGGAATTGAACCCACGACCCCTTCCTTACCAAGGAAGTACTCTACCCCTGAGCTACGTCGGCAGCATTATAGAACTTTAAAATTCCACAAGTTCTATACTGTTGGTGTTTGAGCGGGAGACGAGGTTCGAACCCGCGACCTACAGCTTGGAAGGCTGTCGCTCTACCAACTGAGCTACTCCCGCTTATGTAACTTTCGAATGAGAGGTTTGCAAGATAAGCACAATTGCCATTACACAAACATTGTTCATTCTTTTAAATGTGGGGAGAGAAGGATTCGAACCTTCGAAGTATCACTACAACGGAGTTACAGTCCGTCCCATTTGGCCGCTCTGGAATCTCCCCGGCTTCATTAATTTAAAGAACCACCCTGATTTAACAGCGAGGCTGTTTCGTAAGGAGTTGCAAAATTAGATGGTTTTTTTTCTTTGTCAAACTTTTCTGCAAAAATGTTTTACAGTTTTTAATTTTATTTGGCAAGCTCAATTTTACACATTCGCAACCATCCACATTTACCATTGAATTTCAAGTAATTACTTAATTTTCGGCTAATCCGGAATGTTGGTGTAAATCCGAATCAGCTTTGGATCTTTTTCATTTTTTTTAATTTCTATCAACTTCTTTCGCTGTTCCTCAGAATCTGAAGCTATGCTTAGGGCTTGAAAAGCAGCTAACCTTATAAAATAAGTCTCGTGGTTGCGGGCCATATCTTCTAATTTTATTATCCCCTTGTTAAGATCTACCTGAGGGCCAAAGTTCATTAAAAAGCCGCCAAAATTTTGAGTAAAGAAGTATAAATTCTCACCTTTTACAATTTCAATATTTTTTAAAAACCAATCGAAGTAAGTTGGATTACCAAAACGAGCATAATAACCCGACAGTGCTCTTAATAATTCGCTACTTGTGCTATTATCAAATTGTTTTAATTTAGGTGCTACTTGCCCATTTTTGGTAGTAATTAAGCCTTCGATACCGGCTGCTATTACCGCATAAGATGAATCGGAAAGAGATTGTTCTAAAATTTCGAAAACTGCGGGGTTATTCAGCGAGGCAATGGCCGTAACGGCATCTGCCCGCACAGCGCTTTTCTGGTCTTTTTTAGCTACTTGTTGCAATTCCTTAAATAAGATTTCAGACTCTGAACCGGTATATTTAGCCAGGGCATTCAATGCTGCCGATCTTATCTGAAAAGTTTTATCTTTTAAAGCTGACCGGATCATGGCTAGTACAGCGGGCTCATTTACTTTTTCGGTTAATTTGGTTATTGCTTCGTACTTCGGTAAATATTGATCAACATTATAAAACTGGTAAATTAATTCAGCCTCCGTTTTAGGATGATCTATTGTACCTAATAACTGCTGCTTGGCGTCGAATACCACCAGTTCAGGTTGAGACTTAACCGGAAATTGAAATTCTTGTTGTGCTTTGGTAATAACAATTTCATGCTCTTTCTTTTCTTTGCCATTATAAATAGCAATTGTTACAGGCAGGCGATAAACAGGGGTATAAAGGGAGTCTTGTTGCTGCGTGACAGCCAGTTTTACTTGACCGTTTTGGTAGGTATGCACCACTTTTAAGTCTGGGTGGCCAGGTTTTAAAAACCACTGATCAAAAAACCAGTTTAAATCTTCGCCGGTTACATCCTCAAAGGCCATGCGCAGCTCGGCTAACTCTACGGAGGTAAATTGGTTTGCTTTTAAGTAGTTGTGTAAAGCCGTAAAAAAAGCTTCATCACCTACATAATTCCGAAGCATGTGTAAAACCCGGCCACCTTTGGCGTAAGAATGGCTGTCAAACATATCTTCTTTATCCTGATAATGATAACGGATTAAGGGTTCTTGTTTGGTTTCGGCTTCGGCTAAATATTCATTAAGTTCCTTCAGGTTTAATGCATCGGCAGCGGCTTTTCCATTTTTGTGTTCCTCCCATAAATATTCGCTGTAATTGGCAAAAGATTCGTTTAAAGGCAAGTTAGCCCAGCTTTCCAGGGTTACTAAATCGCCAAACCATTGGTGAAACAGCTCATGTGCAATAATAAAATCCCAGTTTGTATCTAATAACTCTCGCCGGGAAAGTTGTAAGCTTTCCATAAAAACCGAAGCAGTAGTATTTTCCATTGCTCCAGAAACGTAATCGCGCACTACCACCGAAGCATATTTTTGCCACGGAAAATCCATTCCTAATTTTTTAGAAAAGAACTCCATCATTTCGGGAGTATGGCCAAAAACAGCTTTAGCCGTATTTTTAAATTTTGGCTCTACATAGAAATCAACATTTAAATTACGCCACTTATCGCGCACCACCGCAAATTCTCCTACTGCCATCATGGCTAAATAAGGCGCATGGGGCTTATCCATTTTCCAGTAATCCGTTCGGGTACCATCGGGGTTCTTTACTGAGCTTACCAGTAAACCGTTAGACAGGGTCGTGTATTGCGGATCTACGGTTATGTAAAATTCCTGCGTCATGCGCTCATTCGGCGAATCTATCGTGGGTAACCAGGCTGAATTAGCTTCTGTTTCACCCTGGGTCCATATCTGCTTAGGTTTGTTAGGTTCTTTGCCTAACGGATTTATAAAATACAAACCTTTATCGGATGTAATAGCCACACTGCCTTTTACTTGCAGGTTATTGGGGTTGGCAATGTAATTAATTAGTAATTTATATTCCTGATTACGGGTGTAGGTTTTGTCGAGTTTTACGGTAAGTTTCAGGTTATCATAAGTATATTGCAAATCTTTAGTAGCCGTGCCACTTACTAGTTTAACACGCTGAATCGTGAAACCTTTCGCATCCAAAACAGCGGTATTCTGCGGATAAAAATACGGCTTTAAAGTAAGCACCGCTTCTCCGATGGCCTGTTGCTTGTTCCAATCAAAACGAATTTTAAGACGCGTATGAATTAAATCAGAAAGCAGGGTTCTTGCCGGTTGATAAGGCCCTTTTTTAGATACCCACTCCGGGATACTATCCTGCTGCAAAGTTATGGTATCACGTAGCGGTACCGGAGCCACCGAGGAGACGGCAGTATTGTTATTGGTTACCGGAATATTTGCTAGATTGGTTTTACAACCAAACCCACCCAACACAGCCAGTATGATACTAAGGCCACCCCAAAACTTATCACGCATTTCCTTAATTGTTTTAAATTTGCCGGCAATTTCTACATTTACTTCCGGATTTCAATTATATTTGGGGCCCAAAAGAATATCATTATTATGCTACAAGTAAAAACTGCTAACGGAAAACAATGGCAGATTGATATCAAAAAAAATGAAATACTTGTAGATACTGCTCCTTTTTCCTGGGATTTTGTGCCTCTTGGCGCTAACCGATTTCACATTATCCATAACCACCAATCTTTTACGGCCGAACTAGTTAAAGCGGATTATGTAACTAAAACATTTATTATTAAAGTAAATGGCCAATTACACGAGCTAGCTTTGCAGGATCGCTTTGACCTGCTTTTAGAAAAAATGGGTATGAGCCAGGTGAATGCGAATAAGATTAACGAAGTAAAAGCGCCCATGCCCGGTTTAATCCTTGACATAAAAGTTTCTGTGGGCCAAGAGGTAAAAAAAGGAGACCCCATAATAATTTTGGAAGCCATGAAAATGGAAAATATTTTAAAATCGCCGGGCGATGGTTTAGTAAAAGCCATTAAAGTGGCCGTACGCCAGAACGTAGAAAAAAATCAGGTTATTCTGGAATTTTAAGTTTGCCTGGGCACAAAGCGCAGGTTAGAAAAGTAAGAGCAATTACCATTTAACTTTAAGGGCAGTAACTACAACCAGCAATTAACTAAACTGGTGCATTTAAACGGACTAATAATTAATTAAAACCAAAGAGTTTAAACTTTGGGTAATAAGCTAAATGAAATACAAACGAATTCTTTTAAAATTAAGCGGCGAAGCGCTAATGGGCGAGCAACAATATGGTATTGATACCAAACGCCTGATCCAATATGCGCACGAAATTAAAGGAGCCGCCGAACAAGGAGCCGAAATTGCGGTAGTAATTGGTGGCGGTAATATCTACCGCGGTTCACAGGCCGACTCCATGGGCTTAGACCGGGTACAAGGCGATTACATGGGCATGCTAGCTACGGTTATTAACAGTATGGCCCTGCAAAGCGCTTTAGAAAAAGAAGGTATTACAACCCGGTTGCTCTCCGGTATCAATATTCAGCAAGTTTGTGAGCCTTACATCCGCCGCCGGGCCATGCGCCACTTAGAAAAAGGCAGAGTGGTAATTTTTGGAGCAGGCATTGGTAGCCCGTATTTCACTACCGATTCGGCGGCTAGCTTGCGGGCCGTTGAGATTGAGGCCGATGTGGTTTTAAAAGGAACCCGCGTAGATGGCATTTATACAGCCGACCCCGAAAAAAATCCGGATGCAGTTCGTTTTACGCATCTTACTTTTCAGGATGTATTTGAGAAAAACCTGAACGTAATGGACATGACGGCTTTCACACTTTGTAAAGAAAATGACCTGCCTATTATTGTATTCGACATGAACCGGGCGGGCAACTTACGTCGTATTTTAGACGGCGATGATTCGGTGGGCACCTTGGTATCTTCTTAAACGTAGCAGTTTACCGTTTCACATTCCGCTATTTTTTACATTTTGTAATTATTTAAAATATTACTTTTTTACGTACGTTTAGCGTTTAGTTTTAACTGCGCTTATTATATCGATAACTTAATTGTATGGAAGAAGAAATTCAGTTTTATCTCAGCGAAGCAGAAGAATCAATGGCCAAGGCCTTACAGCATACGGGTGTTGAACTAAGTAAAATTCGGGCCGGAAAAGCTTCACCCGCTATGATTGAAGATTTACGGGTAGATTATTATGGCACTTCCACGCCTATTTCGCAGGTAGCTAACATCAGCACCCCCGATACCCGTACTTTATTAATTAAACCTTGGGAAAAAAATATGCTGGGTGAAATTAATAAAGCTATAAAAAACAGTGATTTAGGTTTAAATCCATTACAAGAGGCCGATGCCGTACGTTTAAATATTCCGGCTTTAACCGAACAACGTCGGCGGGATTTGGTAAAGCAAGCTAAAGGCGAAGGCGAAAGCGGCAAAGTACGGGTTCGTAACATTCGCAAAGATGTTAACGATTCTTTGCGCAAGCTTTTAAAAGAAGGTGCTGCCGAAGATGCCATTAAAGATGCAGAGGTAAAAGTGCAAAAGCTTACCGATTCTTACATTGTAAAAGTAGATGACCTGCTGAGTAAAAAAGAATCAGAAATCATGACAATTTGATTTTTTTAAAAATATAGTAGAAAAGCCCTTTTGTTAGAAGCAGAAGGGCTTTTCTGTTTTTTGTAGTGAGAAGAAACACCCGCATTTAACCCGGATAGTAATCAAAGAACAAAAAAAGAAATAGGGTTGGTAATAGCGCTGCCGAAAATGAAAAATTTTTAAAATTTAACGCCGGCGCTAGTTTTTTACCTTTACAACAGGAAGTACAATTTGCCAAAAACAAAAAAAAAAGAATTAAAACTGGCAAAAACCTTATCTTACCAAGGCAAAGATTCGTTTACCGGGACATACAATTTACGCAAGAACATAGCCTGTATGGAAGAAATAGAGAACATACCCCAATTAGTTAAAGACGATGGCTGGCTTAGTCCTTTTACCCCAGATATAATTAAACGCCAGGACCAGTTTAACTTAACCCTGGAGCAAATACAACAACAATACGGATCACTTCCTGATTTTGCCAATCAGCACCAATATTTAGGCATTAATTACGATCCTAAAAATGAAGGTTGGTGGTACCGGGAGTGGGCACCAGCCGCCCGGCAACTTTCTCTAATCGGCGATTTTAATAACTGGAATCGTAGCTCGCATCCTTTGCAAAAAAAGGAAGGAGGTATTTGGGAAATATTTTTACCAGATCAGGAATACGCCAACGTATTTGGGCATCAAACCAAAGTAAAAGTACACGTAGATGCGGCCAATGGGCAACTCGACCGGATTCCGCCTTACATTCGGCGTGCCGTTCAGGATCCGGTTAGTTATGATTTTGCCGGCCAGGTATGGTTGCCCGAAGAATCGTTTATCTGGACCGACGAAGCCTTTTCAGTTTCTACTATTACCGAACCTGTAATTTATGAATGCCATACCGGCATGGCGCAGGAAAAAGAAGGCGTTGGAACATACCGCGAATTTGCCGATGAGATTTTACCCCGCATTCACCGGGGCGGTTATAATTGCATTCAGTTAATGGCCGTAATGGAACACCCGTATTACGGTTCGTTTGGCTACCATGTATCTAACTTTTTCGCGCCGTCTTCGCGTTTTGGCACGCCCGAAGATTTAAAATATCTGGTAAACGAAGCCCACAAATTAGGTATCGCCGTGATTATGGATGTGGTACACTCCCACGCGGTTAAAAACATTGCCGAAGGTTTAGCTAATTTTGATGGTTCCGGTGATCAGTATTTTCATGCGGGTCCGCGGGGCTTCCACCCTGGTTGGGATTCGCGGTTATTTAACTACGGCAAACCAGAGGTTCAACAATTTTTACTTTCAAACTTAAGATACTGGCTCGAAGAGTTTCATTTCGATGGTTTCCGGTTTGATGGGGTTACCTCCATGTTGTACCACCACCACGGCGAAGGCGTAGCTTTTGACAACTACAGCAAATATTTTGTGGAAGGAGTAGATAACGATGCCATACTATACTTGCAACTGGCTACCACCCTGGTGCAGGAAGTAAAACCCGGCGCTATTTGCATTGCCGAAGACATGAGCGGCATGCCGGGCCTTTGCCGGCCCATAGAGCACGGAGGTGTTGGTTTCGATTACCGGTTAGGCATGGGTATTCCGGATTACTGGATTAAGCTTTTAAAACATACCCGCGACGAAGATTGGAATATTTACGAGATGTGGGGCGTACTTACCAATCGGCGGTACCTGGAAAAAACCATTGCTTATGCCGAGTCGCACGACCAGGCCTTAGTGGGCGATAAAACCCTGGCCTTTTGGCTCATGGATAAAGAAATGTATTTTCACATGAGCGTAAACGACCCTAACTTAATTATCGACCGGGGCATAGCTTTACACAAAATGATTCGGCTTATCACCATTTCTTTGGGCGGCGAAGGTTATTTGAATTTTATTGGCAACGAGTTTGGCCATCCGGAGTGGGTAGATTTTCCGCGGCAAGGCAATAACTGGAGTCATAAACACGCCCGCCGGCAATGGTCCTTGATTGATAACCCAGACTTAAAATATAAGTTTATGGGGAATTTTGATCAGGCTATGATTAAAACTATTTTAAAAAATCACGTTTTAGCTGCTCCCCAGGCCCAGCAACTAAATATGGATACCGCCAACAATATTATCGTTTTCGAGCGGGCTAACCTCATCTTTGTTTTCAACTTTAGTATACAAAATTCTATATTCGGGTACACTTTTACCGTGCCCGAACCCGGCACCTACCAGCTTATTTTAACTTCAGATGATGCTGATTTCGGAGGCTTTAACCGCATAGATTCAACAGTGGAATATTTTACTTACACCGAAGAAGGAGTTGCGAAGCTACGCATTTATAGCACCAACCGCACCGCTCTGGTTTTTAAAAGAAAGCCAGAATTTAGTTAAGCAGCCATTATAGTTTTAAGATTTATACGAAAAAGTAGGGTAAATACCTGCTTTTTTTATGTTTTTACCTTTATACTTTTTCAAACAAAAAACTTTATTTTTTAAAAATTAACTAATAAAAATTATAATTCATTATTCCAGATATATAATTCTCAAATCGTATAAATACTTAAGTAGTTTTTGAAATAAAATCTTGTAAATTGTTTACAATTAATTGTAAATCTAACTCCCTTTCAAAAATTAACTAATGGACAGAAGAGAAGCTATGCTGCGCGTGGCCGCTTTAATGGGCAGTACCATTTCCGCTCCGCTCCTATCTGGCTTGTTGTACAGTTGCGAAACTAAAACCAGCAACAACCAAGACACTAAAACTACTACCCTTGTCTCGGATAAACACAAAGCCATGATTGAGGAAATCACGGAAATTATTATTCCGGCCACCGACACTCCGGGGGCCAAAGAAGCTAAAGTTCCGGATTATGTATTAATCATGTTGGCCGATTGTTATCCGGAAAAGGATCAGCAACGTTTTTTTAAAGGATTAGATACTTTAGATGAGCGTGCCAAACAAGCCCACGGCACCGAATTTTTAGATTGCAAACCCGACCAACAAGTAGCATTGCTCCAGAAAGAAGAGGCCTTAGCTAAAGCAGAACGGGAAGAACAAAACCGAATAAAAGCCCAAGCTAAAACCCGCGCCGAAAAAGAGAAAGAAGCTGAACCGCCGTTCTTCTCGATGATGAAAGAAATGACGCTAGTGGGCTATTTTACCTCGGAGTTAGGCGCTACCAAAGCCTTAGCCTATGTGCATGTGCCCGGTAAGTTTGAAGGTTGCGTTCCATTAAAACCAGGTCAGAAAGGTTGGGCTACTTAATCAGGGCCACTATAACATCTCCGAACGCCTATTTTTTAAAAAATTCTTTAGATTTCTCTTTTCATGAATATAAACGGTAAAGCAAAAGAACAAAATACCTACGACGCTATAGTTATTGGCTCGGGCATCAGTGGCGGTTGGGCCGCCAAAGAACTCACCGAAAAAGGCTTAAAAGTTTTATTACTCGAACGGGGCCGGAACGTAGAGCACGTAAAAGATTACACTACCGCCATGAAACATCCCTGGGAGTTTGCTCACCGCGGTAAAATCACTTTAGCGCAAAAAGAAACCCACCCTTACTTAAGCCGGGATTACCCTTATAACGAAACCAACGAAAGTTTCTGGATAAATGATAACGATGCGCCTTATAGCGAGAAAAAACGTTTTGACTGGTACCGGGGCAATATTGTAGGGGGTAAATCTATCATGTGGGGGCGGCAGTCTTATCGCCTCGCCGATCTGGACTTTGAAGCCAATGCCAAACAAGGTATTGCCGTGGATTGGCCCATCCGGTACAAAGATATTGCGCCCTGGTACGATTACGTAGAGAAATTTGCGGGCATTAGTGGCGCCAAAGAAAACATACCCCACCTGCCCGACGGCGAGTTTTTGCCGCCCATGGAGTTAAACTGCGTGGAGAAAGAAGTTAAAAAACACATTGAATCTAAGTTTAAAGGCCGCCACCTTACCATTGGCCGCGTAGCTAACTTAACTCAACCGCATAACGGACGGGCCTCTTGCCAATATCGTAATTTGTGTAGCCGGGGCTGCCCTTTCGGCGCTTATTTTAGCACCCAGGCTTCTACGTTACCCGCGGCCGTGGCAACTGGTAATCTTACCTTGCAGCCCCACTCTTTAGTAAGCAACATTATTTTTGATGAAAAACTAAATAAAGCTACTGGGGTAACGGTAATAAACACAGAAACAAGCGCTACTACCGATTACTTTGCCAAAATCATTTTTGTAAACGGCTCTACGCTGGGTACCACTTTCATCCTGTTAAATTCAATCTCTAACCGTTTCCCGAATGGTTTAGGTAACTCCAGCGGGGAATTAGGCCGTAATTTAATGGATCATCATTTCCGGATTGGCGCTACCGGTGAAGCCGAAGGTTTTGAAGATCAATATTACTATGGCCGCCGGGCTAATGGCATTTACATTCCGCGTTTCCGCAATTTAGGTAACGAAAAACGCGACTACATCCGGGGTTTTGGCTACCAAGGTGGCGCTAGCCGCGATAGCTGGATGCGCGGCGTGGCCGAAATGGGCATTGGCGCTAACTTTAAAGAAGAACTCACCAAACCCGGACAGTGGAAGATGAACTTAACTGGTTTTGGCGAATGCCTGCCCTACTCCGATAACCGGGTTACTTTAAACAAAGAACGGAAAGATAAATGGGGCTTACCTACCCTGGACATTGACGCCGAGTTTAAAGACAACGAAATGAAAATGCGGAAAGATATGATGAACGATGCTGCCGAGATGTTGGAAGCCGCTGGTCTTAAAAATGTGACCACCTACGATAATGGTTCTTATCCCGGTATGGCAATTCACGAGATGGGCACCGCTCGTATGGGCCGCGATCCTAAAACGTCGGTATTAAATGCTTTTAACCAAATGCACGAAGTTAAAAACGTGTTTGTAACCGATGGCGCCTGTATGACTTCGGCCGCTTGCCAGAATCCATCTCTCACGTATATGGCTTTAACCGCCCGGGCTGCTGATTACGCCGTTAAAGAATTGAAAAAAGGCAATATTGCATAGCCTAAACGTAAATGCCGTTAACTTAAAATAACAAAGGCCGACTAAATAGTCGGGCTTTGTTATATATGATAGCGTAGAAAAGTAAAAATTTTAAAAATTACGCTTGTTCTACTACTTTCTCCAAAATTTCCAGAATCTCCTCAGCGGCATTTTCCCAGGTAAGTGATTCAATGTCCTGGTAAGAATCAGTAATTACTTTTTCCCGCAACGTTTCATCCTGCAGTAAAGAAATAATGTGCGCCGCCATCGTTTCGGTATCATTATAATCAGCTTTTAAAGCACTGTGCAACACCTCCGCAGCACCAGATTGGTTGGAGAGTACGGTTGGCACACCGTATTGTGCCGCTTCAATGGCCGATAATCCAAAAGGTTCGGATACCGAAGGCATGCAATACACATCAGCAATGGCTAACAAATTATCAACTTTCTCCCGGTCCAAAAACCCGGTAAATTCAAATTTATTATCTAGTTGTAAATATTGATCAGAGTTTAACAGTTCTTGCAACTGGTTACCAGTACCCGCCATTACAAACTGCACATCTTTTGTTTGCTCTAATACTTTAGCGGCAATATCCAGGAAATAAGAAGCTCCTTTTTGTTCAGTTATCCGGCCCAAAAACAAAACCAGCTTGTCTTCGTCCGACGATTTTTCTTTACGTACCGGCTGTTTCGGATCAATACCGTTGTAAACCGACTGGATACGTTCCGGCGAAATCCCGTACTGCGTTTGAATTATCTTGGACGTGTACTCACTCACCGGAATTATAAAATCAGCTTTTTCTAAGGCTTGTTTTTCCAGCTCATAAATCCATCCCTGGCTATCTTTACCGGCCCGGTCGTAGCTAAGCGAGTGCACGTGTACCACCAAAGGCTTACCACTTACCAATTTTAATTCTACCCCGGCCAGAAAAGTCATCCAGTCGTGGGCATAAATAACATCAAAGTCTTTTTGCGAAGCCAACCGGGTAGCATACCGGGCATACTGGATAACCGCTGAATTAGCATCCATTTTTTCGAGGCTGGTGTGGCCAAACACGTTTAGCTCTTCTACTGGCTCGGTAATTGTAACTGGATGATAGGCGGGTTTAACCGGAGCCGTAACAGTTTCGGCGGCCTGTTCGCTTTTAGTAGTGCTAGTTTCCGGAACTATAGCTACTTGTTCCTCGGCTTCCTGGTAAGGTAAAATGTTAGCCGGCACGTACATAACCTCGCCAAAAGCCGAATATTCTGGTTTGGTAAATTCTGCTTTAATATTCTGAATATCGATGTTGTTAAGACCGGTTAAATCTACATTTTGAAGAATAAAATCCGGGTCCGATTTAGGCAGGATGAGCGTAAGATCGACCTTACCTGCCAGAGATTTAGAGATACCATAACAGGCAGCACCTAATCCGCCAGTAACAATTGGGGGGAACTCCCAACCTAACATCAATACTTTTAGCTTTTTCATGTAAGTAGCTTCTTTAACAACGTCTGAAAACAGAACCAATAATTTATTTTTTATGAATTATTCCTATTTGAATATTAAATAATCAAAAAATACTATATATATTCGTTAAATTTCTTCTGGAAAGGAAACATTCCAAAGAAGTATAATACGAAAAATTGCGGGTACTACTTACTTTTAATAACAACAAATATTTAGTTGTAATCTAAATATCAACCGAATTATGGCTAATGTATTTAATAATCCTTTATTTTTTTTACGAATTTAATAAAGAAATATCAATTCAAATAAATAATTTAAAAAATTATTATTTTTTTCTGCGCCAAATCTACTCCTCCTCCAACCAACTTAAATAATTCTAATACAATTATATGGAAAATATAATCCAAGAAGGTAATTACATGTTAAATGACCTGGCAAACAAAAAAGGAGAACTGTTTGCCGGTGCTATACTGGATTGTAAATACGAAAATAATGACTTTTACTTTTACTGCGAGAATAATGTTATTTTACACGTTAAAGCAGTAACCGATAAAATTATCCGGTTCCGGTATGCCGTTGATGGCGATTTTCCACGGGATTTTTCTTATGCCCTATCGGAAACTTACCAACCCGAAAAGCCTACTTTAGAATTTAAAGAAAAACCCGACCATTACCGCATTACTACCAACCGCATTATAATTACCATCTGGAAAGAAAATCTCTCAGTTAGAATACTCGATAAATCGGGTACGATTTTAATTGAAGACGAAAGAGGTTTCCACTGGGAATACGACCGCGAAACTGGCAACGACATTGTAAAAATAAGCAAAAAGGTACAAGGCGGCGAGCATTATTACGGGCTCGGCGATAAAGCTTTTAACATGAACCTGCGGGGTAAACGGGTGCAAAACTGGGGCAGCGACACTTACGGTTATGGTAAAAACTCCGACCCGCTTTACAAAAATATTCCGTTTTACATTGGCTTGCACCAGAAAATTGCGTACGGCATGTTCTTCGACAATAGTTTCCGGAGTTATTTTGATTTTGCCGCCGAACGCAGCAATGTAACCAGCTACTGGGCCATGGGTGGCGAAATGAATTATTACTTTATTTACGGACCCGAGTTAGTAGAAGTAACCGCCCAGTACACCAATTTAACTGGCAAACCGGAATTGCCTCCCTTGTGGGCTTTAGGTTATCACCAGTGTAAATGGAGTTATTACCCCGAGCAGCGGGTAAAAGAAATAGCAGCCGGTTTTCGCGATCGGCAAATTCCCTGCGACGCCATTTACCTGGATATTGATTACATGGAAGGTTTCCGGTGTTTTACTTGGAGCAAAGATCGTTTTCCAGAACCCAAACGCATGGTACAAGAACTGGCGGATGACGGTTTTAAAATGGTAGTTATTATTGACCCGGGCATTAAAATAGACAAAGATTACTGGGTTTATCAAGAAGGCCTAGCCAACGATTATTTCTGCCGACGGGCTGACGGCCCCCTCATGAAAGGTTCGGTATGGCCCGGGCTTTGCAATTTCCCGGATTTTACGCGCCCGAATGTGCGCGAATGGTGGGCCGGTTTGTTTAAAGATTTATTGGCTAGCGGCATTAAAGGCGTTTGGAACGACATGAATGAACCCGCCGTGTTTGAACAAGGCACTTTCCCGGATGACGTTCGTTTTGATTATGATGGGAATTCGTGCAGCCATAAAAAAGCCCATAACATTTATGGCATGCAAATGGCCCGGGCTACCAACCAGGGAGTAAAAAAATACGCTTACCCCAACCGGCCATTTACCATAACCCGTTCGGGTTATTCCGGGGTGCAGCGTTTTGCCGCCACCTGGACCGGCGATAACATTGCCAGTTGGGAACACATGTGGCTAGCCAACATTCAATGCCAGCGGTTAAGTATTTCGGGCTACTCGTTTGCCGGCTCCGATATTGGCGGATTTATTGATACTCCTTCCGGCGAATTATACATCCGGTGGCTGGCTTTAGGAGTATTTCATCCTTTTTGCCGGACCCATTCTTCCGGCGACCACGGCGATCAGGAACCTTGGTCGTTTGGCGATGAAAATACCAATTTGGCCCGGAAGTTTATTCAATTGCGCTACCAGTTTATGCCCTACATGTATACTACCTTTTGGCAGTACGTCACCTACGGCACCCCCATGTTAAAACCTTTGGTTTACCTGGACCAATACGACTCGGAAACGTACCTGCGCATGGCTGAATTTGGGTTAGGCGAAAATTTGCTGGTTTGCCCCATTACCCAGCCCGAAGCCGATGGGCGCTGGTTGTATTTACCGCGAGGCAACTGGTATTATTACTGGACCGATGAAATAGTGGCGGGCGGCAAAGAAGTTTGGGCCGAAGCCAAGTTAGACCGGATACCGCTGTACGTGCAGGCCGGCGCTGTTATTCCCATGTACCCGGTGCAGCAATACGTCGGGGAAAAAGCAATTGAAGCGTTAACGTTACACGTATACCACAAAAACGGAGCACACCAAAGCACGTTGTTCGAAGATGCCGGCGATGGCTATGGCTACCAAAACGGAGATTGTATGATAAAGAAATTTGCTACAGTGGGCACCACGCAAAGTTTAAACTTACAGCAAACCGCCACCGGTAATTTTACGCCTACTTACAAAGTTTGTAAAATTGTGCTCCACGGTTTACCTTTTGAAATAACTACAGCCGAATTAGATGAGCAAACCATTGCCTTAAGCCAGATTACAAAAGACGATGCTTTACAAACTTACACCCTTCTGGTAAACGCAAACTTCCAGAGTTTAACCATTAGGTAATTGCCGAAAATTTAAAAAAGAAGCCACTGAATAATTCCAGTGGCTTCTTTTTTTAAATTTTTTAATTTTTAGTTGCGGTTTAAAGCATTTAAATCTTCAAAAGCTTCTTTTAAACGGGCGATAAAGTTCTTTTCGCCTTCGCGTAACCACACCCGAGGGTCATAGAATTTTTTGTTCGGGCTATCTTCGCCATCGGGGTTACCAATTTGCGCTTGCAGGTAGCCTTTTTTGTTTTCGTAGTAATTCCGGATACCATCCCAGAAAGCCCATTGCATATCGGTATCGATATTCATTTTAACGGCACCGTACTCAATAGCTTCTTTGATTTTGTGTTTTTCGGAGCCAGAACCGCCGTGGAAAACAAAGTTTACCGGGTTTGGCTTAGTACCAAATTTTTGCTGAATAAACTCTTGCGAATTTTTTAAAATTTCGGGACGCAACTCAACGTTACCGGGCTTGTAAACACCATGTACGTTACCGAAAGCTGCCGCAACGGTAAAATGATCGCTAATGGCTTTTAAAGTTTCGTAGGCATAAGCTACGTGCTCGGGCTGGGTGTATAAGTGCGAAGCATCTACATCCGAGTTATCAACGCCGTCTTCTTCGCCGCCGGTTACTCCCAGTTCAATCTCCACGGTCATGCCCATTTTATTCATGCGCTCTAAATAACGGGCGCAGGTTTCAATGTTTTCCTGAATTTCTTCTTCAGATAAATCGAGCATGTGCGAGCTGTATAATGGCTTACCGTGCTGGGCGTAAAACTTCTCGCCGGCATCTAATAAACCATCAATCCAGGGTAATAACTTTTTAGCGGCATGGTCGGTGTGTAATACAACCGGCACTCCGTAAGCTTCGGCCATTAAATGCACGTGATGCGCCCCGGAAATACCACCGATAATAGCGGCTTTTTGTCCTTCGTTGCTTAAGCCTTTACCAGCAAAATACTGGGCACCGCCATTCGAAAACTGAATGATGACCGGGGAATTTACGGCCTTAGCCGTTTCCAGCACCGCATTAACGGTTTCGGTGCTAATTACGTTTACTGCCGGAAGGGCAAAGTTATTTTCGTTGGCATAATTAAATAAGGCTTGCACATCGTCGCCGAATAATACGCCCGGTTTAAATTTGGTCATCACGTCACTCATTGCTTAAAATATAATTAATAAAGGTTTATTGAACTGTTAGGAAAAGGATAGTTGGTTTAAATTAATTTTTTCTAATTAAACCAGCGCAATACTACTTTTTTTTATTCAAATTAAAAATTTATGCTTTTACTTTTCAATAAAATAACTCATTTACTAAAACAAAGCTGCTTTTTACAGAAAGCAACTACTTAAATTTTTTGTAAGTACTGCTGGCGGGCAAGGTCTAGCTCCGCAATTAACAACTCCCGCTGCTGCATTAAATTGCTGATTAATTTACGTTGGCTAAAAAATAAAGTCTGAAGCTTTAAAGTGGCTTGCACCTTTTTTATTTGCTGGTAATAATAAAGCACAAAAAAACCAGCAACGGGCAATAACAGTAAAAAAAGGAGCAGTAAAATTAAGGAATGGGTTAAATACCAGACAATAAACCCTTCAAGAAAGTAAAACAAAGGAAAGGTAAATATACCGGTACTCAACAGAATAGGCGCTACAAATTCTTCTTCCTCGGTTAAGGCCTTGGCTACTTTAGCCGGAATAATGTAAGGCAGGTAGTTGGTTAATAAACCTAACAGGTACAAAGGAAACCCGAGCACAAAAAATATTCCGGAGGTAAACAGCCACTTTCCTAAATGGCGTTTTCCAGTAGAATCGTAAAAGAGCTGATCTTGTAAACCTAATTGATTTAATTGGCTTAGATAAGCGGTTAGTTTTTCCTGGATTTTATTTATTCGTTCCGGCTCAGATTTTTTAAAAAATTCTAAACTGGAAACAATATGCCGGGTAAGCTCAAATTCTTCGGCGCTGTTATTTACCTGGTGGTCTGTAACGAGCTTATTTTTAAAAACGGCCTCTACTTGCTTCACTAAAGCATCGTCTTCTTGGGAATAGGTATGAATCACCTGTGCTTCCAATGCTTCCCGGATTTGTCCGGTTAATTGTTTTACTGCCTCGCTCGGATTATGCTGGTATACCGCCGCCCACTGACTTACCGCTATAGGAGCTGCCACCGAAATAAATAACCGGGAACGAAAGCGGGTGGGTTCTGCATAGTTTAAGCCAACGGGGAGTATGGTTACGGGTTGGTTAAAATTACTCCGGGCGGCGGCTCCCAGGGCAATTCGGGCAGCGCCGGTTTTTAATGGGCGTAGCCGGCGTTCATTAAAACTGTTTCCTTCCGGAAAAATCAACAAAGTACCTGCGGCCTGTAAAAATTGATAGCATTTTTCAAAAGTTGCTTCATTGGCGCCCGCAGTAGCATTTCCGTCTTCGCGGCGATAAACCGGAATTAAATTCATTTTGCCGAGTAGCCACTTCCGGAAAGGCGTATTAAAAACGGTACTCTTGGCAATAAAGTAAACTTCTTGTTGAAATAAAGAAGCAATAACAATCGGGTCCATAAAAGTATTGGGGTGGTTAGCCACCAAAAGCAATGGACCCTTGGTTGGCAGCGAGCCAGGTTGTTTTATTTCTATTTTGCTGTAAAAAATTTTTAAAGCAACCCGAAAAATAAGCTTCAGAATAAAATACCCCATACTTGGCAAATTAACTACCCTACTAATTACTATACTAAACTGTACTAATAAGTAATTACTATTATTAAGGTTTAGGCAATGCTACATATTTACTACAAAGCTGGCAGTACAACGTAATTTAACTTACCTCTGTAGTAGCAACCCGGTTTATCTAAAATCAGCATTTTATTCCTGTTTACTTTCTATAGTCTATATACCCAGAAGCAAAAACGCATTTAATTCTAAAAAACCACACTATATTTAATAAGCAATTTTGATTTATCAATAAATAAAACGCAACACCTCTTAATTATTAAGCACCCAAACAACAAACAAGTTTATATTTAATCTACAAATCTCATTATTTAAGTATTTTTAACCTATTACACCTATTTACAAAGGCATTATTCACTATTAATGTACATTTTTTAAAAATTTGCCTCTAAAAATTAGGTATTAATTTAAAATTATTATTATGTTTGAATCGTACATCAACTATTCATCACATCTAATTAATTACCCATGAAAGAAAAATTATCTATCGTTCCCTTTTCCATGCTGGTTATTATCAGCGTACTGGGTGTAGCCTTGTCGGGAGTGCCCGGCAGCATGCCAACGGAAGATTTAAATTCGGGCGACGTAGCCTGGATGCTGGCAGCAACAGGTTTGGTTTTATTAATGACTCCGGGTTTAGCCTTATTTTACGGAGGCATGGTAAATGCTAAAAATGTTATTTCAACGATGTTGCAGAGCTTTATCTGCATGGGTGTTATTAGCATTTTGTGGGTAGTTGTGGGCTTCAGTCTGGCTTTCGGCGACTCTATTGGTGGTTTTATCGGCGACCCGCGCACGTATTTTATGTTTAATGGCGTACTCGAAAGCAAGCCTTGGCCTTTAGCTGCCACTATTCCGTTAGTGTTATTTGCTTTCTTCCAATTAAAATTCGCGGTTATTACCCCGGCGCTTATTACTGGCTCTTTTTCCGAAAGAATTCGCTTTACTTCTTATATCTTATTGGCCTGCTTGTTCAGCATGTTTATTTACGCTCCTATTGCGCACTGGACCTGGCACCCACAAGGTTTCTTATTTAACATGGGCGTTTTAGACTTTGCCGGTGGTACTGTAGTACACATTTCGGCTGGTTGCGCCGCTTTAGCTTCTGCTATGTATTTAGGTAAACGCAAAACCGATCAGATGCACACTACTCCGGCTAACATCCCGTTTGTATTAATTGGTACCGGTTTATTATGGTTTGGCTGGTTTGGTTTTAACGCCGGTTCGGCTGTTAGCGCCAGTGGTTTAGCTGCTTCGGCTTTTGCTACCACCAACACAGCCGCTGCTGCTGCTGGTTTAGCCTGGATTTTATTTGATGCATTCCGGGGCAAAAAGCCTTCGGCTATGGGCTTCTGTATTGGCGTAGTAGTTGGTTTAGTGGCCATTACTCCTGCTGCCGGCTTTGTAGGTATTTCGGTAAGTATCTTTATTGGCACCATTGCCGCTATTATTAGCAACCTGGCTGTTTCCTGGAGAGGCAGAACCAGCTTAGACGACACCCTGGATGTGTTTCCTTGCCACGGTATAGGTGGTATGGTAGGTATGTTAATGACTGGTATTTTTGCACACCAAGGCATTAACCCCGGCAACACTACCGGTAACGGTTTATTCTACGGCGAAACCAAATTGTTCCTGATTCACTTAACGGCTTTGGGCATTGTAGTGGCTTTCTCTTTCCTGGGTACTTTTGTTTTATTGAAAATTACTGACCTGATTTCACCGCTACGCGTATCACCAGAAGACGAAAGCATTGGTTTAGATGTATCGCAACACGAAGAAAAATTATTAGTAGCCTAGTTTTAACATTTTAATTTATAAAACAAAGCGGGGCGCCAAATCTGGCGCCCCGCTTTGTTTTATAAACTCCTGGAAAATATATTTTTTAAAAAATAATTGTTTTGTTGCCGCTTACGAACACCTTATCGGCAAAAACCAGTTTTAAAGCTTGCGCCAAAACAATCTTCTCGACATCCCTGCCCGACTGCGCCATGTCGCGGGCGCTGTGCGAATGGTTTACCTGAATTACGTTTTGCGCTATAATGGGTCCCTCATCCAGTTCGTTGCTCACAAAGTGCGCCGTGGCGCCAATAATCTTTACCCCGCGCTCGTAGGCTTGCTTATAAGGATTAGCCCCAATAAAGGCTGGTAAAAATGAATGATGAATGTTAATGATCTGTCGGGGAAACCGGCTGACAAAAGCCGGATTTAATACCCGCATGTATTTAGCCAACACAATATAATCGGGCTGGTAGCTTTGCACAATCTGCATCATTTCGGCGTCGTGGGCTTCGCGGGTTTTGCCTTCGTGAGTTACATAATGGAACGGTATACCGAAACGGGTTACCAAGGGCTCTAATACGTCGTAATTCCCGATTACCGCCAGAATGTTCGCCTGCAAATCGTTAAACTCGTAGCGCAATAATAAATCGCCGAGACAATGATGTTCTTTGGTAACCAGTATAACAATATTTTTCTTTTGCTGCGGCAGCAGTTGTATGATTACGCCGGCGGGTAAAACCATGTACAGTTCGGCAGTTACTTGTTCTACCTGTATTTCGCCCTCTACTTCGGCGCGCATGTAAAAATGATTTAAGGTATTATCTACAAACTCATCGTTGCTGATAATATTTAAATTATGCTTAAAAACCACGCGGGTAATGTCATAAATCAACCCTTTCCGGTCGGGGCAATCAATGCGTAAGGTGTAAATCATTTTATCGAATTATAACACAGGTTGGAGTGTAGTAATGATTAAGTACATGAAGTAAGTTAGGCGAAACTTTACTTATACATGGCGTTGTAATTAGTAATTTGTTTCACCAGAAATAATTTTAGTAGCAACCATTTTTAAATAGTCATCTTCATTATCAACAAATTTTACTGCTAGCTGAATGGCTCTTAAAGGATTTATTAAATTTAAACTGAGCAAGGCTCTCCTTTTAACATAATTGTCTTCATCCTCAATTATTAAATTACTTAAAATTTCATCTCTGTTTTTTAAGTTTATTCTTCCGAGTAGTTCCGCAATTTGCCATCTTGCTTCGGGTTGATTTGATTTTATAACCAATTCAATGAAATCCTTATAGTTCTTTAATCTTCCTTCTATTTTTTCAAGAACCCCTTCAGCTTCATTATCAATGGCAAGCGCTTGAATTAGAATTTCTGCAGTTTTATAGTCAAAGTGTTCATTTAGCTTGAATATTGCTTCATCTATTGCTTTTTCTAATTCCTTCCATCCTGGATATAACCCTTCCCACTCTCCGTATCCTCTATTTTTAGAGTAGTCTTCTGGAGACATTTCTGCCCATTGCCAAAATTTTAAAATTTCAGTTTGGATATCCAAAATTTTTATCACTTGTATCAATTACAACAATCAAATAGCATACGCACGAAAAAGCCTTCTGCTACAAACAGAAGGCTTTTAAATTTTTAAATTATACTGTTTCCGAATCGTAAATCTGCACGCGCTCCCAGTACTGCTTGCAGGTATCCACAAAATTCAGGTGAATAGGATCCACCTGGTAAGCATCGTGATCGGCCAGATTTTCAAAAACCAGCAACAACGAATACGAATAAGACCGATCAATAACCGGGCGGTCGGTAGAGGCCGGTTTTCCTACATCGCCTAATTTTACATACTTTATGGGCAACAGCGATTTTACGCCCGCCTCAAAGGCTGCTTGCTGCTCTTGGTTTAATTCGGGTTTTAAAAAGAAAAATACGTGGTGTACAAACATAACTGGCAGATTAATGATGAATATGGCCGGCAATTTATAGGTTTCTGAAAATATTGCCTACTTAATTTTTAAAATCTAAATAGTTACAGGATGTTCGTTGCTCGTTATTCGTTGTTCGTTGCTCGTTGCTGAATTAGTAAAAAAATATTGACCAAACCCAGGTTAGCTTGTGTCCATCTATTTTAGCAAATACCCCAACAGAGTTTCTGAAGCGCTAAATCCTTATATACCATTAAATTTCATTAACCGTAAGCCGCAGAACTAATAATACATCTCTCATGTAAATCCCGCCAGCTTGTAGCTGGTGAATATTTATAAAAGGAAGTTTTCAACTTCCTGCCAGTTGAAAACTGGCCACTATCAATAACTCCCTTTACACTGCGTTAAACTGGAAGCAGGCAGAACAACTTTAATTTTCCTTAATCTACTATGCAACAGATAGCTTAAGCCAGGTGCAAGGATTGATGCTAAACTGTTCGAGCGTTCAGCGAGTTTTTAGCGTCTTGATTTTTTTGGTTCTTTTTGTATCAAGACAAAAAGAACAGAACCTCAACTATGAAACAACTTCAACTAGCAATCAGAACTAGTACAGCGGCTATGCGAACGAGAACTTTTTAAGCTAAGTTGATTATTCGAAAGTCACGGAAGTAAATCCGCGCCATAGTGAGGATTTAACTTGATGGCTATTGGATAAGCACCTGATAACAGCAATTCACTTAACTCGTTTGCAAGGCTTTTTGAGTTTGAGCTACTTTGTGGGCGCTGGTAAAAGCTAATTCATACTCAGGTACACGGAGTTCCCCACCCATAAAAGCATTATGGTTACGGTAAGTCATAGGGCTGGGTAATTTCTCGCGGGCGGTTAAGTGAAATTCCACGGCGCCAGTTTCGCGTTTTAACCGGGCAATGTTACGGTTGGTGATGCCGCCACCCGGCATAATAATAATTCTTCCAGCGGCTTGCTGAATTAACTGCGCAATAAGTTCTGAACCTTCTAACGCTGACTTTTCCAGGCCCGAAGTTAAAATCCGTTCCACGCCTAACGCTATCAACTGCTCAATGGCCCCAAAAGGATCAGCTACCATATCAAAAGCCCGGTGAAAAGTAATCTTCATGGGGCGCGCCTGCTCAATTAAAGCGGCCGTACGCGCTATATCAATGCTGCCGTCAGCTTGCAGAATACCAATAACCACGCCGTCGGCACCTAAACTCTTTATTACTTCTAAATCGTGCTGCATTACGGCAAACTCCTCATCGGAATAACAGAAATCGCCACCCCGGGGTCGTAAAATTACGTGAATAGGAATATTTACTTGCTCACGGGCAATTTTTATACAACCCGCAGTAGGCGTAGTACCGCCCTCAAATAAATTAGCGCAAAGTTCTACCCGGGCTGCCCCTCCTTTCTCGGCTTCGCGGCACGAGGCTACCGAATCGGTACAAATCTCTAATAACAATTGATCCATTATAAAATTTAAAATTTTTAAAATTCTATGATTTGGTTGCATTAACACTAGCTAAAACAGCCAAAATAAAATACCTGCTATTTTTATAGTTCTTAACTGGCCATAAAAGTAAAACATTCGGGTATATTGTCGCGAAAATAAAGCAATTTCGTAGGACGATATATTAGTTAAAACCCAAAATCAAGATAAGCCAGATGGATTTAGGTTTACCAATTCCTTACTTGCTCGAGAAAGTTTTACATGCGGCCGGCTTAATTATCGGGAGCCTGGTGGTAGGGTTACTCTTTAATCTTTTAATTTTTAAAACGCTGGTTCTGTATAGCCGCCACCGTACGGAGGCCATTCTTATTTCATCGATCGTTAGGTTTGTGAAGCGGCCACTTGGTTATTTTTTACCGGTGCTGGTGTTTTCGTTTGTGGCCCCCTTAATGCCCTTAACCGGAGGCAGTTTTGAGGTAATGCGGCGCATTATTGAAACCAGTTTAATTATAACTTTTGCCTGGGTACTGATCAGGGCGGTTTATGTGTTTGAAGAAGTAGTCCGGAAGAGTTATCAAATATCCAAAGCTGATAATTTCCGGGAACGAAAAGTAATTACCCAACTGCAGTTTATTAAACGCTTAGTGGTAATTAGTATTGCTTTTGTGGCCCTATCGTTGGTGCTGATGAGCTTTGCCACCGTGCGTAAAATTGGCACGGGTTTACTTACTTCGGCGGGAATTGTGGGGATTATCGTGGGTTTTGCGGCGCAACGTTCGTTAGCCAATTTGCTGGCCGGTTTTCAGATTGCTTTTACCCAGCCCATCCGGATTGATGACGTGGTTTTATTGGAAGGCGAATACGGCAACATTGAAGAAATTACGTTGACTTACGTGGTGGTGCGCATCTGGGATCAACGCCGCTTGGTGCTGCCCATAAATTATTTTATCGAAAAACCTTTCCAGAACTGGACACGCTCGAACGCGGAACTACTCGGAACCGTTTATTTGTACCTGGATTATACTATTCCGGTAGATGCCGTTCGGGCAGAATTAGAACGTTTAGCTGCTGCTTCGCCGCTATGGGATAAGCGGGTTTGTAAACTGCACGTAACCGAATCAAAAGAAAAAACTTTGGAATTACGGGCTCTGGTGAGTGCTTCCAACTCCCCAAATGCTTTTGAATTACGTTGCGAAATCCGGGAGAAATTAGTGGCGTATATTCAGCAGAACTTCCCGGATAGCTTGCCCAAAACCCGGAACGAGGTACCGGCCGGAGCCGGTTCCTTGCGCCATAGTTTAGGCGATGCCTAGGTGTATTCTTTTTCCAGGGCCAACACGTAGGCCCGGTTATAATGCTTCCGCAGGTTTTTCCAATCAAACTCCACCGACGAATTTTCGACGCTGTTCCGCAACGAAATACGCTCCCGTTGGGTTAACCGCACGTAGTCGAATAAGTAATTAGTGAGTTGCGTTACCGCATCGTCGAAGCTCTTGTTCCGGCGCTTGATTACGTACGTACCCCGCGCGGTTTCTTCGTCTACTTGCCGGTTGGCCAGGTAATCGCCAAAGCCAGCCAAATCACTAGTTACAGCCGGTACGCCGCGGGCAATACATTCCAATGGGGTATATCCCCACGGCTCATAGTAGCTCGGGAAAATACCTAAGTGGCAACCCCGCACAAATTGCCCGTAATCTAAACCAAACAACGGGTTGGTAGCAGAAATAAAATCCGGATGGTATACAATCTTAACCCGGTCGTGGGCATTGTTAATTAAGTGCGCCGAACGTAAAAAATTTAAAATTTCATCGGAATGGTCGTGCACCAGGTTATGGGTTACTACACTGGGTAAGATATGCGTTTTCCAGGATTGTAAATTCCGACGGTAACGCAATTGCCAGTAATCGTCCACAAACTCACTCATGTTGGGCAGTTTAAAATCGGAGTTAGAAGCCGCGTAGTAAAACAGCTTTTCGCCAATTTGCCGCTCAATGGTCTCGCAGGTTTCCCGGATTTCCTGCATCATGGCCCGCGATTGCAGCACGTGGGCGTTAATGGAGGTATATGGTTGCTTGGTCACAAAAAACATAACCACCGTTTTCTTGATGCCGGCTTCTTGCATGCGGTAATTTAAGCGCGCCAGCGCCTCCAGGGTAACATCAAAACCTTTGTTGCGGTACTCGTACCGGCCCGAGGTAAAAAAATACAAAGTATGATCCAGGTCGAAAGGATAACTCTGGAAAAAATGCCCCATCACAAACTGGTGAATCTTCTCTTTAAACTGGGCATGCAGGTTTTGGAACTCGTGGATGGCCGTAAACCGCTCGATGTTTAAACCATTGGGCAACAACACATCCGGTATGCGATCGAGCAAAAAGATACACTCGCGCGCCGTAACCTGACTCACCGTACTAAAAATATGCGCGCCGTGAGCCGCAGCACGTTCTATCCTAACGGCTGTTTCTATGTTAAAATGCTGCGCTTCTTTCAGCCAGTTTACCGACGTTAAATTATCATAAAATGACGGATCGTTCATGGCCAGGTAACGGCCCAGTAAAGTAGCGTGCGTGGTAAACACAATTTTTAATTTAGCCTGATCCCGGCGCAAAGCAGGAATAGCACTACCCACCATCCACTCGTGAAAATGCGCAATCACCGGCCGATCGGTAATACCCGGCGAAATAAGTACCGACAGAAACACTTTAACCATATGACCAAAAGCAATGGTCTGGTTTAACAATTCGTCGTTATCCGGCGAAGGGATGTCGTGATCGGCGTAGAGTGCGTATTTAATTTCGCCGAGGCGGTCGTATACGCTATACGGGTTAAGCAACACTACCAGTGGGTTACCCGCCACAAGCCAATGCCCGAAATGCACTTCGTAGCCCATATTGCGCATTTTTAAAACGGCTTGGCCAAACGGACTGCTGTAATCATCGGTCGGTTCAAACTCGGCCGCAGCGGTTTTCGGAAAATAAGGCCCAATCAGAAAGTAACAACTCCCCCACTGATCAATCATCGACTGTACCTTGGTTTGAATTACAGTATAAATACCGCCTACCTGGTTACACACTTCCCAGGCAATTTCGGCTAACAACGCTTGCTTCAGCGCTTCTTCGTTTAACTTGGCAGGATAATTTAAATCTATCACGGGCAGATGGTTTAAATGTGGAAGTATACTCTTAAAGGTAAAAAATTACTCCAGATTATTACGGTAAATTGGCCCAAGTAGAAACTACTTTAGCGTATTAACCGCAAAAAAATTTGATTAACGGTTAAATCATGCTTCGGGATGTAAATTTTTTAAATTTTACATTTCCCGGGCTTTACCGGAATAAGCCGAATAACTCCAGATTTACTTTGTTTATAATAAAGCCTAAATCTTCAGGATTGGCTACAAAATCCAGCTTATTCACGTCAATTACAAGCAATTTCCCTAAATCGTAGTGGCTGATCCAGTTTTCGTATTGCTCGTTTAAACTGCGCAAATACTGAATGCTGATGTTGTTTTCGTACTCGCGGTTCCGTTTTTCAATTTGCCCGATTAATTTCGGTAAGTCGGCTTTTAAGTAAATTAACAGATCCGGGGGCGATACCAGGCTAATTAAAGACCGGTACAGCTCAAAGTAATTATCAAAGTCGCGCTCGCTCATCATCCCCGACTGGTACAGGTTGCGGGCAAAAATATAAGCATCTTCGTACACGGTACGGTCTTGCACCACGCTTTTTTCGGAGTGCTTAATTTGCTGCACCTGCCGGAAACGACTATTCAGAAAGTAAACCTGCAGATGAAAAGCCCAGCGGGGCATGTCGTCGTAAAAATCTTTCAGGTACGGATTGTTATCTACTATTTCTTCGAAGAGCGCCCATTTGTAATGCTGCGCTAATTTTTGCGCCAACGTGGTTTTACCAGCGCCAATATTTCCGACTATCGCAATATGCATAAATGCGTTACAGGTTGCACGTTACAAGTTGCCCGTTATACGGTAAAGAAGCGGTATTGGCTTGGGTTTTATCAGGTGGGAGGGTGAATTATTTTAAAAGATTGCCTATAGCTAGTGATTATAGAATTTTAATTGCAGGTGCTTCCAATTAATTGTAGTAATTGGATTAAGGCATGAAATACTCCTATATTTAAAAGTTTGTGGTAATTCTATGAAAATCCTGAAGACCATAGCTGCTTTATTGATTTGCTTTTCCTCTTTCAGACAAGGTAAAACCTTTTACAATATCATCAAACCAAATGGCGATACGACATTATGGTTTAAATATATAACTAAACGTGCAAATAAACTTTCACTCCCTCTGCTGGACAATACATTAGAATCTGAGCATGTTCGCATCTGGACCAATACGCAAGTTATTGACATTTGGCAAGACAACACGGGCAGCCTTTTTGGGAAACTTACAACATGGACAGACGAACACGTAGATAGAAATGAAGAGCCAACCAATCGAACTTTCATCAAATCAAAGCCTATAACATTTGATGCTGTGCGACTTTTAAGAAAGCTACTAACATTAAGTAATGTTTTGGTTCTTCCGACTGAGGATTCAATAAAAGGATGGCAGCAAGGATTTGACGGGATAACTTACATCATTGAACATTCAACAAAAGACACTTATTCGTTCAAAAGCTATTGGACGCCCAAAGCGCAAGGCTCCTTGAAAGAAGCTATGCTAGTTCAGGCATTTGTCGACAGTGCATTCAGTATAGTAAATGCGCAAACGTTTTGGCAAGAGTTTTCAAAGCAAATTCCTTTTGAGAGTTATTACAATGGAGGACCAGAAATTGCAATTAGAATCTTAACGGAAAAAGAGCAGAAGAAATATAAAAAAGAGCGAAAAAAATACCGGCAACAACAGCTTGGCAAAAGCAGATCGGCAAAATATAAATTAAAATAAATATCTTTTTAAAAACAGAAATTTTAATATACTGCTTTCGCCAAGTTGTTATCCGTTATAAATTATTTTCAGTTTGACACATCTTCTTTAGGAAACTCTTCAATTTATTTTTTAAATTTTTTAATTTATTGGAGCACCGCCCGGACCACCCGGACCAAAACCGCGATTACCAGGATTAAAGTCACCGGGACGGCGTTCGCGGTTACCGGGGTTGTTGGGAGTATTGCCGTTAGAATTGTTGCTGCCATTATACTGCCGAATGGTATAAGTAAACGACAGCATAAAATACCGTTGCAAAGTTCGGGTTTCTACGTCTTCGATATAAGTAGGCTGGATGTTGCGCTGGATGCTGTTGTTTTGTTTGAGTAAATCGTACACCACTAAGCGTAAATCGCCGTTGCGTTTCGGGAAAAACTTCTTGCCCACGCTCACGTTCCACAAACTGTAATTCTGGTTGTAATTGGCGCTTAAACCCGAGTAAATCCGCTGCGAAAAGTCGGATTGTAAAACCAAGCCTTTCCAGAAAATCCAGTTTACCCGCGCCCGGTTAATCAGCGTGTAATAATTATTATTCCGACCCACCGTTGCTGAGTTTTCCGTAAAATTCATGGTGCCGTTACTGGCCAAAGTAAAATCCAGGTTCTCACTGATGTTGCTGCTTAAAGTTAAGCCCACCCCGTAGGTTTGCGTGTAAGAAAAATTTAAAATTCCGTTTAAGTAACCCGGATTTTTGTTGTAGCCCGCATTGGCATCTACGTTTATATTGGTTTTAAGGGCTTTTACGGGAATACCGTAGTTCACAAACCCGGTAAAACTATACTGGCCGTTTACGTTGGTGGGCCTGGTAATCTGTTGGTTCCGAATAAGCGGTACGCCAAAAATAACTTCGGTAGAATCGGCAATAATGGTTTCGTTTACGATTGGGTTTTGATTAACCGAGGCATTTACGCCAACAAAAAAAGTACTGGCTTTTTCCAAGTTAGTAGCCGAATAACGAAAATTAACAAAATGCCGGTAAAACTGATTTAGGTTGGGATTACCTACCGTAAACCGCAACGAATCGTTGCTTAAAGTAACTACATCCTGCAATTGCTCTACCGTGGGCGGATTAGTGGCTCCCCGGTAAAACAGCCTAAAGTTTTTCTGCTTATTTATGTTATACTGCAACCGGGCATTCGGCACCACATTATGAAAACCCCTAGAAAAAGAATTAACAGTAGGAAACTCCCGCTTGTTATTTAGCTCCGAGTATTGGTACGAAGTATTAAAATTTAAATTTAGCTTGTTATCCTGCGTCCGGAAACGGTAGCCTACTCCCACCCGGTGCTGTGGATTAAAATTTAAGAAGGTGTTGGAAAAGCGCGGATCAAAGCCGGTATAGCCTTCTTCCTCGTCAATAAAGTTATAAGCCCTTCTATCCGATTCGTTGCGTTGAATGGTACCGGAGTAGTTAAACTGCAACTGACTGAATTTACTTAAAGGCTCAGAGTACGAAAGCGAGGGCGTCAAGCTCCAACCTTTTACCTCTTGGTCGTTGCGCTGGTTAATGGATATATATTCATCGGGGTTAAATTGTTCTGTTTCGGATTGGTTATAAGAATCCACATCGCGGTTATTCAGGGTAGTTCCTAAGCCAATTGAAAGCGTGCGGCCCCGTTTGGCAAACCGGTGCTGAAAAGTAAATTCGTTCGTAAAATTTAAACCCAGGGAGTTTGACTTACTTTGCCCCACAGTTTCGGTAACCTGCGAGGTATCCATACTCCGGAGGCGGTTAATACCCGCCAAAGCATCGCGGCCTTGCAAACTGAAGCGAGGGCGCATAAAAATAGTGTTGGCCGAGTCTATTTTGTATTCCAACCTAAAGTTTAACCGGTGGTTGTAGTTTTGATTGGAAGAGTTATTTACCTCACTTTCTGAGTTGTAAGGCAAGCGCTGGTTAACGACATACTGCAAAAAAGATTTCTCATAAGCATCGTTATCGGTATAATTGCCAAAATAACTGCCAGTAATTTCTAATTTTTTACCAATCTGGCCCGAGTAGTTTAAGCCTGCCGAATGGGTTTTGGTAATGCCGTTTAGCTGCGGCAAGGCAAAGTCGTTGCCACCGCTAAAACCACCACCGCCCGGTCCACCACCGCCTCTTCCACCCCGGCCACCTCCTCCACCGCCGCTGGAAACGCCAATTAAATCTTCGCCGGAAAAGTTTTGCTGATTGATGGAATTAGATTGCCCCAGAATAGTTAAGCGCTGACCGGGTTTAAAAAAATTTAAACTGCCGCCTACCTGATAGCGGGCATCGGTACCGGCTCCGGCGTACACCCGCCCAAACTGACCAGTTCGTCTATCGGCGCGCGTTACAATGTTTAGGGTTTTCACCCGAGTACCGTCATCAAACCCCGACACCCGAGCTTGCTCGCTTTGTTCTTCCAGAATCTGAATTTTATCAATTACTTCGGCGGGCAAATTATTTAAAGTGGCATTTACATCGTCGCCAAAAAACTCTTTGCCATCTACCAACACGCGTTGCACGTTTTCGCCCTGGGCTTTTACCTGGCCATCCTGTACGTTAATGCCGGGCATTTTCTGAATTAAATCGGTGGCATTGGCATCGGGGTTGGTTTTAAAGGCTCTGGCATTTAACTCGGTGGTATCGCCTTTTTGTACTGCCGTAGGCGTTTTGCCAATTACCTGCACTTCCTTTAATTGCCGAGTGTCGGCCGTTAAGGCAATAGTACCTAAATTTATCGGAGTATTCGTTAGATTAATAGAACGTTCGGCGGTTTGGTAACTCAGAAACGACACCCGGAGCAAATACCTGCCCGGCGTTTGCTGAAAAGCAAACCGGCCGGTAGCATTCGTTATAACCGCCGACTGCGTGGAATCGGGTAAACGGAGGAGCAACACGGTAGCACCCGGCAAAGCCGAATTATCCCGATTATCGGTTACGGTACCTTCTATTAGAAAAGACTGCCCCAGCACCGGAAGCGTTAATGCCAACAGCCAAAATGTAAACCATATTTTCATAGCATCAGAAACGGAACGTGAGTTTCTTGGATGCCTGGGAGTTAATAAAGTTTAATGCAGGAGCAACAAAATTGGTAAAATTAAAAAAATAACACCCTACTATGGCGCGGAAGTTACTTCCGTGACTTGCAACTCAGAGAAGTAAAAGCTCTCGTTCGCATAGCTGCTGCAGTCGCTTTATTTCTGAGTGAAGCTGTTTTATAGCTGAGGTTCTGTTCTTTTTGTCTTGATACAAAAAGAACCAAAAAAATCAAGACGCTAAAAACTCGCTGAACGCTCAAACAGTTTAGCGTCGTATTTTGCACCTGGCTAATACTATCTGTTGCATAGTTAGCTGGTAATTGTATACTGCATCTGGTCTAGGCTGTTTGTTGCATGGCATATAAAAATTAAAATACTATTAATCAAAAAGTTGTATTTAAGTACAAACCGATATTAATATACGTAATTAAATAAATTTAAAAATACAACACTGCATCTTAGATAAAGGGCATAAAAAAAGCAGGTTTTATCCTGCTACTTATTTACAACAATTCAGGGGTTATTACAACCAGAATTTTTTAAGTTTAATATAGTTTTCTACCTCTTCGGGTACCATGTAGGTGATGGATTTGCCTTGGTGTACGCAGTCGCGGATAAAGGTGGCCGAGATATCCAGCAGGGGAGCAGGTACCATTTTTACTTTGGGGTGCTCTTTTAAAGCGGATGGCGGCGTACCGGAACGGGGATACACGTAAACTTCAAAAAAATTTAAAATTTGCTCGTAGTTTTTCCATTTCGGGAAAGAGGGCAAATTATCTTCGCCCATGATCAACACAAACTCATAAGACGGATATTTATCCTGCAGGTAGGTAAGCGAATCTATGGTATAACTCGGCTTTGGCATTTTAAACTCAATATCCGATACGCCCAACCGGGTATTTTTATCAATAGCCAAGTTTACCATATGCAGCCGGTCGAACTCGTGCAACAGCGAGGCGCTGGCTTTAAACGGATTTTGCGGCGAAACTACCAGCCAAACGGCACTTAAATCGGTGTTGTTGGCCATGTAATTAGCTAAAATTAAATGACCGGTGTGAATGGGATTAAAAGACCCGAAAAGCAGGCCTACTTTCATACCACACGTTCTTCCACTCCCAGAAATTCGTTCACTAATTTTTCCGCTTTCCGGAACGCATCTTCCAGGTTGTCGTTTACAATTACTTTATCGAATTTATCTTCGAAACTCAACTCAAATTTAGCTTTAAATACGCGGCTGGAAATACTGGAAGCCGAATCGGTAGCCCGGGCTTCGAGCCGTTGGGCCAAGGCTTCGATGGAAGGAGGTTTTACAAAAACGGCCAGCGCCCGATCCTGGTAAAATTCTTTAATGTGCAACCCGCCTTTTACGTCTACATCCAGAATAGCATGCTTGCCGGTGCTCCAGATGCGTTCAATCTCTGATTTTAAAGTGCCGTAAAAAGCGCCTTCGTATACTTCTTCCCACTCTACAAATTCGTCGTTTTCAATTTTTCGACGAAAATCTTCGGGAGTAATAAAGTAATAATCTTTACCGTGCGTTTCGTTGCGGCCCCGTTTATCGCGGGTGCAGGCCGAAATAGAAAAACCCAAATGGGGATTAACTTGGAGTAAATGCTTTACAATAGTGGTTTTACCTGCCCCCGAAGGCGCCGAAAATATAATAATCTTACCTTGCATTCCGGATTAAACGGTTTCATGAATAACTGTTCTGATAGAGCCCATTAAATTGGCGGGCACCATTTTGCGCTTAATATGATCTTTTAAGAAAAATTTAAGTTGCTGGTGCTTATCGTGGGCTTTAAAACAGTCCTGGCAAGTTTCGAGGTGCTTAAAAAAATAATGACGATCTTCGGCAGTGGCTTCGCCGTCAATAATTACGTCTAATAACTCTACTACTTTCTCGCAGTCAGTTTTAGGACCTTCTTCGGTTAGGGCATGTTGCATGGTAAGGCTTGTATTCATGGGCGTTGGTGGTTGCGATTTTACTCGGGTTAGTTGTATAATTTACCTGGCTATTTCCTTGGTAACAAAAAATCCAAATAAAAATTTACAGCTTTATATATTTTTTTATTTTTTTTAATTACTCTTCGTCATTCTCTCCGTTATAGCCCATCGAACGGGCATATTTTTCTAGTTTTTCCTTTAAAAAGTTCCGGGCTCGGTGTAAACGGGAGCGAACCGTACCAATAGGTATGTCCAGAATTTTGGCCATTTCTTCGTACGTAAACCCTTCCAGGTCGCAGAGGATAATTACCGTCCGGAAATCGACGGGTAACGAATTAAGCGCACTAGCTACTTCGTCGCCGATTAATTCCTGCACGCTCTGCGAGCGCATATCCGAGGTAGTGGCAATCTCGCCGTCGCCATCTAAACCTTCCGAATTATAATACCCTTCTACTTCGCTGTAATCAACTTTAGCCGGCTGCTTACTTTTCTTCCTGAAATCATTAATAAACGAATTCTTTAGTATCCGGAACAGCCAGGCTTTAGCGTTAGTTCCGGGTTCGAAGTAATCAAAGAACCGGTACGCCTTCAGATAGGTCTCCTGAACCAGGTCGTTCGCATCGTCTTCGTCTAAGGTAAGTCTAAAAGCAAAGTTATACAGCGGGTCGATAATAGGCAGCAATTCTGCCTCGAACCGGGTATCTTTTTCTTGTTTACTTAGCTGATTGCTTCCTTGCTCGCTCATTTAACTTAATTTGAATGTTAAAAACCTATAAAACCTACCTTATACGTAAAACTACGATAACAGGCAGGTTACCGTTTAGTCCGTACGCCAATACCAGCCATACAGAAACAGGAATTTTAAAATAATTATCTGTTACCTCTATTTTCGGATTTAGTTACGGTCTCGTACGTAGCACGTACGAAAATAGCAGCAATAAGATATAACTAAGTGCTTTTCCGAGATATTTAAACTTATTTTATAGTTACTGGTGCGCCTTTTTCATTTACCCCAAACCGGTTTTGGGTTAATACGCGTTGTTCTTTTTGCACGATAAGCAGCAGATAAAAAAAGGCAAATAAATTTAAGCCCCGCTGCAGTTCAAAAAAAGAATCTACCAGCATAGCGGTGCCGCAGGTTAGCAAAAAAGCGCTTAAACACCAATCCTGCAGGCCCTGTAATTTATAAAACGGATACAGCAGTACGCCTAAAAATAAAATCAGCCCAATAATACCCGATCCCATCAGTATGTGCAAATACTGGTTATGAATCATTACTTGATTTTCTTTTTTTAAATTAAAATCCTGCACCGCATACTGGTTCCGCATTTCCATTTTAACATCGGCAAGGCCTACACCCACCAGGGCATTTTTTTTAATTACTGCAAAAGCTGTTTCCCAGGCGGCTAAACGTTGCGCAATGGAGTAATAATTAATATCCTGATGCTGCACGTAGCGCGAAATATCGGTCCGGGTATTTTCTACGCGAAACCGCACCGACTCCAAAGAAAAATAAGCTACCACCGGCACCGTAAATAATATTGCCAATAAACCAACTCCCAGCAAATACTTTTTTTTGGTTTTTATAAACCAAAAAATTTTAAAAATTAAAGTAACGTACAAAGCCAGTAAACCAGTGCGGTAAGCCAGAATATGCATGGATGTTACCAAAATCAGGGCACAAAGTAAAGCCAGGTATTTTTCTTTTTTTTGCCAGAATACCCACGGTGCCCGATAGATATAAACCGCAAAGAAAATGGATAAGGTCATCATCACGCCAAAATGAATATGAAAAATGCGGTTTATGGTAGGCGGATTCTGGCTGTGGGTAATCAGTTCGTTATAGGCTTGAATGTTGCTGAAATACTGCCCCATGGTGCCAATGGTGATAATGGTAGTGAGCAGCAAATAAAAGTAAAGCAGAATGTAAATTTGTTTCGCGCGCAAGGGTGGTAACAACCCACCGGCTACCGGAAATAAAAACAACCCCGCATACCGGTACACTTGCTTGCCCCAGTTATGGGCATCTTGGGTGTAAATAATACTCACCAGCAACAAACCATAAATTGCCGCTAAACCTAAAGCCGACCAGTTTTTAATTAAAATTTTAAATTTTTGGCTAAAATCGTTGGCGGTAAGCGCCAAAATAAGCAAAGCAACAGGCACGGCCGTAATCAGGGCACGGGAAAAGAACAGCCCAATCAGAAACAAGGCGCATAACCCAAAATACAGCCGCTGGGTTCGGGAATCTTGCGGTTCAAACAAAGTCCAGGGTTTAGTAACCGCAGTACGCATGCCGGGTGTTGCCGTTAAAGTAAAAAGAATAGGTATCGAAAAATAGCATAAGCAGGCACGAAGTTAATCAGGAACGCGGGATAAACGAAAGTCGCTTTACGGCGGTTAATTTTATTATTCTGGGCGCCATTGCTGCACTTGGCTAACTACCTCCGCTACAGTAATCTGCTGAATGCATACACAACTACCGGGCGTTTTCCGGCAATCGCTGCAATCTTTGGGTACTACCAGGTATTCGGCCCTTGGGCCTATTGGTGCCCAGCGCCCCGGATGCATGGGCTTAATGGGCGGATACAAGCCCAACGCATGAATGCCCACACTAGCTGCTAAATGCAAAGGGCCAGTACTGGCTCCTACTAAACCGGTACAAGCTTTCATAAAACTAATAAACTCGGATAATGAAAATTTACCAGTTACATTTGTAATAAAATTCTGATTTTCGCGGAGCCAATCCTGCAACAACTCTCCCTCTGCCGTTGAGCCCGAAATAAAAACCTGCCAGCCTAAGCCATGTAGTTGGCGAGCCAATTGAGAAAAATGCGCTAAGTCCCACTCCCGGGCACTGCCTTTTGATTTTGGGTGCAGAATAATACAGGGCTGATCATTTTTTAAAAATTCTTGCCATTTATCCGACAGCGGAGTTATTCTGGAAAAATCCAGGTAAGCGGTTACCTCCGGTAAAGTAGGGATAGTTTTTAAACCCAAAGGCCGGAGTAGAGCAAAGTTTAACTGGCTTTCGTGGTAAGGCGAGTGGCGGCGACTGAGGTTTACTAAAGCATTGACCGTAAACCAATGAAACCACCGATTGCGCGTACCAATGCGTTGTTTTATACTTGCTTGGCGAGTTACTTGCGCAATCTGCTTATTCGGGAAGACATGGATAATGCTACTGATTTGCTGATTTTTAAAAAACCGGACTTGTTCGGCTACTGGCAAATCTTTTATATCATCCCAATTTAAAAACTGATCTACGTATTTACAGCAAGCTACTACGGGCGCCGTGTACGTACGCCCCAAAAACAGCACGCGCGCGTCGGGTACGTTTTGCTTTATCCAGCCCGCCATGGGCAGCGTGAGCACCACATCCCCAATCGCATCAATCCGGCTGATCAGAATGGTTTTAACGGGAGCGTTCAAGTTCTTCATCGGTTAGCCCAGTATAGTTTCGCGTACTTTACAAAAACCGCGTACCCCGACAATACCGCCACGCAAAATCCGGCAAAGCCATCGCGCCAGCCAAATTTTAAAAAATACATCTGAAAAAACTTAAACGGCGGCTTTACCAGCATGGGCCATAAACCCGGACGTTTGTTTTTCAGCTTTAATTCCTGACAGGCAATGGTGGTAAAATGATTAATTTGTTTCAGGTGATCTTCCAGGCTATGGAAAGAATAATGATGCAAATCGCCTTTCAGCAAACCGGTAGTTTGGTTGGGTTGCACCTGGTAAACTTCGTGCAATAACAAACCTTGCCATTGGCCTTGCTCGCGGTTATACAAACGCAATTTTTTATCGGGGTACCAGCCACCGTGCCGAATCCAGGAACCGCAGTAATTGGTTAAGCGCACCAGGTAATAACCGGCTAATTGCCAGTTCGCTTTTATGGCCAGTATGGATTTTTCGAGTTCCGGAGTAACAACTTCGTCGGCATCCAGGGAAAGAATATGCGGGTAGGCGGCCTGGCTATTGGCAAAGTTTTTTTGATCGACGTAACCGGTAAAAGCCCGCGAAACAAACCGGGCGCCATATTGGGCGCAAATTTGGGCGGTGTTATCTGTAGAGTACGAATCTACCACTACCATATCGTCGGCTAGATTTTTTACGCTTTCCAGGCAGCGCCCAATGTTGCGTTCCTCGTTAAACGTAATAATTACCACCGACAATTTTACGAACATCAATCTTAAATTTAGGACGCAGTTAAATTCTGCGCGAATATCGGATTTTCCGGAATAGGATGTTGAATTTTTAAATTTTTACCGCAACAGCTTTTATTAAAGAACTTTCGCTGTAATACAATATCGTTTGTGGAGACACAAACGAAGGCACTGCACTTTCTCAAGGGCACGAAAGCTCAAATAGCAACGCTGTTTTGGTAAAAACTCTGCATAAATACAACATCATTACTCAGAAGCACATACCTCTTAAAACAAAATAAAAAGAGCCGAATGAAAATCCGGCTCTTTTAAAATATATACTCAAAAGATAATCCGCGTACTAAAAATAATCCGCGAAAATCCGTGATTTAGTAACGGTAATACTCGGGTTTATACGGGCCTTGTTTTTCTACCCCGATGTAAGCAGATTGATGATCGGTTAATTCTTCCAGTTCCACGCCAATTTTAGCTAAATGCAAACGGGCTACTTTTTCGTCGAGGTGCTTCGGTAAGGTATACACCTGGTTTTCGTAGCTGGCAGCATTGGTCCACAGTTCTATTTGCGCTAACACCTGGTTAGAGAAAGAGTTAGACATTACAAAAGAAGGGTGACCAGTAGCACAACCTAAGTTTACCAAACGGCCTTCGGCCAACACAATCAGGTCTTTGCCTTCGATGTTGTATAAATCTACCTGTGGCTTAATGGTATCTTTGGTGTGGCCGTAGTTTTTGTTTAACCAAGCCATGTCAATTTCATCGTCGAAGTGACCGATGTTACACACAATGGCTTTATCTTTTAAAGCGCGGAAATGTTCTTCCCGGATAATATCGCAGTTACCGGTAGCGGTTACCACAATATCTGCTTCCTTAACGGCATCCGCCATTTTCTTCACGGCAAAACCATCCATAGCCGCTTGTAAAGCACAAATCGGGTCAATTTCGGTAACAATTACGCGGGCACCAGCGCCCCGCAACGAAGCCGCCGAACCTTTTCCTACGTCACCGTAACCAGCAACCACGGCCACTTTACCAGCCATCATTACGTCGGTTGCCCGGCGAATAGCGTCTACTAAAGATTCTTTACAGCCGTATTTGTTATCGAATTTGGATTTTGTAACGGAGTCGTTAATATTAATAGCAGGCAACGGTAATGTGCCATTTTTCACGCGCTCGTATAAGCGATGCACCCCGGTGGTAGTTTCTTCTGAGATTCCCCGAACACCAGCGGCTAATTCCGGATATTGATCCAGCACCATGTTGGTTAAATCGCCACCATCGTCCAGAATCATGTTTAAAGGTTTGCGATCCTCGCCAAAGAACAAGGTTTGTTCGATGCACCAGTTAAATTCTTCTTCGTTCATGCCTTTCCAGGCAAATACCGGAATACCGGCAGCCGCAATAGCTGCCGCTGCATGATCCTGAGTAGAGAATATATTGCAGGAAGACCAGGTTACTTCGGCACCTAATTCCACCAGGGTTTCAATTAAAACCGCAGTTTGTATAGTCATGTGCAAGCAACCGGCAATACGGGCACCTTGCAAAGGCTTGGAAGGACCAAACTCTTCGCGGATAGCCATTAAGCCCGGCATTTCGGCTTCGGCTAATCTAATTTCTTTCCGACCCCACTCGGCGAGTGAGATATCTTTAACTTTGTAGTTAAGGGCGGTTTCGATCATTTTTATATAGTTTTGAATGGCAAAGTTACAGAATAGGTTTATGAACTGCAAAACTCGGTAGTGCTAAAGGCTTTATACAGAAGTGGCTCATTACCTGTTGCTTTCACAATACGTTTAGTTTACAACAAATTAAAGAATAAAGAGTTCGGCTTAGCAACAGATAATCCCTGTTGGCCCGCTGGCACCAGTAATACTATATCTAAGCTGTAAATTACTGATGCCTATTAACAACTACATCAGGCCTCTTATGTTGCTTTGATGACACGATTTTTTAAAAATTTTAATTTTTCGAACGGATAAATGCCGGATTTACAACCTCTTTCGAGCACCGAACAGGATTTTGTGCAGGAACACGCCCAAGCCGATCCAGCTAAATTGCTCTTGCAACAACACCGGTACAAAGGTTTAGACGTGCCTCGCCTGGTGCACTACATACAAGCCCGGCAAAAAGTTAAAAGCAAGCTGCCGCTCTGGTATCAAAACTTACAGATTATCTACCCGCCTTTCTTGTCGTTAGAACAAAGCTCTTCGGAATTAACGGCGCAATATAAAGCCGGGCTGGTAAGCGGAAACTTATTAATTGATTTAACCGGCGGATTTGGGATTGATAGCTTTTACTTTGCCCAACATTTTGAGCAAGTACATTACGTGGAACAGAATGCGGAACTGACTGCTATTGCCGCGTATAATGCTACTGTACTAGGCGCTACCAACATTCAATTTCAGGCTGGTTCAGCGGCCGATTTTTTAAAAAATTTTAATAGCAAGGCCGATTGCATTTACCTGGACCCGGCCCGCCGGGGTAACGCTAACCAGAAGCTCCATTTTCTTACGGATTGCGAACCGGATGTATTGCAGTTACTTCCCTTGCTTTTCCGGAAGGCCGACCAAATTTTACTAAAAACCTCTCCCATGCTGGATATTGAACAAGCTCGCCAGCAGTTGGGCCAGGTAAGTACCATTACGGTAGTGGCCGTAGATAATGAATGCAAGGAAGTGCTGTACCTCTTACAAGCAGATGTGCCCGCGGAGCCGGAATACGTAGCGGTAAACTTACGCGCCACCCAAGCAGAAATTGCTTTTAAATTTAAAAAATCAGAAGAGGAAGCGGCAGCAATTACTTATTCCGAACCTCAAGCTTTTATTTACGAACCCAACACGGCTATTCTAAAAGCAGGTGGCTTTAAAAGCGTAGCCCAGCAATACCGCGTAAATAAACTGCACCGCAACAGCCATTTATATACCTCCGAAACTTTAGTGACAGATTTTCCGGGCCGGGCTTTTAGCTGCCGCGCCATTTGTAAATACCAGAAAAAAGATATTCTCCCTTATTTACCCTCTAAAAAAGCCAACATCACGGCGCGTAATTTCCCGGAACCCGTAGCAGCTATCCGCAAAAAGCTAGGTTTGCAGGAAGGCGGCGACCAATACTTATTTGCTACGACGGATATGCACCAAAAGCCTATTATTCTGGTCTGTGAAAAAGCTGCTGCCGGTAAATAAGTATTAAGTCACAAGTCTCCGGATATTAAATGTTAAACTTTTGCATTTAACTTTAAAATGTAGCTTTAAATAACAACCGAGCTGCTTTCCGCAAATTTCTTTTCGCTGGCCATTTTTTAAATTTTTAAAATTTACAGATTCGCCTTTTTCAAAACCGAGAGAAAAAGCGGGTAAACCATAATTAATGCGCTTACCCTTTGCTCAGCTAATTGGTGCAGAGAAGCAGTTGAAGTAAGCCTAACTCGGTTTTCTGTGACTGAAGAAGGTGGCCTGCCTTTTATCATTATTTTAATTCTGTTTTACAAATAGTTAACTCATTAACCGATAACCGAAAGAAGAAAAACAGCTTCTATCTTTATAATCTAAATCCAGGTTCCAGACAATTTTATTTGTTAATCTGTGGCCTCGCAGCCCAATTTTTAAATTCCGGTAATCCTGAAAAAGTAAATTATATTTGCCCGCGCACCGAACTGCCCGACTCTTCCCGCGTACAGCTATTCCGGTGATTAAAACAGACCTTATTTAAAATATGATTGAAGCAGTAAAATTCTGGAACGAACCTAACAACAAATCGCACTGGGACCCTCAAATAGATCCGGAATGGCGGATTTACGGCCAAATGGTAAAATTAGCCGCTCAAGCCGTTAAAGCCGAAAACCCGGGCATCTTGCGCGTTCTCGGCGGTATTTCTCCCATTGATCCTAGTTTTATAAATCGCATGCAAAGCTACGGTGCTCTTGATGATTTAAACGCCATAGCAGTGCACGGTTTCCCGCTGGACTGGAATTTATGGTCGATACACGAGTGGCCCAATAAAATAGCCGAAATTGAAGCCGTAACCAATTTACCGGTGTGGGTAACGGAAGTAGGTATTTCCAGTTTTGGTGCCGAAGAAGTACAGGAATTTGGGCTAAAACGGACGGCTGAATTATTAATGGGACGCGTACCGCGGGCGCACTGGTACAGCTTATACGATTTACCGCAAGCCTGGGAAGCAACTACCCGCCACCGCGAAGCCGAGGGTTCTTCATATTACCGTCATTTTCATATGGGTTTGCTGCGCGAAGACGGCACGCCTAAATTAGCCTTAAAACATTTCTCCGACTATACCCCGGAATTCGGTATTTGCCAGTGGTTCCATTTCGAAGATCACCGTTTAGACCAGGCTATAGATTGGCTGCGGAAGTTAGGGGTAAAGCACCTGCGTACCGGCTTAAGCTGGGCCGATTGGCTGCGCCCCAACGCCGAAGTGTGGTTCGACCACGTGATGAAAAAACTGGAAGAATTTGATTTAACCGTTACGTTCTGCTTTACCCCGGAGTCCAAAGGAATTCAGCCGCACCATACCAGTCCGCCCCAAAATATTGAAGAGTTCGCTGATTTCTGCGTAACCATGATGCGCCGTTACGCTTAATTTTTAAAAATTTTCTTAATCGGATAACTGATTACGAGTAACAAATAACCAATTCATGAGCGAACAAATTCAGGAGGCTGAACCGGACGTGTGGATGCAACATATGCGTCGGGGAAAGTTTGAAGAAGCCTGGAAAAAAAGTGATGCGGATTTGAAAGCCCGGGCAGGTCAGCCTTGCTGGCACTTGCCCCGGCATTTCCAATACATCTGGGATGGCAGCTCTTTAGTCGGCAAGCGCGTACTGGTGCGTTGTTACCACGGCTTGGGCGATACCGTCCAGTTTATCCGGTACATGCCTTTGCTGAAAGAAATTGCTGCTAAAGTGATTGTTTGGGCGCAAGCTCCGCTCATCCCGCTTTTAAAAACCGTATCTGGCATTGACCAGCTTTTGCCGCTGCACGATGGTACGCCCGAAGTAGATTATGATGCCGATATCGAAATCATGGAATTGCCGCATTACTTCCGCACTACCCTGGCTACCCTACCAGCGCAGGTGCCTTATTTGCACGCAGAGCCTTTGGTTCTTACGTCTGATAATAGCAGATTAAAAGTAGGCTTAGTATGGAAAGCGGGAGATTGGGACGAAAGCCGTTCTATTCCGTTTTCTTCATTAACACCGTTGGCCGAGTTACCATCCCTTCAATTTTACATGCTACAAGCTAATGCCCCTGAAGCTGGTTGGAACGGTAAATTTGGGGAATTTCCGGGTAACTTTAGTTTGTATGATTATGCCCGGGTAGTAAAAGACTTGGATTTACTAATTACCGTGGATTCCATGCCGGCGCATTTGGCCGGCGCTATGGGTATACCGGTTTGGACTTTATTGCGTACTGAAGCGGACTGGCGGTGGATGGATGATCGGGATGATAGTCCGTGGTATCCGACCATGCATTTGTTTCGGCAGACTCAATCCGGTAATTGGGATAAAGTTATTAGCCGTGTTGCGGAGGAGTTAAGTAAGCTTAGTAGAGATAAAGATTAAGTTATTACTTATTCTTTTTTCTTCTTTGGAGCCGGTTCCCGTCTCCATGCTGTGGTGCTATCTAGCTTGCTGGCTACAAGTTTTGCCTCGTGGCCGGCGGGCCTCGTTTGGCTCTTTCGGGCGGTCTAAGCTTCCTTTCCTCGCTTCGCTGCGGAATTCTGCTCCGCAGAACCGGAACCTTAGAAGGCCCTCAACAGCCAAACTGGTATCAGTTGCGCTTAGTTACCGTCTTTCTTGATTGTTCATGTGTTTTTTTACTTATTAAATTCCTAGCTAAATTTAAATTCCTAGCTAAATCCCTGGCGCAAGTCTTAGCGTAGCGTGACTTATAGACAAATGCCAGTCTCCTGACTGGCGAATTAGAATTTTAAGATTATTTAAAAATCTATTTGTTGACAGGAATATTTAATAGCCACTTTCTAGCCATAACAAAATGTAAAAATTTAAAAAATTGGCTTACAACAAATAAAAAGCGGAGACTTGTGATCTCCGCTTTTTTTATCCTTTTAGTTCGCTGTAGCGTTTGAACATTTCTTTAACTTTTCCTTGGTGGTAGGCCAGTCCGTGGTAAACGGCGGCGACTACGCGCGCCCAGCGGTAATAAATTGGTGGTTTCTGGAGATGGCGGGCAAATTTAAATACCCGGTTACTCCACGCCGAAATGTAATAGCGTGTCCGGTAGATAAGCTTGCGATGCCGGGTAGGCGTTTTGGCATCCGGGGCAACGCGTTTACGCGGTTTCACGCCTTTTTTCTGCCAGGTTAATCGGTAAGCTAAACCTTCACGACGCTGCCGGAAACCGGCGGCTTGCGTTTGGTGCACAAATTCGGCATCCACTTGTTTTAATTCTAATCTATTTTCCTGAATAGCGTTAGCAACCAGTTGTTCTATTACCGGAGAGCGTACCACTACCACGTTGGTGCCTCTACCATCCGAAGAATACGGTTCTACCCAGGCATCGCCGAAAGAAATATCGGCGGTTTCGGCTACTACGTCGTCGCAGTAATTACACGCGGAATTCATGTAAAAACCGGCGCCCCAGTCGCCATCGGCTAAATGCCACCAGAGGCGGTTTACTTTTTGGCCATTGCGCAAGGTCAGTTGGGCGTTGTACCAATTAGCCGGGTGGTTATGGTCTTTCAGGCGATACTCTACCTTTTCAATCTGATTTACGGGTACGTTCATCTGCCAGGCAAAGCTTTCCACGAAGCGGGCGCTTTTCATGTGGCCGCAAAACAGGCCCAAAGTAAACTTAATGCGCTCCCGTATAACGGGATCTTCGCGGCGTAGTAACTGCACGGCTTTAATAAAACACGGAATGCCCACTACGGCGTACCGGCCCGGAACTTCGCGAATAGTTTTTAAAATTTCGGATAACTCAATAGGGTAATACCGCGACTTAGCGCCGGCCCTGACCTCTTCTTCGGTGCGGGCAATGCGGTAACGGAAATAACGGCCATTGGTTTGCGGATCTTCGGTGGCAATGACGTGCGCTACGCCATCAATCAAACCCTGGCGCATTAACTCGGTGGCTACCCAGGTAACCATGCCGCCCGAACTGCCTTGCAAACGGAAATCTTCCTCGCCCACGTGCCCTACGTACGCATTCTCAAACCGACCAATACTAGGGTGTTGCCGTTGGGCGGCCGGGTATAACTTATCGGCTAAATAATCTTCGTTTTTGGCTTCCGGCGAAAACGGGCAGGTTTGGGTAAAGTTAACCGAACGCTGATTAAACCAGGCATTATTACCCGTAGGTTTTAACTGGCCGTAATCATCAAAGTTCATCTGTACGTCGGGTAAATTGGCTTGGGCCACGCAACTGCCGCACCCAATGCACAAACCCGAACACACAATTTCCTGCGGACTTACTAAAGCGCTCATGCGGGTTGTAATTGTTTCGTGCTCAGCGCCCGGTCCAGGTACGCGTTAGATGATTGCCGCAATAAGTTTATTCTTGCGGTAATTTCGGGGTTTAAAGGCTCGCTTAAGCGGGCTTCGATCACCTCTGATGGCGTACCTTCCAGAATTAAATGCTTTTCGCCGCCAATTTTAGCCATTAAACCTTGTAGTTTATAGCGCCGGTAAGGCGTGGTTTCGCACACAAACGGCCTGGCATTGCGCAAAGCAAAAACACAACCGTGAAAAAAGTTAGTGGCTACGGCTTCGGCTTTCGCCATAAAATGCGCGAAATCATGCGGATCGGCGGTAAGCCATTGTTCGTCGGCCCAGTCATTGCGGTACCCAATGCTGATGAGTGGCAAGTTTTTGCTCTTGGCGTAAGCTTGAATTTCGCGGGCAAACGATTCGGAAAAATTATGGCCGTAAACGGCAATATACGCTTTTGGCAATCGACTTAAGCTGCGATCATCGGGCGTTACCGGGAACTGCAAGCAAGGGTCCAGTACCATTTCGGGCTCAAATCCTAAAGCATTTTTTACAATTTCTTGCGAGTTAGCGTCGCGCACCGAAATCTGATCGAAGTTGCGCAGCTTTTCGGCCCAGTTGGGGTCCATGCCCCAGGTTGCATCGTAATTACCAAAACTAGCCGCGTACGAAATCAGTCGCTTGGCCCGCACGTTGTCGCCATAAAAGATGGAACAGCCGCCAAACCACGGGTGCGATAAATTCCATACTTCGTCGCTGCCCACTACCACCACATCGTAGTTATCCATTTCGGCCGGATTCTCCAGTTGAAAGCGCCGCGACAAAGGCATGGTTTTAAAAATTTTAAAAAATTTTAAAATTTTCTCGCGGTACAGCGGGTAATCCGATTTAGGTACGTGCGTAGGTAATACCGGCTGAAAAGCGCAAGTCCATTCGGCCTGGTTTACCCGGTCCGAGTCGTGATCCAGAATTTCTACCTGGTGGCCGCGGCCCTGCAAGCCTTCGGTTAAACAGCGCGCCTGCCAGTAACTTCCGTAATTAATGCACCGGTGAAAAGTAAGAACGCCGATTTTTAAAGTATCTTTATTTGTATGCTCCAATGTATCTTTCAGAAAAGGGTCAATAAATAATCGTTAAATCTTAACCAGACCTAAATTTTAAAAATTTAAATTTTACAGTCAATCGGCTAAGGGTTTCGGTAACACCGAACGGGATAAAGGCAATTTAGGTTATCCTGGCAATTAGTTGTTTGTGCTTGGATGTTTGTTACGCACCTGATATATTTTTGAGAACCAGGCTATTGGTATACAACTTCAGTTAAATAGATTTCGGCGAAGCTAATTAAATCTATAACGGCTGACAAATACGCTATGAAATAAGCAGCCAGGTTGTGTTTTCTATTCAACCACCTGAACAAGCATTGCGGGGCAGTTAAACTTTTAAAATCCTAAGCCTCGCTAATTTTAAAAATTGTTAAACAAGAAAAGAACTAAAACGGTAACCGGGTAAGCTTCGTTAAAAGGCAAAATTTTAAAAATTACCGCGCCAACAATCTTGCCGTAAAGTAAGGTATTTATCCGGAACAATTAAAAAAGAAGCGCTGGATTACACACGTTCGCCCAGCTAAAATAAAACAGAATGCTTAACCTACTTCTTATTCGCCATGCTTTAACCGACTCGGTAGGAAAGCGTTTATCGGGCCGTTTGCCGGGTGTTTCCTTAAATAACACCGGTCGCGAACAAGCGCAACAGTTGGCTTCGCGGCTCGCCAATGTACCGCTGGCGGCTATTTATAGCAGCCCCTTAGAACGCGCCGTAGAAACTGCCGAGCCAGTAGCGAACTTACATAATTTAAAAACACTTATTTCTCCGGATTTTTTAGAAATTGACTTCGGCGACTGGACCAACGCTACTTTTGAGAAACTGCAAGGGCAAACCCAATTTCAACATTTTAACTCTTTTAGGAGCCAAACGCGCATACCCGGCGGCGAAATGATGCTGGAAGCCCAGACCCGCATAATTGCCGGCATCGAAAAATTATACCACCAGCACCAACAACAAACCATTGCCGTTGTGAGCCATTCAGATTTAATAAAAGCCGCTCTGGCTTATTATGGCGGCATTCACCTGGATATGTTTCAGCGCATCGAAATTAGTCCGGCTTCGGTAAGTGTGATTCAAATTTTTCCGGAAACGGCTAAAATTTTAGTGATAAACGATACTGGCGACCTAAAGATTTAACTTATAATATTGCTTATTACTAAACAAACAGGCTAAACACCAAAAGCACTTTTTACAACTAAATTTGGTTTTTTGCCACCTTAAATCACCTTTGTTGCGGGCGCTATTGCCTTACCTGAGTGGCAAGTTTTACACTGGCAAGTAACACCATCCGGTAGTTAACGTACAACCCTCAGGAAAGTAGCTTAACTCAGTACATTTTTAAATTTTGCAATTAGGCCAAGGCGTTATTATTTTTTTTTCAGTTCCGGCAGCTTTTTCTAAAAATGCCAGTAATTTTTATTTCAAAAAGTACGCTCGCGATAATAACAGTAGAAATAAATGCCAGCTTAAAATTTTAAATAAAAACCTTGTTAGTAAGAGTAGCTTTCAGCTGAAAATCTGGCAGTTAAAACCTAATTTTGCCTTTTTACCGTATTTTATTTAACATAAACAGGTTTGATACTGTAACAATTTAGCTATATTCCTGTTTCAAAAGCTTTTTAACAGTCGAGTAGTTATATCACTAAAGATAATTCACATGCATAATACCATTGAAAAAGCAACAGGAAAGCTTGGTATATTAACCCCGGGGTTAGGTGCCGTAGCCACTACCCTTATTGCCGGTGTAGAAGCCGTGAAAAAAAATCTGGCGCAGCCGGTTGGCTCTTTAACCCAGATGGGAAATATCCGGTTAGGAAAAAAATCAGAAAACCGGAACCCCAAAATTAAAGATTTTGTACCGCTCGCTGACCTGCATGACATTGTTTTTGGTGGTTGGGATGTGTATAGCGATAATGTGTTTGAAGCCGCCCTGAACGCTAAAGTACTGGAGCCTATGTTGCTGCACGCCGTTCGCGCCGAACTGGAAGCCATTAAGCCCATGAAAGCCGTTTTTGACCAAGCATATATTGCCAACCTGCACGGCGATAACGTAAAACAAGCGGCTACCAAAGCCGATCTGGCCAAGGCCGTAATGGACGACATCGAAAATTTTAAAGAAGCCAACGATTGCTCCCGCGTGGTACTCGTGTGGTGTGGTTCCACCGAAATTTATTTGGAACCTTCGGCGGTACACCAAACCCTGGCCAGTTTTGAAGAAGGCTTGCGCAACAACGATCCGGCCATTGCCCCTTCTATGATTTATGCTTACGCGGCTTTAAAACTGGGCGTACCTTTTATGAATGGCGCTCCTAATTTAACCTGCGATATTCCGGCTTTAATCGAACTAGCCAAACAAACCGATACCCCCATCGGCGGTAAAGATTTTAAAACCGGCCAAACTTTAATGAAAACTATCCTGGCTCCCGGTTTGCAGGCGCGGGCTTTAGGCGTAAAAGGCTGGTTTTCATCGAATATTCTGGGTAACCGCGATGGCTACGTGCTCGATCATCCGGACAATTTTAAAACCAAAGAAGTTTCGAAATTAAGCGTACTCGAAGATATTCTGCAACCCGAAACCAACCCGGAACTGTACGGCGAAATTTATCACAAAGTAAGAATCAACTATTACCCCCCGGCCGGCGACAACAAAGAAAGCTGGGACAACATTGATATTTTTGGCTGGCTGGGTTACTCCATGCAAATAAAAATTAACTTTTTGTGCCGCGATTCTATTCTGGCTGCTCCGTTGGTGCTGGATTTAGCGTTGTTCAGCGATTTAGCTAAACGCGCTGGCATGTCGGGCATTCAGGAGTGGTTGTCTTTTTACTTTAAGTCGCCGCAAACTGAATCTGGCTTGCACCCGGAACACGATATTTTCAAGCAATTAATAGGACTGCAAAACACTTTACGCCAACTCATGGGCGAAGAAATTATTACGCACCAAGGCCAGGATTTCGATCAGGATTTAGTAGAAGCTTCGTTGTAAACTATTTAAGTTCTGCCTTATCATAAATGGAAGTGCCGGTTTTGTAACCGGCACTTTTTATTTTAACCAGCTTTTTGGTGATAATTTAAAAAATAAATATTTTACAAAAACTGGATGCAGGAAAAGCCAATCCATAAAATCGTTTGTGAAGACACAAACGATAGCGGCTATGGAATACAAACATTTGCTGCAAATCTTAATTCTTAATTAATATCCGCCCGTTGGCAGTGTCTTCACTGCCAACTTTTAGGCCACTCCTGAATGAATAATCTATAATCAATATCGCCAGCTGGCTTTACTTTATAAATGTATTCCAAGCAAGAAGCTCTAACCTATAATTTTAAATTTTTAAGTTAGCGAATGTCTTATAACTTTCGTTTAATTGCCAATTCCGGAATAACCTAATACTTAAAACTTAAAACGTACTACCTATTCAGAATGGAAAAATTAAAAGTAGCCACGGCGCAGTTCGAGAATAAAAGCGGCGATAAAGCGTATAATTTAAGTATAATAGAAGAATTAAGCCGGCAAGCGGCAGAGCAAGACGCCCAGGTAATCTCTTTTCATGAGTGCTCCATTACCGGTTATACCCACGCCCGGGAATTAACCCGGGAGCAAATGCTCGACTTAGCTGAGTTTATTCCGGATGGTCCGAGTATTCAAAAATTAACCGAAATAGCTACCAAATACCAAATAGCTGTACTGGCGGGTTTGTTCGAGAAGGACCAGGACGATAAAATTTACAAAGCTTATGTTTGCGTAGATGCTACAGGCTTGGTGGCGAAATACCGCAAGTTGCACCCGTTTATCAATCCGCACATTACGCCGGGTGATAGCTACTGCGTGTTCGATTTGCTGGGCTGGAAATGCGGCATTTTAATTTGCTACGACAATAACGTAATCGAAAACGTACGGGCAACCAAACTGCTAGGTGCCAATATTATTTTTATGCCGCACGTAACCATGTGTACGCCGTCTACGCGGCCCGGCGCTGGCTTCGTGGACCCGAAACTTTGGGAAAACCGCGAAAATGACCCTACTTCGCTGCGGCTGGAGTTTGATGGCATGAAAGGCCGGGGTTGGCTCATGAAGTGGTTACCCGCCCGCGCCTACGATAACGCTATTTATGCCGTTTTCTCAAACCCCATTGGCATGGATGCCGACCAGCTTAAAAATGGCTGCTCCATGATTATCGATCCGTTTGGCGATGTAATTGCGGAATGCCGCCAACTGGGTAACGAAATACAAATAGCAACGCTCACGCCCGAGAAACTGCAACAAGCCGGTGGCACCCGGTACATCAAAGCCCGTCGTCCGGATTTGTACCGCGACATTATCGGCCAGGAACATAACCCGGAACAAAAAGTAGTTTGGCTGCAAGCCGATAGTAAATAATTCTTCCCTGTTTTTATGGATTTTTAATCCAAACCAACTCTATAATAATTTAACAGTATAACCCACAAACCCTAGTTTTAAATTTTTTAAAATTTTAATCGTTAACCCCACTCCGATTATATCTAAACACCTATAACCGTGAACGAAACGATTAAACTGAGCTCCTTCGGCCGAAAAAACAAGGTCTTGTTAATCAACGAGGAAGTTATTCAGTTTAACCGCCGAACCATTTTCCGGAAAGATATAATCGGCATAAAACAATATGCCAAAGCCTTACAGTTTTACCGGTTCCGGGTGGGCGAGCAACACTATTTAGGCCTGAAAACCGCTACCCAGCAACTGGATATTTTGCTCACCTGTTACTTTGATATTGACCAGGATTATTTCCTTGACCTGGAAGACCGAATTACCGCCGCCATTTGGGAGCAAACTACTGATCAAATCTGGCTCCGGCATAAAGAAATTTTAAAAAATAATGGCACTATCGCGGTGGGGCATTGCCAGGTTAGCCGCACCGGCATTACGTTGCATAAAGCCACCGACTTAACCGGAAAGCCGCTCCTGATTACCTGGCCGGAACTGCACTACCAAATCCTGCACGACCGGTTGGTACTCAATAACCAAACCGATTACGCCATTTACACCAACCTGTATTTTAAAGACACCTGGAACCTGGATGTATTTATTGCCTTGCTGGATTGGATTACCCAGGAAAACGGTTTGGGTGAACTGCCTGAGGCCAACACGCTGGGACTGTAAATGGATTAAACTGGGCCTGCAAATTTCCGGGCTTTTCTGTATCTTCCCTCCCGAGAGCTTTTCGTATGAGATACTTTTACTTGCTGCTGATTTATTTATCTATTACGGGTTGCCGGGTAACTGGCCGGCAAAATGCAACTGAGTTGGGCAACAAATTTAAAGATGTTACCCTGCAAACTATTTACACGGCTCAGGACGAACGGCAAACCAATCAACTTTTACCTTTTTTAAAAAATCCAACGGCCCGCTACCGTCAGGAAGCCGCCATGGCTTTTGCCTCGGTGCAGGACTCACTCGCCATCCCCCCGTTGGTTGCTTTGCTCTCCGACCCCGAAACTGCGGTACGGCAATCGGCCGCTTACGCCCTAGGGCAAATAGGTAAACCCACTACCGAAGAAACTTTACTAATCGCCATTGAAAAAGAACAAAACGCAGCGGTACGGGCGGAGTTGCTGGAAGCTTTAGGTAAATGCGCGACGCAAAAAGGCTTGGATGCGCTGGTAAAATTCGACTTTACGGTATCTGAAGTGCAGGCTGGTCAGGCCTGGGGGATTTACCGGGCTCATTCCCGACCGCTCAACTTCGACCAAGCCATTCTGAAAGCGGTAAGTTTCTTAACGGCACCCAATCCCGAAACCCGTTTGGCGGCGGCTCATTTTCTAGCCCGCACGCCTAAACTCGATCTTTCGCCGCATGCCGCCACACTGGTAAACACCGCCCAAATTGACCCCAGCGTAGACGTAAGAATGGCAGCGTCTCAGGCGCTTACCAAGGTTAAAGCCGCTAATTTAGCTGAAGAACTGGACGGGATTATGGAAACTGAACCAGATTACCGCGTACGTTTAAGCGCCTTGCGCGCCACCGTTAACCTGGAATACGCCGCCGCCAAACCAATTTTGTGGCGCGGCCTCGCCGATAAAAACATAAACGTAGCCCTTACGGCCGCCGATGTAATTGCCACGCAATCTACCCCGGACCAAGCTGACGCGTTATTATTAAAAGCCGAGCAAACTTTACGCTGGCGTGTACGAGCTACCTTATTGGGTGCCGCTCTGAAACAACACCCCGATAAACAAGAAGTTTTAACGAGCATTCAGGAAAGATATAATCAAAGCAACAATAACTACGAAAAAGCCGCTTTATTAACGGCCGCCGCCAAAGACTTTGCCGGGGCTGCGTTTGTAGAAAAAGAAACCTTCGCCACCGATATCCCCGTCATCCGGACGTATGGTATCGAAGCGCTCACCCAGATCCGCAGCGATAAAAACTTTCCGGCGAACCAGAAAAAGCATTTTGCCGATTTATTTAAACGAGCCATTGCTTCCGGCGACTTAGCCGTTATTGGTATTACCGCGGGTTTGCTTCGTCAGCCGGAATTAAATTTTAAAAACGAGTACACTGATATTAATTTTTTAAAAAATGCCTTAGCCAAACTTGTTTTACCCCGCGACAACGAAGCGTACCAGGAAGTAGTAAAAACCATTGCTTTTCTGGAAGGTAAACCCGAGCCGCCAACGCCCAAAAACCCGCTCTCCCACCCCATCGACTGGACCTTGGTGCAAAGCTTACCGGCTAAGCAAGAAGTAAGCATTCAAACCAACCGCGGCGAAATAATTTTGCAGTTGTTCGTGGAAGAAGCACCGGGCACGGTGGCTAATTTTGTGCAATTAGCCCAAAGCGACTTTTTCAACGGCAAAAACTTTCACCGGGTGGTGCCTAACTTCGTTATTCAGGGCGGCGACCCGCGCGGCGATGGTTGGGGCGGCACCGATTACTCCATCCGCTCGGAACTCCACGACCTGCATTACCGCGAAGGATACCTCGGCATGGCCTCGGCGGGCAAAGACACCGAAAGCTGCCAATGGTTTATCACCCACTCCCCCACCCCGCACCTCGATGGCCGCTACTCCATCTTCGCCCGCGTGATTAAAGGCCTGGAAGTTTTACCTCTGCTGGAAATTGGTGATAAAATTCAGGAAGTACGGTTGCGGTAATTTTTTAAATTACCCTTAGGATAAGTTTTTTAAATTTTCAACCAATTAAATCTGCGGATTAAGGAATAGGTTACTGAGTTAAATTAGTATTATTTCGTATATTAGCAAATAACTATAAATACAGGAGTAGCTTCACTTATGTTTTCAAGCTAATTACCTTTAAAATATAGTGCAGATAACCGGAGTAGCTCCATTTATCTTCTAGTTGAGCTTAATTAAAATTATGAGATTAGATATTTCCCAAAAAGGAAATAAGTACACTTTTTACAAGCTTGGAATTGAAAAGCCAATATTCAAAGGGCGTCACAGGCAGTTTTTCTTTAAAGGTGACTACTCAGAGATATTTAATTCCACTGACGAGTTGGTGGCGTTAGTAAAAATTGGAAACAACATCTGGTTTCCTGGTATTAATAGATGGTCGAAAGCAACTTTTATCATTAATTTTCCTGAGTCGGCAACATCACTAGAGATAACGATTCAAAATTATTCTAAAGGTTACTGGACATTTGAATATAAGAATCATCAGTATGCATTTTATCATCATAAGTGGCATCAAAAATCGCTCTTCAAAGACGAGAGACAGGTAGCTCGCTTTGACAAAAGGACGGTGAACCTGTTCAAGTATGACCGTGCGTTTGTGATAGCAAACAATGATGAAGATGAATTGCTTCTTCTGGGTATCTTCTTAGCTTATGACATGTTAGAATCTTATGATAGTGATGGACCTAATTATTACGGGCGGGTACAGGAAGGAGTAAAGAAAATAGATCCTGATTGGCAACCGTGGAAATAGAATAACTAAGCTCAACAACACCTAAAAACCATTTCACGCTTTTTAGCCAAGAACGTTGGGCGCAATTAAATTTTAGAAAGTTGTTAAGTAATAGTTGGACAGACCTTATCAAGTGGACAAATGATAACAGTGGGTTTCTTTCTCTGATTTTGTTTTTAGTAACAATACTTTTCGGTTGGATAAGTGGCTTATTTAACTCTCTTATAAAGAAACCAAAATTAAAAGTTAGATTTATTGAAAAGTCTTCCTTCTTTTCATTTTTTTATACAGGAAATCAATCGTACGAAGAACAACTTAATGAAACATTCAACTTGCATCAAACAGGATTTGCTGTGTATATGTCTATTGCCAACGTTGGAAATATGCCCACTTCCATTGACAAAATCTACTTAGGTTATTACAAAAACACAACTAAGACGAAGCTTTTTGACAAGCAAATGGTTTGGCTTCCTCAATCCCATATTTTTGCTGATTTTAAGTTTGAGTATGGCGAATCTTTGGTTTTCATACCACCTTTGAGGACAAGGTCAGATGTTTTTAATCAAAGACGTACTGATTCGCTGGACGTGGGTGAAAGTATTGTTGGTGTAGCATATTTTGAACAAGGAGAAGCATGGGGAAATCTTAATCCCAAAAGTTCTGATGGAGACGGAACGATAAAAGTAGTTATCAAAATCCGTGATGTGTATGGGAAGCATTATAAATTTAAAACAACCTTGAAACCTAAAGCTATTGAGGAAGCAAGAACTATAAATGAGGCATTTGGACTAACCACGAATATTACAAAAGATTAACTGCGCCCAACAGTGTGTTTATAAAATTGTGGCTGGACGAACGAGCATTCAGCTATAAATCGCTATTTTGCTTTTGTGGTTAATTGAAACAGACGTTTTTCAAATGCCACAACTTCATAAACACTTTAACGTTGTACCACATTCAAAACAGAATGAACCTAATAAAAATACTTTCATTAACTTTTTTAATCTTAAGCTATTTGGGCTTAATCTTAATGTTGGAATTCAATAGTGAATTACAAACCCTCATCCCATACATTTTCATCTTGTGGGGATTAGGAATTATAAATGTGAAATTGAACGCCATATATGGAGATCAAATGAAGTTAAAAAGTTGGGTTCTAATTTCATTAGTTATAAGTGGACTACCATGGGTATTTCCACCCTTATTGTTTACATTTTTTGGTATACCCCTTCTTCTAATTTATTTGATTGTTGGAATTTATTTACACGTTCAAAAAGTGTTCAATATAAAAGCTAACTAAAAGGAGAAGAATTACCGAAAAGAACGTTAGGCAACATCTTAAAAAATAAAAACATGGAAGCAGTCGAGATCCGTTATTCCTATCTTAGAGAAGTTTCTGAATCTGTGGTTAATTTTATAAAAACAGAATATTGGTGGGAAGATGACACTAATTTTAAAAGTAGCATTGAAAATGATTTAGGGATAACCGGCGATGATGCGGTTGAGTTATTGGAGAAATTTGCTCAAAAATTTAAAGTTGATTTAGATGGGTTTGACTTCAGTAAATACTTTTCTCCAGAAGGCGTTTACGTAAACCCATTGCTAATCCCAATAATAGCACTTTTGATAACTCTATTTCTAGTAAAAACTTTTATAGCCGGAATTGTGTACCCTTTTGATAGTGAACAGGGCAAAAAGATTTTCAACTTTATCAATTCCGACCAGATTAATAAATTTTTTAACAAAATTTGGCCAAGCAAACTTGAAAAACTAACTGTGGAAGATTTGATTACGACAGCAATTAAAGGGAAATTTATAAAAAGAGAAACTGTTAAGTTTGTGATAAAAAAAGGCGTTGCTTAACAACAATAGAAATCAACACATTCTGCCGTAAATCAACACTTTAAAGCCGACAAGCAAACGTTCACAATATCGTCGAAAGCTTGTTTATTGGCGTCGAATTTAACGGTAACCCGCAAGCCGTTTAAGGAATTGAATAAAAACCGGGCTAAGGAACGGGCCGAATGTTCGTTAGAAAAAACCCCTTGGTTTTGCCCTCGTTCAATGGCTTTACACACGGCTTCTTCTACATCGTGCATAATAGAATTAGCGATAGCGGCTACTTCTTCGTCGCAAGGGGCCATTTCTACGGCCGAATTTACCATAAAACAACCCCGGGCGTGGTTTTCCTGAATAGCCTCGTTTTTTACTAACTCAAAAATATCCCGGAGGTATTGCTCTACATCTTCGGCGGTTTCGGCAGCTTTTATAGTATCGTCAATGCGGTCACGGCGATATTTTTTTAAGGCGCTTACGTACAGCGAATGCTTGTCGCCGTAGGTGTCGTACAAACTGGAACGGCTAATGCCCAGCCGATCCACCAAATCTTGCGCTGAGGTAGCATTGTAGCCTTTTTCCCAGAATAAATTCATTGCTTTGTCTAAAATCAAATCCTCGTCAAATACCTTCGTTCTAGCCATAAAAATATCTTTGTGAGACCATTATATCTCACAAAGATACGTAATCCGGAACGAATGTTCCATATTTTGGCAAAAAAATTAGCTCCGCAACGGGGCGTTTACCGAAGCGCCACTATCGATGGTGTACTCGGCGCCGGAAATAAAGGAAGCATCATCGGATGCCAGAAAAGTTACCAGTTTGGCTACTTCTGCGGGTTGGCCGTAGCGTTTAAATGGCATGCGGCTGCGGATAAACGAGTGAATCTCGTCGCTAGCGAATTGTCCTTGGTAAATGATTGGGGTTTCGGTCATGGCCGGAGCCACGGTGTTAACCCTGATTTTTCTACCGGCCAACTCCAGCGCTGCGGTTTTGCTGTACGCCGTAAGAGCCGCTTTGCTGGCCGAATAAATAGATGTTCCCTGGGCATAGGTAAACGCACTCACAGAGGTCATGTGAATAATGGACGCCCCATCGTTCAGGATAGGAATAAACTTTTCGGTGGTAAAAACCGCGCCTTTAAAATTTATGTCCGCCACGGTATCGAAGGTTTCTTCGGTAATTTGCCCTACTGGTTCTTGCATGGCCACCCCGGCGTTAACAAAAAGCACATCTACCTTGTCGTAAGTAGCTTTTACCTGCTCCACCAGCTTATCTATATCATTTATATTGGCCGCATCCGATCGAATGCCAACAGCATTACTGCCTAATTGCTGAACAGTTTCATCGAGGGTTGCCTGGTTGCGGCCGGTTATCACCACTTTGGCGCCTTGATTGATAAACTCTTGCGCGGTTGCCAGCCCGATTCCGGAATTTCCGCCGGTTACTACGGCTACTTTGTTTTGTAATTTGGTCATTGTTTTAATATTTAATTCTGGAACAAATGTTCCACAAATATCTACAATACGGACCGAACATTCCAAATTAAAATTTTAAAAATTTATAATTATGAAAAAAATGTACAAAATTATTATTGGCTTCACCTTGCTGTTTACCGTAGCTGCGTGCTATATAAGCTAAGCCATTCTTCTTCATCTCCGTCATTCTGTAGAATTCGAAGAATTCCAGAAGAATCTAATCGGTTACCTACTGGTTAGATTCTTCTGGAATGACGGTATTTGATAGTAAGTAAAGTAAAATATACGGCTATTTAATCCGGAAAGAGTTTTCGCTTAACTATAAGGTAGGATTTACCGCTGGTCTCATCAGTTTAGGAATTGGGTTTCTTTTTATTGGACTTATGCAAAAAAGGAAAATTAAATAAACTAGATTTGATTCGATTGATTTCTGCGTACTTAAATTATTAACAAAGCTTTAGCTTAAAAACAAAAAAGCCGGCATAAGCCAGCTTCTTTATTTTCACAGGTAATTAAAATTTTGCCTGGCTAGTACACCAAGGCTATTCAGAATAGGTGAGAATTTTAAAAATTACTTTTTAGCTACTAAATTAAATTTAACGGTAAAGTCGTCGTAAATAGCCTTGTCCGCAATATTCGGGAAGAAGCTCTTAGAGTTGTATTTAATGTCCCACTGGGTACGGTCTAAAGTAGCGGTACCGGTAGCCGAAGCAACCCCATCTTTTACATTAACGGTAGCCGGGAAAGAAATAGGTTTGGTAATTCCTTTTAAAGTTAAATTGCCTTTTACGGTGTAATTAGCCGCACCAGCTTGGGCACCTTTAATGGGAGTTACACTGGTAATTTTGAAAGTACCGGTTGGGTGTTTCTCTGCCGAGAAGAAATCATCGGACTTTAAATGTCCCAGTAATTTTTGTTTGTATTCATCCTCGGTAATGTCTTTGTTGGTAATCGAGTTCATATCAATCACTACATTACCGCCCACAATTTTATTACCGTTTACTAAAATATCGCCTTTAGAGATAGAGATGTTACCGGTATGTTCGCCAGTCACTTTTTTGCCATTCCACTCCAGGTTGCTTTGTGCAGTTTCTACTTTATAGGTAGTAGCAGCCACAGCTACTTTTTTAGCTTTAGGGGTGACAGAGGCCAAAGTTTGCGCGGAACTAACTTGAGCAACAAATAAGCTGGCTACAACAGCAGCCGATAAAAAAAACTTTTTCATAATAATTAAACAGGTTGTGATTTTATAAATTTTTAAATTTTTGAAATACTGTGTTTAAATTAATCCCGGATTTTATCCAGTAAGCGACTGAGCTCCTCGGCTTCGGCCGCCGATATGTTTTGCAAACCTTTAATCTGCGTACCCTCGGCCTCGTCAATTTGCTGCAGTAAGGCCAAGCCTTTGTCAGTTATTAAGATATCTACTGTGCGGCGGTCGTTGGGACACTGGTGCCGGGTTACCAGTTCTTTCGCCTCCAGTTTATCTACAATGCGCGAAGCATTGGATGTTTTATCGAGCATGCGCTCGATGAGTAAGTTTACCGTAGCCGGTTTGGGATACTGCCCCCGTAAAATGCGCAGAATATTAAACTGCGGCAGCGTAATATTATATTTTTTAAAAACCACCGCTTGCTGCTCCTGCAACCAACCCGCCGTAAAAATCAGGTTGATGTATACTTTTTGATACACATCTTTAAAAGTACGTTGCTTAATTTCTTCTTCTATTTTCATATCCTTAACTACGATGCAAATATATGTACATACATTTAATGTTGCAACATATTTTTGAAATTATTTTATTCCGCTCAGAAACCCAAGCAAGATCTTCTTATAAACAGAAATGTAATATCCTGGTTTTAGAACCTGCTGTACATGGCATTAAACTACCTAGTTAGAAGACGCCAACAAGATCGAAACATATAAGAATGAGCCCTACGCAAATAAATTCTTTGCAAAACCCGAACCCACGTTAAAATAAGTTCAGGCCAAGTTAATGTAAAAATAATTGGTTACGCCCAGATGCATTTGGCTAAGACATTTACCTGAATAAACCCTTAGCACTCCAGAAAGCAGTTATTTAGTTAACCTTAAAGCAAGCTGTTCCGTTAAGCCAAACAAGGTTATTATACACAGACTTGAAGATGAAAAAGATAAAAAATGGTTTAATCGCCTTGCTTTTAGCTTTGGTCGGCATGCCGGCCCTGGCGCAAACAACTAACCCGGCCACGAGCAAACCAAACCAAAATACGCCGGCCACTACTGCTTCTCCCACCACTGATAAAAGTGTTTCGCCGAATACCACGAAAGCAACCTCTACCCGTACCGACTCGGTAGTTACGGTTCCGGAAAATGGCACCAGTATAGCTACGGCACCTGGCACCAAAAAGCAAAAAAAACGTTCGAAGCCCACTCCTACGAAAAACAAAAAAACAAACCCTTACTAAGTAAAAGCCTGATAAAAACCCAATTAAGACAAAGCGAAGCCGCTGGGGCAGTGCCGTAGGCTTGAATAACATTTTTTGAAAAGTACAATTATTTAAATTTAACCGGCTTGTTTACTCACCGGATATTAATTAACCTCAAAACCAGTCAATCTTTAAAAATTGCATTAAATCTTTTTTAAATCCTATAAACAAGTGAATTTACGTATTTATCAGGACGAAAATTAGGTATTTTTTTTTCATTTTTAATTTTTAAACCCTCGTAAAAAGAACGTGCATTTCTTACAGATTTTTTAATCAGAAATAAAAAATCCAAATATTAAGAAAGCACATTAAAAATTGGGTTGGGTAATTATACCAGAAAAAGACCATAAACAATGGCTTTTTCAACAGCCCTCTAAAAATTTTTAAGTTTTAATTTTAAAAGCGTACAGTCATGACAAACAAGTTAAAGTTATTACCAGCCGTTGCCTTAGTTTTTGCTTCTTATTTGGCAAATGCGCAAACTACTAGCGGAGGCTCTACAGCCGGGACAACAGGAACAACCACAAGCGGCACTACTGCCGGAACTACAGTGGGCACAACCAGCGGCAGAACTACCGCGGGTACAACCGCCGGAACCACTAGCGGAACTACTACTTTAGGTACAACCAGCGGAACCACCGCGGGTACTACCATTGGCACCACAACTGGCACTACTACTGCTGGTACCACCGTTGGAACTACAGCCGGTACCACCGTTGGCACAACTGCTGGTACTACAGTAGGAACAACTGCCGGTACTACCAGCGGAACTACCTCTAGAACTACAGCTGGTACTACTGTAGGAACTACTTCGGGTACAACTTCCGGCAGAACTACCAGAGGCACCACTACGGGTTCTACTACTGGTACTACCGCTGGCTCCCGGATGGGAACAACTGCAGGTAGTACTACTACCGGCGGTACTACTGCTGGTGGCACTACGGCAGGGGGTACTACGGCAGGCACCGGAACCACATCTGGCACCGGCACTACCAGCGGAACTACTTCTGGTACAGGAACTACTGGCGGTACAACTAGCGGCGGAACTACCGGTGGTAAGTAATAGTTTTTTAACTAAAACTAATTTAAAGAAGAAGAATTTATAGTTTTTTCATAATAGGCGCTAAAAAGCTAACAGACCTTGTCTGTTAGCTTTTTTATTTTCTTTTAAAGCTATATTTATCGGTAGGCTGCCCGCAGTTGCTAGATTTGAGAAATCGAAAATTTTAAAAATTAGCAGTTTTAAGGGTAACGCTTATTAAGCCATGCACTTTTATACATGCACTTTTATAACTAACCGCCAGCTAAAGCTGGCGGGAATGCAGGATTGTAAAGTAAATCAGCGCCACCGTATACTAATTACCCAAGTTGCGGGGACTTTTTTTAAATTATCACAGATGCAAACAGCCTTCTCGTGATTTTACCGGTAAGGGGGCCGTATTGCTCCTGCTCCTGGCAACCAGCTTTGTCTTAATTTAAATACCGAACAGCTTGCATCACATTCTGGTAAATTGCCTGAAATTTAAAAAATCAGTTCCCCGTCTTGTTCCCGGACTAAGCCCAGAGGCTCATCTTTTAAAATTAAGAATCCATCCAGGTCGGCGTACCGGATACCGGCACACAACTGCATTGCTGACCAAATACCTAATGAAGATTCTACCATACAGCCAATCATGGGCTGCAAACCATGTTTTTGCGTTTCCTGCAAAATGCGTAAACCGTTTATATAGCCGCCGGCTTTCATTAACTTCATGTTAACGCCGTGAAACTGATCGCGCAGCACTAAGAAATCCGGTTTATCCGTTACTGATTCATCGGCAAATACAGGCAGCGGGCTGTTCTTTTTTAAATACCGGTATTCTTCAACTTTACTGGCGGGCAAGGGTTGTTCTATAAATAAAACGGGCAAATCTTTTAACTGGCGCATAAAGGCCACTACTTCCTCCGGGTTTTCCCAGGCTTCGTTGCCATCAATAACAAAGGGCCGCCGGCTAACTGCAGCGGTAGCTTGTACCAAGGCCAAAGCATCGGGTTGGTTTACTTTTATTTTTAATACCTGAAACCGGTTTAAATTGTTCAACTGTACAAAATCAGAGATTAACCCGGGCGCCATAATGGGCAACGTATACATCGTGGGCACTTTGGCAGTAAATTTCAGGCCCAAAAACTGGCTCACCGAAATGTTTTGCTGCTGGCAAAGCAAATGCACGTACGCCGACTCGATAGCAAAACGTAAAGCATTAGCCACCGGGTAAAATTTTAAAAAATCCTGCATCGCAGCCATTGAGTTTACCTGCGCCAGGCCATTTTGAACTAAGCTTTTAAACTGCTGCACCAATAATTCAGGCGTCTCGTGGTAGCGGCTATTCGGTGCAGCTTCGCCCAGCCCTTGGCACGCACCGTCTACCACCCGTACAAATAAGTTTGTCTTACTATCCGCTGCATTCCGGGCAATTTTCCAGGTATAGCGCAAGTGCAATTCCTTGGTTTCGAGGTGCCAGTTTAGCATAAAGAGAAATTTTAAAAATCAGGAAGTAAGATATAAATTCTCCGGCATTATTACGTTACTCCCATGCCAAGGCACTTTAAAGTATGCTGTTTAACCACCTGCTTACAAAGGAGCGATAAGCCATTTTCCGGTGAAATCGAAAAATAAGTAATATATTTGTTAACTAATTGAACATAAACTTGCCTTTGGCCACTAAAAATCACCGCAGAAACTTAAATTTTAAAAATCTGGCGGCTTACTGGTTAATACCTTTTTCTTTATGCGCAACTCCCGCTTTGTAGTACTCATACTAATTTCCCTTGCCGTTGCTTTAGGCCTTTCTTTGTTAAACGAATATGGCCATCTGCAAATCTCTCCGGTTATTTTACAGGTTGTCCGGTGGGTAGTAATTGCCATGCTGGTATTTTATGCTTTTCGCAAACGTTCGCTTACCACCTGGATTTTGGTGAGTATGGCCATTGGCGCCGAAATAGGTTACGATTTTCCCACATTCGCCCAAAACTTAAACGTATTAAGCAAAATTTTCTTAAAACTGGTAAAAACCATTATTGCCCCTTTGCTTTTTGGTACGCTGGTGGTGGGTATTGCGGGGCACTCCAACTTAAAACAAGTAGGCAGCATGGGTATTAAAGCCCTGATTTACTTTGAAGTAGTTACTACCCTGGCCTTGTTTATTGGCTTAATTGCGATAAATATTAGTAAGGCCGGCGAAGGCATTCAGTTAAAAGCCCCCGTTACCGAAGAAATAACAAAACCGGCAGCACAGTCGGTATCGGATATTATTCTGCACATTTTCCCGGAAAACATTGCTAAATCGGTAGCCGAGGGCGATGTTTTACAGATTGTTGTGTTCAGTATTTTGTTTGGTATTGCGCTGGCGATGCTTAGCGAGGCCAAACGCCGCCCCATGCTGGATTTTGCCGAAAGTCTTTCGGAAACCATGTTTAAGTTCACCAACATTATTATGCTATTTGCCCCTGTTGCCGTAGGTGCCGCTATTGCTTACACTGTGGGCCACATGGGCTTTGGTATATTGGTAAACTTATTTAAGCTGCTCGCTACACTTTATGTATCGTTGGCGGCTTTTGTATTGTTAGTGCTCCTGCCGGTAGCCTACTTTTTCCGGATTCCGGTTAAAAAATTTGTTGCTGCCATTGCCGAACCGGTTTCCATTGCGTTTGCTACCACCAGTTCCGAGGCAGCCTTGCCCCGGGCCATGGAAGCCATGGAGCGTATTGGCGTACCCCGCAAAATTATTGCTTTTGTTATGCCTATGGGTTATTCTTTTAACCTTGATGGCACTACCTTGTACTTATCGCTGGCTTCTATTTTTGTGGCGCAGGCCGCCGGTATTGATATGCCCTGGGAGCAGCAATTACTTATGGTGTTTACTTTAATGCTTACCAGCAAGGGAGTGGCCGGCGTGCCGCGGGCTTCTTTGGTAATATTATTGGGTACTGCCGCATCGTTTAATTTACCCATTGAGCCTATTTTTATTATTTTGGGCATCGACGAATTAATGGATATGGCCCGCACTGCGGTGAATGTAACGGGCAATTGCCTGGCATCGGCAGTTATTGCCCGTTGGGAAGGCGAGTTCCAGGATAATCCTACGCCGGAACAGGTATTGGTAGAAGAAATTTAAAAACCTCTTTCTCTACCGGCACTTGTAACTTCCGGAGGTTCTATTTATTGATTTTGAATTTTTAAAAATTTAAAAAATGGATCCTTTACTTGCCCGCTTAGCTACTTCCGGTACTAAATCGCCCGATTTGGTAAAGCAAGTAGTGCAGGAGGTTGGCGATAACCCGGAGAAATTTCAGGTTTTTATGGAGGCTATGCTGCACCCGGATACCGGGACTGATTTGGCGCGCCGCGCCGCCGGTATCGCCGAGAAAGTAGCGCGTTGGTACCCGCATCTCGTTATTCCTTATGAGGCAGCTTTATTAGCTGCCTTGCCCCAAATGCAACCTGCTGTAATGTGCTGGCAGGTAGGTTTGCTTTTGTCTTACCTCCCTTTAACGGACGATACACTGGCCACCGTACTGAACTACTTAGAAACCTGGCTGTACACCGATCCCAATAAATTTATGAAAGTGCATTGCCTGCAGGCCATGGCTAACCTATCCCGGCAACACGATTGGTTACGGCAGGAAACCATTGATTTAATAAAAACCGAGATGGCTAAAGGTGGAGCGGCCGTAAACGCCAGAGGCCGCCATTTACTAAAACAACTTAAAGCCTGATGGATAATTATTTAAAAAGTCTGAAGCCCGCCACTTTAATCCTACTATTATTTACACCCGGTTTTATTATTCGAATATTTTAAAAATTACAGGTCTAGCATTTTGAACTATAACAGGAGCAACAATTGCTAGTTTTACAAAACATATTCCTTTATAAATCAAATTATTACAACATACCCTTGCCTTATCTTTCCGACTTGTTTCTTGGCTATTTTTTTTAAATAAATACTTTTAAGTGGCTGTATGTACTACCGGGCAGCAAATTTTAGCTTATCCGGAATAGCACTTTTATCTAACCTACCTAGTTTCGCCTTCTAATAACCTATTCTATCACAATGTTAGAATAGTTCAATTTACCATATTTCAATACTGCTAATTATAATCTAGTTTTGCACATCCAAAAATTGGTAAAACTAATTAATAATGCTTATTGAAGTAAAATTTACGCTTAATTTCTTCTTTTCCTGTTACCTCAGCAAAATAAAAGAAAGTATTTCTGCCGCAAACGCCAGCCGGAGCAATCATTTAAAAAATAATATAATTAGCTCATTTTCCAATAAATGAAATCAGGAAAATGGGTGCTTTTGGCGCTTGTATTATTTTTAGCAAGTTGCCAAAAAGAGGACAATGAGATTGTTGCTCCGCAAACTAATTTACGGCAGAGTTATTTGTCGGCTTTTAAGTTTTTAAAAGCGTTTAATCCGCAATTATCCCAAGACTTGGTAGGGCAAATTTCCAGTGAAAAAATCAGCGTATCAGTACCCACCGGATTGGCTTTTAACAAACTCATAGCTTCGTTTACGAACGCGCCGGACACGAAAGTTTACATTAACAACACGGAACAGGTAAGCGGCGAAACCGAAAATGATTTTTCTAACCCGGTATTGTATAAAATAATTGCCCCAAATGGTTCGGCGAACTACGTTAACCTGGAGCTAAGCCCGGTATTTCCGGAGATGGACCAGGCTATGGAGAAACTGTTGCAGCAATACCAGATTCCCGGCATTTCGTTGGCTATTGTAAAAAACGAAAAACTGGTATTTGCCAAAAGTTACGGCTACGCTAATCTGGAGACTAAGCAACCTGTAGATAACCAAAGTTTATTCCGGATTGCCAGTATTTCTAAACCCGTTACGGTAGTAGCTATTTTAAAATTAGTACAGGATGGCAAACTAAAACTTACCGATAAAGTTTTTGGTGCAAACGGCATTCTAGGTAATGATTATGGCACGGCACCAGCTAACTCCAACGTAAGCGCTATAACCGTACAAGACCTGCTGGAACATAAATCGGGCTGGATTAACCAACCCAACGACCCAATAGTAGCCAACCCTACGTACTCGTATAAAGAACTGATTGCGGAGGTGGTGCAAACCCGTCCGTTAACTTACACGCCTGGCTCCACTTATTACTACTCTAACTTTGGCTATTGCGTTTTAGGCCGTATCATCGAAAAGGTATCTGGTAAAACTTATTCGGCTTTTGTACAATCCGAGATTTTGCAGCCTTTAAACATTATTGATATGCGTATTGCCGGGAACTCACCGCAACAGAATGCTTTAAACGAAGTTACGTACTACCAACCCGACGACAATCCGTATGCTTATAACATCAGTCGCATGGATGCTAACGGCGGTTGGTTGGCTTCTGCCACCGATTTAATGCGTTTAATGGTGCACATCGACCGGAACAACCAGAAATCTGATATTATATCCAAGGACTTATTAAACCAGACCTACATGGGGTATTTTAACTGGAGCCACACCGGTTCTTTGCCTGGCACCTCTACCCTGCTTACCCGTTTAGATGATGAGTACAGCTTTGCCATATTGGCCAATACCCGCAACAATACGCAACCGTTCCAAATAACCGAAGCCTTCGAATCCACGGTTAAAAATCAAACTTTGTTAAAAACAGATTGGCCCGAAATAGATTTGTTTACCAACAACCCGGCTAATGCGCAGTAACATGGCCTCATACTTAGAGCAACAACTTAGTAATTTTTTAAATTTTTAGAATTAGGAAAGAAGTAGTTTAATACAGAAGAACATAAAAAAAGCCGGCTAATTAGCCGGCTTTTGCATTGGTGCGCACGGGGAGAATCGAACTCCCACGGGACAACTCCCACAGGCTTCTGAGACCTGCACGTCTACCAGTTCCGCCACGTGCGCTCAATTTTCGAAGGGCAAAGGTAAAATAAATATTCTATTATCTGCCTATCGTAAAGAATATTTTTAAAATTTAGCCGGAAATCAAACGAAGCTACCCGGGTTATTTTTATTCCACTGCGTCATTACATTAAAATCAGCTTCCAGCACTTAATTTTCTCAGAGTAACTAAGTCCTATTAAAAAAAAACCGGGGCACATACAACTCTTAAGAAGCAGGTAAGTATTTTTCTTAAAACACGTGTAAGTTCTATGGCCTCTACCCAACGTTTGTTTATTGCGGTACCCATACCCAATAGCCTGCAGGCATTTTTTCAGGAACAACAACTTGCTTTTATTAGCAATGCTATCCGGTTTGTACCGGATACCAACCTGCATTTAACGGTACACTTTTTAGGCGAAGTACCCCCGGATAAGGTAGATAAGATTATTAGTGCGGTGAAAAAAGTAGCCGAAAGTTATTCTGCTTTTAACTTAGATTTAGAATGTATAGAGCCTGGTCCTAAACCTAAATCGCCGCGTTTAATCTGGGCTCGATTTACCGCTCACCCGGCTTTTACAGAATTGTGCCAAGCGGTTACCACTCATTTAGGCATCAAACCAACCAACCCCGACTACATTCCGCATATTACCTTAGCCCGCTTCCGGAAAGATATGCCTAAACCCATACATTTGCCTATCTTGGATTTTAAAACGCAACACATGAGTTTACCCGTAAACGCCCTGGCTTTGTGGCAGTCGGAGTTCAAAAGTCCGCACCCGGAGTACCGTATTTTAGTGATGTACCCTCTTAAAACAGCAGATTCGTAAACCTAAGCTCTTTAAATACAGTATAGAGTGGGCACCTTATAATTTATTTATGAATGCTACAGATTTAACCCGGATTGTTACTAAGCTACGCGATAAAAAATTAACCATTGCTTTTGCCGAAAGTGTAACCGGTGGTATGCTAATCTCGGAATTTGTAAAAGCTAAAGGTGCCAGCGATGTATTACTGGGCAGTATTGTTACCTACGCCGAAGAAGTAAAGCAAAAAGTATTGGGCGTAAAAAAGCAAACTTTAAAATTATACACCGCCGAATCGCAGCAAGTAACTAATGAGATGGTGCTGGGCTTGTATAAATTATTAAACGCCGAAATGTGCGTATCGGTAACGGGCTTAAGTGGGCAGGGGGCTTCGGAAACCAGCGAAAAACCGGTTGGCACCATTTTCTTCTCAATCTATTGCAAGAGCCGGGTAGAAGAATTCCGCCAGGAATTTTCGCAGGAAAACGGCGACATCCGCAAACAAGCTGCCGAGTTTATTTTTGAAAAAATTGAAAACACCATCGACCGCCACTTTGAACGCGAATAAATTATAGCGTATAGATTACAGCAAAAGGTTGTAAGATTAAAACGATTTTCTAACCTTACCACCTTTAAACTTTTCAATTTTTTAAATTTTTAACTTTTCAACTAAAATCATCCTTCTGCCGGCAGGTTTTTCAGGAACAGGTAAACCGATTTAATTTCGGTATCACTAAATTCTTTGGTCATGGTCCAGGGCATATTTTTGGGATCCATTTGCTTTCCTTCGGGAGTTTTACCGGTGCGTAAAGTATTAATAAATTCGGCCTCGGTCCATTTACCAAGGTTTCCAGATTTAGTAATATTAGGCACCATGGGCGAACCTGGTACTAATGGCTCTCCTCCTTTATAATTGGTCCGGTGGCACCCAATGCAAGCTACTGCCACATACTGCCCGTAATTGGCCGTAATTTCTGGGGTAACGGTTGGAGTACTTTGCTTGGTATGATCAATTTTTTCGGCTGGCAGCAACGGAAATTTATCAAAGGCGGTTAATACGCGCAACAAAGGTTTAATCTCGTGTTTAGGCAATTCCCGGTCAACGGGCCGTAAGCTTTTAACGTAAGACATCAAAGCGCCTAAGTCTTCTGCCGAAAGCGGGTTGTACTCTTCCGAAGGCATAAATAAAACCGATTTGCCATCTTTTCGAACGCCGTGTTTTAAGGCCCGGGTTAAATCGGCTTTGGTATATTCGCGCATAATACCCCCTTTGCCTTGCGTTAAGTTAGCCGCAACAATCCTACCTAATTGCGGATCATCAATAAATACTTTGCCTCCTAAATCTTCCCCGTGACATTCCCGGCAACCTTTAATTTGTACCAGGTGTTCGCCCCGAACCAAAGCAGCCGAATCTTGGGTTACAGCAATCTGCTGCACATTAATAGCGTACTGTTTATTAATTCGGCTTTCTGTTTTAAAGTAAATTACCGTATAGGCAATTACCAGTAATAAAACCAGCGAACCAATACCAATTGCGAGCCATTTAAGTACTTTTTTCATGATAGGATTATATTTGGATTAATTAAGAGTTTAGTAATATATAAAACAAAGATCATTAAACAACATCCTACTTGTCAAATATTTACCATAATATTTCCAGATTTTAAAACAAATTACGTGGAACTACGTACCCCCGCCGCCTTCAACCATTCGGTATGGTTTTATGATTGGTTGGCCCAAATAATTTATGGTGGCGCTATCCGGCAATCGCAGGTAGCTTTACTTTCTTTTATACCACCCCAGGCCTCCGTGCTAATAATTGGCGGTGGCAGCGGTTGGATTTTGCAAGATCTTGCCCGATTACAAATTCCCTTAAAAATTACTTACCTGGAAGCATCGCCGGGCATGTTGGCTAAAGCCCGACAGGTAGCCGCTCAATTATCATCTAATTTTTTAAAAATTGACCTTCGGCTGGGTACAGAAACGGCCTTACTTGCCCACGAACAATATCAGGTTATTTTTACGCCGTTTGTGCTGGACCTTTACCCAACGGCGCAAACGCAACAGATGCTCCATTGTTTACTTCCTTATCTGCAGCCCGGGGGTTTGTGGTTACTGGCCGACTTTTTTATTGCACCGGAACTAAAAGGTTGGGGGAAATGGTGGCGCTCCGGCATGGCCCGATTGATGTATACTTTTTTTGGTTGGCTGGAAGGTTTACCCACCAACACGTTACCCGATTTATCCGGATTATTTCAGAAATTACCTTTAAACTTAGTAAGCAGCCAATCTTTTTTTAACGGCTTTATTCAGGCGCGGGCTTATCAAAAATCCAATTCTTAGCCTGACCAGGGTTAAATTTTATTTGTAGCTGATCGTTTTTGGTTTGGTAAAAATATCCGTTCTTTTAGGTTAAATATTTTACTTCTTCTGGAAAACTGTTTTATATGCGGCGTTTCTGTTTTTGCTTTTTTTTAAATTTTTTGCTTTCTGTAAGTGCCTGGGCACAGGCTGAGGTTCATTATTCGCTGGCTTTCCCCAACGCGGTTCATCACGAAGCTGAAGTAACGGTGGAGTTCCGGGAGATAAAAACCCCCACCCTGGAGGTACGCATGAGCCGCTCTTCGCCGGGCCGGTACGCCCTGCACGAATTTGCCAAAAATGTATACAACGTAAAAGCCGTAAATGGCCAGGGCAAACCCGTAACAATTAATCGCCCGAACCCGCACCAATGGAACCTGAGCAACCACGATGGTACGGTAAAAATAACGTATACGCTTTTTGGTTTTCGGGCCGATGGCACGTATAACGGCATCGACGAACAACATGCCCACTTAAACATGCCCGCTACTTTAATGTACGCAATAGGTTTTGAGAATAGCCCAGCCACGGTAAAGTTTACGATAGCGTCGGGTAAAAACTGGACGGTGGCTACGCAGTTAAAACCCGTAAACGAAACTACTTTTTGGGCGCCCACAATGCAATACTTAATGGATAGCCCAGTGGAACTGAGCAATTTTACGTGGCAACAATGGCAAATAAACGATAAAGGCAAAACAAAAACCATCCGGATTGCCCTGCACCACACCGGCATCGAGGCCGATGCCAACCGCTACACGGAAGCCACCAAACAAGTAGTAGCTCAAGCACGCGCTGTTTACGGCGAATTACCCGAATACGATTACGGCACATATACTTTTATCGCCTGCTACATGCCCCAGTCGGTGGGCGACGGCATGGAACACCGCAACTCTACCGTAGTAACCAGTACGCATCCTCTGGCCACACATTTTGCCGATCATTTAGGTACTGTGTCGCATGAGTTTTTTCATTCCTGGAACGTGGAACGGATTCGGCCCAAAAGCCTGGAACCGTTTAACTTTGCCGAAGCCAATATGAGCGACGCCTTGTGGTTTGCCGAAGGTTTTACCAGTTACTACGGCGACTTGCTCGTACACCGCAGCAAAAACAGCACCTTCGACGAGGCTATAACCAGCTTTGGGAACGAACTTAACTTTGTATTGAATGCCCCGGGTAAAAACTACTTTTCGCCGGTAGAAATGAGCATGCAAGCACCGTTTGTGGATGCCGCCCAATCCATAGACCCGATAAACCGCCTGAACACCTACATTTCGTATTATACCTACGGCAGCGTAATTGCCCTGGCGCTGGATTTGGAGCTGCGGCAAAAATTTAAAAATTTAACCCTAGATAACTACATGCAGGCCTTGTGGCAAACCTACGGCAAACCCGAAAAGCCTTATACCTTAACCGATTTGCAAAACTCCCTGGCTACCGTTACCCGCGACGAAGCATTTGCCCGTAATTTCTTTCAAAATCATATTTTCGGTAAAACCTTAACCGATTATAAAAATTTACTAAAGGCGGCTGGCTTGGAATTACGTAAAAGTTTGCCTGGCAAAGCTAGTCTGGGCCTGGTGCCGATTGCCTTCCCGGATGAGAAAGCAACCTTAACTAATTTTACTTTTGTGGGCAGTCCTTTGTACCAGGCCGGGCTCGATAAACAAGATGTTATTCTGCGTTTAAATAACCAACCCATTACCTCCAAAGCCGGCTTAGATGCCGTATTAACCAAGCACCAGCCTAACGATAAAGTTACTATCGCGTTTATGCAACAAGGCCAGGTTAAACAGAGTAGTGTAACTTTAACTGAAAACCCTAGCTGGGAGATTGTACCTACCGAAAATGCGGGTGGTAAACTTACCAAAACGCAGAAAGCCTTTCGGCAAAACTGGCTCGGCAGTAAATAAGTATTAAGTTAAAGGTTTTAGGTTGAAGGTTTTAGGCAATACTTAGTCTTATGAATTTTAATTTAACCCAAAAAGACTTGGAAAATCGTTTGTGAAGACACAAACGCGGGCACTGCCTTGTTTGTAAAAGTCTGCTATTTTTAAATTTTTACTTTAAACGTTTAATAAAAATTCAATTTTTTAAAATTTCAGCTTTTCAACCTTTTAACTTTCTAACCTTTTAACTTTTCAACCTTCAAACCATCAAACCTTGACAACCATCCGTTACCGGCGCAACGATCACTTAAAAACCGTTAAACCTAATTACCCGGGCAACAAAATAATAGATGGCCAATTTGCCAACGGCGACGAGTTATATACCCCATCGTTTAAAACAGTATTGAAATGGCAACTTTCCCCTAATCCGCAAAAAGCCGAGAAAGAAAAAGACAAATACGTACCGCCCGTTATTCCGGACGCGCAGGTGTTTACGGCTAACAATGATCTACTGGTTTGGTTGGGGCACGCCTCGTTTTTACTGCAACTAAATGGGGTTTCGTTTTTGTTAGATCCGGTTTTACTCGATTCTCCGTTTCTGCGCCGGCGGCACCCTTTGCCTTGTTCCATTAACGACATCCGCCACATTGATTACCTGGCCCTGTCGCATGGGCATCGCGACCACCTGGACGAAAAATCCATTAAAGCCCTCGTGAAAAACAATCCGCAGGTAAAAGCACTTATTCCGTTGGCTATGGGCGAGTTATTGCACCACATGGCGCCCGGTATAACGTACCAGGAAGCCGGCTGGTACCAGCAATACAGCTTGCCGGAAAATTTAGGCGTAGCAGTATATTATTTACCCGCTGCCCATTGGCACCGTCGGGGCTTAACTGACATGAACAAAATCTTGTGGGGCAGCTTTCTTTTTCAAACGGCTACCCAGCTTATCTATTTTGGCGGCGATAGCGCCTACGAAAAGCACTTTGCCGAAATTAAAGAATTATTTGGTCCACCCGATGTAGCTATTTTACCCATTGGTGCCTACAAACCGCCCTACCTGATGCAACTCAGTCATATGAATCCGCCGGAAGCGGTGCAAGCCTGCAACGACCTGGGAGCTAAAACTCTTATCCCAATGCACTACGGTACCTTCGACTTATCCGACGAACCCGCTGGCGAATCCATCCGCTGGATGCAGGAACTAGCCGCCGCTGGCAAACTACAAGGCAAACTAAAAATTCCGGCCGTAGGCGAGCGGGTACTTTTGTGAGTTGGAAGGTTGGAAAGTTGGAAGGTTTTAAGATGTCGGCAATAATTAACTTGCTTAATTTCTGTTGGCGCGAGCAAGGCGTGCTTGCAATGGAATTTTTTAAAAATTTACTACCGCCAGCTTGTAGCTGGGGGTTCCTAATAGGTCAAGTTTTCAACTTGACGCAAGCTGAAAGCTTGCCAGTATAAACAGCCACCAGTTACGCTAACGCTAAACTGGCGGCAGGTAGGCGTAGTACTTAGGCAGAGAAATAGATTAGTCTGTTTTTTAAATTTCTAAATTTCCAACTTTCTGATCTTACAACCTTCTAACCTTCCAACCTTCCAACTTTCTAACCAGAATAACCTGCAACTTGTAACCAAAATAACTTGTAACTTGCAACCTGCAACTTGTAACCTGTAACCTCCTATGTCGCCGATTACCATTATTAGCATTATTGCGGCTTACTTCTGCATTTTAATCCTAATCTCGTTTCTTACCAGCAGCAAATCCGATAACACCGATTCCTTTTTTCTGGCCAACCGCAAGTCGCCGTGGTTTGTAGTGGCTTTCGGGATGATTGGTACTTCCCTTTCCGGGGTTACTTTTATCTCCATTCCGGGCATGGTAAATAAAGCCGAGTTTTCGTACATGCAATTCGTATTCGGGTATTTGTTGGGTTATCTGGTAATTGCCACCATTCTCATGCCGCTGTATTACCGGTTAAATTTAATTTCCATCTATGCCTACCTGGAGCAGCGCTTTGGCTATTGGTCGTATAAAACCGGCGCTTTTTTCTTTTTGCTGGCGCGTACCATTGGCGCCGCTTTACGCTTGTACGTGGTAGCCGGGGTATTACAATTAGCCGTTTTTGATGCGTTAGGTGTTCCTTTTTACGTTTCGGTATTTATTACTATTGGCCTTATTTGGGTATACACGTTCCGGGGAGGCATGAAAACCATTATCTGGACCGATACTTTTCAGACTTTGGCGATGCTGATCTGCGTGGGAACCAGCATTGTTTTAATCTCCGACGAGTTAAATTTATCGTTTCAGGGGCTGGTTAAAACCGTGGAAGAAAGTAGCTTTTCTAAAGTATTTTTTTGGGACGTAAAAGACAGCCGGTATTTTATGAAGCAGTTTTTCTCGGGCGCTTTTATTACCATTGTAATGACCGGTCTGGACCAGGACATGATGCAAAAAAACCTGAGTTGTAAAAACCTGGGCGAAGCGCAAAAAAACATGTTTACGTTCAGCATTATTTTGGTGCTGGTAAATATTTTGTTCTTATCCCTGGGAGCCCTGTTGTACATTTTTGCCGAAGCCAAAGGCATTACCTTACCCACTAAAGGCGACGATGTTTTTCCGTTTTTAGCGCTTAATTATTTTCCGGCTTTTGCCGCGATAGCTTTTATTCTGGGTATTGTAGCCATTACCTACGCCAGCGCCGACTCTGCTTTAACTGCCCTTACCACCTCATTCTGCGTCGATTTTCTGGATTTTAAAAATCGTCCCGAAACCCAGCGCCAGAAGCTTAAATTTTACGTGCACATTGGCTTTTCGCTGCTGCTGATGCTGGTAATTGTAATTTTTAAAATTATTAACGACGAGAGCGTGGTAACCGCTGTTTTTAAAATTGCGGGTTATACCTACGGGCCGTTACTGGGCTTGTACTTCTTCGGCTTATTTATTCGCCGGAACTTACAGGATAAATTGGTACCGGTAGTTTGCTTTTTAGCGCCCATTCTTACGTATATAATCAATATCAATTCCAAAGAATGGTTCTGGGGCTACGAGTTTGGGTTCGAGATTTTAATGCTAAATGGTTTTATCACCATCCTGGGTCTGCTCAGCATTTCGCGACCGGCATCGGCCGTTTTGGAACCAACCACCGGTGAGATGGTAAATAATTGAAAAAGACAAGGTTATCTACCAGAAATAAGATTCAGTAATTCTAGAGCGATAAACCCTGCTTAATTCTTAAGAATACCTACCTTTGCAAACGATTTACACGTACTTCGTGTTTAAAATAGATAATACTACCAGCTTAACATTATTTAATGGCTAAACGCGGATTCGGGGGAAGAGCCAACAATACCGATGACTCCACTTCCGGCAAAAAACCACTAACCAAAGAAAACTTTCAGAAAGGTCTTCGTATTTTTAAATACACCCTTCCTTATAAAGTTAAATTTATTATCGGGCTTATATTCTTAGCCTTATCCAGCTCTACGTTTATGATATTTCCGGCCCTTACGGGTCAGTTAGTCGATTCGGCTACTGGCGCTGCAACGGGTACCGGCCTAGCTTTTTTAAAAAATATCAATTTGATTTCCCTGGGTTTATTCGGGGTAATTGTGCTGCAAGGTATTTTTTCGTTTTTCCGGATTTACTTTTTCGCCCAGGTAAGTGAATTTGCCGTAGCCGATATCCGGCGCTCGTTATACGCGAAGTTTGTGGTGCTGCCCATTCCGTTTTTCGAGCAAAAAAGGGTAGGCGAAATTACCAGCCGCATTACTTCCGATGTTGCTCAGTTACAGGATACGTTTTCTATTACTTTAGCCGAGTTGTTCCGGCAATTGGTTACCTTAATTGTGGGGGTAATCATTATTATGGTTACTTCGGTAAAGTTGTCTTTGTTTATGCTGGGCACTTTTCCGGTATTGGTACTCCTGGCATTCGTTTTCGGAAAACGGATTAAAAAATTATCGAAAGCAACCCAGGAAGAAATAGGAAAAACCAACGTAATTGTAGAAGAAACGCTGCAGGCCATTAACGTGGTAAAAGCCTTTACGAACGAATTATTTGAAATTGGCCGCTATAACCGGTCGTTGGGCAATGCCGTTCGAAATGCTTTAAAAGCTTCTTACTTCCGGGGAGCATTTGTTTCTTTTATTATTGTGGGGCTTTTTGGTGGCATTATTCTGGTGTTGTGGTTTGGAGCTTCGCTTGTAGAAAGCGGGGAGTTAACCATTGGTCAATTAGTACAATTTATTATTTATACTACATTTATCGGAGCCTCGGTAGGTGGTTTAGGTGATATGTACGGTCGCGTGCAAACGTCGCTGGGCGCCGCTGACCGCGTTTTAGAAATTTTAGACGAACCGGAAGAGCCTACTAATAAAGAAAATACCACGGGTGCTGCTTTAAAAGTAAGCGGAAACATTGAATACGACCAGGTAGCCTTCTCTTATCCTACCCGGCCTGATATTGCGGTTTTAAAAGATATCTCGTTTCAAATTCAGTCCGGCGAAAAAGTAGCTCTGGTGGGACCCAGCGGGGCTGGTAAATCTACGATTGTGGCTTTGCTCATGAAGTTTTATAACTTAAAAGGCGGCCAGATTTGCATCGACGGGCAAAATATAAACGATATAAACTTAACCGAGCTGCGCCGCAATATTGGCATTGTGCCGCAGGAAGTTTTATTATTTGGCGGCACTATCCGCGAAAACATTGCTTACGGCAAGCCCAATGCTACCGAAGAAGAAATTATACAGGCCGCCATAAAAGCCAATGCTTACCAGTTTATTCAATCTTTCCCGGAACAACTGGACACGGTGGTGGGCGAACGCGGCATTAAATTATCGGGTGGGCAGCGGCAACGTATTGCCATTGCCCGGGCAATTTTAAAAAATCCGGCTATTCTTATCCTCGACGAAGCTACCAGCTCTTTAGATTCTGAATCGGAGAAACTGGTACAACAAGCCATGGACGAACTGATGAAAGGCCGTACCAGCATTATTATTGCGCACCGCTTATCTACCATCCGGAAAGCCGATAAAATATTGGTAATAGAAAACGGTCAGATAGCCGAGCAAGGCACCCACGAAGAATTATCGCTCAACGAAAACGGCTTGTACGCCAACTTACTCCGGCTACAATTTGAATTAAGCTAAAATTTAAAAAAAACCGAAATAACCAATTTGGCAACGGATTGGTTATTTTTTATCCTATCCTTACCCAAAAGTATCTTTTTAAAAAGCATTTAGCTTACCGGTAGTTTTCCTTATTTTTACTGGTAAATTCTATTATCCAAATTATTAATTTTTTAAAAAATGAAAAAATTTATCACCGGAAGTATGTCGGTTGTTGTGGCTTGTCTGCTTTCTGCCAATATGGCCTTTGCTCAGTTAGAAACGCCGCAAGCTAGTCCGCTTGGCACCGTAAGCCAGAAGGTTGGTCTTACTACTATTTCGGTTGAATATTCGCGGCCTAGTGCTAAAGGCCGCAAAGTTTTCGGGGGAGTTCGGCCGTTTGGTGAACCTTGGCGTACGGGTGCGAATGGCACCACCAAAATCACTTTTAAAGACGATGTAACGGTACAAGGCAACAAAGTGCCGGCCGGCGAATACGCGTTGTATACCATTCCGAACGAAAACGAGTGGACCATTGTGTTAAACAAAAACTTAACGCTGGGTGGCAACACAGAAGGTTACAAAAAAGAAGAAGACGTAACCCGCTTCACAGTAAAACCCATCCGGTTAACTAACCGCACCGAAACCTTTACCATTAACTTTTCGGACCTTACCCCGGCTACCGCTAACGTAGAATTACTCTGGGAAAATACGTCGGTTAAATTTAAAATAGTTACCGAGGTAGAAAGCAAAGTAATGAAGCAAATTCAGGAGCAGGTAGTTAATGGGCAAAACGTTAGCGCTGATATGTACGCCGCTGCCGCCAGCTACTACTACGAAAACAACAAAGACAATAAATTAGCTCTGGAGTGGATTAAAAAAGCCAACGAAAAAGATCCGAAGTTCTGGAACATGCACACCCAAGCTAAAATTCAGGCCCGGGCCAAAGATTTTAAAGGAGCTACTGCCTCAGCGCAAAAATCTATTGAACTGGCCAAAGCCGCTAAAAACGACGATTACGTACGCATGAACGAACAAGCCATTGCCGAGTGGGCGAAATCCAAATAGATTATTGATTTTTAAAAATTTCTAATTTTAAAAATCACAAAAAAGCCGATGTAAGTACTTACATCGGCTTTTTTTATATTATAGTAAACAGAAGTGTAGAACGTAATCTAACTTTCTATTTTAATTTTTTAAAAATTCACTTTTTACTACAAAATATATTGGCTCAGATCCCGGTTTTTCACCATGCCGGATAGTTTCTCGTCTACCATTTCGGCGGTAATCATTACTTTGGCATTGGCCCCGATTTTATCCGGCACATCAAACAAAATTTCGTTTAATAACTGGCTTACTACAGTTTGTAAGCGACGGGCGCCAATATTTTCTACTTCGGCGTTTACCTCAAAAGCAATCTCGGCAATTTTATGTAAAGCATCGTCTGAGAAAGTTAACTCTACTTCTTCGGCTTGCAGCAAGGCTTCGTATTGCTTGGTTAAAGCATTTTTCGGGAATTTTAAAATGCTGTAAAAATCTTCTTTGGTTAAGCTATTCAGTTCTACCCGAATCGGGAAACGGCCTTGTAATTCCGGTATTAAATCCGAAGGTTTGGCTACGTGAAAAGCGCCGGCAGCCACAAACAATATATGATCGGTTTTAATAACGCCGTATTTGGTGCTTACGGTGCTACCTTCCACGATGGGCAACAAGTCGCGCTGCACGCCTTCCCGGCTTACATCAGGTCCGCCCCCACCTTTATTGCTGGCCGAAGCAATTTTATCAATTTCGTCGATAAAAATAACGCCCGCATTTTCGGCTTTCCGGATGGCTTCTTCTTTCACCTCGTCCATGTCAATCAGCTTCACGGCTTCTTCTTCCAGCAAAATTTTACGGGCTTCGGCAATGGTAACTTTACGTTTGCGGGTTTTCTTGGGCATCATGCCGCTAATCATTTCCTGAATATTCATCATGGAAGCCTCGTCGATGCCCGGCCCCAGCACGCCCACGCCGGCCGAACTATTCTGCTGCACCTTTATTTCAATTTTACGATCCTCCAGTTCGCCGTTCCGGATTTTTAATCGGAATTTTTCGCGGGTGCGTTCGTTCAGTTCCTGGTCGCTGTCGGGCATTTGCGAATCATCGTGGGTAGTAGAAAATCCGGCGTAAGGTTTGGCGGGCGCACTGGTAACCGGCGGAATTAACGCATCCAGAATAATGTCTTCTACGGCCTGGGCCGCCTGAACCTTTACTTCTTCTTTCCGGCGGGTTTTCACCATATTCACCGATTGCTCTACCAAATCGCGCACCATGCTTTCCACGTCGCGGCCTACGTAACCTACTTCGGTAAATTTAGAAGCTTCTACTTTGGTAAAAGGCGCATCGGCAATACTGGCTAAACGGCGGGCAATTTCGGTTTTACCAACACCGGTAGCGCCAATCATTAATATATTATTCGGTACTATTTCGTTTTGCATGTCGGCGGCGGCGTGCATGCGGCGCCAGCGGTTACGCAAGGCAATAGCAACATTGCGTTTTGCTTCGTGCTGCCCAATAATGTACTTATCTAGTTCGGCTACAATTTGTACCGGGGTTAAATATTGCGTGGTATCTAGCATAATGGTATGTTCCGGAATAAACTCCTTAGCGGGAGTTCTTCGTAATTTTTTAAATTTTTAAAATTTTGGTAAAAAGAAATTATACGTTCAAAATTAATAAAACGGATTAAACCCTGGTTTTCTTTTTAAAAAGCGGCGTTACATTTGAAATAACCGTAAAAGCATTACTCGCCCCAGCTACGTGGTAATACGCCCGCGTAAAAATAAACTCAAACGATTTTACCCGCACGGTAGCTCCCATAGATAAACCAGCACCACCCGATTTAGTTTCCAGCCGCAGTTCTTGCCGGCGCAAGTGGTTATAACCCACTATAACCTGAAAATTCTTGCTGAGTAAAAACTGACTGCTCACCACAAAATGCCGGGCCAGCTTGTCAGTAAAAGTAGTAGCTGGCGGGTTTACCAGGTATAGTCCGGATTGGGTGGTATCGGAATAGCTGATGTTAAACTGTTGAAGGTGGTGCGCGGTTACCGAGAATTGCAAAGGCATGTGTTCGGGCTTATAGGTTACGCCCAATTGCGCATCAAAAGGCATGGCAACGCGTTTTTCGCCGGTAAACGTTTTAAGTTGATACCCGATATTCTTCAGCGCCAGCCCCACGTACAGTTCTTTTTCCGGATGTTTATAAATGCCCCCTAAGTCTACCAGCGCCGCTGTTGATTTATATTCGGCAATTCCCGAAAGGGCAAATTTTAACGTGGCGCCTAGCGTAAATGGTTTTAGCGTGGTGGCGTGCGTAAGGCTTAGCACGTAATCGTGAACCGAAAAACTGCCGGTGGATTGCCCTGTAGGATCGGTTTGCGTGAAATCGCCGTAACCCAGGTACTGCAAACCGGCTCCCCATTGCCCGTATTTAGGATGATTTACGGCGTAATAAACCGAGCTCAGCGAAATATCGGCAATATAATCGGTGTAGCTTAGTGCCAGGTGTTTGTGCATGCCTGCTTGCAACAAGGCCGGATTTGCCTGCAACATGGTGGCATCTGTGCCCGGCGCCGATACATTTACGCTGCCCAAAGCCGCTAAACGGGCACCGGCCGGATTATCCAGAAAAGAAAAAACTTGTCGGCTACCAACCTGTCCGTGCCCAATAAATGCCTGTAAAAATAAAAAAAAGGTAAAAATGGTTCTTTGGTTTAACAACATTACCTAAGTATTAGAACCATTTTCCTAATTTTTTAAATTAAACCTCCGCCGCAATTGGCAACACGGGTTCGCTAATTTCCAGATTCAGCGGGTGGGCTACTTTTTCCTGCAGTAAGGCAATTTGCAGCACATCCGGAGCTTTATCTACAAAATGAATATTTAAATCTTTAATGTATTCGGCCGGAATTTCGTTAATATCTTTCCGGTTTTTCTGGCACAGAATTACATCTTTAATACCGGCCCGTTTGGCGGCTAATATTTTTTCTTTAATGCCCCCCACCGGTAATACTTTGCCGCGCAAGGTAATTTCACCGGTCATGGCCAAATGCGACCGTACTTTGCGTTGCGTAAATACCGAGGCGATGGAAGTAAAAATAGCAATCCCCGCCGATGGTCCATCTTTCGGCACTGCTCCTTCCGGAAAGTGAATGTGCAAATCGTATTGGTCAAAAATCCGGTAATCAATTTTTAAATCTGCCGCGTGCGCCTTTAAATAAGACAGCGCCGTTACAGCCGATTCCTTCATTACATCGCCCAACTGCCCCGATAAGGTTAATTTGCCTTTACCCCGGCTCAGAATCGATTCGATAAACAAGATATCGCCGCCTACCGAAGTCCAGGCCAGGCCGGTAACTACGCCGGCGGTGTCGTTATCCTGGTAAATTTCTTTATCAAAAATTTCGGGTCCCAGAATTCTTACTACATCCGTCGGGTCGATTACTTTTTTAAATTCTTCCTCCAGGGCTTTGGCTTTGGCAATGTTCCGGGCAACCGCACCAATTTTGCGTTCCAGGCTACGTACGCCCGACTCGCGGGTATAATCTTCAATTATTTTTTGAATAGCGGCCGCAGAGAAAACAACGTCTTTGGGTTCTAAACCGTGCTCGGCTTTTTGTTTAGGCACCAAATGCTTTTTAGCAATTTCGGTTTTTTCTTCGATGGTATAACCGGTAATATCAATAATTTCCATGCGGTCGCGCAGGGCCGGCTGAATGGTATCCAGGGAATTAGCCGTAGCAATAAATAAAACCTTCGATAAGTCGTATTCCACCTCCAGGTAATTATCTACGAACGTACTATTTTGCTCCGGATCCAGTACTTCCAACAAAGCCGAAGAAGGATCGCCGCGAAAATCGGAGCTAATTTTATCAATTTCGTCGAGTACGATAACCGGGTTGGCGGAACCAATTTTTTTAATCTGGCTCACAATTTTGCCCGGCATAGCCCCCACATAGGTTTTGCGGTGCCCCCGGATTTCGGCTTCGTCGCGTACGCCACCCAGTGACATCCTGACATATTTGCGGCCCAACGATTTGGCTATTGAACGACCTAACGAAGTTTTACCTACGCCGGGAGGCCCAAACAAGCACAAAATGGGCGCTTTCATATCGTTTTTCAGCTTTAAAACCGCTAAATACTCGATTATGCGCTCTTTTACTTTTTCCAGGCCGTAATGGTCGGCATCCAGAATTTTCTTGGTTCTTTTTAAATTAAAGTTATCCTTCGTGTATTCGCCCCAAGGCAAATCCAACAGAAACTCGACGTAGTTCACCGAAACCGGGTACTCTGCCGCTGCCGGGTTTAAACGGGCTAATTTTTCAATTTCTTTATTAAAATGCTTTGCTACTGCTTCCGGCCATTTTTTCTTTTTGGCTGCTTCCCGGAAACGCTCAATTTCCTGATCTGGCCCATCGAAACCCAACTCATCCTGCAAAACTTTTATTTGCTGCCGCAAAAAGTAATCCCGCTGTTGTTGGTCAATATCGGTGTGTACTTTGGTATGAATCTCGTGCTTGATTTCCAGCATCTGGATCTCGCGCAACATGAGTTGCAGCAAGGTAGTACCGCGTTCTACGCCATCGTTAATCTCCAGCAGCGATTGCTTTTGCTGCACTTCCACGTTAATGTTCGACGATAAGAAATGCGTTAAGAAGCTCGGCGAATCAATGTTATCCAGGGCCACCTGGGCTTCCTGCGGAATCTCCGGATTGAGTTTCAGCATTTTAGCCGCCGCATCTTTCAACGACTGTACCAAGGCTTTTACTTCTTTGCTGGGCTTGGCCGGGAAAGACTCCTGGCAGTAACTAACCGTGGCCGTTAAATACGGAATTTCCCGCACTACTTCTTTAATCTCAAACCGGGTCTGGCCTTGAATAATAATGGTAGTATTACCATCGGGCAACACCAACATTTTTAAAATTTTAGCCATGGTACCCACCGTGTACAAATCATCGCGGGTAGGGTCGTCGCTTTTGGTATTTTTCTGAGCAATTACGCCCAGTATTTTGTTTCCCCGGTAAGCTTTGCGCACCAACCGGATTGATTTTTTGCGGGTAACGGTAATGGGCAGCACTACTCCCGGAAATAAAACGGTATTGCGTACCGGCAAAATAGGCAGCAACTCCGGCGCCTTTTTTCCAGCTAATTCGTCATGTTCAGGTTCAGTAGTAATAATCGAGATCATATCTTCCGGGTCGTTGCTCCGATTAGCAGCGAGTAACAACTCCTGAAGATTAGTGGCGTTATAGTCCATAGTGTACAAGGCCGTGCCAAACTGACAGCAACCAGCGAAGTGAATTGTAAATTTAAATCAATATAAGTAATTCTCAAGTCCTATGCCAATACCAGCAGTGCCATTTTAAAAACTATCCTAAAAAAGAGGATAGCACCAGCCAATTTTTAAGGTTGAAATGGTTGGCAAGGCTACTGGGCTTGTATTTTTTTAAAATTTTAAAATCCGGATAACTTTTAATCCGGTTGTTACTTAAACGGATTATTGCAAATTTGGCTATTATACAAGTAGCTGATTTTATTAATTAAAACTACGTTATGCATCTATTAACGAAGTTTTTGTGGTTTTGAATTATTTTACGGTATATTTGATTAATTGAATATCCGTGCCGGTAATGCTGAATTGGTTGTATGCGTCGCTTTTTTGTATTTAACTTGTTTTTGGCTTTGCTTTGCAGCACTTTTGGACCAGCCCTGGCCCAAACGAAACTCTCGCTCAAAAAAAAATCAGTTACCGACAGCACCGCTCACCGGCAGCAGCCTAAGGCCGAAGTAATTATTGATTTTCCGAACGTAGATAAAATTCCGTACTACGAAGATCGCCGGGCATTAAAAAACATAAACCGGCTCGAAAAACGGAAAGAATACCTTAAAGCATTGCCTTTGCTCCGGAATTACGTGAACAACTTTGGCATCGAAAATTTTTACCGGAATACTTCTTTACTGTGGCGGTTAGCGCAATTATACGAGCGGGTTAACGACATGGACCACGCAAAAGCGTTTTACCGCTTAGCCCTGAAACACCACCGCTCCGATATCACCAAGATTCAGTTGTATTATGATTCTCTGGAGGCAAAATCCAAATCGTTGTACTTGCCCCTAGATTTTTACTACGAACTGGTGGAGTACCGCAAATCCGTTAATACGTTTCAGCCGCCCAAAGGCGTATACACCAACATGGGCCCAGATATTAACTCGAAATTCGAAGATTATGGCCCTACCATTAACTCTAACACGGGGCGTTTAATTTTTACTTCGCGTCGCAACCGGGGGCCTTCCATCAACTCGGGCTACAACGAAGATTTATTTTATACGGACAATGTAGACGGTAACTGGGAAAAAGCAAAATCATTCGGTAAACCCATAAATAGTATTTATAATGAAGGCTCGGCCTGCCTGAGCAAAGACGGACAAACCTTGTATTTTGCCCGTTGCGACTGCCGCGATTGCCACGGCAATTGCGATTTGTACGTGGCTAAAAAAATGAAAGACGGTACCTGGGGCAACATTAAAAATTTGGGCATGCAGGTAAATAGCCCGGCCTGGGACTCGCAACCAACGCTATCGCAAAACGAAGATACGCTTTACTTTGCCTCTGATCGATTGGGTGGTTTTGGCACTTCGGATATTTATTTCACGTACAAACTTAAAAACGGCCGCTGGGCACCCGCCAAAAACATGGGGCCAGTAATTAATACCCGCGAAAGCGAAGTAAGCCCGTTTTTTCACCCGAAATACCAGGTTTTGTACTTCAGCTCCCGGGGACAACTCCTGAATAACGGCGATTTTGATATCTATAAAACGTACCGCGTTAATGGCCGCTGGCAGGAACCCCGCAACATCGGTCCCTTGGTAAACGGCAAAGGCAGCGAATACTACTTTACCATCGATGGCAAATCCGAAAACTTATACTATGCCCGCTCGGAGCCCAACGATTTAAAAAATCTGGATTTATATTCTTTTCCGTTACCCATGGAAGCCCACCCGCTAGCGGTAACCCGCCTGGAAGGCACGCTCGTGGACTCGGTTACCAATGCGCCCCTAAACGGCATTGTTTCGGTAATTGATTTAACTAACGGCATTGAGGTAGCTTCTAAATACATCCGGAACGATGGCTCTTTTGATTTTGACTTGATTGACCAAAACCGATACATGCTTTTAATTCAAAGCCCGGATTTTTTTAGTGTAGAAAAAGAAATTGACCTGAAGCAAGACACGGTTTTTAAAATAATGACCTCAGCGATAGATTATAAACTGCCGTTAATTTTTAAAAATATTGAATTTGACGAAGGCAAATCAGACATTAAACCAATTATGGAACCGATCCTCGACCGGATTGTCTTGTTTCTGGCGGATCATCCAACCTTTCAACTAAAAATAGGCGGCCACACTGATAGCAGTGGTGACCCGGATTTTAATACCGAATTATCGCAGAAACGCGCCGACTCCATAAAGAAATACATTGAGCAAAAAGGCAAAATTCCCGACAACCGGGTGCAAGCCTGGGGTTACGGCAACTCCGAACCTTTACGCGACGAAGTAACCGAAGAAGACCGGCGCATTAACCGGCGCGTAGAATTTAAACTAATAAAACCAGAACCCGCTAATTTGAAAGAATAGCAGGAAGGAAGAATTTATAGTGTATTCAGTTTTTAAAAAATAACAAATTTTAAAAACTGAATACACTTCAACCTTAGTTTATGGAAAGGTATAGTTTAGTTTTGGTCTGCGGCAGCGGCTTCAGAGTTTGGTATTTGGGCGGGTGGCAGGTCGTCTAAAATGCGTTGCGCTATTTTGCCCAGATTATCGCGGCTAATTTTATCCAGATCGTTCACATTGGACACGTACGGAATCTTAACTTTATTACCGGCAATCAAATTTCCTTGAGCATCCACCAAGGTATAATGCACCGTAAATTCCCGGATAAAATCCTGCGTAGTCCGGTCGAGGCAGTTGCTGTAATCCGTATGAATTTCGAACTGATTGATGAATAAATAATAATCGAGCTGGTAGCGATTGTTGTAATAAGTATAAAAATCAGAGCTTTTCGCAGTTACCCCGTAATATTTGTCAGCGGCAGTTGCGGCCGTTGCCTCTTGGGGCGTTGTTATTCCCACCTTGGCTTTTTGTTTCTGAAACCAGGCTTTTGGTCCAGACAATATTGTTTTTTGCTTGGGAGGTAAAGGGTTATACTTTGAAGCCGTTACTGGCAGGTACTGGTAATCCAGAGCCTTATAAATAGCCGGCAAAGAATCGGCACTTCTGCTGGTTCCTCCGTGCAGTAAGTTAATGGTTTCAAAACCATTTGGCGTAAGTAAAGCGCTCAAGCGGCTACGGAATGTATAACGTACATCGGGCCGGGGAATTTTGGACTGCCGGGAAATATCTTCATCAGCATCCGAAAAGTACAGGTACGGATCAAAGGGTACTACCATTATACGTTGGGTAGTTTTATGCATTGCCGAAGTTGCATGATCTTCTTTGTCGTAATGGGTGATGGTGGTACTTACGGGTTGGGGAGGCTCCGAAGCAGTAGCAGTATTTTTACTATCGGCTGCTTTTGCTTTAGCCGGCGAATTAAGCCGTGGTGCCTGCGCTTTAACTGTTGCTCCAGATGCTTTCGCTGGCTCTATTAAACTTTGGGAACGCACCCGAATAGTTTTACCTACTGGCAAACTTGCCCCGTTCCAGGAAATTAAAGAATCTACCGGCACCTGGTATATTTTAGACAGCCGGTAATAAGTATCGCCGGGTTGAACCAGGTGCTGACCGGTTATTTCCTGATTACTGCCAGTAGAAACGGAATCAGTAACCAGCGATTGCGCGCAAACGGATTGGCAAAATAGAAAAATTAAAAAAAATAGTTTCCCTCCTGGTCTTCCCCATCTTTGCATAACTATTCATTTTAAGTTCAGGTAAATAATTTATAGATATCGTTGCCGAAGGCATAAACCATTAAGCCCAGCAAGAGTACCATGCCTACTTTCTGCGCATTCTCTAAAAACTTATCCGAAGGCTTTTGTCCTGTAACCATTTCGTAGGTCAGGAACATGACGTGTCCACCATCCAAAGCCGGAATGGGTAGTAAATTCATAAATGCCAGAACCATGGAAAGCATGCCCACCAACGACCAAAACATAACCCACGAACCACCAAATAAACTGGCAATACCAATGGGGCCACTTACCGCATTGCTGGCTTTAATTTCGCCGCGGAAGATTTTAGCAAAGCCTTTTATGTTTAATACAATTACATTAAAAGCTTTTTGCGTACCCAGCGGAATAGATTCTGCCAGGGAATATTGCCGGGTATTATAGTTTAGTAAGCTTTTTACTTCAATACCTAATTGCCCTTTTTTATTTACCGGCACTTGTAAAGTAACATCCTGGTTATCTCTTTTTACAACCACGTTAATTACCTTACCTACATTGCTTTGCAACGCCTTTTGAAACTCGTGGTAGTACTGCACCGGTTGCCCGGCCACCTGCACAATTTTGTCACCTGTTTTTAAACCAGCCTTAATCGCGGATTCTTTCTTAACCCCAATAATGGCAAACGGGCTTCGCTCTACCGCAATGGGTTCATTTTTCTTAGTAATTTCGTCGAGTAAATTGGCCGGCGGTACTATATCTAACAAATTACCGTCGCGGTTAATGGTGTAAGTAATTTTGTTGCTGCCGAGCAATATATCCGGGTTGTTGATTTCATCAAACTCTTTTACCGCTTTGCCATTAACCTTAACTATTTTGTCACCATCTTTTAACCCTATTTGCTTACCTACCTCGGTTGCTACGATACCGTATTTGGCATCATCAGCCAGCAAATACCGTTCGCCGTTAAAGTAAAGCAGTAAAATAAAGATAATAATACCCGCTAGCACGTTTACAATAACACCGCCTAACATTACAATCAGGCGTTGCCAGGCGGGTTTCGCTCTAAACTCGTAAGGTTTGGGCGGCTCGTTTAACGCGTTGGTATCCAAAGATTCGTCTACCATCCCGGAAATTTTTACGAACCCGCCTAAGGGCACGGCGCCAATCATGTACTCCGTTTCGCCGATTTGCTTCCCGATGATTTTAGGCGGAAAGCCAATGGCGTATTTTTCCACGCGCATGCCAAACCACTTGGCCGTTAACATGTGACCAAACTCGTGGATGGCCACTAAAAAGGATAACCCCAGAAGAAACTGGGCTACCGTAATAAAAAAATCTAAAATTTCTGGTGCTGAGAATTGCATTTAAAAATATTTAAAAAATTCCGTTGGCTTCTGTATTCACTAATAATCAGGAAACAAGAACCTGTTCGAAAAACAAATTTAGGGTTTTAAAGTTACAATTTAATCATTTCCTGCGCTATCCGTCGTGTTTCCTGGTCGGTGGCTACGTAATCGGTAAGTGCCGGATGAGCAATATAAGCAACTTTTGCCAGACAACTTTCTATTATATCCGACATTTGCAAAAAACCTATTTTGTTATCCAGGAAAGCACTAACGGCGACTTCGTTAGCTGCATTTAAAATACAGGCGGCATTGCCCCCTTGCTCCATAGCGGCAAACGCCAATGCCAGGTTCCGAAAAGTTTCCAAGTTGGGCTTCTCGAAGGTGAGTTGCGGGTAATCGACGAAGTTAAAACGGGGGAAATTGTTTTTTAGTCTATTGGGATAACTTAAGGCGTACTGAATCGGTAATTTCATATCGGGTAAACCCAGTTGCGCTTTTAATGAACCATCCTGAAACTGCACCAGCGAGTGCACAATCGACTGCGGGTGCACAATTACTTCAATCTGTTGATTTTGTAAATGAAACAACCACTTGGCTTCGATTACCTCCAAGCCTTTGTTCATGAGCGAAGCCGAATCGATGGTAATTTTAGCGCCCATGTCCCAGTTAGGATGCTTTAAAGCTTGTTCCCGGGTTACGGTGCTTAAATACTGGCGATCTTTGCCCCGGAACGGTCCACCGGAAGCGGTAAGAATAATTTTCTCGATGGGATTATGAAACTCTCCTGCCAAACACTGGAAAATAGCGCTGTGCTCCGAATCGACGGGGTAAATGTTAACGCCTTTTTCCCGGGCTAAGTCGGTAATTAACTGGCCCGCTACAACCAAGGTTTCTTTATTGGCCAGGGCAATATTTTTACCAGCTTCAATGGCTTTTATGGTAGGCTCTAAACCCGAATAACCTACCATGGCGGTTAATACCACATCAATGGTATCCATTTGCACTACGCTTTTCAGGGCGTTTTTGCCGGCGTACACTTTTATATTGTGGGGGTCAAGCGCATCGAAAACCTGGTCGTATAATTCTTCGCGGCAGATAACTACCACGTTGGGTTTTACCTGTAAAGCTTGCTGAATGAGCAGATCAGCGTTGTTGTTGGCGGTAAGTACTTCTACTTCAAACGCGTCTGGTTGAGCCTGAATTACTTCTAAGGCTTGGGTGCCTATGGAACCAGTAGAACCTAATACCGCTATTCTTTTTTTCAATTTACCTGTATAGTTAAATAATGCTATTTTTTAAATTTTCATGCGCTGCAACGCGTCGGCAATGGTCCGGTCATTGCTTAAACGGGGTACTTTGTTTTGTCCGCCTAGTTTTCCTAAATCTTTCATGTAGCGCTGAAAAGCATCCGGCGGCAAAGCGGTTAGTTTCAGCGGGGCCAGAATATTGCCGGCAATTAAGTCGTCGTAATACACGTTAAGCTGCCGCAGTTGGCTATCCAGCTCCAGTTGGAAGGCTGTTGCATCGTGCGGTGGACGGGCAAAGGCAATAAACCATTCGTGGTACGATTTACCAGCCGTTTGACTTACGTAAGGCGCTACCGTAAATTCTACCACCTCTACTTCTGTAAATTTTTGCATGGTGTTACGCAAAGCTTTTTCTACTTCTTCGCCGATAACGTGCTCGCCAAAAGCCGAAATAAAATGCTTGATACGCCCGCTCACGATTACTTTGTAGGGATTGGTAGACGTAAATTTTACCGTATCGCCAATGGAGTAGCTCCACAGCCCGGCATTGCTGCTCACCACCAAAGCATAATTTACCCCCGTTTCTACTTCCGAAATGGTTAAGCGTTGTGGGTTTTCATCGTAATATTCGCTGGCTGGTATAAATTCGTAGAAAATACCGGAATTGAGCAACAGCAACATGCCCGGATCGTCTTGCTCGTTTTGGTAAGCAAAAAAACCTTCCGAAGCCGGAAATAACTCAATCGAATCTATGGGTTTGCCGATGCTTTCGATGAGCTTAGCCCGGTATGGCTCAAAGTTTACGCCGCCGTATACAAACAAAGAAAAATCCGGAAATACGTCTTTAATTTTCTTACCTGTAAGAGCGGTAATTTTATCGAAATACATTTGTACCCAGGGCGGAATACCCGAAATCAGGGTCATGCGCTGGTTAATGGTTTCGGCAATAATGGCATCCAGCTTTGTTTCCCAATCGTCGATGCAGTTGGTTTGGTAGCTTGGCAATTGGTTGCGCCGCAAATAAGCCGGCACGTGGTGGTTAGCAATACCCGACAAGCGTCCGGTTTTAACGCCACCTACTTCGTCGAGCTCCGGACTACCCGATAAGAAAATTAATTTACCGTCCAGAAAAGTAGATTTACCCGTTTGGTGTACGTACGCTAATAAGGCATCGCGGGCACCGTTAATGTGGTTCGATATAGAATCGCGGGTAATGGGTATATATTTGGTACCCGAAGTAGTACCCGAGGTTTTAGCAAAATAAATAGGTTTACCCGGCCACAACACGTTAGATTCGCCTTTTTTTACTTTTTCAAAGTAAGGCTTTAAACCCTCGTAGTCCCGGACGGGTACGGCTTGGATATAATCGGAGTGGCTCCGGATATCTTTAAAATGATGATCACGGCCAAATACCGTTTGCCCGCTTTGCTGGATTAAATTTTTAAAAATTTTCTGTTGCGCCAGCGCGGGTTGTTGTATCCAGGCTTGGTTACGCTGGTGTATGTAGGCGGCAAATGGTTTACTTAAAGCAGCTTTTAAACCCATAGATCACGTGAAACGCTTAGCGGATGGTAAAGGTAATTATATTAGCTGGTAGTTGTAATGCCTGGTTCGTAGTTTTTAACCAACTTTGCCCGCACTGCGTACTCCAGGAATCGGGATTACTCCCGGGGTTGACGCTCGTATACACCTTGGCAATCTTATTTATTTTAAGTAAATCGCGTAATAAAGCACTAAACCTATCAAATTTTAAAACTATGGCATTTACAACTGGTAAAGCTGTCTGGAACGGCGGCTTAAAAAACGGCAATGGTACGGTATCTACCGAGAGTGGGGCCTTAAATACACCTTACTCCTTCCGGACCCGTTTCGAAAACGACCCGAATGGAACAAACCCGGAGGAATTAATCGGCGCTGCTTTGGCAGCTTGTTATTCTATGTTCCTGAGTAGTTTGCTCGAACAAGCCGGTAGCCCCGCTACCGCAATTAATACCTCGGCTAAAGTAAACTTAGGCAGCAAAGATGGCGGTCCGTTTGTTACCCGCATTGATGTGGTAACCGAAGCCGAAGTACCCGGCTTAAGCGACAGCGATTTTCAGGAGCACGCTCAAAAAGCCAAAAAAGGCTGCCCTATTTCGCAGGCCTTGGGCGGCGTGCCGGATATTACCTTAAAAGCGTCTTTAAAAAGCGCATAAACTTATTGCTAGCGGCCCTGCTTGGGGCCGCTACTTTCTTATTGGTAACTTAAAATTATTCTATGAAATCATTGGTACGCGTAGGATTGCGGCCGTCCCGGAATGCCCGTATTTCGTTTGGGGTGCAATTGGCTTTAGTTTTTTTCTGGATTATTTACGCCTTATTTCTATTATTTACCGAAAGCCCTACGAACGACAGCCACTTTTTTCATTACGTATTTCTGACCTTTGCCATTGGCTACCTGGTGTATATTCTGGCGCAAAACACCCCTGTATTTGGCACACAATCGTACTTTGAAATTACTCCCGATTATATTGTTTTGAAGCGCGGACATTTCCGGCCTAAAACGGTTTACTCTTTCGAAGAACTAGCCCACCTGCACATTGCCCCCTTGGCCTTGCGGCTGCTCCTGAAAAACGGCGAAAAGCATGTTATTGATTTAAAGATCATCAGCCGTCGTAGAAATTTAAAAAAAATTAAAGAGCAACTTCATATTATGGCCCTGAAGTTTGATTTTGCTATCACCGAAGGGCAAATTCCTACCAGTGATCTTAAGTAAAACTGCACGAAGTAGCTATTCCGGCATATTGCTACCGAAAGCAAGTCGCGCTGGATTTTTAAATTTTTAAAATTTAGGGCAGATTGTACCGGATGGAGAAAGTCGAACAGCCAGATTTTTCATCTGGCCTTCTTAGCTTATCTTAGCAAAATTAGCCGGCTAAAGCCAGATACAAAATCCGGATACTTACCAGAATTACCAGCACGCCCACTAGTATCATCAGACTTTTAACCGGCAGTTTTTTCGACATATTGGCTGCAATGGGCGCTGCAATTACGCCGCCCAAAATTAAGCCCGCAATAATCTGCCAGTGGTGGATGCCAATCATAGTAAAAAAAGTAAGGGAGCTGGCCAGCGCAATAAAAAACTCGGCCAGGTTAACAGAGCCAATGGTAAAACGGGGCGAATGGCCGCCGGCAATTAACGTAGAAGACACAATCGGGCCCCAGCCTCCACCCCCAACGGAATCCATAAAACCACCAAAAACCGCTAATGGGGGTATTAATTTTTCTTTTAACTTCTTCCGGTTGGGCTTAAAAGCTTTTATTATGATTAATACACCCAGAACCAGGGTATAACCGGCCACTATTGGTTTCATAATATAATTGTAATCTTCCAGGGACGATAAAATATAGGCTCCCAAACCGGCCCCGATTACACCCGGAATTAATAGCGAAGTAAATAGCTTGCGGTTTACATTTTTCAATTTTAAATGCATGAGCCCCGAAGCGCCACTGGTAAAAACTTCGGAAGCGTGTACGCTGGCACTGGCCGCCGCGGGCGTAATGCCCACCGAAAGTAAAAAAGTAGTAGACGTGAGGCCATAAGCCATACCCAAAGCGCCATCTACCATTTGGGCAATAAAACCACCCAGCATGTACAAGAAAAACTCCGAAGTGAGATTTTGCGCCAGCCAGTTATACACCGTAGTAGACTGTGGCAATGGCACCTGGCTAATAAACAGCAATGTTACGCCCACTGCCGCCGCTAAACCTAAATAACGCCAAAGCTGGTTTTTACTTTTCTCTGGCTTTTCAGTTGAACTCATAGCATCTGGTAAAATAGCCGTAATCGCATTTTTATTTTCGGTTGGGTTTTCGCTGGAAGAATGAGTGGGTAGCATATAAAATAAATTAGCGGGTATAAAAGCTATTAAAGCAAACCAGAATAATGTCCGATTTTAAGGAATGATGCGATTTACGGTGCAGGCGGTGCTTGCCAAATAACTAATTTTTTAAAATTTTTAGATTTTGCACCTATGTAATGGCTTAAACCAGATTATCAGAATTTATATTACCCTTTCTCCGGATTTTGCCATAAAAAGAGCAGGCAGCGCTAATAACTGGCACATAAAAAAAGTAGCGGTGCCCGAATTGGTTTGCCGCTACTTTTTAAAAATACTTACAAGTTAGGCTGCGGGGTAGTACGCAGGTACGGTTTAATTACCGTGTGCCCTTTCGGGAATTTAGCCGGAATATCTTCGGTGGCAATTGCCGGTACCACAATCACATCCTGACCGTGTTCCCAGTTGGCCGGCGTAGAAACGCTGTAATTAGCTGTTAGCTGCAAAGAGTCAATTACCCGCAGAATTTCGGCAAAGTTGCGCCCCGTAGAAGCCGGATACGTTAAGGTTAACTTAATTTTTTTATCCGGACCAATCACAAACACCGAACGGACGGTAGCGGTATCGCTGGCGTTCGGGTGTATCATGTCGTACAAATTAGCAATCTCTTTAGTGGGGTCCGCAATTAGCGGGAAGTTTACCGTAGTATCCTGCGTTTCGTTTATATCGTTAATCCAACCAGCATGCGAATCTAAAGGGTCTACGCTAATGGCAATTACTTTGGTATTACGTTTATCAAATTCGTCTTTAATCCGCGCTACCGCTCCTAGTTCCGTAGTACAAACCGGGGTATAATCGCGCGGGTGCGAAAATAAAACACCCCAGCTATCGCCCAGCCATTCATGAAAATGGATAACGCCTTCCGACGTTTCTGCTGTAAAATCGGGAGCTACATCCCCTAATCGTAAAACCATAATTTTTATTTATTTAAGGTAAAACAAAGGTTTAAAGTGTGGGTGATTATTTAAAATTCCCCGGATTAAAGGTATCACTTTCCGGAAAAATGTTAAATAAATTTAAATTTATATCAACCCACCTGTTTTAAAATTTAAAAAATCTTTAAAAACTTTCTACCACCTACTAATTTATCAACCAGCTACTTACTCCGGTATTTGCATTATGCTGTTTGTTTTCGCAGCAGGTAAGTTTCGAGGTAATTTACCGGTTTTATATTTTCAAAAACAATACTGAGTTCTTGCTCCAGTTCGGGTAAACGGCTCTCTGCCACGCGCACTTTTAACAATTGATGCTCCGGATCTACTTCGGCGGAATGGTGCAGAAAATAACTTTTCCGCAGCAAGGTTTCGGTAAACAAGGTAAATGCTTCCGGATCGGTCGAAAACCGGAATGTTAAACTTTCGCCAAAAGAACTAGGTTTACCTGCCGGGGCTGCGCCAGTAGCAGCTTCGGGTACTGCATAATCCGTTTTTTTGGAGTGCAAAAACTTTATAAGTGCCACCGAGTTGCGCACCTGGGCCCGCAACGATTTGGTAAGTTTTTGCAACTCTAATAAAAGGTTGTTTTTAAGTACCGTAACTTTGGGCTTTGCTGGCGTAGTCATCAGAACCGAAATAATTTCTGCGGCAGCCGCCGGATACGTACGTGGTTTTGGAAAAGAACTCCGGTTATTAACTCCGGAAACAAGGGTATTGGAATATAAAGAAGTAATTGCTTTCATGCGGCAAAGGTTTTAAAGTAGAAAAATAGTTTTAACTCATTACAGCCAGCACCGTTATTCTACTTCGGCCCGGCAGCTAGCTACAACAACAATGCATGTAACAGCTTTGCATCTTAAAATTTTTCATATTGCTCTTGGTACTTCTTTAACTTATAAAACCAACAATCCTGTATTTTGTTCCGAAATAATTTTTCAGTAAATCTAATTATTTATTTAATAATCCATCAATCGTTAAAGCTACATAATATAAGCCCCCAATGGTAGGACCGGCTGCGTATTGGATGTACCGTTGGTTAAAGATATTGGCTCCACCGGCTTTAATGGTAGTATTTACTTTAGGTACCCGGTAAGTTACCTGCGCATCAAAAGTATGGTAAGCGGGTACAGTTCCGTTAGCTAAAGGGCTCTCCCACAAGAAAGAATCCTGCCACTTCCACACCACGTTAAAACCTACATTTTTAATTACCTCGCGGTTACCCAGCGATACGTTGGTAATAAACTTAGGCGTATTAAAGCCGGTTACAAATACGTCTCTTTCGTTATTGGTTTTAATATTATTATAGTTTACGTTACCGGCTAAGGTAAATTTCTGATAAAAGTTGTAGGTAATTCCTAAAGACGAACCGTAGTTATTGTAGGTGTTTTTGGCGTTGGTATAAACCCGGTACCGGGTTTGTTTACTGCGGTTAGCGGCTAACATGTCGGTAACGGCGGCATCCGTTCCTATCCGGCCGGAAGCCGGAACCGCCACTTCTACCTGCCCCAGGAACCCGCTGTACTCGTTGGTATACGCATCAATATCCACTACTAATTTATTATCTAGCAATACGCTTTTATAGCCAATTTCAAAAGAGTTAATACGCTCAGGTTGGGTCGGCGACAGGTTAGTTACTTCCAGCAAGGCGCGGTTTTTTAAAGCCGCATCGTTGGCAGTTAAGCCCGCGGTTACATCTTTATTCACGGCCGCATTAAAAGCATTTACCGAGTTTAAAGTATACGAATTATCTAAGTAACCTAAACCTTCGTTGATGTATGACAAGCCACCCACGCGCCGCACGTTACCGTTATTTACGTAAGACAAAGCCTCAAACAAGGACGGGAACCGGAAACCATTCTGGAACGAAGCCCGGAAGTTATGTTGATCGGATAAGGTATAAACGGCGGCAATCCGCGGGTTAAGTTTCGGATCAAATTCCGGGTTGTAATCCAGGCGCAACGAACCGAATAATTTTAATTTATTGTCGAAAAAGGTTTTAGTTACCTGGCCAAAACCACCAATTTTTTTGTAATACACGTTATTGCCACCGGGCAAAGTTCTTTCTTCGATGGGCCGCGAAAAGTCGACAAAGTTGTTACCATCCGGAATAATTTCGTACAAACGGGCATCCAGACCAACCAATACATTCACGAATTTAATTTTATCAGCGAAATCATACTGGGCATCGGCGTGATACAAGCGACTCATTTGCTTTAACCAGGCGCCGCCGGTAGCGGGTGCACCCGCGATTACTGCCCCGTGATCCCAGTTGTTGATGCTCCGGATGGTATTTTTTAAATTTTCGAAAGCGGGCGTACCGGGTTCCGGCCGTCCTTGGTCGGCTGCTTGCCGCGCAATTTGCATCGCCGAAGCTAAGGGAGTACCGTTATTTAATTCGTTTTGCAGTGCTGTTTTAAACTTGTTGCCCCATATCTGGTTGGTACCACCACCCGTAATATCCAGGTTATCTACCATGGGCTTTACGTTGTAAGAATCGCCGGTATTTTCTATGGAAGCGTAACCGCGGATAAAGTAATTAGTACCTTTCAACTCTAAGCGGTGGTTTTGTACCCGCACGTTATCTAGTTGTATTTTATTTCCTCTTTGAAAAACCCCGTCCATTTTACCAATGCGGTAACCATAAGATAATTCGGCGTTTTCGTTTAAGCGGTAGTGTAAAGCCGCATCAAATTTTAAATTATCTACAATGGGGCTTACCACATCGCGCTCCCAGTAACCGGTGCGGCGCACCAAAAAACTTTGGTTTTTACCCTGATATTGTACACCACTTAAAGTAACAGCATTGTTGTTTTCGTCGCCGTACTTGTTCCAGGCATCGTAAGCTGGGTTATTAGCTCCCGCCAGTTCCGGAAAGTTAGGATTAGCCGTGTTTAAATTGTTTGGGTTTTGATCGGTAGTAGTGTTCGAGCGCCAATCGGTACCGCGCATGTAGCTCCCGTTAATTTTAAAAGCCCACTTGTTGTTAAAAGCTTTTGCGTAACGGATCGCCGTTTCAGTTAATATACTTGGGTCGTGATCAATGCCATCTACGTGGTTTACGCCGGTTTTCTGGTACACGCTTAAGCCCTGGTGCAGGAAAGGACTTTTGGTAATTAAGTTAGCCATCCCGTTAATCGCGTTCATGCCGTACAAAGCCGAAGCAGCACCAGGCGTAATTTCTACGCTGGCAATATCCAGTTCGGTAGGTCCAATGGCATTCCCCAGTGGTACCCCCAAAGTAGCGGCCTGCATATCAACCCCATCTACCAATTGCATAAACCGGAAGTTATTCGGGATATTAAACCCGCGGGTATTCGGCACTTTAAACGTTAAGCTGGAAGTGGTCATCTGCACCCCTTTTACGTTTTCCAAGGCATCGTAAAAACTTGGTGCCGGCGTTTCTCTAATCGCCCGGATATCTAGCTTTTCAATGGCTACCGGCGACTTTAAGATACTTTCTTCTACCCGCGAAGCGGTAATTACCACTTCTTTCCCCAACACGGTTTGCGTAACCATAGATACATTTAACTTGGAGCCTACCCCCGTTACTTGAAATTCTTGCTGCTGAAAGCCGACTGAAGAAAATACCAAGGTAAACGGAAAACGCAGCCGGGTACGCAAAGCAAAATCACCAGCGTTATTGGTTACAGTTCCGGTAACGGTGCCCTTTACGTAAACACTTACCCCAGGCAAAGGCTCTTTTGCTTCCTGGTCGGTAACCTGACCCGTAATTTCAATAATATTGTTTTCCTGGCCATAGGTTGATAAAACGGCTACCAGCAAGGTATAAAGGAGTAAAAAAGTTTTTTTCATGAATTAAAAAGAAGTTGGATGGGGAATGGGTACAAATAAGATTATGATTTGAGCTGATTTAAGTTAGCATCCTGATTTCAGTGGAAATCAACAAAAAGATTACGCCTACCGCATCGAAATTATTCCGGGGCTTTGCGAGCAACTACAACAGCAATTCAGATTTTCAAACATTGTCTATAGAATCAATAGACAAATTAAGTAAGAAGTTTTGAAAGTGGCAAATTATTTTTTTAAGCCAGCAAGGTATTTATTCTTTCCAGGTCGGTTAAATAAGTAGTATCCAGAATGTTGGCGGTAGCATCCCGCACTTTTTTCATCACAATCCGGATTTCGCAGGTTACTTCGTCTACGCATTCGTCGCACTTCCGGTAGTACAAATGGCTCACGCAGGGAATAGGTGCCAATGGGCCATCAATCATGCGGATAACGTTGCCTACGGAAATTTGAGAAGGATCTTTTACTAAAGCGTAACCGCCGTTTTTACCGCGGGTACTTTGCAGCAAGCCTTGGGTTTTTAGGTCAACCAGAATGGCTTCCAAGAACTTACGGGGAATACGTTCCCGCTCGGAAATATCCGAAATAAGAATGAGGCCTTTGTCGGCGTTTTTAGTGAGGTATAATAAGGCTTTAAGGGCGTATTTCGCTTTTTTTGAAAGCATAATAGTTTTTAAATCCGGCTGTTAACCGGTTTTCACTTTAAATTTCTTTTGTAATTCTTGTATCGATGCTTTAAACTTTTTGTCTGTATCAATCAAATCCGAAACCGTTTGCACCGAGTGAATTACCGTGCTGTGGTCCCGGCCACCAAAATGGTAACCAATCGATTTTAAAGAATGGCTGGTAAACTCTTTGGCAAAATACATCGCCACCTGACGCGCCGTTACAATTTCTTTTTTCCGGGTTTTGGCTTTTAACGAATCCAGAGTTACATCAAAATATTCAGCCACCGTTTTTTGAATAAAATCCAGATTTACCTCGGTTTCAACGTCTTCAATGATGTGCTTTAAAGCGTTTTTGGCTAACTCCAGATCAATCTCTTTCCGATTCAAAGACGACTGGGCAATTAACGAAATAAGTACGCCTTCCAGTTCCCGTACGTTGGTGTCCACGGAATAAGCCAAGTACTCGATTACGTTGTTTGGAATATCAATGCCGTCGGCCTGCATCTTTTTTTGAATAATGGCCATGCGGGTTTCAAAATCCGGACTTTGTAAATCGGCAGTTAAACCCCACTTAAACCGGGATAATAAACGCTCTTCCAAACCTTTTAACTTAGGCGGTGCGCAATCCGAGGTCATCACGATTTGCTTACCGGACTGGTGCAGGTGGTTAAAAATGTGGAAGAACATTTCCTGGGTTTTTTCCTTGCCACTTAAGAACTGCACGTCATCAATAATCAGGATATCTACCAGTAAGTAAAAATTAGCAAAATCCTGAACGGTGTTGGTTTTTAAAGATTCAATAAACTGATTGACGAACTTTTCCGAGGAAACGTACAGTACAAATTTTTCGGGCCAGGTACTTTTAATGTGGTTACCAATGGCGTGCACCAAATGTGTTTTGCCTAAACCTACGCCGCCGTAAACCATTAAAGGGTTAAACGAAGTAGTACCGGGCTTAGCCGCTACCGCATAACCCGCCGAACGAGCTAACCGATTGCAATCGCCCTCAATGTAATTATCGAAGTTATACGAACCATTTAGCTGCGAATTAAAAAAATTGCGGTCAATGGTTTTGGAATCGAAGGGATTTTTTAAAAAATGCTGCTCCGGCTGGTACGAATTAGAGATGGCCGTGGGTATTTTTTTGGTCGGGATATTTACCGTTTGGGGTTTATTAAAATCATTACCCCGGTCCACGATAATCGAATATTCCAGGCGACCTTCGTTGCCGAGTTCCTGGTAAATAACTTTTTTGAGCAGACTTACATAGTGCTCTTCCAGCCACTCATAAAAAAACTGACTAGGCACCTGGATCGTCAGTACGTTGTCTTTCAGCAACAAGGGCACAATAGGCTCGAACCACGTTTTGTAGCTCTGCTCCCCTATGCTATCCTTTATTACCTGCAGACAGTTTTTCCAAACCGTCGTACAGTCTTTAATCATGAAAGTCACTACTCCTTACGTTATTATCCTAACAATATACCGGCACCCAATAATTTTTTGAGGGCTACAAAAATCTAAAAAAAAAAGGTAACAAAAAATTATTTATTTACGAACTTATTACAGGCTTACCCACGGGTAAAACCGTAGCAGCAACGTTTATTTTTTGCTTGTTTTTTTTATTAAAAGTAAAATCCATTCGGCCTAAGTTAATTCCGGCCCAGCCTACCTGATTAATGAGCGTTTCATGCCCGTTGCTATGGTTGATTTTTTCGGGTGCTTCCATAAAAGTGTGCGTGTGCCCGCCTAAAATTAAATCGATACCGGGTACTTGTTGCGCTAATTTGCGGTCGTCTATTTTAGCCGTATCGTATTTATAACCTAAGTGCGATAAGCAAATAACCAGGTTACACTTTTCTTTTTCGCGTAGTTGTTTAACCATATCGGCGGCGCGTTGCACCGGATCGAGGTAAACCGTAGCACCATAGTTTTTTTTATCTACCAGTCCGGCCAGTTCAATGCCCAAGCCAAACACCCCAATTTTAATGTCTTCTTTTTTAAAAATCTGGTAAGGCCGAAAACGGTCTTTTAATATGGTATTGCTGAAATCGTAGTTAGCGGATAAAAAAGAAAAACCAGCGTTGGGTAACTGGCGCTGCAAACCTTCCAGGCCGTTGTCAAAATCGTGATTGCCAAACGTAGTGGCATCGTAGCGCATCTGGGTCATGAGTTTATACTCCAGCTCGCCGCCAAAAAAATTAAAATACGGGGTTCCCTGAAATATGTCTCCGGAATCGAGCAGCAATACGTTTTTTTCCTGCTGCCTTATTTGATTAATTAAGGTGGCCCGCCGGGCCATGCCGCCTAAACCGCCGTTGGTTCGTCCATCGTTGGGGAACGGATCAATGCGGGAATGCATGTCGTTGGTGTGCAGAATAGTCAGGTTTACCGTACCGGCGGCCCATACTTCTTCGGGCCAGGCTAATAAGCCGGCTGCTGCTACGCCAACGGATGTTTTTTTTAAAAATTCACGTCTGTTCATTCTCGCGACGTTGTTAAAATGTTTAATCTATTCCGTCAATCCCGAAACTGAATATCGTTCCTTAATACCAGCCTCGCTCCGCAAAGATTAGCGCTAATCAAAATTTTAAAAAATCAACTTTCCAACCTTTCAACTTTCTAACCTTCCCACTAAAGAACTTTCACCCGGCCTTCCACGCGGGCTTCCACGGGTTTTCCTTGGGCTGTTAGTTGCTGAATGTGTTTAATTATAGCATCGCGCAGCAAAATACCGGCTTTTTCGGTTTTTACTGCTTCTTTCAGAAAGCCTAAATTATCGCCGCCGTTGGCCAGGTAATCCGAAATAGCAACCGTGTAGGTCTGTTGTTTATCAAAAGGTTTACCACCGATTAAAATGTTAATGGCCTGATCGTTTTGAATAGAAAAGGTAGCGCCCGAAAGAGCTAATATTTTTTTACTCGCCCCAAACTGAAACAACTTTTCGACGGTGGAACCAGACAAGGTTAGTACCAGCAATTCATTCTCGAAGGGCATTAATTCAAAAACATCGCCTACGGTTATGTTGCCCTGCGGAATAATATAACGCAAACCACCCCGGGTCATTAATCCCATATCAATCGGTCGGCCCAACAATGCCGCTGCTTGGCTCCGTTGCAAATCGGCTACAAAATTACCCAACGATGATTCTATTGGTTCAGCTTTTAATTCGGTGGGGGCCTGGCCAATTACTTCGTGCATGCGCTGCTCTACCTTTTGGCGATAAGGCGCAATGGTGGCTTCTGAAGCCGCATCGGCAGCTACGCTCGCGTTAACTGGTACGCGGGCTTCGGGTCGTAACTGAGCCGAGGGTTGCCAGGTACGTTGGCATGATACCAGTAAAATAACAAAAACGAGGTTCTGGAAGAAAGCCCCTAAGCCAAGGTAACGCATTAACTCATTTTAAAGTAAGAGAGGTAAGATACATTTTTGCGCTTCCGAAAGCAAGCTGGGTTCCGTAAAAAACCTGTTCCATCCGCTTGGCGCTGCCCGGCTAATTACCTGAAAACAAAATTTTTAAATTTTTAAAAATTTGATTATCAACAAAGTAAACCCCAATAAACTATTTTTTAAAAATCACAGATTAGCCAGTAAATTCTGCAGGCTTTTCGCGTTGGTAATGGCGCTGCCCATAATGGTATTATTAAAAAACACCCATACTTCTTTGCCGTCGAGTAACCAATCATTTATCATAAAAGCGTAACGTTCCAGCTTTTCGTCAGAATACAGTGACGAGTACAAGCGCTCATCGCCGTGCAGGCGCAGGTAAACAGTTTCGGTGGTGGTAGTTTCGAGGCTCGGGAAACGCTTACCGGCGCTGGCAATAACAAAGGTAATATCATAATCGCGTAGCAAATCCAAAGATTCTTCGGTAAACCAGGAAACATGGCGGGCTTCCAGCGCAAATTTTACCTGCGGATACTGCTGGCGCAGCAAACGGTAAAAGCTTTCGGCTGTGGGCCGGTCGAACCGGAAACTTGCGGCAATCTGAATTAGAATAACGCCTAAACGTTCGCCCATTAAGAGGTACCGGCCCATAAACTTTTGTAATAACTCTGCGCTATCGTCGAACTTACGTTTGTGGGTTATTTCCTGGTTTAACTTGGCACAAAATTTAAAATTGGGCGGAGTTTGCTCCAGCCATTTCTGAATGGTTTTTTCCATCGTAAAATGATAGAAACTGCTGTTTATTTCGGTGCAGTTAAAGTGCTGCGCGAAGTAGTTTAAATAATCTGCCGATTTCAGGTCTTCGGGGTAAAACAAGCCCTTCCAACGATAACTCCACCCCGAAGTGCCAATATGTAATCTATCCATTAATATTCCAGAATTTAAAATATTTTAAAATTTTACTTCGTCCCAAAGTGTGACTTTAAACTATAGCCCAAACTTTAATCGATTTTGGGGTTTACTTTTAAAACCGCTCCTACGTTGCTATAAAGCCTATTTCATAAGTAAATCGCTATTATTTTGTATTTATAGGGTAACAATTTGTGCTATACGGATATTTATACTAAACGAAGCGCCTAAAGCAAATGGTTCGTGTAGCCTTTATATTGAATGGTTTTGCCAGCACTGTTCCTTTAATCAGCCATTTTCGCTTAGCGCCGCACCAGGTGGCAGGTAAGTCTTACTAGTTCTAATTTCTTACATTTTAAAAGCACATCAACGTGCCCAAATCTGGCATAAGGGCACATGATTAATGTGCCGGCAAAGAAGAGGCAAGCGTAGTGTAATAGTTGTTTTATGATAGAGGGTAACAACATAAACCAGGATGGCGGTAAATGGAAGGAAGCTTTTTATCGGGCTTATAAGAAAAAGGATTACCTGACTGCCGAAAAAATATATCTTTCTCAGGAAAAATACGAGAATGGCATTTCTGATGTTCACGCCGCTTACCGGTTGCTCAAGCAATTAGACCATGCGCGAATCGTTATTATTTTAGCAACGGTAGCCTTTATTTTAACTTGCTTCATGGGCATAACCCGATGTGTTTCTTAAAAATCCAATACGCCAAGGCTCTAATACCACCTGTACCTGTTTCCCTCAAAACTAAGATTAGAATTGACCTGGTAATTTCTACCGGCCTCAGCCCCAAATAAACCCCGAAAGCGCCAACGGGTTAAGCTACTATCGGCCAAAAATTCAGATGTTTACTTGCTTGTTATAAAGCACCGCAATTTAATATAAGGCATTTATTGAAAGGCTTTTTTTATAAACAAGATTCTCGGAAAATCTTTCTGCCGGCACCTTCTTTTAAATAACGGAACCTGCCCCCACAAAACATACTGCTCCGGTTTGTGGTATTATTAATGTATCTTTACTACCGTAACAAATCTGTATTACATGCCTGAATTACCGCAGTCATCCGCTTTTTTCCCGGAATTTAAATCAGCTACAGCTGCCGATTGGGCCGAAAAAGTACGGCAAGATTTAAAAGGAGAAAACCCAGACCATTTGCAATGGAATACCCCGGAAGGCATTCTAATTAAACCTTGCTATCATCCGGAAGATCTGGCGGCTTTGCCTGTTGCGCATTGGGAGCCGGAGTCATTTCCTTTTGTTCGCGGCTCCAAAACTACTTCTAACCACTGGGACCTTATTCAAACCATAGCGGTAGACCAAGATTTTACGGGCGCTGTGGATAAAGGGGCGTTAGCTTTAAGCCAGGGAGCCACTGGTTTACACTTTGTTCTGAAGCAGGCCAAAACAATTGATCTGGCCTACCTGGGTCAGCGGATAGACCTTACCCGAACTTTCGTTAGTTTTACTTTAAAAGGGCAACCTGCCGCGTTTTTAACGGAGTACCTGCACCAGTTGCAGGCACAAGGTATATCCTCGCAACAAGTAAAAGGCTTTATTAATTATAAACCCGATACTACCCAGGAAAACTATACGAGCAACTATTTTGATGAACTAAGCCATTTGCTGCAGCTTGCCCCTGACAGTCCCAAGTTTCATGTACTAAGTATAAACGGTACCCGTTTTGCCACGGCGGGCGGCACTATTGTTCAGGAAATTGCCTATACCATTGGCGTAGCCGTAACTTATTTAGATGCCTTAACCGAGCGAGGTTTTGCACCCGAAACAGTTGCCCGACATATCCATTTGCAACTAGGGGTGGGCACCAATTATTTTTTTGAAATTGCAAAACTACGGGCTATAAGGTTATTATGGGCTACCATCATAAAAAGCTACGGCCTGGCTCCGGAGATAGCGGCTAATTTACGCCTGCACAGCCAAACTTCGCGGTGGTATCAAACTACTTTTGACCCGCACGTTAATTTATTACGCACCACCACCGAAGCCATGGCCGCAGTGATAGGGGGTTGCGATAGCTTGTGCATTGCCCCTTTTGATAGTACCATCCGGCCAGAAAACCACTTCTCGGAGCGCTTAGCCCGTAATATCTCCTTCATTTTAAAAGAAGAAGCGTACCTGCACCAAAGTATTGATCCGGCGGGTGGGTCATATTACCTCGAATCTTTAACGCAACAATTAGCTGAAGAAGCCTGGCAATTATTTCAGGAAACGGAAAAACAGGGCGGCTTTGCTACCGCGTGGCAAAACCACATTATTCAGGATGCTTTAAATGCGGTGGCGCAGCAAAAATTTAAAAAAATTGCTTCGGGGGAAGAGGTTTTAGTGGGTACTAACAAGTTTATTAATCCCCAGGAAAAGTTTGATTACGACCCCGAAGAGTTAATTCAAAGCAAATACTTTGATACCGCCCGGGCAGCTTATTCTTTAGAAGTAATGCGCTTTGCCGTGGAACTGCATTACCAGAAACGGCGGCAAAAACCCAAGGCCGTAGTAATATCTATCGGCGATTCCATTCAGCGGCATATTAATGCTTCTTTCGCAAAAGAGTTTTTTGGTTGCGCTGGCTTTCAAACCGAAGTGCAGCATTTTGATTCGGTTCCGGAAGCAACCGAAGCTTTACAATCCATGTCAGGCCAGGTAATTGTACTGTCGTCTTCAAACGAAGAATACCAGTCGTTTGCGCAACAGCTTGGCCCCGCGCTGCAAAATCATAAAGATAAAACCGCGCTTATTCTGGCTGCCAACCCGTACCACATGAAAGCTGAGCTAAAAGCGCAAGGTTTCGATGAATTTATTTTTGAGGGCTGCGATACGGCCTCCATTGTTAGCCGCATTCAAGAACGGCTTCAGAAAGAATAACCAGTTTTAGCTTATAAAGGATAACCTGATTTATCGACGAAAGAAGCTGTTTTGGCCATCGCTACTTTATCACCAAGTACTCGTGTTGGTTCGGTAATTTCGATTATTACAGTTTGTTTACTGGGGAGCGTGGCGTAAGAAAAGTTTTTTAAAGAATCTAACAACGCGGCAGAAAAATAAACATACCCGGCAAGCAGTAAAAAGATAAATTTCATAGTTTTTAATTTTCAGGACCATTTTTATTTTAACTTCAACCAGTTTCATCCAAGGCTCATACCAAACCTATTCACTATTTTCTAATCAATAGTTTATCTATTAAAATATTTAAGAAGATTGTCCGGTTTTAGCGCAGCTTGTTCACGAATGGAACACTTTTTAAAAAATGGCCGGTTTTGAACAATTAAGAATCAGCTTATAGGTTTTACCTTTTTTAATTTTTTAAATTTATTGCTTGTTGCAAAAGAAGAAGGGTAGATTTATCTGTTCTGCCAAAACAGTAGTCCGTCAATCCTTTATTTTTAACGCCCGAACCTCGTTTGCTTGGCAGAACACTAACTTTTATAAGTAAAAGCCAGTAAAAACTTTACTTTTTCACTTTAATGAATTACCGACCGTGAAGCCCGATTTTTTAAAAATTTCTTTAGCTAGTTCTGATTATTCGTCTAAAATGGCTCAATCGACAGGCAACACCTGGAAAACGGCCGAACAAATTCCGCTGCAGCATTATTATACTGCCGCCGATATGGCGGAATTAGAACATCTGGGTTTTACGGCGGGCCTTCCCCCCTATTTGCGCGGACCTTATGCCACTATGTATGTGCGCAGCCCCTGGACCATCCGGCAATACGCGGGTTTTTCTACAGCCGAAGAAAGCAATGCTTTTTACCGCCGCAACCTGGCGGGCGGCCAAAAAGGTTTATCTGTAGCTTTTGATTTAGCCACCCACCGCGGCTACGACTCCGATCACCCGCGGGTAGTGGGCGATGTGGGCAAAGCCGGTGTAGCCATTGATTCGGTACTGGACATGAAAACTCTCTTCGACCAGATTCCCCTGGACCAAATGAGCGTTTCCATGACGATGAACGGCGCCGTGTTGCCCATTATGGCTTTTTACATTGTAGCCGCCGAAGAACAAGGCGTAAAACCCGAGCAACTGAGCGGCACCATCCAGAATGATATTTTAAAAGAATTTATGGTTCGGAACACCTACATTTACCCGCCCGAACCCAGTATGCGCATTGTAGCCGATATTTTTGCTTTTACGGCCCAGCGAATGCCTAAATTTAATTCCATCAGCATCAGCGGATACCACATGCACGAAGCCGGCGCTACCGCCGCCCAGGAATTGGCTTACACCTTAGCTGATGGCCTAGAATACGTGCGTACAGGTTTAAACGCTGGCTTAGCTATCGACCAGTTTGCACCCCGTTTATCTTTTTTCTGGGCTATCGGCATGAACCACTTCATGGAAATTGCCAAGCTTCGGGCGGGTCGTTTGTTATGGGCTAAGCTCATGCAGCAGTTTCATCCGAAAAACAAAAAATCACTGATGCTGCGGGCGCACTGCCAAACTTCCGGCTGGAGTTTAACCGAACAAGATCCGTTTAATAATGTGGCCCGCACTACCGTAGAAGCCTTAGCCGCCGCCTTGGGCGGCACCCAAAGTTTACATACCAACGCCCTCGACGAAGCCATTGCCTTACCCACCGATTTTTCGGCCCGTATTGCCCGCAATACCCAGTTATACCTGCAACACGAAACCCATATTACCAAAGTAGTAGATCCGTGGGGCGGTTCTTATTACGTAGAAATGCTCACGCACCAGCTAGTGCACAAAGCCTGGGAACTTATAACCGAAGTAGAAGAACTGGGTGGTATGGCTAAAGCGATAGCCACCGGATTACCTAAAATGCGCATTGAAGAAGCGGCTGCCCGACGTCAGGCCCGGATTGATTCGGGCAAAGATGTAATTGTGGGCGTTAATAAATACCGTCCTGAAAAAGATGAACACCCCCTCGAAGTCCGGGATATTGATAATACTGCCGTACGGGAAGCCCAGCTCAAACGTTTGGCACAACTTAAAGCCAAACGTGATAACACCTTAGTAGAAGCTGCTTTACAGGCATTAACCAAGGCAGCACAAAACAACACCGGAAATTTATTGGAACTAGCTGTGGAAGCTGCCCGTAAACGAGCTACCTTAGGCGAAATATCCAACGCTTTAGAACAAATATACAGACGACACAAAGCAGTGATCAGAGCTATTTCAGGGATTTACGCTACCGAACTTTCGGATGACGAAAATTTTAAAAAAGCCAAAGAACTGGCCGACCACTTTGCCCAATTAGATGGTCGCCGGCCCCGCATTATGGTGGCCAAAATGGGTCAGGATGGGCACGACCGGGGCTCTAAAGTAATTGCCACTTCCTTCGCCGATTTAGGTTTTGATGTAGATATTGCACCGCTTTTTCAAACACCCCAGGAAGTAGCCCGGCAAGCCGCCGAAAACGACGTGCATGTGGTTGGTGTGAGCAGTTTAGCTGCCGGCCATAAAACCTTAATCCCGCAATTAATCTCGGAACTTAAAGCCTTAGGCCGGGAGGATATCTTGGTAATTGCCGGCGGCGTTATTCCGGTTCAGGATTATCAGTTTTTAACGGATGCCGGAGTAGTAGGAATTTTTGGGCCGGGCACGGTTATCAGCGTTGCTGCTCAGCAAATTTTAGAAAAGTTAATACACGAACTAAATGCCGGATAATATTAATTTAGATTTAAACGAACTGTTTGTACATATACCGGAGGCCTTAGTTGCCATTGCCCCGGATTACACGGTTTTAGCTGCCACTAATAACTACTTAAGCCTGGTATTGCGTAGCCGGGAGGCGCTAATCGGTAAAAATTTGCTCGAAGCTTTTCCGGACAGCCCCAATAATGCCGACTCTAAAAACAGATCGTTGTTGCGGCAATCCATTGATAAAACCTTTCAGGAAAAAAAAGTTATTTATTTTGATGTACTCCGCTACGATATAGCCCGGCCTCAAGCCGAAGGTGGCGGCTTTGAAACCCGGTATTGGGAAGCGTCGCATACGCCCGTACTAAATCAAGATGGCGAAGTAAAATACATTATCCGGCGCACCACCAACGTTACCGAACGCGAACTGGCCAAGCTGGCGCACCAGGAAACCGAAAATAAATTTAAATTTATGACCGATACGGTGCCGCAGCTCATTCATACCGCGGACACGCACGGCAACGTAACCTACGTGAACCAGCGCTGGCTCGATTATACCGGGTTATCCGAAGCCGATTTACTGGGCAGCGGCTGGAGAAACACGTTTCACCCGGATGATTTAATTGCCGTGGAAAAAAAGATGCACGGTGCTTTGCCTGCCAACCAGGAATTTCAGTCTGAGGTTCGCATCCGGAACAAAGCGGGCTATTACCGGTGGCACGTGGTCAAAAGCTTACCTCTCGTTAATTTGCAAGGCAATGTGCACATGCGGGTAGGCAGCAACACCGACATTCACGATACCAAATTGATGGTGCAGGAATTACTGGCCAGCAACGAACAAATGGCTGCCTTATCCGACCAGGTACAATTGGCCTTTCAGAAAGCCGAAACCGAAAGAACTACTTTAGAACGGCTGATTATGCAAGCACCGGCCTTTTTCTGCATTTTAAAAAGTCCGGCGCACCGCTACGAAATGGTTAACCCGCAATACCAGAAATTATTTCCTAACCGCGACTTGCTGCACAAAACTGTGGCCGAAGCGCTCCCCGAAGTGGTAGAACAAGGCTTTCTTCAGATTCTGGATAAGGTTTACCAAACCGGCCAGGATTACGTGGCACAAAAAGTTCCTATAAAAATAGGTCGCAATAATGCCCACGAGTTGGAACAAATTTACATCAACTTTACTTATCAGGCTATCTACAACGAAAATGAAGAAATAACCGGTATTTTGGTGTTTGGTTACGAAGTAACTCAGGAAGTGCTGTTCCGGCAAAAACTACAAGAACTAGGTTACCCGCTTAACGAAATTAACTTGTCCCATAATGCTTAACGCCTCCGCATGAATTTAGCTGAAATCGATTTTCAACAGCTACGCATTAAGCATATCCTCTACAAATCCAAGATCCGGTCGGTGCTTTATGTTAATAACGGCGAGTACGATGCATCGTTGTTTTCATCAAACAGCCCGATAAATACCTGGTTTAACGAAATTGGCTTAAAAAAATACCGGCATGAACCGGGGCTGCTTCCGCTATTAACGTTGCAACAAGACATGGATGCCACCGCCCGGCAATTATTTAACCTGTATAAAGCCGGCAAAATTGATTTGGCCCAACAAGGACTAAGCACCATCGAAGAAAAATCGGAGAAGTTTATTGCATTGGTTTCGCAGCTAGAAAAAACTCTGAAAGATTAGATAATTCTATTTTAAAAATTTTCCTAAGTAGCGAATCCACATTTCACCGTTAGCAAATATTTAAAGGAAATTTCCGTCAACAATCCGAAAGTTTCCGTATATTTACTTAAACTTTGATTTAACTTGATTATGTATGCTCCTTTAGAAGTAGCGGCCGATTTATTTGTGGTGCAGGATGAATTAGCCCTAGTAAGCAAAGCGCAGGAAGGGATTGAGGCTTTGTATTTTGAAAATCTACTGAAACACGCTGGGTTCCGAAAAAATGAGTTAGCTAATCTGGTTGGAATAGACTCGAAAACAGTAGATAATTACCGGAAATCGCAGAAAAAATTTACCCGCGACGCAGCCGAAAAATTGTTAAAGCTGCATCGTTTATTTGCTCTAGGTGATGATTTATTTGGTTCTACTGCCGAGTTTATGGATTGGCTGGCTATTCCTTCGCCGGGTTTAAATAACCAAAGTCCGTTGTCGCTTTTACATTCCGTTTCGGGGATAACGGAAGTAGAAAAGCAATTACTCCGGTTGGCGCACGGCTACGCGGCTTAAGCAGTAGCCAATGGAAGTTTACCGCATTGTTTTCGAAAAGTTTGCTGATAAGTTGTACGCGCCTGGTTTTTCGGGCCGTTGGAACTACGAAGGTGAATTTGTAATATACGCTGCCTCCAGCCGCTCTTTAGCTTCCATGGAAAACATGGTACATAAAATGGGCCAAGGCGTGCTTGGTACGCGGTTTACGGTTATGGTATTGGATATTCCGGATACCATACCGGTTCAAACTATCACGCCGGAAACATTGCCCAATAGCTGGAAACTGGCCAGCAGCTACGCCGAAACGCAACCCTTGGGCTCGGAGTGGTACCGGGCAGGCGAAACTTTGCTGTTAAAAGTACCTTCGGCTGTAGTACCCACCGAATACAACTTCGTAATTAATGCACGCCACCCAGACTTTACTCAAATACAAATTAAAAGCCGGGAACCCTTCACGTACGATTACCGCTTTGTAACCATGGATAAAGAACTGGTGCACAGACAGAAGAGAAGCTGATTAATCTTAGCCAGATAAAATTACAAAGCAGTTTTTCAATTAATTTTAATTACAAAGTATACCCCGCCTTATACGCGTTATTTGCTTATTACAAATTTGAGTTATTAAATAAACTACCGGCTTGCTTTTAGTTAGAACAAGTAATTGCCGAATGGGTAGGTAGCAATCCAACAGCGATTAAGTTTATAACTTAAATTCCTTCTGAGATAGCCGGATAAGTTCTGGCAGATAAGTTCTTTGTTCGGGAATCGTAAATAAAATTTCGGGAAGGCACCTGCTCAAACTCCATCAGAAAGGAGATATCTACCTTATTCGAAAAAATCTTATTCAGGGGAATAATGTATATTTGTTTGGGTGAGGCGGGTTCTCCGCCAATACCCAGCGTAATAAACACCGGCAAACCGGTTTTTTTTTCAAAAATTTTATAATTTTCAATTTGCTGATGGGTGGCAATTTCAATTTCGTTGTCTTGAAATTGTTTTCGCCATTTACACTCTACCGCAAAGCTATCCAGAATACCCTCTTGCGTATACTGGTAAATTAAATCGGGTTGCCGCACAGTTTCGGTGGAAATGCTTTCCAGGTAGTTACGCTCGTCCCAAACCTTTAATTTAAATTGCTTTTTATCAAACTTCCGGATAACGTATTTTTCAAAATCATAGCCTTTCTTTTTTGAATCGTTAGCTAACCGGTTCATTTTTCTTTTTTTAGGAAATGTTGCTTTTGCCTCAGCTTCGGAAGCAGTTGTTAGATTATCCTTCTGTTTGGTTAGTTTGTCCGCTATTAAAGAATAGTCCAGGATACTTTTATTAGCATCCGGTAGGTTTTGGGCTACTACTTTAATTTCTTGTTTTGCCGGGCTATTATTCTCCGGATGATTTGTTGCAAAGTCATTTTTCAATAAGATAATTGCACCAGAAACTGTCGCAATTATTCCTACGAATATAAAATTTATACCCGTTATACCTTTCATTTTACTTAATTGTGTACGCGATAATGCTACAAAGCTAATAACAAATATTAAATATATAAAAATAAATATATTTAATATTTAAATTACACAGTAAATTGTTGTTTTGGGTTAGTTCAGGTAAGATAGAATTGTCACGTTTAATCCGCAATAATCATAAGCTACAAGCACTAAATCAAACAGTTAACATAGCTCACACATTAAAATTTTTAAAAATTTTTTATTTTGGCAGAAGCAAAAATTTGTTTACTCCGTTCAACCGTTTTAAGCGTCTGTTATTTACCGGAACCCGTTAGTATTTTTTGTAAAAAAGTAAACTTCAAAACAATTTTTCTTATACTTAAAGTTATTAAGGCAGCTCGCTGGCAAACCACTTTTTCACTAGTTAAAAAAACGTAAAAAGCATGGGATTACTGGACGGTTTAATGGGAAATGCCAGCGAAATAGCGCTGGAGAAAGTACAGGCCGAGTTTGCGCCATTGCTAGTAGAAGACGAAACCCTGCATAAAGCTTTCAGCATTTTGCGCGACTTACTGGTTTTTACTAATAAACGCTTATTTGTGGTAGATAAGCAAGGCTTAACGGGCTCCAAAATAGAATACCTGTCTATTCCGTATAAATCGATTACCCGCTTTTCGAAAGAAAGCGGCGGTATGCTGGATTTAGATGCCGAACTTAAAATTTGGGTTACCGGCCAGGCCGAACCCATTATTAAAGAATTCCGGAAAGACCACAACATTAACCAGGTATACCAACTCTTAAGCGCGCAAATTTTAAAATAACGCCGTACTTCCGCTGGTTTAAACTTCAACCATTATGCCCGATTTTAACTGCCGCGTTGCTTCTGCCTCCGATGTACCCGCTATCGTTCATTTAGCTAACCAGTATACTTACCAGCATTTATCGGAACAAGACCGCCAAGCCGGCTTTTTAACCGGTGTCTTTTCGGAAGAACAAGTACGCCGTATGATCCAGTCAGCGCCCAGCATTGTAGCTTACAATCAAACCGAATTAGCTGGTTTTATCATTAATACCAAGCTGCCGCCGCCTGAGTATCCGCCCTTGGTGCAGGAAATTATAAAAGCCCTGCCTCAGTTAAAATTTAAAAATTTGCCAGTTACACAATACACTTATTTCTTTTACGGACCCGCGTTGGTAGCAACCCCATACCGACAACAAGGTTTACTCCAGCGTATGTTTTTACAAACCAAAAAAGAACTGCAAGCACATTACAACTTAGGCCTGGCTTTTATTGATGGGGCTAACCAGGCCTCTTACCAGGTACATACCAAGCATTTAGACTTTAAAGCAATCGGCGAAATTACTTTTAATAACCGGGCTTATGCTATTCTGGCATTTAACCCATCTTTAACTTAACAGAATTTAAAAAATTTGCTTGGCTAGCAAACAATAGAACTTTATATTTGTTAACACTGTTAACTATAATAACAATAATTAAGATTATGGGCATTGTAGAGCGTAAACAAAGGCAAAAAGAAGAAGTTCGGGGAAGTATTCTGCGGGCTGCCTGGGCTTTGGTTTTAGCCGAAGGCTGGCAGGCACTCTCGATTCGTAAAATTGCCGATGCCATTGAATACAGTGTGCCGGTTATTTACAACCATTTCGAAAACAAAGAAGCTATTTTACAAGAGTTTACCAAAGAAGGCTTCGGGTTTTTAAATGAGCAATTAGAAACTGCTAAACAACAACATGCTTCGCCGGCCAAGCAATTAGAAGCCATGGCTTACGCTTACTGGAATTTTGCTGTTACAAATAAAGAATACTACCAACTTATGTACGGTTTGGGTATGCCTACTTGCGAAATAGTGCGGCAAACACCAGAAATGACCAAGTTCAGCAACCTGCTTCAGGAAACCATTAAAGCCTTAATTGCTACCAGTAAAAACCCCGAAACAGATTGTTTTTTAAAATTTCATACGTATTGGTCGATGCTGCACGGCCTTATATCTATTAATCTTACCGGCCGCAGCGCTGCCCCGGATAAATTAAACCAATTGGTATTGCAAGATGCCATTCAAGGGTTTATCCGGAACTTAGAATAATTTATAAAACCGCAACCTTTAGGATTAATGAATAGAAAGTAAAATTTAAAAAATTTAGCCTTAAAGTTAACACTGTTAATTATGATAACTTAGAAATAAAAAATCATATAGTTATAAACCAGCACAAAAAAATAAATTAAAATACCATGAGTTTAATACAAGCTTTAAATTGGCGCTACGCCACCAAAAGAATGACCGGTGAGAAAGTGCCTTTCGAAAAAATAGATACAATTTTGGAAGCAATCCGCTTATCGGCTTCGTCGATGGGATTGCAGCCTTACACTATTCTGGTTATTGAAGATGAAGAACTACGTCAGCAAATTCAGAAAATAGCTAACAACCAACCGCAAATTGTAGAAGCCTCGCACTTACTTGTTTTTGCGGCCTGGGATAATATCACTGAAGCACAAGTTACCGAGTACATTAACCAAATTGCCGCCGAACGCGGGGTTGATCCGGAAACTTTGGCCGGTTTTAAAAATTCGCTGGTGGGCTTAGTAACCCGTAATACGCCGGAGCAAAATTTCCAGTGGGCCGCTCGCCAGGCTTATATTGCTTTTGGTACGGCCATTGCCGCCGCCGCTACCGAACAAGTAGACGCTACCCCCATGGAAGGTTTTGAAGCCGCCGCCTTGGACGAGTTATTACACTTAAAAGAAAAAGGCCTGCGCAGCGTTACCCTGCTGCCTTTAGGCTTCCGCGACGAAACCAACGACTGGCTGGCAAAGCAGAAAAAAGTCCGCCGAAACGCTGATAAGCTGTTTTTACAGGTAGCTTAACCTTATAAATCAAATTATAATCTTCGAATTTAGACTTACCAGATAAATGCCTGCTTGTTGACAAGCAGGCATTTATCTTTATAAAGTTTACCGCTATTTTTTAAATTTTAGAATTATAGTAAATCTACTATGCAGCAAGTAGCTGTATCAGGTGCAGAAAATCACTAAATAATCACAGCTAAAATAGCGGCTATGCGAACGAGAATTTCTAAGTTTATCAGCCTTAACTCGTAAGTCTCGGAAGTATATCCGCGCCAAAGTAGTTACGAAAGTAAATCCACTCTACCTTAGGCTATAATCAAATCCAAAACAAAAATTTTTAATAATTCAAATATCTGACCCTGAACTTACTGCACCCTGACATCCTGCGCACCGCAGCTATTATACCAGAATAATCCGGGAAGTACACCGTTATATTTAATGAATTATTAGTAGCACTAATTTTACTTTTATTTTAAATTTTTCGAATTTAGACCATTCTGTTACTATTACCGCCATCCTGTTATGTTCAAAAAGCTTCCGTCTGTCTTTTTATTTTTATCTTTTTTTTGGTTTACACATGCGGCCTCAGCGCAGAAAGAAGCCAACATCTGGTATTTTGGCGAACGAGCAGGTTTAGATTTTAATAGCGGCAAGGCCACACCTTTAAACAACAGCATGCTTTCTACCATGGAAGGCTGCGCTACTATATCGGATGCGGAGGGCAATTTGTTGTTTTACACCAACGGCGTGAGCGTCTGGAACCGGGAACACAAATTAATGCCCAACGGCAACCGCTTAATGGGGCACCGATCTTCTACGCAATCGGCGGTAATTGTACCGCGGCCGCTTAACCCCAATATCTATTACATTTTCACCGCCGATCTGCAATCGCAATTATACGGTTTGCGCTACTCCGAAGTAGATATGCGCTTGCAGAAAGGCTCAGGCGATATTGCCAAGAAAAATAATTTCCTGGTATCGCCAGTATCCGAAAAGTTAACGGCCGTAAAGCACAGCAACAATACCGATTATTGGGTAATTACCCACAAATGGGGCACCAATGGGTTTTATGCTTTTCAGGTAACCGCTGCGGGCGTAAGCCGACAGCCCGTAGTAAGCAATGTGGGCACCGTGCACAAAGGTAAAAACAAAGAAGCTATTGGCGCCATGAAAGCCTCGCCAGATGGCAAAAAATTAGCTTTGGCTTTGTGGCGCGACAGCAACTTGTTCGAAGTTTTTGATTTTAATAACGCCACCGGCAAAGTATCTAACCCGCTGGCCTTTGAACATTACGACGAAGCTTACGGCATTGAATTTTCGCCGGACGGCACTAAATTATATGGTACTACCAACGGCATTGGCAACGTAGCCCCGCAAATCTGGCAATTTAACTTACTAGGTTCCCGGCAAGCCATCGAAGAATCGGCTACGCTTATTGCCGTATCGAAAGCCGATAAAATTGGCTCGTTGCAGTTAGGTCCGGATGGAAAAATTTATTTAGCTAAAGAAAAAGAAAAAACCTTAGGCGTGATTAATAACCCGAACACACCCGGGCTGGGCTGCAACTACGTCGACGAAGGGCAGATGCTCAGCGACGAGGGGCACAGCGAATTGGGCTTACCTAACTTTGTGCAAAGCTATTTTTTCAACATCCGGTACAGCCACTTGCGGTAAAATTTTTAAAAAATTTTATTTTCCGGAATTTTTCAACTAACCTAAGCGCTGGTTTCTAACCCCATCAAACAATTTTGGTTAAACGCTTTTATGTCGATCAGTACGTAGACCGCATTCTGGCCCAGGACCGGGTAGTTTTAAGTCGCGCTATTACTTTAGTAGAAAGCAAATTACCCTCCGACCAGGAACTGGCCCAGCAAGTAATTAACCGCTTACTCCCTTACTCGGGCAAATCCATCCGGGTGGGCATTACAGGCTCGCCCGGTGTGGGCAAAAGCACGTTTATCGAAGTGTTGGGCAATTACATTATTCAAAAATTTAAAAAAAAGTTAGCGGTACTGGCCATTGATCCCAGCAGCCAACGGTCAGGCGGCAGTATTTTAGGCGATAAAACCCGCATGGAGGTACTGGCTACCCAGCCTAATGCCTATATCCGGCCTTCGCCGGCGGGCGCCTCGTTGGGCGGCGTGGCGCGCTATACTCGCGAGAGTATCATTTTGTGCGAGGCTGCCGGGTTTGAAGTTATTTTTATTGAAACTGTAGGCGTAGGCCAGTCCGAAACTGCCGTTCATAGTTTAACTGATTTTTTCCTGTTACTCATGTTGGCAGGCGCCGGCGACGAATTACAAGGCTTGAAAAAAGGCATTATGGAAATGACCGATGCGCTGGTAATTACGAAAGCTGATGGTTCTAATAAAGAGAAAGCCCAGGCTGCCCAACAAGAATACCAGAACGCTTTGCATTTATTTCCGGCGGCAGCTTCGGGCTGGCTGGTTCCGGTGATGCTAAGTTCTGCCCTGGAACAAACCGGTGTCGCCGAAGTGTGGGAACAAATACAACAATACGAGACCCAAACCAGGCAAACTGGTTATTGGGAGCAAAAACGAAATAATCAGCAACTGTACTGGTTACACCAAACCATTAGGCAAACCCTGGAAGAACGATTTTTTGCCAACCCCGCCGTAGCGCAGCTTTTACCCGAAAAAGAACAAGCCGTACTGGCCGGAAAGTTATCGGCTTTTACCGCCGCCACTGATTTACTCAATTTAGGTTATAAGTAGTAGGTTTTCGGTTGTAAGCGATAGGTATTAGGTTGTTATTCAAGCTTTTTACTTGTGCAAAATTTCTGGATAAAGGAAATTTTTAAAAATTTAAAATTATGTAAGCTTCCTGCTATGCACGCTGCTAAGTGTTATGCGTAGCGTTCGCGTCAGCGGTCACTACGCATTTTTCGAATAGCTATATCTCTGATTGGCGTATTAGGGAGTCTTGGGTAAACGCCAATCAGAGATTGACCGCACACAAAGTACTTAGAGCGCTTCGCTAACTCTAAGTACAACGAAGGATATATCTGCTTCCAGTTTAACTCAGTATAACTGGGAGCTTTTGATAGTGGCCAGTTTTCAACTGGCCGGAAGTTGAAAACATCCCTTTATAATCACCCACCAGCTACAAGCTGGCGGGAGGTGTGCTTCTTCAGGGGCAATAATGTTATTACTCCTGGCAAACAGCTTTGTTTTTAAGTCAAATACAAAACAGCTTCTAAATTCTGAAAATTAAAAAAATAGCCTTTCCGGGTAAGGGACTACCCAGAAAGGCTATTTTTTAATTTTCTAATCTAATTACCGCTTTTCTTTTAAGGTAACTTTGGCTTTGTGGCAAATGCCTCCGAGCGGCGGATTAAATTTATAAATGTTTATTTTTACCTGTTTTAAATGCGGAAACTTTTGAAAGACCCGGTCGATAATCCGGTGGCCTAAATGCTCCAGCAAACGGGCCGGCACTTTCATTTCTTCGTATACCAGCTTGTATAATAACTCGTAATTTACCGTTTTGGGCAACTCATCGGTTTGCGCCGCAGCTTGTAAATCGGTGTATATAAATAAATCTACGCCGTACTTATTCCCGATTTTCTGCTCTTCGTCGTAGTAACCGTGAAAAGCAAAAAACTCCATGCCTTCCAGGGCAATGCGTCCTTGCATATCTGGTAATACCGCTTAATCTAGTTCATCGAAAAACGAACCGCCACCTGCTGGTTGTGCTACCGGTTTAGCAGCTGGTTTGCCTTGCCCAAACGATGGCCCACCGGGTTGCGTTAAAGGCGGCTGCACTTCCGGGGTGCCCGGCGTAATCGGGCCTATTTCGGGTACGGGGCGTTCTATTTCAGGAGCCGGCGACGGAATGTCTGGGATATCTGGTTTTGGTCGTTCAATTTCGGGTCCGGTTGGTGAAGGTACCGGCGTTTTTGGGTCCGGAATTTCGGGTTGCGGCGGTGTTACATCTGGCGTTGGGTTCGGCTCGGGTTGCTCGGGCGTACCCGGAATAGGTTCTACCGCTGGATTTTGAGCCGTAACTGGTTTATCCGTCAACAATTGCTCGGCGCGATGCTGCGGAGCCGGCGCATTTACCGGGCTGTTATCAACGGTGCTGCCGGAGTACACATCTTTTAATTCTTTTGATAATTCCACTTGCTTTACTTTTACGTTAGCCGCCTGCGATAAAATACCGGATAAATAGGTACGCGGGCGTTTGTTTGATTTTTCTACTTTTTCTAAAGCATCGTGGGCCATATTTTTTAAATCGCGAACCAGATTCTCCAGATAGGTTTCCATACGTTGATGTTCCTGTTCCAGTTGTTTTACTTCGCGTTGCATGTCGTCAATCGCCTTCTCGGATTGTTTGTACGCATCTTCGATAATACTGCGGGCTTTTAGGCGAGTATCGTTGAGTAACTGATCGGCTTGCAGCTGGGCTTCACGTAATTTTAACTCCGCTGACCGGTTGGCCTGCTCCAATATATTATTTCCGGTATCTTCGGCAGTTTTAAGCGTGCGGTACAACGACGATTCCACCTCCCGCATTTTTTGTACTTCTTTACCAGAAATATCCAGTTTTACCCGGAGCTCTTTGTTTTCGTCCATCAGCTTTTCCCACTCCTGCGAAAGTGTTAGCAAAAACGCGGTTACTTCATCTTTATCTAAACCTCTGAAAGCTTTTTCAAAGGTTTTTTGCCTAATCTCTAAGGGTGTAATCTTCATAAGTTAAACTAAAATTTAAATCCCAGACTGATATGGTGCGGTCGTCGCTACCCGAAACCAATTGGTTGCAGTACCCCGACCAGTATAATTTATTTACCGACGTACCGTGCCCGGCGTGCCGTACTTTATCAATAACTTTTAACAACCGGAACGTTTCCGCATCCCACACTTTAATGGACTTATCCATGCTGCCCGTAGCAAAAAACTGCCCCCCCGGACTGTAAGTAATATGATTAATGGCGTACATGTGCGCTATAATAGAGGCGTGGGCTTCGTAGGCATTTTCTACGGCCCAAACTTTTAAATGGGCATCGCGGCTCCCACTCAACAAATATTGCCCATCCGGCGAATAAGCCACCGTAAAAACCGAATTAGTATGGCCCGATATGGTTAATTTAAGCGCTAAGCTCCGGACATCCAGTATCCGGATTAAATGATCGCTGTAGCCGATGGCTAGTTCCTGGGTTGCTTCGTTTAAAGCCAGGCTACGGGCACTTTTATCGGATAGTTTAACTATTTTTTTTAAAATAAATCCATCGGCGCTAATTACCCCTACTCCCCCATCGCCCAGAGCCACATAAATAAGTTGGTTTGCCTCGGAGTACGCGATATCAAAAATGGCTAATGGCGGTAAAGGTACGGTAGCAATTACCGTTTTTTTAAACAAATCGATTACCTGCAGGCTATTATGGTTGTGCCCTACCAACAGCCAGTTTTTATCGGGCACGTAGCGCAGCGCATACACTGACGAAGGTACCTGGGCAATGAGTTCGCCGTTACCGGGGTTACGCAAATCCCAGGCTACTATCATGCCATCGCCGGCTGCCGAAAAAAATACTTCTTCCTGGCCGGAGCGTTCCAGGGTATACACGCAATCCCGGTGGCCCGTAAGGCTGGCGCTTTTTTGTACCTGAATAATGCGTTTACTCATGAAAACTAAATTTGTGTATGACGGCGTTTAGCTAATTTACAATAATCTATTTAAGAAAAAGTAATTATTTGCAAAAATACCCGAAACCAAACATAGTTGCTGCTGCCGGGTTAGCTAATTCAAAAAATAAATTTGGTAAGCCCCAGAACGCTATATTTACGCCGCTTATGCCTTTAACTGAAATAAAACAAATAAACGCCAGCACCTTTTTAGGCCGTTGGGCACTTACCGAAACTAGTCTGCAATTGTTGCAACACCCGGGTTTACCCACCGAAATAATTTTACCGGAAACGATAAGCCACGAAAAACGGCGGGCCGAATGGCTAGCCAGCCGCATACTGGCTTACCAGCTCCTGCAAAAATTTACGCCGGATTTTTACTTACTACTGAACAACGAAACCGGTCAGCCTGTTTTTGAAAATTGCGCTTGCCAGATCTCCATTTCGCACACCCACGACCAGGTTGCCGTTCTGGTATCCAAGGATTACAGGGTTGGCATAGATATTGAAAGAATACAATCTAAGGTGTTGCGGGTAAAAGATAAATTTTTGTCAGAAACTGAGAAACAATTTTTAACCAACGATCTGGTAGAACTAACGATTGCCTGGAGCGCCAAAGAAACTTTGTACAAATTACACGGCAAAAAAAATATTACTTTCAGCGAAAATCTAATCTTGTTTCCTTTTGAAACTACCCATAGGGGTTATTTAGAAGCTCAAATTCAAACCCTTACCTTTCAGCAAAAATATACGGTGCACTTTGAGGTGGAAAACAATACGGTACTTACTTATTGCCTGCATCGCTAACCGTAATTTTTAAAAAACGTAAATTCCGGATTGTTTTAAGATTAACTTTAGCCGCTAACAAAAGCAATAATTATTAAAATTTTACTATATTTATAGCAGGGCTATCCAAAACAACAAAGCATTTTTAAAAAGCTTAAGAATGAGAAAAATAATTATCAGTTGCTTTTTACTGCTATTCACTTTGCATTTGCAAGCGCAAACCGGCGGCTACCAACCGGGCCAGAAAGTAGAGGCATTTACGTTGCAGACGGAAACTGGTCAAAAAGTAGCGCTTACCGACCATGCGGCCAGTAAAGCAGTGGTAGTGATTTTTACCAATGCGCTTTGCCCGTATGCGCAATTGTACCAAAAACGTTTGCAGCAACTCAACACCGATTACGCCGGCAAAGGAGTTAAATTCTTGTTTATCCAATCAGCCATTAATACCAATAACACCACTACTAAAGCGGCAAATGATGTTCAGTACGCCGTAGACACCGACCAAAAAGTTAGCCAGCAATGGGGCGCAACCAAAACTCCCGAAGTTTTTGTGCTGCAACCCGATAACGGTACGTTTACGCTGCGGTATAAAGGCGCTATCGACGATAATCCGCAGGTAGAAGGCTACGTAAAAGAGAATTTTTTAAAAAATGCCTTAGATGCAATAGTAGCTAATCAAGCTCCGGCCATTTCGCAGAAGCGCGCTACCGGCTGCTCTATTAAGCGGTTTTAATTTGTTAGCCACCAGAATAAATTTTAAAAATTTAGCTAGAAATAACCGGCTGATTTAATAACTGAAAGGTATTGGTGCGTTGCGCTTCGGCGAGTAATTTAACT